>CAZIXE010000031.1:0-43827 GCA_964543235.1 uncultured Rhizobiaceae bacterium | reverse complement strand
GAATCATGCCTCGTGTCAACTGGAAATCGCCATTAACCCGAGTTCGGAGCCGTGGCGGCTCGCCGATGCCATTGCCGATGGCCGCATCCAGCCGCACTATCAGCCGCTCGTCGATCTGCGCAGCAACGAAGTGGTGGGTTTCGAGGCGCTGGCGCGGTGGCACGATCCGGAACTCGGGGACATCGCCCCGGACGAGTTCATCGCGATTGCGGAAGACTGCGGACTCATCGTTGCGCTCAGCGATCACCTGCTGCGCATTGCCTGCCGCGACGCCACAGAATGGCCGGAGCACCTGAAGCTTGCCTTCAACCTGTCGGCGGTGCAGTTCCGCGACAAGCTGGTGGGTCTCAGAATCCTCAACGTGCTTGGCGAGACGGGGCTGTCGCCGCGCCGGCTCGAGATCGAGATTACCGAGAGCTGCCTTGCCGAGGACAGGATGCTTGCCCGGGAGACGCTGCAGGCCTTGCGCGATGCCGGTGTGCGCATCGCCATCGACGATTTTGGCACCGGTTATTCGAGCCTCTACCACCTGCGCGAGTTCGCCTTCGACAATCTCAAAATCGACCGATCCTTCGTGGGTGCCATCGAAATGGGCGACGTCGATGCAGTGATCGTCAACGCCATCCTCAGCCTGTCGCAAGGACTGGGGCTGCATACCACGGCCGAGGGCATCGAAAGCGAGGCGCAAGCGCAATCGCTGCTCGAATCGGGTTGCGACCAGGGACAGGGATACCTGTTCGGCAAGGCGATGCCGCAGGCCAAGGTGCTGCAGCTCATCGCGGAGAACAGCGTGGAAGCGCTGTCGGCCTAGGCGCGGCCGCCCGCCGTCCGGCTCCAGGCATCGCAACAGCCCTTGGCCAGGTCGCGCACCCGCAGGATGTAGGCCTGGCGCTCGGTCACCGAAATGACACCGCGGGCATCGAGCAGGTTGAAAATGTGCGAGGCCTTGATGCACTGATCATAGGCCGGCAGGGCCAGTTCGTGGCGCTCCTCCTTCGCCCCCTTCTGGAGCAGCGCCCGGCATTCGCGCTCGGCGTCCCTGAAGTGCTGGAGGAGCATGTCCGTGTCGGCCGCCTCGAAATTGTAGCGGGAGAATTCCTGCTCCGCCTGCAGGAAGACATCGCCGTAGGTGATGCGGCCCTGGCCCTCGGGAAGACCATTGAAATTCAGATCGTAGACGTTATCGACGTTCTGGACATACATGGCAAGGCGCTCGAGCCCGTAGGTCAGTTCGCCGGAGACGGGATTGCAGTCGAGCCCGCCCACCTGCTGAAAGTAGGTGAACTGCGAAACCTCCATGCCGTCGCACCAGACTTCCCATCCCAACCCCCAGGCGCCGAGCGTAGGGCTTTCCCAGTCATCCTCGACAAAGCGGATGTCATGCACCCGGGGATCGATGCTGATCGCATAGAGCGAGCCGAGATAGAGGTCCTGGAGGTCGGGCGGCGACGGCTTGATGATCACCTGATACTGGTAATAGTGCTGCAGGCGGTTGGGGTTCTCGCCATAGCGGCCGTCCTTCGGACGGCGCGACGGCTGCACATAAGCCGCCGCCCAGGGCCGGGGCCCAACCGAGCGCAAGGTCGTCGCCGGATGAAAGGTGCCGGCACCAACTTCCATGTCATAGGGCTGGAGAATGACGCAGCCGCGTTCGCCCCAATACTGGTGGAGTGTCAGGATCAAATCCTGAAACGATGTGGTGGGGCTTAACGCCATGGACCGCCTGCCTCGACTGCGGCCGGCAAACTATTGGCCGGTCCGCATGCGGTCAAGGACATCCCCGCAGCCTATTGTTCGGGATAGTAGATGCCGGTGCGCGGGTCCTGGCGCAGCTTGGTCACCGCCGGCGTGGCGGGTGCAGCACTCGCCTTGACGCGGGCCTTCTGGGCCTGAAACTGGTCGAAAAGACGCTTGACGGTCACTGCGGTCAGCACACCGGCAAGGGCGATTGTCACAAACTTCAGCATGGCGGCACCTCCAGGCACGGGGGCATCTTAATTTGAATTGCGGCCAAATTATATGGGTTTCGGTACGCCGGCCCGTGCTGGGGCCGATCAGCGCAGGCGCCAGGCCATGCCGTCACGAAGGATCGCTTCGGCCTCAGGCGTGAAGCTGTTGGTCTTGTCATGGAGCACGAGGCCAGGGAGCAGTTGCATGGGTGCCTTCGAGCCCTTGACGCCCTGCACGATGATGCGCGAGGCGGCGGTGCCCTCGCGGGCATAGAGCGGGGCGACGCGAATATCGCCGAATCGGCCCTCCATGGAGGCGAGAAGCTTGCCGAGGCTCTCGGCCCGATGAATGAAGGTCACGGTGCCGCGGAGCGTTACCATGGTGGCGAGCACCTTCACCCACAGATCGAGGTCTTCCGGGCCGAAGGCATGGGCCTGGGCCTTGAGCAGGCTGGGCGACGGCGTCACCTTGCCGTCCTCGAAATAGGGGGGATTTGCAAAGGCGTGGCTGAAGGAACCGTGCGAGGGCATTTCCGAGAGGTCGCGGCGCATGGCTTCCTTGACATCGGCGTGAATGATCCGGAGGCTCTGCGCCAGACCGTTGCGCTTGGCGTTTTCCTCGGCGAGAATCGCATAGCGGGAGGCAATCTCCATACCGGTCACGTGCACGGCCGGTACCCGAGCGGCGAGGCAGAGGGCTGCGACACCGGTGCCGACGCCTGCCTCGAACAGCGTTTCGCCGGCCGCGGCGGGGACCGAGGCGGCCAGGAAAACCGCATCGATACCCGCGCGATAGCCCTTTTCCGGCTGGAGAATGCGCAACCTGCCCCCAAGGAAGCCATCCTCCGTCAAGGATGCGGGCACCGCCGAGGCAGGCGGTGGGGAGGGGGGCGCCACGGGCGTGTTGGGCACGGTATTCATCTGCATGAGTTCTCAGTATGAACTGAGGATGGTTAGCGATGCGTTACCACGGCGGGGCATCTTGACCTAAGGAAAAAGCCATCTGCTATTGCCGCTCCATTTTTCGCGGGTTGCCATGCAGCTTGCGCCCGGGCGGGGAAAAGCACCATGGTTTCCATTATTTGTGCTTCACGAATAGTTGTTGCGAGCGGCATCGCGCCACGCTCACAATGGACCTCGCTTTCATTAAACCAGTAAACCAATTTCGTTGAGGCGGACAGACAGGTGGGCATCGTCATACCCTTTGAGAGCAGCGGGGCGCCAGAGCCGTCGCTCGACGCATTGATCCGGCTGACCAATGCAGACATGGGCGAGGTCAACAAGAAGGTCCTGGCCAAGGCACAGTCGCATGTCGAGATGATCCCCGAGCTTGCCGGGCATTTGATCAACTCCGGCGGCAAGCGCATCCGGCCGATGCTGACCGTCGCAGCGGCACGCATGTGCGCCTATGAAGGCATGCACCACATCAATCTGGCGACGTCCGTCGAATTCATGCACACCGCAACGCTGCTGCATGACGATGTCGTCGACGAGAGTGACCTGCGTCGCGGCAAGGCGGCGGCGCGCAAGATCTGGGGCAATCAGGCGAGTGTGCTGGTCGGGGATTATCTGCTCGGCCAGGCCTTCAAGATGATGGTGGAGACAGGATCGCTCGACTGCCTGCGCATTCTCAGTCATGCCGCCGCGGTGATCGCCGAGGGCGAAGTGCTGCAGCTGGCGGCCGCGCATGATACGTCCACGACCGAGGACGCCTATCTCGAGGTCATCATCGCCAAGACGGCGGCCCTGTTTGCGGCGGCGGCGGAAGTCGGCGCGGTCATCGCGCAGCGGCCCAGGGATGAGCAGGAGGCGCTCGAATCCTACGGCAAGAACCTCGGCATCGCATTTCAGCTGGTTGACGATGCGCTCGATTATTCCGGCCGGCAGGCACAGATGGGCAAGAGCGTCGGCGATGATTTCCGGGAGGGCAAGATCACGCTTCCGGTCGTGCTGTCCTACCGGCGCGGCAGCAAGGAGGAACGCAGTTTCTGGAAGCGCACGCTGGAGGACGGCAACCAGACGCCGGATGACCTCACCTATGCCCAGAAGCTGATGGAGCGGCATGGCGCGGTGGCCGATACGATCGACCGCGCCACCCATTACGGCGACATCGCGCGCGATGCGCTGGCTATCTTCCCGGAGAGCGAACACAAGGCGGCGCTGCTCGAGGCCGTCGATTTCTGCGTGGCGCGGGCCTATTGAGCCGCGTCAATGCGGCAGCCCACCCGTCAGGCGAGTTCGACAACGGCATGCCACCAGGCGGCCGGAAGGTCCTGTGCTGCCCGGGCAGCCTCCTGGCGCGAGCCGAACAGGCCGTAACAGGTCGCGCCGGAACCCGACATTGCGGCATGCCGGATGCCCCGGCTGCGGCGCAGGCGGTCCAGCACGTCAGCGATGACCGGAGCCAGCGCCAGGGCGGCGGGCTCCAGGTCATTGCGCCACCCCGCAAAACCGTCGGCATCGACGATGGCGGCGGCGTGAGACTGCCCGGGTTCCAGGCCCAGACGCTGGAACACCGCGGCGGTCGCAACCGGTTCGCCGGGAGTGACCAGAAGGGCGGGATAGCCTGGGAAATCCGTCAGTAGACTGATCGAATCGCCGATGCCGCGCATGCGGCAGGCGGTCTGGCGGAGGCAGACCGGCACATCGGCGCCGATGCCGAGAGCCAGGCGATCGAGTTCGCCCGGGTCAGGGACGGCGCCCGACAGGCGCAGCAATCCGCGCAGCGTCGCCGCGGCGTCGGCCGAGCCGCCACCGATTCCGGAAGCAACGGGGAGATTCTTGGTCAGCCGGATCGTGGCCGGCACAGTCAGCTGGGGCCATTGCCGTTCAAACGCCCGCGCGGCCTTGAGCACGAGGTTCGATTCGCCGGTGTCGAGGCCGGGCGCGAACGGGCCGTCAATCACCAGCTGGAAATGCTCGGCGGGCGCAAAGCGCAGAACATCGCCGATATCCGCAAAGGCAACCAGCGAATCGAGCTCGTGGTAACCGTCGCTGCGGCGGCCCAGCACATGCAGCGCCAGATTGACCTTGGCGCGTGCCGTCTCGGTGACGATCAACCCTTCTTTTCCGGCTCGACTTCGTTCTCGGCCGGCTTCACGGGCGCTTCATCGGGCAAGCCATCGACCAGTTTCTTCTCGATCTCGGCGAGCTGGTCGGGCTCGGGTTTGTTGTCCTTGGCGTGCTGCCACTGGAAGCGGGCCTCGAGACGCCTTCCGACACGCCAGTAGGCGTCGCCGAGATGGGCGGCGATGGTCGGATCGGCAGGTTTCAGCTCGACGGCGCGTTCGAGATGCTTCACGGCCTCCTCGTAATCGCCCAGCTGATAATAGGCCCAGCCGAGGCTGTCGACGATGTATCCGTCATTGGGCCGCAGTTCGACGGCCTTGCGCACCATCTCCATCGCTTCCGGCAGGTTGATCTTCTTTTCGATCAGGGAATAGCCGAGATAGTTCAGCACCATGGGCTGGTCGGGCTCGAGCGACAGCGCCTTGCGGAAATCGGCCTCGGCCTTGTCCCATGACTTGATGCGCTCATAGGCGATGCCGCGGTAATAGTAAGTGTTCCAGTGCTCGCGGGTTGCGACCGCCACGAGTTCGAGCGCCTTGCTATAGGCGTCGGCCGCTTCCTTGAACTCCTCGTTGTTGCGGTGGATGTTGCCGAGCGTCACCCAGGCATCGTAGTTGCGCGGCTCCTTGGCCAGGATGGCATGCAGCTGGCTTTTTGCCGCGGCAGGCTCTTCGAGGCGCTGGCGGCTCACCGCGATCTCGATCTGGGCGTTGGTATAGAGGGTCGAGCTCGGCGGTACGGCGCCGTAGGCGGCGATCGCCTTCTCATGCTGGTTCATGTCCTCGTAGATGTCGCCCAGCAGTGTCATCGCCACGTCGAAATCCGGCTTCATCGAAAGCGCAAGCTGCGCATAGATCAGGGCGACTTCCAGACCCTGGTCGTCGGCCAGGGCGCTGGCCAGGGAGAACATGGCTTCGGCGGTGCCCTGCGCGGCGCTGTCGACGAAGCGGCGCGGCGTCTGACCGGCAATGAGCCCGTTGAGGGCGGCAGTGATCACCGGGTTGCGGTCCGAAGTGGCGAGGAAATTCCGGTAGAGCTGGCGGGCGTCTTCGATGCGGCCCTGCCGCTGCAGGAAGTTGCCGTAGGCCTGGACGACGCGGAGCGAGTTGCCCACCTGCTCATGCGACTGCTTGTAGAGCGGCTCAGCGCGCAACGGCTGGTCGAGGAAGTCGGCGATCAGGGCGCCATGGAACGACTTGAAATTGGCGAAGCTGTCGTTGGCATCCAGCGTGTCGAGTGCCTTCATCGCCTCGGGAAACTGCTTCTCGGCGGCGAAGCTCCAGGCGGTCAACAGCGCCGACGTCAATTCGCCCACCGGCGTGTAGGCGGATTTCTTGAAGTGCTCGCGGGACTCGCGGTACAGGCCGGCGCGCAGGTCGCGCAGGCCCAGCGCAAGGCGCGCCATGCGGTGCTGGCTGTTGAAACCGAGAACACGGACGGCAAACTCCTCGGCATTCTTGATATTCCCGGCCGAAAGGTCGAGCACGAAGGCGCGTTCGATCAGCACCGGGTTGTCAGGATCGTCGACCAGGGCGCGGTTGAAGTAGCGTGCGGCGACATCCATGTCGCGAAGCTTGCCGGCAAAGCGGCCGGCCAGATAGTCGCCGGAAAGGGATTCGAGTCCGTAGCGGATGTCTTCGACACCGGCCCGGGCCGGGGCGCTGAAAGTCAGGGCGCCGAGGGTGAGTACCGCCGTCGCAAGTTTGACGAGATGCTGCATGTCCTTCCGGTTTCTCCGCCATGAGGCGGTGCCGCCCCGCGGGGCCAGCCTTCATTCTCAAGAAATGAGGTTTTTTCTTGGTTACCGCAAGTGAATTACCGGGCTGGGGCTACATGTTGGGGTAGTTGGGCCCCTCGCCGCCCTGCGGCACCACCCAGTTGATGTTCTGCGAGGGATCCTTGATGTCGCAGGTCTTGCAGTGCACGCAGTTCTGGTGGTTGATCTGGAAGCGCGGCCCCTTGCCTTCCTCCTCCACGACCTCATAGACGCCGGCCGGACAGTAGCGCTGGGCGGGTTCGGCCCAGGTCGGCAGATTGACTGCAATCGGTATGGCGGGGTCCTTGAGCTGGAGATGGACCTTCTCGTCCTCTTCATGGTTGGTCGCGGAGAAGGCAACATTGGTCAGGCGGTCGAAGGAGATCACGCCGTCAGGCTTGGGATAGTCGATGGGCGTGCAGTCCTTGGCCGGCTTCAGCGATGCGTGATCGGGCTTGCCGTGCTTCCAGGTGCCGAGACCGCTGCCCAACAGCTGGTTCAGCCACATGTCGAGGCCGCCCAGCGCCAGGCCGCCGACCAGGCCCAGCTTCGACCACATGGGCTTGACGTTGCGCACCCGCCGCAGGTCCTCATAAACCCAGGAGCGCTCATAGGCCGGCTGGTAATCGGCGCCGAGATCGCCGCTTCGGCCTTCGCCGAGTGCGTCATGGACGGCTTCGGCCGCCAGCATGCCGGTCTTCATGGCATTGTGTGAACCCTTGATGCGCGGCACGTTGACGAAACCTGCGGAACAGCCGATGAGCGCGCCACCGGGAAAGCCCAGCTTTGGCACTGACTGGAAGCCACCCTCGGTGATGGCCCGGGCGCCATAGGCGATGCGGCGGCCTCCCCTCAGCACCGGCTCGATCAGCGGATGGTGCTTGAAGCGCTGGAATTCCATGTAGGGAAACAGATAGGGATTGTCGTAGTTGAGATGCACGACAAAGCCGATCGAGACGAGATTGTCCTCGAGGTGATACATGAACGAACCGCCACCCGTCCGCGTGCCGAGCGGCCAGCCCATGGTGTGGGTGACCTGACCCGGCCGGTGGACATCCGGCGCAACTTCCCAGAGTTCCTTCATGCCGAGGCCGAATTTCTGCGGTTCGCGGCCTTCCGACAGATTGAACCTGGCGATGATCTCCTTGGCGAGCGAGCCGCGTACCCCCTCGGCAATCAGAACATACTTGCCGAGAAGCTCCATGCCCGGCTGGAAGTCGGGCTTGCGGCTGCCATCCTTGGCGATGCCGAAAACACCGGCCACCACACCGCGCACCGATCCGTCCTCGCGGTAGAGAACCTCGGAACAGGCAAAGCCCGGGTAGATTTCGACTCCCAGAGCCTCGGCCTGCTGGCCCAGCCAGCGGCAGACATTGCCGAGCGAGACGGCATAGTTGCCATGGTTGTTCATGAGCGGCGGCATCAGGGCATTGGGCAGTCGCATGGCACCCTTGGGGCCCAGCACGTAGAAGCGGTCCTCGGTGACGGGCGTGTTGAGCGGGGCTCCCTTTTCCTTCCAGTCCGGAATCAGTTCGTTGAGGGCGACCGGATCGATGACGGCGCCGGAGAGAATATGCGCGCCCACTTCGGAGCCTTTCTCCAGCACGCAGACGGTGGTGTCGGGCGAGAGCTGCTTGAGGCGGATGGCGGCGGCAAGCCCCGCAGGGCCGGCGCCAACGATCACGACGTCATATTCCATCGCTTCACGCTGAATCTCTTCCACGATCGAACCTCCCGCGGGGCTGTCAGTTCAAATGGCGCCTGTTATAGTAACCGTCCCGCAACGCACAAGCGATCGTTTCCGACATGTTGGGAAAGCGCAAAGACATGACGCCGGAAGCGGCGACACAGGCCCTGGCCTGGCTCGCCGAAATGGGTGCCGATGAGGTGGTCGGCGAAGTGCCGGTGAACCGTCTTGCCGCGCCGGCGCCAGTCGTGCCGGCGCAAGCGCCGCGTAGTGAAGCGCCGGGCGATGCAGGTACTATGGCTGCCGGCTGTGCGACGCTCGCCGATATTGCCGCGGCGCTCAACGGTTTCGATGCCTGCCCGCTCAGGAAGACAGCCACACAGCTCTGCTTCGCCGACGGCAACCCGGAGGCACACGTGATGCTGGTGGGCGAAGCGCCGGGACGCGACGAAGACCTCCAGGGCAAGCCGTTCGTCGGCCGTTCCGGGCAATTGCTCGACAAGATGCTGGCGGCGATCGGCCTGTCGCGGCAGGGCGAGCGGCCGGACAATTCGGCGTTCATCACCAATGTCATCTTCTGGCGGCCGCCCGGCAACCGCACGCCGACCGAGCAGGAAACGCTGATGTGCCTGCCATTCCTGAAGCGCACCATCGCCATCCAGAAGCCCAAGGCAATCGTCTGTCTCGGGGCGACGCCGACACAGCGCCTGACCGGTCAGAAGGACGGCATCCTCAAGCTGCGCGGGCGGTGGTTCACGGTCGAGGTGGAGGGGCGCAACATTCCCTTGCTTGCAACGCTGCATCCGGCCTATCTGCTGCGCCAGCCTGCCCAGAAGCGGCTCGCCTGGCGCGATCTCGTTTCACTCAGACTTGCACTCGACAAGGGATTCCCCGATGGCTGACCGCCAACAGACCGCCTTTCTCTTCGATCTCGACGGCACGCTGGTGGACAGCGTGTACGATCATGTGCTGGCCTGGCACGACGCATTGCAGGAAGAGGGCATCGAGGTATCGGTGTGGCGACTGCACCGCAAGATCGGCATGTCAGGCGGTCTCTTCACCAAGGCGCTGGCGCGCGAGACCGGCACCGAACTCAACGAGGCACGGCTGGAGCGGCTCCGGGCCGGTCATCGCAAGCACTATAACAGCCGCTCGCATCTCACGCGCGCCCTGCCCGGCGCCCGCGAGTTGCTCAGCTTTCTCACCGAGAACGGTATCCCCTGGGCCATCGCCACGTCGGGCCGCATCGAAACCGCGGGGCCGGTGCTCACGATGCTGGGCGTCGACATGGACAAGGTGCCGGTCGTGACCCGCGATCTCGTTCGCTACGCCAAGCCCGATCCCGATCTCTTCCTGGCGGCGGCCCAGAAGCTCGGCGTCGACATCGAGACCTCCTGCGTGGTGGGCGATTCGATCTGGGACATGCTGGCGGCCAGGCGCGCCAGGGCATTGGGTGTCGGCCTCCTCTCGGGGGGCTACGGCATGGAGGAACTGGAACGGGCGGGCGCCTACCGCGTCTACGAAGACCCCCTCGACATGCTGAAGCACATCGACGAGATCGGCGGGCGCCGGTAAATCAGGGAGTTTGGTCAACTCATGGCCGCCAAATCAAGCAAGGTGACTGGAGGCTGTCTTTGCGGCGCAGTCCGCTATGAGGCGGAAGCACTGCTCGGGAACGCCTATTACTGCCACTGCACGCAATGCCAGAAGAGCAGCGGGGAGCCGTTCGAAGTCGGCGTGCCCGTCAAGGAAGGAACACTCAGGTTCACGGGCGCCGAACCCAAATTCTATGCGTCATCGGAGTGGGGTCAGCGCGGCTTCTGCCCCGAGTGCGGATCGCGCATCGTGTGGCGTTCGACCCACCCCGACTACCAGTGGGCAACGAATATCACACCCGGCTCGCTGGACCGTCCCCAGGACGTCCGGCCCATCGTGCACACTTTCGTGGACACGCAATGGCCATGGATCAGGATCGACGACAGGCTCCCGCGCCATCGGGCGGAAGAAATGGACGACGTTGTCGCGCAATGGGAGAAGGCGTGGAAAGCGGCGCTTTAGGCATCAAGGATCCCGGCGAAGCCCCTCGCGATTACCTTACCACTTCAATCCTGCATCTGTAGTTTGGCCTCCCCGGCAGCATCAGCATCGCATCATTGTCCTTGGTCAAGAACGTGGCGGTGCCGCCCTGCTATGGTCCCTCGTATCTGGCGCCGGAGGCCGAGGGGACATCGCTGACCAGCAGGGTCTCGTTGGCCCAGGCGAGCAGGGCCAGCGCGGTTCCGGCATTGACGAAGGTCACGGCAATCGGCGCGGCGAAGCCGTCACAGGTCAACTGGTCCGGGCCGAAGCTGATCCCTTCGTCGTCGCGGCTTCGGGCCGCCGGGTAGTCGCGCCGCAATGCGTGGACACGCAGCGCATAGGCGCCAAGAATGCAGTGGCGGAGATCGGCCGCCTTCCAGCACTCGTTGCGGCCCTTGATCCAGCCGCGCTGATGGGCCCGCAGATCCTTGAGCGCGGACTCCGGCAGGCCGGCTCCTGCAGCCAGGCCGAAGAGCCGCTGCATTTCCCGGTCGAGCCGTGCCAGTTCGGCATCCTCGCAGATCAGTTTCTCGGCCGCGGCTTCGGCCTTCCCACAGTCGTAGGCAGGCTCGGCGGTGGGTGCTTGTACCGGGGGCAAGAGACACGCGATCAGCAGCAAAAGACGATGGACATGTCGCATCGAAAATCTCCAGTGCAGGCAGGGGCCAGCGCAGAAGCGCGCCGGCGCCATCTGTCTGGCGGGCGGCGCTCCAGCCTGTGACCCATGTGTGGAAGATTAGTGATTCCTACCCTATCGACCACGCGGTGTCAAGGACTATTTTGCTTCTCTGGGTTTTTAACGACAGGATTTTTCGTGATAACCGTCACGATTTTGCGCATGAGGCTGGGCAGGGCTTCAGCATGGAGGTCGCCCATGGCAACCCAGTTGCCCCCGGCCACCGGGGCCGTCTCCGTCGCGACATGGGTCCGCCAGACATCCAATTCCAGATGAAAATGGGTGAAGGTATGGGCGACCTTCGGCCCCTTGCGCCATTCGGCCGCCAGCGGTGGGGCGGGGTCGTCCGGGAGTTGCGGCCGCCAGTCGGTCGAAGGCACTTCCATCATGCCGCCGAGCAGGCCTTTGTCGGGCCGGCGGCGCAGCAGGACCGCGCCGTCGCTGCGCTCGATCCAGAAGGCTATCCCCCGGCGGACCGGCAGCGGCTTCCGGGGGGCCTTGCGCGGCAGCGTATCGGCGATGCCGAGCTGGCGTGCGGTGCAATGATCAGCCCACGGACAATCTGGACAACGGGGGCGCCTTGGCGTGCAGATGGTGGCGCCGAGGTCCATCAGAGCCTGGGCGAAGTCGCCGGCGCCTGCGGCAGGAACCATGGCGAGCGTGCGCGCGCGGATTTCCGGCTTCGCGCCGGGCAGCGGGGTTTCGATGGCATGAAAGCGCGAAATCACGCGCTCGACATTGCCGTCCACCGCCGCGGCCCGCTGGCCGAAGGCAATGGCGGCGATGGCGGCAGCGGTATAGGGGCCAATGCCGGGCAGCTTCAGCAAGGCGGATTCGGAAGCGGGGAAGCGGCCGCCATGGTCGTCCACCACGGAACGGGCACAGGCGTGGAGGTTGCGGGCCCTGGCATAGTAGCCGAGTCCCGCCCAGGCGCGCAGCACGTCGTCGAGCGGGGCGGCCGCGAGATCTGCCACGCTGGGCCAGGTGGTGATGAATTGCAGGAAGTAGCGGCTCACGGCGGCCACGGTGGTCTGCTGCAACATGATCTCGGACAGCCAGACATGGTAGGGATCGGGCATGTCGCCGGGCCGCGCCCGCCAGGGAAGATCACGCGCATGTGAGCGATACCACGCGAGCAGCGCGACAGTTGCTTGCGAATCCGGCCCTTGTTCCGCCATGGTGCAATGACAATGGAGTGCCGCAAGGCATTCGACAATGGAAACTCTCGACCGCCATTTCCGCGCCCTCACTGGCGCCAGTTTCGCCAAGCGCGGCCGCGGCGCGGCCGACCTTATGACGCAATGGCCGGCAATTGTCGGCGAAGCACTGGCCGCCATCTGCGTGCCCGAGCGGATCAGGTGGCCCAGGGCCGCCGGAGCGGATGCGCCGGGAGGCATACTGGTTATCCGGAGCGCTCCGGGGCATGCCCTCGACCTGCATTACCAGTCAGCGCTCATCGTCGAGCGGATCAATGCCTTTCTCGGCTATCAGGCGGTTGCCTCGATCAAGGTTACCCAAGGTCATAAGGCACTGGGTCCGGCAAGCCGGGCAGCGCCCGAGCCGCTCCCGCCGGAAACAGCCGAGGCGCTCGAGGCCAAGCTGGCGGCCATTGCCGACGAGCGGCTGCGTGAAGCGCTGGCCAGGTTGGGGCGCGGGGCGCTGGGCAAGCCGCGCGTTTCTCCACAGGCCAAATGACGGATTTGTTTCAGACCTCAATATCTAGTAGTCAGGAGCCACCATGTACGCAAACCGTCGTCAACTGATTCTCGGCGCTACTGCGCTTGCGCTTGCCGGCCCGGCCGTCGCGCAGGACCTGTCCAAGCTCAACGAACCGTCACCGATCGGCGAAATGTCGATGGGTCCGGAGGGCGCCAGGGTCACGGTGATCGAATATGCTTCGGCCTCCTGTCCGCACTGCGCCAATTTCCACAAAACAACTTTCCAGGACCTCAAGCGCGACTATATCGATACCGGCAAGATCCGCTTCATCATGCGCGAATTTCCGCACAACGATGCAGGTCTGGCCGGGTTCATGATCGCGCGCTGCGCGCCCAAGGACAAATACTTCCCCATCATGGGCATGATCTTCGAACAGCAGGAAATGTGGTTCCCCAATCCGGTGGAGGGGCTGTTCAAGATCGCCGAACTGGCCGGCATGAGCCGGGCGGATTTCGATGCCTGCCTGAAAAACGAGACTGTCGCCAAGGGCATTCTGGACGTCAGGCGCCAGGCGGAGGTATTCGGTGTCGATTCGATCCCGACTTTCTTCATCAACGGCCAGCGCTACCATGGCGAGCAGACCATCGAGGACATGAAAAAAGTGATCGATCCGCTCCTGGGGTGAGGGGCGCTTTGCGAAGGAACAGGAGCAGATGAAGTTTACCCGGCTCAGGCTTTCGGGCTTCAAGTCGTTTGTCGAACCAACAGAAATCCTGATCGAGCGCGGCCTCACCGGCGTGGTCGGGCCGAACGGTTGCGGCAAGTCCAATCTGCTCGAGGCGCTCCGCTGGGTGATGGGCGAAAATTCGTACAAGAACATGCGGGCCTCCGGCATGGAGGACGTGATCTTCTCCGGCACGACGTCACGCCCCGCCCGCAACATGGCCGAGGTCATGGTGACGCTCGACAACGAGGACCGCGATGCGCCTGCGGCCTTCAACGACAGCGAAATCATCGAAGTATCGCGGCGCATCGAGCGCGAGGCGGGCTCGGCCTACCGCATCAACGGCCGGGACGTCAGGGCACGCGACGTGCAGTTGCTGTTCGCCGATGCCTCGACGGGCGCGCGGTCGCCGGCGCTGGTGCGGCAGGGGCAGATCGCCGAGATCATCAATGCCAAGCCGCAGGCGCGGCGGCTCATCCTCGAAGAGGCGGCCGGCATCATGGGGCTGCATACGCGGCGCCATGAAGCAGAACTGAAGCTCCGGGCGGCGGAACAGAACCTGGCCCGCGTCGAAGACGTGATCGGCCAGCTCGAAAGCCAGCTCAACAGTCTCAAGCGCCAGGCGCGGCAAGCGGCGAAATACAAGCAGATTTCTGCCGAGATCCGCAAGCTCGAGGCGGCGGGGCTGTATGTGGCTTGGAAGGACGCCGCGGCGGCGGCGGCGCATGACCGGCAGCGCCTCGACGAAGCCACCCGTGTCCTTGGCGAACACACAAGGGCAGCTTCGGCGAAGCTCAGGTCGCGCGACGAACTCGGCGAGAAACTGCCGGGCCTGCGCGAGCAGGAGACGGTGCGGGCGGCCGTGCTGCAGCGCCTGACCATCGAGCGCAGCAATCTCGACGAAGAGCAGAAGCGGGCCGAGGCACGCAAGGCCGAACTCGATCAGCGCCTCATCCAGATCGGATCGGACCTGGCGCGGGAGCATGAGGCGATAGGCGACACGGAAACGGTGATCGTCAGGCTCGACGAAGAACGCACCGCGCTGGTGGCGGCGCAGAGCAATGATCAGGCGCTGCGGACCGAGGCCGCCTACCAGCTGCAGCAGGCGGCCGCGTCCCTGGCAGCGGCACAGGAAGCGGCAGATGCCGCGGCGGCCAGGCTTTCCGAACTCACTGCCCAGCGCAATGCCCTGCAGCGCAGCATCGAGGAACAGAGCGCGCGGATCGCCAAGTTCACGCGCGAGGCGCAGGACGTCGCGGCGCGGCGCGAGGCACTGCTGGCTGCGGCCGGAAATGCCGGCGACGGCGCGCAGCTCGCGCAGGCGGTCGAGGCGGCACTGAGCGTGCAGGGTCAGTCGGAGGCGGCGGCGAACGCCGCCGAGGCGGCGGTGCGGGCGGCGCGGCAGACCGAATCGGAAAAGCGGCAGGCCTATGACGAGGCGCGGCGCAATTCCGAACGCCTGCAAACGGAAGTCCGTACGCTGAGCAAATTGCTCGACACCGGCAGCGGCGGCCTGTGGCCGCCGTTGGTCGATGCGGTGAGCGTTGAGCGTGGCTACGAGACAGCGCTCGGCGCGGCCCTCGGCGAAGACATCGATGCCCCGGCCGATGAAGCGGCTCCGGTGCATTGGCGCGGCCTGCCGCCGCTCGACAGCGTGGCGCCGTTGCCCGGAGAAGCCGTACCGCTCAGCCAGTTCGTTGCGGCCCCCCCTGCCCTGCAGCGGCGGCTGGCGCATATCGGCGTGGTGTCGCGCGGCGTCGGCCAGGCGCTGCAGGCGCAGCTCCGCCCGGGCCAGCGGCTGGTGAGCCGCGAGGGCGATGTCTGGCGGTGGGACGGCTTCACCGCGGCCGCCGAGGCGCCATCGGCCGCAGCCAAGCGGCTTTCGGAGCGTAACCGGCTGGCCGGTCTCGAAGTCGAGATGGGCGCGGCCGGTGCCGCCGCCGATGCGGCGCGCTCGGAGTTCGAAGCGGCAAAGCTGGCGGTCGAGACGGCGGTCAGAAACGAACGCGAGGCCCGCGAGGCCTGGCGGGCGGCGACGTCGTCGGTCGAGGTGGCACGGCGGGCGCTGGCGCAATACGAGCGGCAGATTTCCGAACGGCTGGCGCAGACAAGCGCCCTGGACGAGGCGCAGCGGCGCGTCGAGCAAGCGCTTGGCGAGGCGCAGGGCGCCCATGACCGGCTCGCCGCAGAAATCGCGCTGGTGCCGGGGCTTGATGGCCTGGCCGCCGAGCTGCAGGACCTGCGTGAGCGGGTCAACGGCGAGCGGGCGTCCTATGGCGAGGTCAGGGCGCGTCATGACGGGCTCGAGCGCGAAGCCAGGACCAGGGCCGAACGGCTCAAGGCAATCGAAACGGAAGAACGGCAATGGCGCGAGCGGTCGGGCAAGGCCAGGGCGCAGATCGAACTGCTGAGCCGCCGCCAGGAAGAGACGCGGGCGGCGCTGGCCGAGCTCGCGTCGCTGCCGGAGATATTCGAGGACAAGCGGCGGAAGCTGCTCAGTGCATTGCAGGATGCGGAGCGCGAGCGGCAGGCCGCTGCCGATGCGCTGCAGGAAGCCGAGAATGCGGTACGCGCTGCCGACCAGGAACTGCGCGCGGCACAGGAGCAGCTGTCAGCGTCGCGCGAGGAGCATGCCCGGCTCGGCGCAAAGCTCGAGGCAGCGATGCAGCGGCACGAGCATTGCGAGCGCCGGATCGCCGAGGCCCTGCTGTGCCGGCCGGAAGAAATCATCGGCCAGGCCGGGCTCGATGCCGAGAAAATCCCGCCACAGGACGAGATCGAACGCCGGCTCACGGGCCTTCGCGAGGACCGCGAGCGGCTGGGCGGCGTCAACCTGCGTGCCGAGGAGGAAGCGGAGGCGGTAGCAAAGCAGCTCGACGGACTCAAGAGCGAGCGTGACGATCTGGTGCAGGCGATCGCCAAGCTCAGGGGCGGCATCGGCAGCCTCAATCGCGAGGGGCGGCAGCGCCTGCTCGACGCCTTCGGTACGGTCAACGAGAAGTTCGGCGAACTGTTCGCGACACTGTTCGGCGGCGGCAAGGCGGAGCTGCAACTGATCGAGTCGGAGGACCCGCTGGAGGCGGGGCTTGAGATCATCGCCAATCCACCCGGCAAGAAGCCGACGACGCTGTCACTGCTGTCGGGCGGTGAGCAGTCGCTCACGGCGCTTTCCCTCATCTTCGCCGTCTTTCTCACCAACCCGTCGCCGATCTGCGTGCTCGACGAGGTCGATGCGCCGCTCGACGATCACAATGTCGAGCGGTTCTGCAACCTGCTGGATGCGATGCTGGAACGCACCGAGACACGCTTCATGATCATCACCCACCATCCGCTCACCATGGCGCGCATGCACCGGCTGTTCGGCGTCACCATGATGGAGCGCGGCGTATCGCAGCTCGTTTCCGTCAATCTCGAGCAGGCGGAAGCACTGCGCGAGGCCGGGTGAGGCCCGGCCGCTGAGCCGCGCTTCGTCAATCCAGCGTCCGCCTGAACCGCAAGAGGGCGGCAACAATCATGACGGCGGCGAATGCGGCGAGGGCGACAACCTCGGTGCGGATGTCGACAAACCCCGCACCTTTCAGCATGATGGCCCGGATGATCCTGAGAAAATGGGTGAGCGGCAGGATCTCACCCAGCGCCTGGGCCCAGTCCGGCATGCCGCGGAAGGGGAACATGAAGCCGGTCAACAGCATCGAGGGCAGGAACAGGAAGAAGGTCAGCTGCATGGCCTGCATCTGGGTGCGGGCGAAGGTCGAAATCGTGTAGCCCATCAGCACCAGGGTCACGATGAACAGCAGGATGGTCCAGAGCAGAAGTCCCAGGCTGCCGATGAAGGGCACGCCGAACAGCAGCTTGGCGGCGGTCAGCACCACGATCACCTGCACGGCGCCGATGCCGACATAGGGCAGGATCTTGCCCATCATGATCTCAACCGGGGTCGCCGGCATGGCGAGCAGGTTCTCCATGGTGCCGCGCTCGATCTCGCGGGTCAGTGCCATGGCGGTCATCATCACCATGGTCATCTGCAGGATGACGCCGAGCAGGCCGGGGACGATGTTGTACTGGGTAATGCCTTCCGGGTTGAACCGCCGGTGCACGATGATGTCGAGGCTCGAAGCCGTCTGGGTGGTGGCCTGCGCTTCGGTGCCGAGTTCACGGCGCAGTGCACGCTGCGCCACGGTGCTCAAGGCGGACACGGCACCGCTCGAGGCGGCGGGATCGGAAGCGTCGGCCTCGACCAGGATCTGCGGATGCTCGCCGCGCTGGGCCCTGGCGCCGATGTCGCTGGGGATGGTCACGATGAAGGCGACATCGCCGCTCAGCATCAGGTGGTCGGCCTGGCTTTCGGTGAGCCCGGTGGCTACGATGTCATAATAGCCGCTGCTTTCGATGGCCGCGGTGATGGCCCTTGTGTAGCGGTCGGAGACGGCGGTGACGAGGGCGGTGGGCAGCGCCTTGGGGTCGGTGTTGATGGCGTAGCCGAAGAGCATGAGCTGCATCAGCGGAATGCCCAGCATCATACCGAAGGTGAGGCGGTCGCGGCGCATCTGCACCAGTTCCTTGAACAGCAGGGCGGCGAGCCGCGACGGGGAGAAACCTGTCATGGCCCGTTGCCCCTGCCCATGAACTGGATGAAGACGTCTTCGAGACTGGTCTCACCACGCTCCACCGCATAGCCGCGCCTGCGGGTGAAGGCAGCGAGCGCCGCCGTCAGTGCCGCGAGATCGCGGCCAACCACATGCAAGGCATTGCCGAAGGGGGCGACCTGTTCGACACCGGGCTCGCCGGCGAGGCGGCGGGCAACGCCGGCCAGATCGGGCCCCTTCACCACAAAGGTGACGAGTCCCGAACTTGCGGTCACTTGCTCGGCAGTGCCGACCGCCAGCATGCGCCCCATCGAAATGTAGGAGATGCGGTTGCAGCGCTCGGCTTCGTCCATGTAATGCGTCGAGACAAGGACGGTCAGGCCGCGCGCCGCGAGTTCGTGGATCTCGTCCCAGAAGTCGCGCCGGGCCTTGGGATCGACGCCGGCGGTCGGCTCGTCGAGAAGCAGAAGTTTCGGTTCATGCATTATGGCGGCGGCAAGCGCCAGGCGCTGCTTCCAACCGCCCGACAGCGTACCGGCGAGCTGGTGCCGGCGGCCCGTCAGGCCGAGGGAATCGAGGGTCCGCCGAACATAGTCCGCGACCGGGCGTAGGCGATAGAGCCGGGCCACGAAGGCAAGGTTTTCCTCGATGGTGAGGTCCTCGTAGAGCGAAAAGCGCTGGGTCATGTAGCCGGTTTCGTGCTTGATCAGGCGGCTCTGGCGGCGGACATCGAATCCCAGCACCGTGCCCTCGCCCGCATCCGGCGTCAGCAGCCCGCAGATCATGCGGATGGTGGTGGTCTTGCCGGAGCCGTTGGGCCCCAGAAAGCCCATGATCTCGCCCTGCTCCACGGTGAGCGAAATATGGTCCACGGCCGTCCTGCCGGCGAAATGCTTGGTCAGATTGGTGACGTCGATCACCGGCATGTCAGTGCGTCCCGAGGAGCGCGACGGTGACGATCTGGCCGGGCTGCAGATACGGGCTGCCGGGCTCCGGCCTTGCTTCGACCAGAAAGACGAGCTTCTGGCGGCGCTCGACCGAATAGATGACGGGCGGTGTGAATTCGGGCTCGGCGGCGCGATAGGAGATGATGGCCGTCAGGTCCGCAGGGCAGCCATCGCAGGAGACCGCCACCTTGCCACCGACGGGAAGTGCGCTCAGCGCGGGTTCCGGCGCGTAGAAGCGGATCAGTTCGGCGCCTTCGGGCAGGACCGAGACAATCGGCTGCGAGGGGCTGGCGATCTCGCCCGGCCGGCGCACGATGTCGAAGACGCGGCCGCGGGTGGTGGAGACGAGGAAGCGCTGGTTGTGTTTCCACCGCGCCTCGGAGAGGGTCGCCCTGGCGTGGGCAAGGCGCGCCTCGGCAGCGCGCACCTCATCGTCGCGGGCCGGCATCTGGGCCGCTTCGAGATTGGCGGAGAGCTCATTGACGCGGCCGGCGGCCACTGCGGCCGCGGCGCGGGCCTGATCGACGCTGGCTTCGGTTGCCACGCCACGGCGCAGCAGGCTTTCGGCCCGCTGCAGCGCCAGGCCGGCGGCCTCGGCTTCGGCACGGGCGGCAGCCAGCGAGGCCTTGATCGCTTCGATCTCGACGTCGCGCCGGCCCTTGCGCAGGTTCTCGAGCTGGGCCGCCGCCTCGGCCACGCCCGCTTCGGCGGCGGTGATGCCAACCACGGTTTCCTCGCTGTCGAGGGTGGCGAGCACCATGCCGGGGACCACGACATCGCCGCGGCGGACCCGGAGATCCTTGATGCGGGCGGTGGCCACCGGCGCCAAAGCGGCATACTCGCCTTCGACATAGCCGGGGAAGACTTCGGGCGAGGCGGTGCAGCCCGGCAGCAGCCAGGCAAGAAAGGCGAGCGAACACAGGGTTGTCATGACGATCCTCCTTGCCCGTGCCGGGCGAGAGATGCATCGAGCGACTCCATCACCACGGCTTCGATGCGGGCCAGTTCGTCGGGTCCAATCGCCTGCCAGCCGAGACGGCGGAGGGCTGCGGTGCGGGCGATACGGAAAAACATCAGCTGGCTGATGATGGTGAACACCTTTAGCTTGACATCCTCGGAGCCAGGATCGCTGCCGGTCGCCGCTGCCCAGAGCGCGCAGAGGCGGGTGTGCATGGGCTCGAAGACCAGGCGGTAGAGCGGCTCGAACGCCGGCGTGGGGTCCATCTGCTCGCGCACGACGATGCGGGCAAAGCGATCGAGTTCCGGGGCCGCCAGCAGAAAGCGGGCGAAGCGGGAGATCACGGCCCGCAGCGCGGCCACCGCCTCGGCCGGGGCAAGCCGGTGCAGGCCTGCCGTATCCTGCAGAGCGCCGGCCACGAGGCGGGCGTGGACGGTCTCGGCGATGTACTCCGTGCAGGCGCGGTAAAGCTCTTCCTTGCCGCCGAACTGATAGGCGATGCCGGCAATGTTGACGCGGGCCCGGGCGGCGATGGCGCGCGTGGAGACGCCGTCAAAGCCGCGCATGCCGAAGAGATCGATGGCGGCCTGCAGCAGTTTCTCGCGGGCGGTGCCCGGGGCGGTGCGGCGGGGAACGATCTTCATTGTCTCCTTATATCAATCAATCGATTGATTGAAAAGCTCGAGATGCGGATGGCGACGGATGTGCCGGCCCCGGGGGGCGCGGCCGTAACGGACTTTTCGACGCATTGCCGCCATGCGTGGAAATCTCACGCAAATTCATGAAGTTACGTCGCGAATCCACTTCTTGACACAATCTGCCCCTGAAACTATGAAGAGGGCCGCATTTCGGGGGGCGTCTCGGCACGCCGCCGCCACTTCTTCGAGCGTGACCATGATCAAAACCGGCCCTGAGCCGCCATCGGATCAGCTTGAGGAACTGGGACGGCGGATCGACAAGACGTTGCAGGCCAGGCGCGGCAGCACCGGGCCTGACAAGACTGAGGGTTCAGCGGCAGGACTCGCGTTGCGGGCGGTCACCGAACTCATGGTCGGTCTCGTGGTTTGCATGGTTGGGGGTTACTACGCCGACAGGTATTTCGGTACAGCGCCCTGGATCATGCTGGCGTTGATGCCATTTGGGCTGGCGGCGGGGGTGGTGAATGTCATGCGCCTCTCCAACTCCAAGCAGGCGAAGGACATTTTGGGCGATGGCGACAAGGCGGCGCCATCCGCCAAGGATGATGACGAGGATTGAATATGGCGACGACGGAGCACGGCGAGGTCAAGATCATCGACCCGATCCATCAGTTCTTCATCCATCCGCTGTTCGGTGACGGCCCGGTCGGCACCTTCACTTTCACCAATTCCTCGCTGTGGGCGGTGCTCGCCGTGGTTTGCGCATCGGCGCTGTTCCTGGCGGCTCCCACCAATCTCGTTCCCACCCGGCTGCAGTCGGTCGCGGAAAGCATCTACGAACTCGTGGACAACATGACTCACGAGATCCTGCACGAGAATGCGCGGCGCTACTTCCCCTTCGTGCTGACGCTGTTCGTATTCATCCTGTTTGCCAATGTGCTCGGCCTCATTCCCTATTCCTTCACGGTCACCAGCCACATCATCATCACCCTGGCGCTGGCGCTCGTCGTGTTCATCGGCGCCACGATCATCGGCTTCATCCGCAACGGCCTCGGCTATCTCAAGCTATTCGTGCCATCGGGCGTGCCGGTGGTGCTCTTGCCGCTCGTCGTGGTGATCGAGATCGTCTCCTACTTCATCCGGCCGATGAGCCTTTCCATCCGACTGTTCGCCAACATGATGGCCGGGCACATGATGCTGAAAGTCATGGCCGGCTTCGTGGTCATGCTCGGCGTCACCGCCGGCTGGTTGCCGCTCGCGGCCATGGTCGGCCTGATGGGCCTCGAGCTCCTGGTGGCGGTGCTGCAGGCCTATGTCTTCGCCCTTCTCACCTGCATGTATCTCAGCGACGCCATGCACGTGGATCACTGACCGGCAATTCCAACCTTTCCAATCGACAGGAGAAAACACGATGGACGTTGAAGCAGCAAAGATGATCGGCGCAGGTATTGCGGCCATCGCCCTCGGTGGCGCCGGTGTCGGCATCGGTACGATCTTCGGCAACTACCTGGCCGGTGCGCTGCGTAATCCGGCCGCGGCGGCAAGCCAGCGCGGCACGCTGTTCCTGGGCTTCGCCTTCGCCGAAGCGACGGGCCTCATCGGCTTCGCCGTGGCCATGCTCATCCTGTTCGGCTGATCCATTTCTCCGCATGCAGTGCCGGGCGATTGCGTCCGGCAAGGGCAGAGCGGAAACAGGAGCGGACCATGCCGCAACTCGATATCACCACGTGGCCGTCACAGCTCATCTGGCTGGCGATCACGTTCGCGGCCCTGTATTACGTCATCTCGCAGGTCGCTATGCCGCGTACCGGCGGGGTGATCGCAAAGCGCAAGGCGACGATCGACGGCGACCTGGCCAATGCGCAGCGGCTCAAGGCCGAGGCCGAAAAGGCCCTGCAGGCCTATGAGGCGGCACTGGCCGAGGCGAGAGCCAGGGCCCTTGCCATCACCCAGGAAAACCGCAATGCGCTGGCGGCCGAGCTCAGCGAAGAGAAAGCCAAACTCGACAAGATCCTGGGGGTCAAGATCGGCGACGCCGACAAGGCGATCGCTGCCGCGAAAGCCAGGGCGCTGGCCGATGTGCAAGGGATGGCCGCCGAAATTGCCGGCAGCATCGTGACCGAGCTCACCGGCGCCAGGATTACCAAGGCCGACGTGGCGAGCGCCGTCGCCAAGGCCGCGAAGTAGGGAGCTGGATCATGGGATTCTTCGGCAACCCCGAGAGCTGGGTCCTCGTCTCGTTCATTCTGTTCATTGCGCTCCTCGTCTATCTGAAGGTGCCGGGCATGCTCGCCAAGGTGCTGGACGAGCGCGCAGCGAAGATCGCCAAGGAACTCGAGGAAGCCCGCAAGTTGCGGGAAGAGGCCCAGGCCCTGCTCGACGGTTACCGGCGCAAGCGGGTCGAAGCCGAGCAGGAAGCGGCCGCCATCGTGGCGCAGGCCAAGTCGGATGCGGAAGAATACGCCGCCGAAGCCCGGCGCAACCTGACCGAGTCGATCGAGAGGCGGACCCGCCAGGCCGAGCAGAAAATCGCCCAGGCCGAGGCCGAGGCGATCAAGGATGTACGCGACAGGGTGGCCGAAATCGCCATCGCGGCCGCCGCCGCGCTCAGTGCCGAAGTCGCCAAGGGCAATCGGGGTGCCGCCCTGATCGACGAGTCGATCGCCGAGCTCAAGAGCAAACTCAACTGAGTTCCTCGAACGGACTGTGAAAGCCCGGCAACGATGCCGGGCTTTTCTTATCTGTTCTGTCAGTGCCGCCTGGCATGAGCCAGCAGCGCTGACCGGCTGATGCGGCGGGAAGGGAGGGCTTCGATGAGGATCTGGCGGCGCGTGCCGTTATGGAGCGGTGCAAGATTCAGGGCCGCGGCAGTCCCGCTCAGGCGCCATTGAAGCGTTCGCCGGTCCAGGGGTTGAAGACGGGCAGCCCGCATTTGGCAAAGGGAAGGGCATCGCGACTAACCACACCCATCGAGTTCGCGAGCGCCACTGCCGCGATCATGAGATCGACGGCGGGGGCCGGTTCGCGAGCCATTTCCCTTTCACGCATCAGGATGCGCCAATGCAGGAGAACACTTTCGGTGATCTGGTGTATTCGTCCGGCGAACCAGGGCCGTACCGATTTTCCAATCCATTCCTCCAGGCTCCGCCGCTTGAACATGTCGTCCATCTTGCTGGCACCATAAACCAACTCGGCGATGTTCATTGAAGAGGTGTGAAGTTGTGAAAGCGGCGTGTCAGAGATCCAGCTCACAACCAGTGGCGACGGCTTCGGCCTGTGCGTCTCTGATATGACATTGGTGTCGAGCAGCCAGTTCATTCGAACGAGAAGTCACGGGCCGTAGCTTCGCGGGGGCGCGGCGGAATGTCGATGTCGAACAGCGGTCCCGATCGCAGAGCCGCAAGGAGATCGGCACCCGTCAGTTTTCTGTCTTGTGCCTTGTCCGGGGTAGCCGGACACACGATCACGGCTTCCCGGCCATGTACGGTTACGGTTTGCGGGCCCTCTGTCTGCGCGAGCCGCACGACTTCGCTGAATTTTGCCTTGGCCTCCTGAAGCGACCAGACACGACGATGCTTGCCCATCGATCTCTTCCAATTCTGACTAGTCAGACTAGTCAGAATTTGGCGCGCAGTCAAATGCCGCTACTCGGCCGCCTCCATGTAGTTGGCCACGGGCGGGCAGGTGCAGACGAGGTTGCGATCGCCGAAGACATTGTCGACGCGGCCGACCGGCGGCCAGTATTTGTCGTGAACATGGCCGCGCAAGGGGAAGAAGGCCTTTTCCTTGGTATAGGGATGCTTCCATTCGCCGAGCAGAAGGCGATGGGTATGGGGAGCGTTCTTCAGCACATTGTCGTCGCGTGCCGCCCTGCCCTCCTCGACCTCGGCGATCTCCTTCCTGATCTCGATCATGGCGTCACAGAAGCGGTCGAGCTCGCGCTTTCCCTCCGATTCGGTCGGCTCGATCATCAGCGTGTCGGCAACCGGGAAGGACATGGTCGGCGCGTGGAAGCCGTAATCAACGAGGCGCTTGGCAACATCCTCCACGGTCAGGCCGGTGCGGTCCTTAAGCCAGCGCAAATCAATGATGCACTCATGGGCAATGCAGCCGTTGGGTCCGGTGTAGACAATCGGATAATGCGGCGCGAGACGCCTGGCGATGTAGTTGGCGTTGAGGATGGCCATCATGGTCGCCCGGCGCAGTCCTTCAGCCCCCATCATGGCTATGTACATCCAGGAGATCGGCAGGATCGAAGCCGAGCCCCAGGGGGCGGCGGCAACCTGGCCGGCCTTCTGGGCCTCGCCAGCGGCGGGATTGACGCCCGGCACCACGCGGTGTCCCGGCAGGAATGGTGCGAGATGGGCCCTGACGCCGATCGGTCCCATGCCGGGGCCGCCGCCGCCATGGGGGATGCAGAAGGTCTTGTGCAGATTGATGTGGCAGACGTCGGCGCCCAGTTCAGCCGGGCGCACGAGACCGACAAGTGCGTTGAGATTGGCGCCGTCGAGATAGACCTGGCCGCCATGCTCGTGAACAATGGCGCAGATGTCGACAATCGCCTCCTCGAAGACGCCATGGGTCGAGGGATAGGTGATCATCAGGGCGGCCAGATCGGCAGCATGCGCCTGGGCCTTGGCGCGGAGATCGGCGACATCGACGTTGCCGCGCTCGTCACAGGCGACCACCACCACCTGCATGCCGGCCATCACGGCGGATGCCGGATTGGTGCCGTGAGCGGAAATGGGAATCAGGCAGACGTTGCGGTTCGGCTGGCCGTTGGCGGCATGATAGGCGCGGATCGCCAGAAGTCCCGCGTACTCGCCCTGGCTGCCGGCGTTGGGCTGCAGCGAGACGGCGTCGAAGCCGGTGATCTCGGCCAGCATGGCCTCGAGCTCCTCGAAGAGCTGCTGATAGCCTTGCGCCTGTTCGAGCGGCGCGAAGGGGTGCATGAAGGCGAAATGGCGCCAGGTCACCGGGATCATTTCGGAGGTGGCGTTGAGTTTCATGGTGCAGGAGCCAAGCGGAATCATGCTCTGGTCGAGAGCAATGTCCTTGACCTGGAGATGGCGCAGATAGCGCAGCATCTCGGTCTCCGAGTGATACATCTCGAAGACCGGATGGGTGAGATAGGCCGAGGTGCGCCGGAGGGGCGCGGGGATCACGTCCTTCAGGCCGCGGTCGATGGCGTCGATCTGCACGCGCTCGAGGGCATCGGTGCGGAATACGGTCAGCAGGCGCTCCAGTTCCTGGCGGCGGGTGGCCTGATCGAAGGACACTCCCAGATGGTTATGATCGACATAGCGCAGATTGATGTGCTTCTCGCGTGCCCTGGCATGCAGCTGATGGGCGCGGCCCGGGACATGGACGGTCACGGTGTCGAAGAACGCCCTGGTTTTGACGTCATAGCCGAAGCTCTTCACCGCGGCGGCAAAGATCGCGGCCATGCGATGGGTGCGTTCGGCAGTCTTCTTGATGCCCTTCGGACCATTGTAGACGGCGAACATCGCGGCAATGACGGCGAGAAGCACCTGGGCCGTACAGATGTTGCTGGTCGCCTTCTCGCGGCGGATGTGCTGCTCGCGCGTCTGCATGGCCATGCGCAGGGCGCGGTTGCCATTGCTGTCGACGGAGACGCCGATGATGCGGCCGGGCATGGCGCGCTTGTAGTCCTCGCGGGTCGAGAAGAAGGCGGCATGGGGTCCGCCATAGCCCATGGGCACGCCGAAGCGCTGGGCGGAGCCGATAGCGACATCGGCGCCGAGTTCACCGGGCGGTGTCAGGATGGCCAGTGCCAGGAGATCGGTCGCCATGATGGCGAGGGCGCCGGCGCCATGCAGGCGGTCGATCACGGCGCGATAGTCGCGCACCTCCCCGGAGGAGCCCGGATAGGAGAGAAGCGCGCCGAAGACCTGCTCCGGCTTCAGATCGGTGGCGGGATCGCCGATGACCAGATCGAAACCGAAGGCCTTGGCCCTGGTCTCGACGACACCGATGGTTTGAGGATGGGTATCGCGGTCGATGAAGAAGGCAGTGGCCGAAGTCTTCACCACGCGCTTCGCCATGGCCATGGCCTCGGCGGCGGCGGTGCCCTCGTCGAGAAGCGAGGCGTTGGCAATGGGCAGGCCGGTCAGGTCGATGACCATCTGCTGGAAATTGAGCAGGGCTTCGAGGCGGCCCTGGCTCACTTCGGCCTGATAGGGCGTATATGCCGTGTACCAGCCCGGATTCTCCAGCACGCGACGGAGGATCACCTTGGGCATGACGGTGCCGTAGTAGCCCATGCCAATCATCGAGGTGAATACCTCGTTGCGCTCGGCGACGCGGCGCAAATAGGAGAGCGCGGTGCGCTCGGCCATTGGCGGCTTGAGCTCGAGCGGCCGCCGGGTGCGGATCTTCGCGGGGATCACGCGGTCGATGAATTCCTCGAGCGAGGCGGCACCCAGTTCCCGGAGCATGTCGCGGGTTTCGGTTTCGCCGGGGCCGATATGACGCGGAATGAAGTTGGCGCCCGGTTCGAGTTCGGCAAGGGTGGGACGGGTCATGGCTTGCTCCCTCAGCCGGCCACGAACTGGTCGTAGGCGGCCTTGTCCATGAGTTCGTCCAACTCGCCGGGATCGGCAATCTTCACCTTCATGAACCACGCACCACCTTCCGCTTCGCGGTTGACGAGGCCCGGATCGCCGGTCAGTTCATCGTTGACGGCGATAACCTCGCCCGAGACCGGCGCATAGACTTCGCTGGCCGCCTTGACGCTTTCGACGACGGCGGCGTCGCCGCCCTTCTTCACCTGCCTGCCAACGGCCGGCAGTTCGACAAACACAACATCGCCGAGCTGTTCCTGGGCATGGTTGGTGATGCCGATGGTGGCGGTGTCGCCTTCGACTCTGATCCATTCGTGATCCTTGGTGTATTTGACGGTCATGGTGTTTCCTCTAGCGTTTGTAACGGGTGGGGACGAAAGGCAGTGGGACCACGGCGGCAGCGAGCGGCCGGTCGCGGACCAAAAGGCTGACGGCGGTGCCGGTTTCGGCAAAGGCTATGGCAACATAGCCCATGGCGACGGGACCGTTGACGGTCGGACCGAAGCCGCCCGAGGTGACAGTGCCGACGCGCTCGCCGGCCGGTGACAGCACGTGTGTGCCTTCGCGGGCGGGGGCGCGGCCTTCGGGCCGCAGGCCGACGCGGCGGCGCCCGGGGCCCGCAGCCAGTTCACGCCGGACGCGCTCAGCGCCGATGAAGCCGCCATCGCTGCGGCGGCGCTTGCCGATCGACCAGGTGAGGGCGGCCTCGACGGGGCTCGTCGTCTCGTCAATGTCATGGCCATAGAGGCAAAGCCCGGCTTCAAGTCTCAGCGAATCGCGGGCTCCCAGTCCAACCGGTTTCACCTCGGGCGCGGCGAGCAGCGTTTCCGCCAGAGTACGGACGTTTCGTGCCGGCACCGATATCTCGAAACCATCTTCACCGGTGTAGCCGGAGCGGGCGATGTGGCAGGGCATGCCGTCGAAGGCCATCTCGGCCGCGGCCATGAATGCCAGGGTCGCAGCCTGGGGCGCGTGGCGGGCGATGACCGCCTCCGCTTGCGGCCCCTGCAACGCAATCAGGGCGCGATCAGCCGCCGGAACAAGCCTTACCTCATGCGGCAGGTGTGCGGCGATCCAGGCATAGTCGGCCGCCTTGCGTGCGGCATTGACGACGAGGTCCAGGCGGCCGTCACTGCCGGGCCCGGCGGGCCGCGAAACCATCAGATCGTCAATGATGCCGCCATCCGGGTTGAGCAGCTGGGTGTAGCGGATGCGGCCGGGCGCAAGCCCCAGAATGTCTCCCGGGACAAGGCGCTCGAGAGCGGCCGCAGTGACAGCATGGCTGGGCCCCTCGAGCGCTGCCTGGCCCATGTGGGAGACATCGAACAGGCCGGCGCTGGCACGCGTCCAGTTGTGTTCGGCGATGATGCCGGAGGGATACTGCACCGGCATCTCGTAACCCGCGAAGGGCACCAGCCTGGCACCGAGACCGACGTGCAGCTCGTACAGGGGGGTTCGGGAAAGCGGTTCCGGCGCTGTTTCGGGCATATGAACTCCGGGTCTCCACGAGGTCGCAAGGCCCGGCAACAGGCCAGACCTGCCCCCTCTGTCAGACGACCTGAGAGTTTTCGCCCCGCCGTCGCTCCGACACGGCGGTGCTTACTCCTTCGGTGAGTGCCCTATCAGGCAACTGCTCTCCAGAGTCCTTCGAACGCGAGCGGTCCTTCTGCCTGAGAGTTTCCGGGGCGGTTGCTCCTTCGGCGCCGGGGTTGGGAACCCCGATCTCTCCCGCGTCACGTCCAACGCAAGACTCTGCGAAGCCTAGTCGGCAGTCCCTGCAAAGGCAAGGGGCGAGAGCAGCCGTGTAGAGAGCGGCCGTTGACCCCCGGTTGTGCTCGCTATATACATTCAGATATAACGAAAAGGGAATGGTTTGATGCCACGGCTGCGTGCACATCCCGGATGGTGGCGGACCATGGCCGGCCTGCTCGGCCTGCAGTTGTTGATCGTGGCTGCTGCCGCCGGGCGTCCGGCCCTGGCCGGCGATGTGCCGGTGGTGGCCGCCGCCGCCGATCTCAAGTTCGCACTTGAAGAGGTGGCCGCGGGTTTCCGGATCGGCACGGGACAAGAGGTCAGGCTCGTGTTCGGATCATCGGGGAACTTCTACAGCCAGATCCAGGAGGGTGCACCGTTCCAGATGTACCTGTCGGCGGATGATCAGTTCGTGCAGCAACTCTACGCCAAAGGATTTACGCTGGACGACGGTACCCTCTATGCGGTCGGGAGGATCGTCATCATGGTGCCGCACGGCTCGACGCTGAAAGCCGATCCCCAACTCGCCGATCTCCGCGCCGCGCTGCGCGACGGCAGGCTCAAGAAGTTCGCCATCGCCAATCCCGAACATGCCCCCTACGGACGGCGCGCCGAAGAGGCTCTCCGGCACACCGGATTGTGGGACGACATCAAGGACAGGCTGGTGCTCGGCGAGAATGTCTCGCAAGCCGCGCAGTTCGCAACCGCCGGCGGCGCCGAGGGCGGGATCATTGCCTATTCACTGGCGCTGTCGCCCCAGGTCTCGAAGCTCGGCAGCTTTGCGCTGATCCCGGCGGACTGGCACGAACCACTCCGGCAGCGCATGGTCCTGCTCAAGGGGGCCGGCGACACTGCCAGGATGTTCTATCGCTATGTCCAGCAGCCCGCGGCCCGCGCCATCTTCAGGAAATACGGTTTCGCTCTGCCGGGCGAGACGTCATAAGTAGATCGTGGACTGGAATGCTCTCGACATCTCGCTGCGGCTCGGCGCCTATACGGTGCTGATCCTGCTGCCGCTCGGCGTCATTCTGGCACGCTTCCTCGCCTATACCCGCTTTGCGGGCAAGGGCCTGTTGGAGGCGGCGCTGGCCTTGCCCCTGGTGCTTCCGCCCACCGTGGTAGGCTATTACCTGCTGGTCGCTTTCGGCGGCCAGTCGCCGCTTGGCGAACTCTATCAGGCACTGTTTGGCCACAGCCTGGTGTTCACGTTCCAGGGCCTGCTGGTGGCCTCGCTCATCGTCAACATCCCCTTCGCCATCCAGCCCATGCAGCGGGCCTTCGAGAGCATTCCGCCGGAGGTACGGGAGGCAGCCGCCGTGTCGGGCATGAACCCGCTGCGGGTGCTGGCGCGCATCGACCTGCCGCTGGCCTGGCCCGGCATCGTCACCGGACTTGCCCTGGTCTTTGCCCATACGCTCGGCGAATTCGGCGTGGTACTGATGGTCGGCGGCTCCATTCCGGGTGAAACCCGCACCGCGGCAATTGCCATCTATGACCGGGTACAGGCCTTCGACCAGGAGGCCGCCGGCATCATGTCGCTGACCCTGCTGGTCATCTGCTTCATGGCCCTGGGCCTGACCTACCGGCTGTCACGGCACGTCGGGCGGCGGCATGGCTGAGCCCGAACTCGCCGTCTCTCTGAACCAGGCGGGGCCCATTCCGCTCGATATTGCCCTTTCCTGCGCGGCCGGCGAGGTGCTGGCGCTGGTGGGGCCCTCGGGCAGCGGCAAGACGACAGTGCTGCGCTGTATTGCCGGACTGCACCGGCCGGCTGCGGGGCGCATCACCTGCCACGGCAGGGTGTGGTTCGACAGCGATGCCGCAGTGTGGGTGCCGCCCCATGCCCGGGCAGTGGGCCTTGTGTTCCAGACCTACGCCCTGTTCCCGCACATGAGCGCGCGGCAGAACCTCATCGCCGCAATGCGCCACCGGCCGCGTGACCAGCGGGAGGCCCGCGCCCGGGAACTGCTCGAACTCATGCATCTCGACGGCTTGAGCGAGCGGCGGCCGGCGGCACTTTCCGGCGGGCAGCAGCAGCGGGTGGCCATTGCCCGGGCACTGGCGCGGGATCCCGACGCACTGCTGCTCGACGAGCCTTTCTCGGCCGTGGACCGGACGACCCGGCATCGGCTCTATGGCGAACTTGCCGAACTTCGGGCCGGCATCAAGGTGCCGGTCATCCTCGTCACCCATGATTTCGACGAGGCGGCACGGCTGGCCACGCGCATGTGCCTCATCGACCATGGCCGGCTGATCCAGACGGGGACACCGGATGAGGTTCTGGCGCGGCCGGCAACGCCGCTGGCGGCACGCCTCGTCGATCTGCAGAACATCTTCGACGGCCGCATCGAACGGCAAGCCCCGCCCCATACCGTCATTGCCTGGAACGGGCTCAGCATCGCGGGCCGCCACCGATCCGAATTCAGCGAAGGGGAGCGGGTGAGCTGGGTCATTCCCGCAACGCAGGTCATCCTGCATCGCGGCGCGGACGGCGACAGCGGACCCGGCGCCAATGCCATCGCGGCGACGGTCGCAACAGTCACGCGGCTCAGCGAAAGCACGCGGATCATCGCCACCACAGCCCATGGTGCGCGCCTGGCGATGACAGTTCCAGCACATTACGCGCGGCGCACCGCCCTCAAGCCGGGCGATGCCGTGACATTGCGCCTGCTGCCGGAGGGAATACATCTGATGGCGGCCGAGTAATGCCGGACCATCGGCCCCGGAGGCCTTGGGATGCCGCTGCCGGTGAGCGGGATCGTCACGGCGCCACTGCTTGCCGCACTGCGGATCGAACCGGCCACGGCCGGGCTGTCGCACATGGCGGTGCTCGCCATCATCTACGGTCCCAAGCGCTTGGCCGGACATCAGTTCGATGGCTAGGCGCTTGCGGCACTGGCCCGCGAGACTTTCTCCCGGACCTGCATGCCGTCGCCCTCGTGGCCGCGGCCGGCAAGATAGCCGCCGCCATCGTCACCATCCGGGTGTTGAGGCCGGAAGCTGCGAAGGGAAGCTGACTTGAACGACGATGCTGATGCCCCCGCGCGCTTTATGACGCCACGGCTTTAGCTCAAGAACGCTGCGGCAGGCAGGTGGACAGGCCAGCGCGGTGTTGCGGCTGGTGGGAAGCAAGTTGGTGAGCGGGACTGCCTGCGCCATTTCTCCGGAACAGGCTTGCTTGACTTCGCAGCGCCGGACCCGCATCTAGCCCATCATGACCAAACCACCGCTCACCATCCTGCTCGCCGCCCCGCGCGGCTTTTGCGCCGGCGTGGTGCGGGCCATCGACATCGTCGAACGGGCGCTGGCGCTCTACGGGGCGCCGGTCTATGTGCGCCACGAGATCGTGCACAACAGATACGTGGTCGATGATCTCAAGGCCAAGGGCGCGGTGTTCGTGGACGATCTCGACGAGATTCCCGATGGCGACCGGCCGGTGGTGTTTTCGGCGCATGGCGTGCCCAAGGCCATCCCGGCCGAGGCGGCGCGGCGCAAACTGTTTCATATCGACGCCACCTGCCCGCTGGTCACCAAGGTGCATATGGGAGCCCAGCGCCACCATGCCGAAGGCCGCCACATCATCCTGGTCGGCCATCGCGGGCACCCGGAAGTGATCGGCACCATGGGGCAATTGCCGCCCGGAGCCATCACGCTCATCGAGACCGTGGAGGATGCGGAAGCCCTCAGCGTGAAAGACCCCGACAAGCTTGCCTACGCCACCCAAACCACACTGTCAGTCGACGACACGCGGGATGTGGTTGCCGTGCTGCAGCGGCGGTTCCCTCACATCCGGGGCCCGTACAAGGAAGACATCTGTTACGCAACGACCAACCGTCAGGAGGCAGTGAAGTCGATCGCCGGGCGGATCGATCTGCTGCTGGTCGTGGGCGCCCCCAACTCGTCCAACTCCAAACGGCTGGTCGAGGTCGGGCTCAAAAATGGCTGTACGCGGGCGCTCCTGGTGCAGCGGGCCGCCGATCTCGACTGGAGCGTGATCGGCACGCCGTCAGTGGTTGGGCTGACGGCCGGGGCTTCGGCGCCGGAAGTGCTCGTCGATGAAATCATCACAGCGTTCCGGTCACGCTATGCGGTCAGAGTCGAAAACGTGACGTTGCGCGAGGAAAACGTCTCGTTCAAGCTGCCACGCGAACTGCGCGCGGGAACGCCGGCGCCGGCATGACGGTTGTCATTCACACCGACGGGGCCTGTTCGGGCAATCCCGGACCGGGCGGCTGGGGCGCCATCCTGGAGTATGGCGGGCACCGCCGGGAACTTTCCGGCGGCGAAGCGGAAACCACCAACAATCGCATGGAGCTCATGGCGGCGATCCAGGCACTCGAGGCGCTCAAGCGGCGCTGCAAGGTCGAAATCCATGTCGACTCCGCCTATGTCAAGGATGGTATCACGAAGTGGATCCATGGCTGGAAACGCAATGGATGGAAGACCGCCGAGAAGAAACCGGTCAAGAACGCGGAGTTATGGCAGCGACTCGATGCCGCAATCCAGAAGCACGATATTTCTTGGCACTGGGTGAAGGGCCACGCCGGTCATGACGCGAACGAACGCGCCGACGAACTGGCACGCGCCGGCATGGAGCCCTTCAAGAATAAGCGGCGATCATAACTGCGCCAGGATGGTGGCCGCGCCGGAGATATTGACGCCGGGCTGGCTCTCGACATTGAGCGTTGTCACCACGCCGTTGTCCACGATCATGGAATAGCGGCGCGAGCGCTCGCCCATGCCGGAAGCCCGCAGATCATTAATCATGCCGATGGCGCGGGCAAAATCACCGTTGCCGTCGGCCAGCATCAGGATCCTGCCGTCGGCACCGTTTGCCCTGCCCCATGCCGCCATCACATGCACGTCGTTCACGGCGGTGCAGGCGATGGTGTGGACACCCTTCGCCTTGATGACTTCGGCCTGCTCGACGAATCCGGGGAAGTGGTTGCGGCTGCAGGTCGGCGTGAAGGCGCCGGGCACAGCAAACAGGACAACCCTGCGGCCAGAAAAGACCATGTCGGTCGTAAAGATCTGCTTGCCGTCGGCCGTCATGGTCAGGAACTCGGCGGCGGGGAACCTGTCGCCCACCTTGATTGTCATGTTTTCCTCGCTTTGCGGATGTGGATTCTGGCGGGCGTTCTAATTTACGGTGACCATGCCCTCAACCGCTCCGCCCGGGCCGATGACCGTCAGGCGCAGAGCTTCGCCTCTGAGGTCCTGAGGGCCCTTGATGCCGTCCACCAGCAGATAGAGACTGCCATCGCCATCCGCGCGGGGCTCGCGGAAGTAGGCCAGTGTGCGGCTTTCGACAAACACATCGGTCACCCGCATGCCGGCCCCGGGCGCCGGCACAAGGATGAGCGCCGGCCGGTCCTCGCGCTCCGCCAGCTTGGCCGATGCAAAGGGAAGATCGCCCTCGGCGCGGGGGACGGCGGCCAGCGCTTCGGCAATGGCAAGGCTGTCGGCGGGATCGGGCGAAGCCATGCCAAGCTGCAAGGCGGCCCTGGCATTGGCCGGAATGCAGACGTCCTTGCACACGGCGAAAAACAGGTCGAGGGCGAGAACCACGGGTTCACCGGGGTTGCGGGCCTGCAGGCGCACCGGAAGCACAACAACATTCTTGTAGCCGATACCTTCGCCGCCCGCGTCCTCGAAGCGGTGCGGGGCCGGGAACAGGACTTCGGTAGTGGCGAGGTTTTGCGATTGCTGCCAGTTGAATTCGGGCGGAATGCCGGCCTCGCCCGGCATGCGCCAGTAAGTCTTCCAGCCGGGCGCCAGGCTGATCTCGATGCCGGCAAGCAGGCCCTCTTCGTCGGGCATGCCGGCGATGAGGCGCACCCGATAGGGCGACTGTTCGCTGCGAACTGGCGTTACGGCAAAGGCCAGGCCGGAGATGGCAAGGAGCCGACGGCGATTCATGGCCGTCCCTTACGGCGCGTCCGGCCGGCGGCGCCAATCACGTTCGCGTCAGCGCGGGAGGCTAGAACTCGACGCGTTTTCGCGCTAGCCTTCGGTGAGGAAACAGGCCGGTGCAAGCAGTTTCGGCGTCGCCATATCTCGATGGACAGTTGCTCATCGCCATGCCGGGGATCGGAGACCCGCGCTTCGACCATACGGTGATCTATCTCTGTGCCCATTCCGATAGCGGAGCCATGGGCATCATCGTCAACAAGAAAATTCCGGAGATGAGCTTTGCTGACCTGCTGGCGCGGCTGGCCATTGTGGAGAGCAAGGAGCGGGCGCTGATGCCGGAGGTCGCCCGCGACATGCCGGTGCAGTATGGCGGCCCGGTAGAGCCGGCGCGCGGGTTTGTGCTGCATTCGCCGGATTACCAGTCAAGCGATGCGACACTGCCGATCGACGAGCAGATCGCTCTCACCGCCACGCTCGACATCCTGCGGGCTATCGCTGGCGGCGAAGGCCCGTCGCGGGCACTGCTGGCGCTGGGCTATGCGGGATGGGGACCGGGGCAGCTCGAAAGTGAAATCCAGCGCAATGGCTGGCTCAGTTGCGCGGCCGACGAAGACATCGTGTTCGGCCATGATTTCGACCGCAAGTATATGCAGGCGTTGCAGAAAATCGGCGTCGATCCGTCCAAGCTGTCGTCGATCTCCGGTCACGCGTGAGGCCGCGGCTTCTTCCTTGCCCGGCGGCGGGCGGATTTGGCTGCGGAAGTTTCGGCGTGCGGCTTCTTGGCGGCAGCCTTGCGGGCATGAGCCCGCTTCTTCGCTGCCGGTGCGGCACCCTGCTTGTCACGACCCAAGGCGGGCCGGGCCTGCGGCTTGCGGCCCGGCGGCGACAGTCGTTCGCGCGGCTCGGCGGCACCGGGCGGCAGGCGGGGGGCGAGCGGCGCCGGATTGACCACCAGCCGGCGGGGTGGCTGTTGCGGCGCGGTCTCCGGCCCTGGTTTCGGAAGGCGGGGAGCCAGCGGCGCAGTGCCGAGAGCGGGGGGCGAGGGCCGCAGCGGCAACGGTTCGGGCACCGGCACGGGTGGCGATTCCAGCTCCGACGGCACGGCGGCGGATTCGATGTCCAGATAGGGACGCGGCAGGGGTTCTTCCGTTTCAGGGCCGGCGGCCGGCGGCGGGTGTTCCGGGAGGGCGGGGCTGGCGCGCATATGGTCCCATAGCGCGGAGATCACGCTCTTGCCGCGGCTCGCCGCATAGGGAAGCCCGGAGAGGGCATCCGTGACCTGCCTGGCCGGCATCGGCTCGCCGATGAAATAGCCCTGGCCATAGTCGCAGCCGAGGCTGGCCAGCCGGTCCACTTGGCCCTGGGTGGATATGCCTTCCGCCACCAGCTTCATGCCCAGTTCGCGGGCCAGTGCAGCGACGGAGGCGAGGATCACCGCGGCGCGCGTGTCCTCCGGTTCCGTCTCGATGAAGGTGCGATCGATCTTCAGCGTATCGAAGGGCAGGCGGCGAAGTGTCGAGAGCGAAGAGAAGCCGGTGCCGAAGTCGTCGCAGGCGAGACCGACGCCGAGATCCTTCAGCTTCTCGAGGATGCGGGTGCCAAGTTCCGGGTTACCCATGACGATCGACTCGGTCACCTCGATCTTAAGCGTGTCACGGGCAATACCTTCGCGGGCCAGGATGGTCTTCACGTCCTCGATCAGATCGGCGCGGATCAGCTCGCTCGAGGAGAGGTTGACGGCGACAAAGATCGGATTGCCAGGGCGAAAAGCGCGCTGCCAGATGCCGAGCTGGCGGGCGGCCTCGTTCAGCACATAGCGGCCGAGCTCGCGGATAAGGCCGCTCTGCTCGGCAATGGCAATGAAGCTCTCCGGCGCCAGCAGCCCGTGAATCGGATGGCGCCAGCGCACCAGCGCCTCGAAGCCCGCGAGATCCATATCGGTGAGCCGGGCGATCGGCTGATAGAAGACTTCAATCTCGCTCCGCTCGACGGCACGCACCAGGTCCTGTTCGAGGGCCACGAGTTCCGAACGCTCATCGCGCATCGAAGCGCGGAAAAACTCCACGGCGTCCTTGCCGCGCCGCTTGGCCTCGTACAGGGCGACGGCGGCATCGCGCAGCATGTGCGTGGCCTGCTGGCCCTGCTGGCGATGGGCGGCAGCGCCAATGCAGGCGGTGAGCGTCACGTCACGCGGACGCATAGGGATGGGCCGGGAAATGGCGCGGCGCAGCTGGTCGGTGAAGGCGATAACGTCGCGCTCGGGACTGCTGCCCACGAAGATCAGGGCGAACTGGTCGCCCGGCATGCGCGCCACAGTGTCATGCGGGCCGGCAATGGCGAGAATGCGCTTTCCGGTGATGTTCAACAGATAGTCGCCGGTCTCATGGCCGAGCCCGTCATTCAGCGGCTTGAAGCGGTCAAGATCGATGAGCAGGACATAGAGGTCAGCGATTTCGCCGCGCTCAAGCTGCCCGATGGCGCGCGACAGACGGTCGACCAACAGGGCGCGATTGGGCAATTCGGTGACGCGGTCGTAGACGGCATCATTGAGCAGGCGCTCCTCGGAACGCTTGCGGTTGGTGATGTCGGTGAGGGTGCCGATGCAGCGGGCGGCGCGGCGGTCGCCACCCATGACGCGGGCCCGCAATTCAAACCAGCGATAGACGCCGTCACCGCCGCGCATGCGGAAATCCTGGGTGAAGATGCCCTTGCCGCGGCGCTCGGCCCCCTCGACGGCGGCAAGGTAGGCACGGCGGTCCAGCGGATGGATGAGTTCGAGCAGGCCATCGACGCCATTTTCGGCGAAGAAGCCGGGAGTCAGTCCGATGGCCCGCTCCAGTTCCTCGCCAATGTAGAGATCCTGCTCCTCGACCTGCCAATCCCAGACATATTGCTGGGAACCGGCCAGCGCCAGGGCGCGGCGGCCTGCCTCCTCGAAGAAGCGGCGGGAGAGAATGCCCTGGCTGAATGCGAACTGGGCAAGCGTAAACGCCATGGTAAGGAGGACCAGCGTGAGGCCGCCCACGATGACGGGGCGGAAGACGGCCTCATTGCCACTGGTGAGCACTGCCACAATAGCCACCAGTGTCCAGGAGACCAGTGTGGACCAGCTCAGCAACGATGCCTGGGCTCGCGAAACGCCCTCGCGCCACAAAGAGAGGATCAAGGTGAAGCCGCCAAAGGCACAAAGAGCGAAGAGGATGCGAATGATTCCGAGGGCCCGCCGCGGTTCGAGAAGACCGTAGGCGGGCAGTGCCAGCGACAGCGCGGCGGCGCCAAACAGGGCGTATCCGAGCATCGGGCGGCGGCGGCGCAATTCGAGAAAAGTTACGAGGCACAGGATGAGGCCGGTCAGCATGAAGCCTTCGGCAAAGACCCGCGCCTGGCCATCAAGCTGCAGCGATGGCGGCAGGAAGGCGTTGATCACGGGCAGATAGCCGACTTCGATGGCAATGAAGGCGACGGCAGCAGCGGCGAAGAGCGCAGCCGAGGGGAAGACCAGGCTGTTGCGGACGGCATAGAGCGACAGCATCACAACCGTCATCAGCAGGGCAATGCCGAGGACCGCGCCGCGGAAGAAGGCATGGGAGTCGGTGCGGGAATCGAAAGCCGCGCGCTGCCACAAGGCCGCGCCATCAAGACTTTCGGCGGTGAGCTGCAGCGCCAGGGTCACCGCCGATGCCGGCTGCATGCGAATGGCGGTCGAATCCGCGCCAACGTCGCTGGCAATAGCCGGGGCAGCGCCGCGCGATGGGATGATGCGGGCAATGCGGGTGCCGTCAAGACGCGGCCAGAGTATGCCGGAGCCGGTGAAGCCCTGGTAGGGAATTACCAGAACGACTTCGGCTGCTTCATAACCCGTATTGCGCAGGCTGATGACAGCCCAGCGGTAACTGTCCAGCACACCGCGCGCCTCAAGCGGCATCACTTCGGGCTGTGCACCATTGCCGCCCGGCACCTGAATCGACACGGTACGGCGGTCGGTATCGAGGTATCTGAATTGATCGGTCAGGTCGATGCTGGGTACCTTCAAGGGGATATCGACAAAGTCCTCCGCCCGGGCCGGCGCACTCAGCGCCAGCACCGCCATCAGAAGAGCGGCCAATGCCCACTTCAGGGGCGCCATCGATAGTTTCCTTGCTTTGCCGCGAATCCTTCCCCGCACCTAGCTACAAGCCACACCCTGACGTGGCAAGTCTCGGAGGGGCGCCGTTTCAGTGCAGTGGATCATCATTGAGCCTGGCAAATGTCAGGTGATCCTGCCAGGTGCCGTTGATGCGCAAATAGCGCCGCGCGTAACCTTCCTGTGTAAAGCCGCATTTTAGCAAGAGGCGGCGCGAAGCGACATTGGTCGGGAGACAGGCTGCCTCCATGCGGTGCAGGCGCAGCGGGCCGAAACCATAAGCGACAATGGTGTTGACCGCGTCGGTCATCAGGCCTTGACGCGTGAATGGCGCGCCGATCCAGTAACCGAGGGAACCCATTTCGGCGACACCCCGGCGGACATTGGCGATGGTCACGGCCCCCGTCAGTTCGCCGCTGGCCTGTTCGAAGATGAAGAAGGGATAGGCGGAATCCTCCGCCATGTCGCGCATGTAGCGCTTGATCCGATTGCGGAAGGCGGCCCGGGTCAGATCATCGGCAGGCCAGCTCGGTTCCCAGGGGACCAGAAAGTCGCGGCTGACCATGCGCAAGCTGGCCCAGGCCTCGAAATCGTCCATGGCGGGGGTGCGCAGAAAGACCTTGCGCCCGCGCAGAACCGGCGGAACCTCGTAGGCAAAATGCGAGCGGAGAAATACCACCTGCGCACTCCATCTGGCGTCAGGCGAATTGTGCCGCAATCTGCCCGTGCGGCGCAAGCTCGGTCAGTTGGCCGACGGCGCTCAATGCCGGTGTCTTGCCCTTGAGCAGGCCACCGGCGAGACGGCAAACGTCATCCACCTCGACGGCACCGATCCGCGCGATCAGCGTCGAGATGTCGGGAACGTCGCCAAAGGCAAGGAATTGCCTGGCAATCTGATCGGCACGGGCCGAGGCGCTTTCGAGGTTCATCACAAGGCTGGCCTTGAGCTGCGCCTTGGCGCGGTTCACCTCTTCGCTCGAGACACCATCGGCGGCGGACAGCATCACCTCGGCGGTGACATCCACCAGCTCGCGCGTATGGGCCGGCGAGGATGCGGCATAGACGCCGAAGGAACCGGCATCCTCATAAGCCGACCCAAAGGAGAACACGCTGTAGCAGAGGCCGCGCTTTTCGCGCACCTCCTGGAACAGTCGCGATGACATGCCGCCGCCCAACAGGCTGGACAGAACCTGCAGGCCGTAGATGTCCGGGTGACGGTAGCCAGGAGCCGAAAAGGACAGGACGAGATGGGTCTGATCGAGCGGCTTGGCGGCGGTCTGGCAATCGGCAACGAAGGCCGGCAGGCTGCGCTCCGGGCCGGTGCCGCTGCCGAGATGACCGAGCAGCCGCTCGGTTTCCTTTGCGAAAGCGCCGTGATCGATATTGCCGGCCGCGACTACGGCGATGCGGCCTGCCCAGTAATTGCGGTCACGCCAGGCAATCAGATCGCCGCGGTCGAAGGACATGATACGCTGCGCTGTACCGAGAATCGGCCGCCCCAGGGGATGGGCGCCATAGGCGGCAGCCTGGGCAAGGTCGAAAACAAGGTCGTCCGGCGCGTCATGAGCGGCGGCGATCTCCTGCAGAATGACATCGCGCTCGCGTTCCAGCTCGTCGGGATCGAACACGGAGTCGGTCAGGATGTCGGCAAGAATGTCGAGGGCGAGCGGCCAGTCGTGTTTCAGGACGCGGGCATAGTATGTCGTCGTCTCCATGCCGGTGGCGGCGTTGATCTCGCCGCCAGCCGATTCGATCTCTTCGGCAATACGCTGGGCCGAGCGCCGGCTGGTGCCCTTGAAGGCCATATGCTCGAGAAAATGGGCGATGCCGTTCTCTTCCGGCCGCTCGTCGCGCGCCCCCGCCTTGACCCAAATGCCGAGGGCGACGGTTTCGAGATGCGGCATGGTGTGGGTGATGACGTTAAGACCGTTTGACAGTCTCGAAATCTGAACGCTCATCACACCTTCCCATTCAAACGCTGGCGATCCGCCCCCGGATAAAGGCCTTTACGGCTTCTGCATCATTGGCGAGTACTTTGAACCTCTCAGGCGCCGCCATCAAGCCCGAAAGTCGCGATGGTAAAGCCGGGCGGATGCCGGTGGCGCGTTCGATCGCGTCCGGGAACTTGGCGGGGTGGGCGGTGGCCAGCGTCACCATCGGGCTCGGCCCCGCATGGTCCCGGGCGGCGGCATAGGCCACGGCCGTGTGCGGATCGAGGAGTTCACCGGCCGCCGCCAGAGTGCCGCGCAGGGTTTCAGCCATCCGGTCTTCGCCGGTCGTGGCCGAATCGAACTCGGCGCGAATGGCCGCGAGCGGGGCTTCCCCCATGGCAAAGGCGCCGGACTGGGCGAGACCATCCATCAGAGTACGGACCGCAGCCGGGTCGCGGCCATGGGCCTCGAACAGGAGCCGCTCGAAATTGCTCGAGACCTGGATGTCCATCGAGGGGCTGGAACTCGGGGTGACACCGCGAACTTCGTAGCGTCCGGTCTTCAGGGTGCGGTCGAGGATGTCGTTGACGTTGGTGGCGATGACCAGGCGGTCGACGGTGAGGCCCATGCGCTTGGCGACAAAGCCTGCAAAGATATCGCCGAAATTCCCGGTCGGTACGGTGAAGCTGATCCGGCGATCCGGGGCACCAAGGGACAGGCCGGCGGTCACGTAGTAAACGATCTGGGCCATGATGCGGGCCCAGTTGATGGAGTTGACGCCGGCGAGGTTCACTTCGTCGCGGAAACGGTGGTCATTGAAGAGGGCCTTCACGATCGCCTGGCAATCGTCGAAATTGCCTTCAACTGCAATGTTGTGGACGGAAGGCGAATCCACCGTCGTCATCTGGCGGCGCTGCACTTCACTGACCCGGCCATGGGGATGCAGGATGAAGATCGCGGCATGGCGGCTCGCCCTGAAGGCCTCGATGGCGGCGCCGCCGGTGTCGCCCGAGGTCGCCCCGACAATGGTGGCACGGCGGTGGCGCCGGTCGAGGGTCCAGTCCATCAGGCGGGCAAGGAGCTGCATAGCCACATCCTTGAAGGCCAGCGTCGGCCCGTGAAAGAGCTCGAGCAGCCAGTGATTGTCATCGAGCTGCTTCAATGGCGCCACCGCGGGATGGCCGAAGGCGGCATAGGCCTCGCTGACCATTTGGTTCAGCGCCGCCGGCGGAATGGCCCCGCCAATGAAGGGCGTGATCACGGCCGCGGCGACCTCCTCGTAGGGCCTGCCCTGCAGGGCGCGCAGTGCGGCAGGGTCGAGCTGCGGCCAGGATTGCGGCACATAGAGCCCGCCGTCGCGGGCAAGACCGGTCAGCAAGACATCTTCAAAGCCAAGTTCGGGGGCCTCGCCCCGGGTCGAAACATAGCGCAAGCGCGGCGGTCCTTCGGAATGCGGCGGCACACTAGACGCGGCATCCTTCGGCTTCAAGCACCGCCTCGCTTGAAGATCGAGCGGACGAAGAGCGCCGTCATGACGACCAGGATGGCTGCCAGGGAGAACCAGGTCAGGGCATATTGCAGGTGGTTGTTGTTGAGCCCCGCCTGCGGCGGTAACGGCCGCGGGAAGCGACCCCGGGAGTCTGTCTCGGGCAGGAGCTGGAGCACGAAGGGCGCAATTCTGACACCGGCCGGCGGCTGGGCGGCGGCCAGCATGGCCGGGACATCCCACCAGTGCCAGAGGTTCGCGGCGGGGTCGTTGTCGGGTGTGAACAGCCCCCTGCCCTGGCGGTGCAGCCTGACAATACCATCGAGCGGCCGCGGCACCCCCACTTCTTCGGTGCGGCGCGGGTCACTGCGCAGTTCGTCCGGCACCACACCGCGGTCGACCAGCAGAAACGTGCCGTCATCGGTCAGGGCGGGGGTGATGATCTGCCAGCCGGCACGGCCGTCATGGGTGGTGAGCAGGTGCAGTTCCGGGCCGGCGAGAAAGCGGGCAGTCACGGCGAGGCGGCGGAACTCGATGTCAGCCCCCGCGGCATCGGCGGCCAGCAGGTCCGCCAAGGGTGCGGGAGCGGCGGTCTGGCGCGCTGCGATGTCAGCCAGCAGGGTCTGCTTCCAGTGCAACCGGTCGAGCTGCCATATGCCCAGCGCACAAAGGATCGCGACGCCGATCGCGGAGGCCAGCAGCAAAGGCCAGATGCGGGGCGCGTCGCTCACTTGTGCAGGCGGCCCTCGCTGGCGCTGGTCCTCCATTGCTGGCAGATCAGCACGCCCTTCACCGGCCGCAGCAGGATGAGCGGCAACAGGACCAGCAATGGCAGGGCGATCAGGGCGTGCACCCAATAGGGCGGCTGATAGGCGGCTTCGACGCCGAGAATAGCGCCGACACCGACAAAGCCCACAAACAGCATTACGAACCAGGCCGCGCCATCGCCGCCGTCGGCAAAGTCATAGGGGAGACCACAGCTGGAGCAGGATCCTGCGACGGTGAGATAGCCACTGAACAGCCGGCCACGGCCACAGCGCGGACAAGCGCCCGCCAGGCCGGTACGCAACGGCGAAAGCGCAGGATAGTAGTTCTCGCTCATGGCCCGATCCAAGACGAAACGCGCGGGGGCAGTTTCCCCCGCGCGGCCAATGGCCTAGGTCCGGCTGCTATTCATGCGGGATGACGGCTCCGGCCGAACCCCAGACATAGATACAGGCAAACAGGAACAGCCAGACGACGTCGACGAAATGCCAGTACCAGGCCGCCGCCTCGAAGCCGAAGTGCTGCTGGGGCGTGAAGTGGCCCTT
>CAZIXE010000030.1:11660-44933 GCA_964543235.1 uncultured Rhizobiaceae bacterium | reverse complement strand
TTTACGACGTCGACGAGGTCTTACGCGAATGCCACGGCCTTGCCTTCGATGCGCTGCGGCCCGACACGTCCTGAGGCGCCGGTCCTGGCGCGTCTGACCCGGAAGCGCACACCGCTCCCGGGCCGCTGCGATTCCAGCATCCCGGCCGGTCGCGCCCGTGTGGCGTTCAGCGCCGCCGCCCGTGGCGCCGTGCCTTCGGGTCGAAGGGATTGCGGCCGCCCCGCAGCGAAAACCGGATCGGCACGCCATCCAGTCCGAAATCCTGGCGCAGGCCGTTCCTGAGATAGCGCAGATAGCTTTCCGGCAGGTCTTTCAGCTGGTTGCCGAACAAGGCGAAAGTCGGGGGCCTGGTGCTCACCTGCGTCGCATAGCGGATCTTGATGCGCCGCCCGCCCGGCGCCGGCGGCGGATTGCGGGCCAGCATCGCTTCGAGCCAGCGATTGACCTGGGCCGTCGCAATCCGCGCCGACCACTTGTCGACCGCATCGAACACGGCGTCCATCAGTTCGTCGAAACCCTGCTCGCGCCGCGCCGACACCGGTATGACCCGGACACCGCGGATGTCCGGCAGCACGTCTGCAAGCCTGTCGAGAACCTCGTGCATTTTCTTCTGCCGGTCGCTGACGAGATCCCATTTGCCGAGCGCCAGCACCACGGCCCGGCCCTCGCTAGCCACCAGGTCGGCGAGCGAGAGATCCTGCGCCTCGATCTCGGTTGTGGCATCGATCAATACCACGACGCATTCGGCAAAGCGGATGGCCCGCAGCGCATCGGCCACCGCGAGTTTCTCGACCTTTTCCGTCACCCGGGCCTTGCGCCGGATTCCGGCCGTGTCCCACAGCCTGATGGGCCGCCCCTGCCATGCCCAGTCGACCGCGATGGCATCACGCGTGATCCCCGCCTCCGGCCCGGTCAGCAGGCGTTCCTGGCCGATCAGGGCATTGATCAGCGTCGACTTCCCGGCATTGGGCTGGCCGATGATGGCGAGCTTGAGCGGTTTCGCCGCCGCCTCGCCGCTCCCGTCTTCGCGCGCCAGCCTTTCCAGGGCCGGTGCCAGCGCGTCGTAGAGATCGGCCATGCCCTCGCCATGCTCGGCCGATATCGGCACCGCTTCGCCAAGACCGAGTTCATAGGCTTCGAGATAGCCGGCCTGGCTGGCCCGTCCTTCGGCCTTGTTGGCCACCAGGATGATCGGCTTGCCGCTCTTGCGCAGCCGTGCCGCGAAGCTGCGCTCGACCGGGGTCACGCCGGCCCGCGCATCGACGACGAACAGGCACAGGTCGGCAGCCGCGATCGCGGCCTCCGCCTGGCTGCTCATGCGCGCTGCGAGCGAACCGCGGGGCGCTTCGTCGAGGCCGGCCGTATCGAACACCCTGAACCGGAGGTCGAGCAGCCGCGCCTCGCCCTCGCGCCGGTCACGCGTGACGCCGGGCTGATCGTCGACCAGTGCCAGCTTCTGCCCCACCAGCCGGTTGAACAGCGTGGACTTGCCCACATTGGGGCGTCCGAGAATGGCAACCGTAGCCGGCATGGAGCGGCAATGGGCCTAGGGAGCCGCCGGCTTGTCGAGGCGCGGCAGCAGCAGCTCCGCCAGCATCTGTGCCCGCTGCCTGAGGCCGGCCGGCGCATCGCGGTCGGCAAGAATGGCATTCACCTGCTTGTCGGCGGTGAGGTATTCGCCGGTCCGCCACGCTGCAATCGCCAGGATTTCGCGCACCTGATTGCGCCACGGATTGCCGTCCCGGCCGAGATCGCCGAGCTTGGCGTCGAGATCGCCGGGCGACAGCCTATCGGCCAAAAGGTAACCGGCCCGGATCCTGGCGAGTTCCCGCATCGCCGGCGGCGCCGCAGTGTCGGCGGCAATCGCCTCATAGCTCTTGATCGCTTCATCCGCCCTGCCTTGCGATGCCTGATCGGCGGCGAGGCGGAATCTGGCCAGCAGCGCATAGCCCTGGTGGCTGATCCCGGTCAGGATCTTCTGGGCGTCTTCATGCTTGCCCTCGTTGATCAGGCGGCTGGCAGTGAAGAACGCTTCGCCCGCCGCTTCCGCCTGTTTCACCTGCCAGTATTGCCAGCCCTTGAAGGCGGCAACGCCGGCGACCACCGCCAGGACGGCGGCCGTGATCACATTGCCGTACCTGCCCCACAGCTTCTTGAGCTGCTCCTGGCGGACTTCCTCGTCCACCTCTCTGAAAAGGGATTCATCGCTCACCGCAGGGCCACCTCGCATTCGCTGCCTGTGGGTCTGGGCGGTAAGCCACCAAGGCGGGCAAATCAAGGCAAATTGCCGTCCCCGGCAGCGGCTGCATCTGCCTCCGCCAGCCGCTGCCGCAGCTGGTCCAGCCGCCACAGCCACCAGGCTGGGGGTGAGGGTGTCGCGGCGATCGCCTGCCGCATCAGGCCCAGACCCGCGGCGTTGCCCGCTTCCGCCGCGAGCGCTCCGGTGCGGAATCGGATGGTCTCGTCACGGAACTCACAGGCGAGCGCCCGCCTGACGGCCGTCTCCGCCAGCGCCGGCCGCCGCGCCCCGGCCCGCTTGGCCAGTGCCAGCCAGTAGCCGGGCGACTGCCGGCGCGACTGCCGCCGCAGCGCCGCCACCGCCGCGAGTGGCACCGGCGTTTCACGAAGCAGGTCGCCCAGCCGGCTCATGGTGCCGGCTTCGATGAAAACCTTCGACGCCGGATGGCCGCTCATCCACATCGGCACCGCCCGCCAGGCCGGAAAGTCTCCGGTCAGCAGGCTGATATGGCGGCTGTCAAGTTCGTCACAGGGGTCGTAAAGCAGCAGCGCCTCTGCATCCCGCTGCGCGAACCGCTTGAGATCGTCGAAGCGGAAATCGGCGCGGCTTGCGTCGTTCCGCCAGCGCCGGTCGAACGGCACCTTGGCAGGATCGATCGAGTACTGCGGCGATGTGGTGATGATACGCGAAGCCCTGGCCGCACCGGAATAGAGCAGCGCACCATAGCCTCCCATGCTCGAGCCGAAACAGATGGTTATCTGATAGGCCCCGGCCGCCGCGCCGATCGCCTGCATCAGTGCCGGCGTATCCTCGTTGAGGAACCAGTCGTTCTGGCTGGTGCTGACATCGAGATGGCTCCAGCCGCGTTCCTCGAAGTAGCGCAGCGAGCCGCCGCTGGCTGCCACGAAGCCGGTCTTCTCAGGCTTCCAGAACTCGAAGGTGATATTGAGCGTGCGGCCGCCCCGCGCGAAGAGAAGGGCGCGAAGACGCTGCGACGCGAAGATGATACGGGCGGCATCGGGCAAGACAGGAGATCACCCTTCAACAGCACGGCCATGCGACATGCGGAATTAAACCGTGGCCCGCACGTGAAGCAAACCCCATTTGCTTGCCGGTCAGGCTGTGGCAGTGATTCAGCCCGCCTTCAACAGTGGCGCACGCTCGAGACCAGCAACATCGCGACCGAATTGCCGTTCGAAATCCCGCATGATCTGTCCCGCCGCTTCAACGACGGCCGGCGCTGGCAGAGGCCGGCTGAACACATAACCTTGCACCTGATCGGCCTGCATTTCGCGAAGCAGCGTGACTTCGCCGGGAGTTTCGGCGCCTTCCGCCACGATGACCAGGTCGAGCGCATGGCCGAGGTCGATCACCCCCGACAGCAGCCGCCGCTTGTCGGCGTCGGCTTCGACGCCGGTGACAAAGGCCCGGTCGATCTTGAGCTTGTCGAACGGCAGCCCCTGCAGGTAGGACAGTGACGAATAGCCTGTCCCGAAATCGTCGATGGCAAGCGTCACGCCGATCCCCTTCAGGGCATCGAGCATGGTTTTGACCTGCTTCGGAGAAATGCCGGCAAACAGGCTCTCGGTAACCTCCAGGCACAGGACGTAGGCTGGCAGCCGCGTCTCCGCGAGGACGCGCTCGACTTGCCGGTGAAAATCCGCCTGGCGGATCTGCGCCACCGACACATTGACCGACATCTGCCGCAGGACGAAGCCCGCATCCATCCATGCGCGGGCCTGCCGGCAGCTCTCGCGCAAAATCCATTGGCCAAGGTCGCAAATGAGGCCATTGCTTTCGGCAATGGGAATGAACAGGTCGGGCGGTACCAGTCCGCGTTGCGGGTGCTGCCAGCGCAGCAGGCTTTCGAACCCGTCGACCACGCCGGAGTGGATGTCGACTTGTGGCTGGTAATGGACCAGCAGCTGATTCTCGCGGATTGCGTGGCGCAGGTCGATCGCCAGCGCCGTCCTGATCTGCGCGTCCTCGTCAAGCTTATGATGATAACAGTGCAGCCTGCCCTTGCCGGCCCGCTTGGCGCTGTACAGCGCCAGATCGGCACGGCGCAACAGATCGCTCGAGGTCCGCCCATCGCGGGGAATCATTGCAGCACCTGCGCTGAACCCGATCTCGACTTGGCGGCCCATGATCTCGACGGGCTGCTTGAGAGTTCCCGTCAGTCGCTCCAGCAGTGCTTCCGCTTCACGTTCGCTGCTGATGCCGCCGGCAATCACCGCAAATTCATCGCCGCCGAGCCGTGCGACATGCAGTTCCTCCATTTTGAACTCGCTGAGGCCCGCCGCGACATTGACGAGCAGGGCATCGCCCGCCGAATGTCCGTAGCTGTCGTTGATGGACTTGAATTCGTCGAGATCGAGTAGAAACAGCGCCGCGGTGATTTCCGCCTCGCCGCATTCCTTGAGCAGCAGATCGAGCTGGCGCTGGAATTCCTGGCGGTTGGCAAGGCCGGTGAGCGGATCGAAGTAGGCGAGCCGCTTCATGGCCACGTCGCGGTAGGAAATTTCCGCCATCATGTCGTTGAAGGCCTCGACCAGCACGCCGGTTTCATCGTCCGCCGCATGTTTCACCTGCGTGGAGTAGTCACGGCTCTTGCGTACCCGTGTCATGGCCTCGGTGAGCGTGACGATGGGTCCGGCGATGCGCCGTTGCAGCCGCATGGCTGCAGCGAGGCCGATTCCCGCAGCAATCAGCGCTGTCACGATCGTCACCAGCACCGACCGGGCGAGCTGCTCATGCAGGCTCGAAATGTCGGCGACCAGAACCAGCCGGCCGACCCGTTCCGAGGCCTTGATGATATCGATCGTGACCGGCATCGAACGTCGTGTCAGAAGCTCCAACACCGAGCCGCCGCTTTGCGCCAGCTCGCCCTCGAGCAGCACGCCTTCTCCCAGCGCCGCAATCTGGTGGCCGCTGCGGTCCAGCGCCACGGCATAGGTGATCTCCGGCAGCCGGCTGATCGAACGCAGCACATTGAGAGCGTCCTGGGGATTTCCCTTGTCGACGGAGTCGGCGATGGCCGAGGCGAAAACGTAACCGGTCGCTTGCACATTGGCCTTGCGGGTATCGATGCCGTCCCGAAATTCGAGGAGCAGAAACGCGCTGCTGGCGGTCAGCAAGGACACGATGACGGACAGGGATACCAGCAGCACAATCCGCCGTCCGATCTTGCTGATACCGAGATTCATGAGCTCCCACCCGGACTAAGAGGTCTTCATCGCAGTAACGACTAAGGTAGCCGCTTTAAGATTGCGCTCCCCGCCTCTGTGAATCCGCCCCGCCGGGACATGTTTGTTCGGGGCTGGTTATGCATTTGCAAAGCAGGCGCGGAAAAATTGAACGAACCTGTTGAGACACCGAAAGCTACAACGTCAGAACTCCCGTCATTCAGACCCGGATCGGCCCCACTGCTAAAATTGAACTGAAGCGGATGCCATTTGCGCAACCTGCAGTCCCTTAGGTTGGCGGCGGCCAATCACCCGATAGCGCGCTGGGGACTCAACGTGTTTGCCACAATTCGAGAGTTCTTCCGAAACATGAATGGCGGTGTTGCCGTCATGTTCGCCGGCATGGCGCCGGCACTGCTTGCCGTCATGGCTGTAGCTGCCGACTACGTGAACATGGGAAAGATAAGAGAGGAATTGCAGGTGGCCGCCGATGCCGCGGCCCTGGCCGGTGCAAAGGAATTCAGGCTCGCAGGCTCCACCGACAAGCAGATCGTCGCCATTGCCGAGGCTTTCGCCCGGACAGGCTTGGGCATGAAGCCTGATGACACCAGCCTTTCAAGTGCCCCAGACGGTGCCGATGCCCCGTCCGGAAATGCCGGCCAAGGCCCGGGTGGCGGCGCTGAGCTGGGCAACCCGGGCGCCCTCGCCCTCGCGATCCACGTCGACCGCAAGAAGGGCAGTGTCGAAGTCACTCTGGCCCGCTATTGGACGCCCTTCTTTCTGCACTTTGTCTCAGCTGACATGACCCCGGTCAGGGCATCGGCGCGGGCGCAAGTGCTGGACACCAGTCCCACCTGTGTCCTCGGACTTTCCGAGAACTTTCCCTCAGGAGTCACGCTCTGGAAGAATGCCAGCCTCACCGGCGAAAACTGTGTGGTCTATTCGAACACCAACACGCCCGCAGGCATTTCAGTGAGCGACAATGCGACACTCAATGCTGCGGCCATCTGCGTCGCAGGCGGCTACGTCGCGCCCACCGCCAAGTCCCTTCAGCCCGTGCCCACGACGGACTGCCCAATGTTCGCCGATCCGCTCGCCAGCCGCACCCCGCCCAAGGTGGGACCATGCGACTATACCCTGCTTGTCATCAAGGACCAGATCCGGACCCTCGATCCCGGCGTCTACTGCGGTGGGCTGACCATAAGCGGCAAGGCCAAGGTCACGTTCAATCCCGGCACTTATATCATCCACAATGGACTGTTTCTCGTGCTCGACACCGCAACTATCCATGGTGAGCATGTGGGCTTCTATCTGAGCGGCAATGCCACGATGTTCATGTTCGACAGCGGCACCACCGCCGATCTTGCTGCGCCGGTTGGTGGCCCGCTCGCCGGCTTGCTGTTTTTCGAGGATCGCAAGACGTTGCCGCTGCGTGTTCACAGGATCGGCAGCAACAATGCCCGCCGCCTCATCGGCACGATCTATCTCAGTCGGGGCACGTTGCTGATAGATGCCAATGCCCCTGTGGCTGACAACTCGGCATACACTGCGCTCGTCGTCCGCAGCCTGCAATTGAAAGAAGGGCCGAAAGTCGTGCTTCGCAGTGACTTCGACGCAACTGACGTTCCCGTCCCCGAAGGCCTCCTCCATGGCCGCGTCGTGCTGTCCGAGTGAGTCGCGCGGGGCACGCGACCGCTGCAATCGTTAAAATTGCCGCAAATCTCCAAGGCCGGCGTCAATCGCCGAAAGCTAATGTGGTCTGGTCTGCGATCGAGCAATCAGGCCATGCGATTATCGTTACTGCCCAGCCTTGCAAAACGGTTCCTTGCTCATATCCGCGGCAGCCTGGCTGTGATGGCGGCGCTTGCGGCGCCGGCATTGCTGGCCGTCCTCGCAGTGGCGTCCGACTACGTGATGATGTCGGCGCTCAAGGCCGAGCTTCAGGCCGCAGCCGACGCCGCCGCGCTTGGCAGCGCCAGCGAATTCAGCCTGACCGGCGCCAACGCCGACAAGCTGCTGATGATCGCCAGAACGATCGCCCAGCAGAACCTGGCCGGCAGCACGGCCAGTCGTATGTCCGGTGCGCCGCAGGAGACTGGGGTGGGCGGCTATCGGATCGATGTCAATGTCATCAGGGCAAGCGCCACGGTCGAAGTCATCATCGAACGCAAATGGTCACCCTTCTTCCTGCACCTGATCTCGACAAGAATGACGCCGGTGCGCGCCACGGCGCGAGCTCACAGCCTCGGATCGGGCCTCACCTGCATCCTGGCGCTCAACGACAAGAAGGACACCGGGCTGCATCTCCTCAAGGAGGCCAGCGTCGCCGCGAAAGGATGCGGCGTTTACGTCAACTCTGCCGGGCAACAGGGCATTCGCATTGACGACAATGCAATACTCTCGGCCCAGCTCATTTGCGTCGCGGGCGGTTTCGTCGCCAAGGGCTCCAATTCCATTTCACCTGCACCGACCACAGACTGTCCGGCTATGGAGGACCCCCTCGCCGGACGCCTGCCGCCCGCCGTCGGACCCTGTGATTTCAAGGACCTTGTCATCAAGGACAAGACCGTCACACTCGATCCCGGTGTGTATTGCGGCGGTCTCGAAATCAGGGGGACGGCCAAGGTCACTCTGAACGAAGGCGTGTACATCATGGCCGATGGGCCGCTCCGGGTCATGCACTCGGCGGAAATGAAGGGCAAGTACGTCGGCTTCTATCTGCAGGGCAAGCCGTCGACCCTCGAGTATGACCCCGGTACCGCCATCGAGCTTTCCGCGCCGCGCAAGGGCCCTCTGGCCGGCCTGCTGCTGTTCGAGGATCGCACCGCACCACTGCTGCGCAAACACCGTATCGGCAGCAACAACGCACCGATCCTGCTGGGAACCATCTATCTGTCGCGGGGCCTGCTCCAGGTCGACGCCACTGCGCCGGTTGCCGCAAGCTCTGCTTATACCGCGTTGGTCGTGCGGAGCCTTGTGCTCGACGCCGGCCCCAATCTTGTGCTCAACAGCGACTACGATGCGACCGTGATCCCGGTTCCGGATGGCCTGATCACTGACCGTGTGGCGCTCTCCCAATAGAACTTCGCGGCAGCTCGCTTTCTTTCACTTCAATTGCTGGAACGGCGGCAGGCATTAATGAAATGCTCAATGTTATCAGTGATCCTGTGATCTGAAACGTTCCAACTTGTAGTTTGCCCGCCATGCTGAAACTACTTCTGGCGTACATTCGTTCGCCACAGGGTTCGATTGCGCTCATCTTTGGCCTGTCAGCCCCAGCGCTCCTGGCCGCCGCCGCCGTGGTCATGGACTACCTTCTCATGGTAAGTATCAGATCGGACCTCCAGGCCGCTGCCGACGTTGCTGCGATCGGCAGCGCCCGCGAATTGAGCCTGGGCGGCACCACGACGGCCAGGCTTGAGGCGCTGACCCTCGCACTGGCACAACAGAACCTGCCCTCTGCCTCGCTCAGTGGCTTCCGCATCGAGACCAGGGTTGAGCGGTCTGCCGGCACTGTCGACGTCATGATAGAACGGACCTGGCACCCACTCTTCCTGCACATTTTCGACAGCACGATTACGCCTATCCGCGTCGCTGCCCGGGCCCGCGCTCTCGGCTCCGAGAGGCTCTGCGTGATCGGCCTCTCCGACCAGAACGCAACTGCCATTCATCTGATGCAGGACGCGCGTCTGACGGCCAACGGCTGCAGCGTCTATTCGAACGCTGCCGGCACCCAGGGTCTGCGCGTTGACGATAATGCCCGGCTGACAGCCAAATTGATATGTGTGGTGGGCGGCTACCGAACCAGAGGCATGGGCACCATGGTACCGGCCGCAACCACCGACTGCCCGCCGCTGCCGGATCCCCTGGCTGGGCGCCAGCCGCCCCCTGCCGGGCCGTGCGATTACGTCGATCTGATCATCAAAGATAAGGCCCTGACTCTCGATCCCGGCGTCTATTGCGGTGGCTTGCAAATCATCGGCAAGGCCCGGGTGATGCTCAGTGAAGGCGAATACATCATCGCTGATGGCTCGCTCCGGGTGCAGGGCACTGCTTCACTTATCGGTCGGTTTGTCGGCTTCTATCTCAAGGGAGCGGCGAGCCTGATTGACTTCGACGGCGATACCACCATCGATCTCTCGGCCCCCCGCGCCGGGCCCATGGCGGGCCTGCTGTTTTTCGAGGACCGGTCAGCGCCGCCGCTCCGCAGCCATCACATCGGCAGCAACAACGCCCGCACCTTGCTCGGCACGATCTACCTGCCGCGCGGACAGCTCCGGATCGACGCCAGGGCGCCGGTTGCGGACAGTTCGGCCTACACCGCCCTGGTAGTCAGGAACCTCGAACTCGACGCAGGTCCCAATCTCGTGCTCAACAGCAACTATGAGGCGACGGCCGTCCCGGTACCACAAGGCCTCGAGGCGGGCCGGGTCGTTCTTGAGCAATGATCAGCGAGTGGTCGCGCCGGCCGCAACGGGGCGCCACTCAAACACCAGCATCAGGCAGCCACGCTCGCTCCGTGTCCAGTGATAGGAGCCGGGCGGAAAGCTGACAAAATCTCCGGCACGAATGACGGTACCGTCGCTTTCGATCGCCTCGCCCTCCAGGACGTAGAACTCTTCGTAGCCCGGATGCATATGCGGAGTCGTGTAGGCGCCGGGCAGCATCTGGAAATAGTAGCTCCCGCACTGGCTGCGACGGTCATAGCTGACCGGCAGCCAGCGAATGAGCCGCGCCTGCTCCGGCCCCTCGAGGTCGTAGGCCACCAGGCGATCGCGTTGTAGGTTGGTGACCGGCGGATGGCTGGGAATCGGTGTCATATTTCTTCCTGTGTCTTCTCCAGGCAGCCTCTAGCGCTGTTCTTCGCCGCCGGCGATGACAATGACCACAATGATGATGAGGCCGGTCAGGATCAGGCGAATTCCAGCCGACGCTCCGAACGTGTTGAGCATGGTGACCAGCAGGTACATGAACAGCGCGGCGCCCCAGATACCTGGCACATTGGCGCGGCCGCCCGCCACTGAAGTGCCGCCGATCACCACTGTGGCGATCGAGGCGAGGAGGAACTCCTCGCCCATGTTGAGGGCGGCTCCGCCAGAGAATCCCGACAGCAGGATGCCGCACATCCCGGCCAGGAGCGCGCTCAATACATAGGTGAGGAAGCGCGTGCGGTCGACATGGAGGCCGGCGAGCCAGGCGGCGCGCGCATTCTGCCCGACAGCCAGCACCGTCCGGCCATAGATGGTCCGCCGCAGCACGATGTAAAGCCCGATGCTGACCAGCAGCACCAGAATGGCGGCGGCAGGCACGCCCAGGATGCGCATGGTGGCGAATTCCGCGAGCGGCGGCGGCGGTTTGATGCGGATGCCGCGGCCATAGGAGATCGCCGTCGACAGGATGAGGAAGCTCGACGACAGCGTGGCGATGATGGGCGGAATGCGCAGCAGGCGGATCAGCATGTAATTGAAGATGCCGACGGCCAGTGCGGCGCCAAGGGCGGCCAGGATGCCGATCAGGAGCCTTGCCGTGTCGGTATCCATCACCTTCATGGCAACCACGCCGGCAAGGGTGATGGTCGCCGGGATCGACAGGTCGACATTGCCGGGGCCGGTGGTGATGACCATCATCTGGCCAAGCCCGACGATGATGGTGAAGGTCGCAAATGCGAGCGCCGCGGTCAGGATTTCTCCGGCCCCCTGCCCCCCGGTGTAGGAGATGGTTGTGGCCCACACTGCCAGCGCCGCCAGGAACGACCAGATCCACGGCTCGCGTGTCAACCTATGCAGCAGACCGCTCACCGTCGCATCTCCCCGAAAGTGACCAGGGCCCGGAGCGCCAGCACGATGATCAGGATCGCCCCCTGTGCGCCGATCTGCCAGTCCGGTGAGATCCTGAGGAAGATCAGGAAAGATCCTGCCAGCGCCAGCGTCAGCGCGCCCACCACAGCTCCCAGCGGCGAAACTCGTCCACCAATGAACTCACCGCCGCCCAGGATCACGCCTGCGATTGAAAACAGCGTGTAACGGTCGGCGACATGGGCGTCGGCCGAAGTGGTGAGGCCGAGCAGGGACAGTCCCGACAGCACGCCGAATGTTCCCGCCAGCGCATACATGGTGACCTTGGTACGCAGCATCGACCAGCCCGCCCGCGACAGGGCCTTGGGATTTCCGCCAGCACCCCGCGCCACGACTCCGTAGGAGGACAGCATCAGAGCGAAATGAACCGTCAGCCCGATCGCAACTGCCGCCACGATCGGGAATGGCACATAGGGCACCTGGACCGACATGATCGCCGCTAGCCATGCTGGCGCCTTGCCGCCCGGCGACGGCAGGATCAGGACGGCAATTCCGAGCCACACGAAGGAAAGCCCCAGCGTAACCACGATCGACGGCAGGTTGCGGATGTGGATCAGCGCCCCGATCGCGCCATAGGCGGCAATCAGCGCCAGAAGCGCCAGCGTTCCCAGTATGGGATTGTCGAGCAGCAGTGTCGCGGCGATGCAGCCGACCAGCCCGACGAATGGCCCGATCGACAGGTCGAGATCATTGACAGTGATGACGAACATCTGCGCGATGGTGGCGAGCGCGATCGGCACGGCATACTGCAGCATCAGATTGAGGCCGAAGTAGCTCATCGTGCGCGGCTGCACATAGAATGTCGCTGCCAGCACGATAGCGAGTGACATGAACGGCAGCGCCGACCGGATCAGGCGTCGGTCGATCATGCCGCATGCTCCGCGAAGGACGCCTGCAGCACCTTTTCCTCTGACAGCTCGTCACCGGCAAGGCTGGCCGAGATCGCGCCATTGCGGAACACGTAAGCGCGGTCGCAATGGCTGAGCTCCTCGATCTCGGTCGTGTACCAGATGAAGGTCCGCCCCGCTTCCGCCTCCCTGCGGATCATCGTATAGACCTCGCGCTTGGTGCCGACATCGACGCCGCGCATCGGGTCGTCCATCAGGATGATGCTGGCATCCGAGGCGAGCGCCCGCGCAAACAGGGCTTTCTGCTGGTTGCCGCCCGAAAGCGTGAGAATGTTGTTGCCGATGTCGGGAGTCAGGATCCTGATCCGCCGTTGCCAATCCTCCGCCAGCGTCCGTTCGGCCCCGGCATCGATGAAGCCGCCTTGCCGCAGATCTTTCAGCGACCGCACCGTGATATTGCGGGCGATGGACCACAGGCTGAAAATGCCGTCCGCCTGCCGATCGCCGGCGATGAAGGCCAGTGGTCCACTGACGGTTGCATCCTGTTTTCCGAAAATCTGGAGCAGCATCCGGGTCTGGCCGTGACCGGCTAGTCCGGCAAGGCCCAGCACCTCGCCGCGGTAGGCGATGAGTTCATCCCCATCCGGCGCTGTCGAGGGGTGGGCCTTGACGGCAACCGGGACAGCGGCCTGCTGGCCTGTCCGCCTCGCGGCGGCTGTCTTGCGCTCGGCCGCTTCGCTGCCCATTGCCGCAACCAGGCTTTGGCGGTCGAAATCCCTCGCCAGGCGCTCCGCCACCGTCTTGCCGTCCTTCATCACCACGATCCGGTCGGACGTCCCGAGAATGTCGCCAAGCAGATGCGAGATCAGGATGATCGACGTGCCCGCCGCCGTCTCTTTGCGGACGTAGCGGAGCAACTGCTCGGCTGTGATGGCGTCGAGAGACGATGTCGGTTCGTCGAGTATGACAAGCCGCAGGGGTTCGCCGGTGACCGTGAAGGCCCGGGCAATCTCCGCCATCTGCCGCTTGCCGATGGCAAGATCGGCAATCTCGTCGTCGGGGCCGATACCATGGCCCGGGAAGATTTCATCCAGCTTCGCCATGATCAGCGCTCTTGCCCGCCGCTTCCAGCCGAGGCCCTTGAGCGACCGGTGCACGATGCGCGCGTTTTCTGCGACTGTGAGATTGGGACAAAGCGACAGTTCCTGGAACACGCAACGCACCCCCCGCGCCTGCGCAGCAGCGGCCGACCAGTGGCCTGCGACGGCCTCACCGGCAATGGCAAGCTGCCCCGCATCGGGCGACAGCGTCCCGGCCAGCACATGCATGAGCGTCGACTTGCCGGCGCCGTTGTGGCCGACCAGCCCCAGGCACTCGCCGCCCTCGACCCTGAGGTCGACGCCGGCCAGGGCGCGAACGGCGCCGAATGACTTTTCGACGCCGTCCAGTCTGATGGCTTCTGCGATCAAGCCCTATTTGCCCGCGACGACCTTCTGCGCATCCTCAAGCGAGTATTCGACATTGGCAACCCCGCCCTTCTCGGTCGTTGCGAGACTTGCCTCGAGATTGTCCTGATCGATGCGCAAGAACGGCACCACCAGATCCTTCGGCACTTCCTTGCCATCCAGGATCATCTGTGCCACCCAGAAAGCAAGCGTGGACACGCCGGGTGCGATGGACACCGACATGGTCTCGTAGCCATTGGCATCCTTCTGCTCCTTCCACCACTGCAGCTCATCCTGGCGATTGCCCATGATGATGAGCGGCGTCGGGCGCCCGGCTGCAGCGAAGGCTTGCGCCGCGCCGTAGCCATCGCCGCCTTGCGTCACCACCGCCTTCACTTCCGGCAGCGACGGCAGGATGCCGGCCACTGCCTTCTGCGCCACTTCCTGTGCCCAGTCACCGTGCACGGAACCGACGATCTTGAATTGCGGATACTTCTCGACGCCGCGGTGGATTCCCTTGGAGATTTCGTCATCGACGAATACGCCGGCGAGGCCGCGGATTTCCAGGAGATTACCGCCCTCCGGCATCTTCTGGGCAAGATAGTCAAGCTGAACTTCGCCCATATTCGCGAAGTCGACGGCAATGCGCCAGGCGCAGGGCTCCGTGACGATCCCGTCGAATGACACCACGATGATGCCGGCATCGCAGGCCTGCTTGACGGCACCGTTCAATGCGTCCGGCGAGGCCGCGTTGAGCACGATGGCATTGTATCCTTGCAGGATAAGGTTCTGGATCTGCGCGGCCTGTTCCGTCACCTGGTTTTCCGACGTCGTAAATGGATCGGCCGCCGCCACCACGCCGTCTGCCACGGCCTGCTTGGTGACCTTGTCCCAACTCTTCAGCATGGCCTGCCGCCAGGAATTTCCGGCGTAGTTGTTGGACAGAGCGATCTTCTTGTCGGCTGTATCGGCCAGGGCTGTCCCCGCCGCAATCAGTGCGCAGACGGCAATTGTGCAGCGCAATGTCTTCTTGAGCATCATAGTCCTCCCGTGATGTGCCGATTGCATGAGATTGTTTCGGCCGTCTGCAATTATCATACAAGAACAGCAGCCGCAATCGATCGCGGATGGTTCAACCGGCGGCCTCTTCAGTGGCTGCCTGCTACAAACTGGCGGCAGCGCTCGCTCCGCGGATTGCCGAAGACCTGCTCTGGCGGCCCCTCCTCTTCGATCACCCCCTTGTAAAGGTATATGACGTGACTCGACACGCCGCGTGCGAACTTCATCTCGTGCGTGACCAGGATCATGGTGCGGCCCTCCTCGGCGAGATTGCGGATCACGCGCAGGACCTCGCCGACAAGTTCCGGGTCGAGCGCCGAGGTCGGCTCGTCAAACAGCATCACCTTGGGTTCCATGCACAAGGCCCGCGCGATCGCCGCACGCTGCTGCTGCCCGCCGGACAGGAAGGCCGGGAACTGGTCCTTCTTGTCGTAGAGCCCGACCTTCTGGAGATACATCTCCGCCTTCTCGGTTGCCTCGGCTTTCGGCACCTTGAGGACATGCACCGGCGCCTCCATGACGTTCTGAAGAACCGTCATGTGCTGCCACAGATTGAAGCTCTGGAACACCATGCCGAGTCGCGTGCGCACCCGCTCGAGCTGCTTGCGATCGGCTGGATGCAGGTTGCCGTCGGGGCCCGGCTTCAGCGCGACTTCCTCGCCTGTCACCACGATCCGGCCCTTGCTCGGCAGTTCGAGGAAATTGATGCAGCGCAGAAACGTGCTCTTGCCCGAGCCCGAGGCGCCGATCATCGATACGACATCGCCCTCATGGGCAGTAAGCGACACCCCCTTCAACACTTCAAGTTGTCCGAAGCTCTTGTGCAGGTCGTCAACCTGGACGGCGATCTGGCCGTTGCCGTTCTGCGTTGCCAATCGTCTCCCTCCCCACCGTTGAGAGCAAGACTAACACGTGACTGAACGTGGTCAAACGCTCTCCAGGAACCGCCGCGCGGCAAGGCCGTGTTCATGGCGCAAGCGCGCGACATCGACGCCGACGGGATACCCCTCGATCACCCGCCACTCGCCCTTGATCATCACCCGGTCGGCCCGGTGTGCCCCGCAGAGCACCAGTGCCGCCACCGGATCACCGGCACCCGAGAAACGCAGTTCGTCGAGCGTGAACAAGGCCAGGTCCGCCTGCTTGCCGGGAGCAAGGCTGCCGATATCGTCGCGCCCGAGACACCGCGCCGAGCCCCCAGTTGCCCAGCGCAGGGCATCACGATGCGTGATCGTTGCGTCATAGGTCAGGCGGTTGATCATCAGTGCATGCCGAATGCCTTCCATCAGGTTGGAGGAATCATTTGATGCAGAACCGTCAACCCCGAGGCCGACTGCAGCACCCGCTTCTTCGAGCTCGCGTGTGCGGCACTGTCCGGAAGCAAGCACCATGTTCGAAGTCGGGCAGTGGCTAATGCCGACGCCGTGACGCCCGAGCTTTTGCACCTCGCTGTCGGTGAAATGAATGCCGTGAGCCAGCCACGTATGCTCGCCGAGCCAGCCCGCATTCTCGAGATACTCGAGCGGCCGGCAGCCATATTGCGCCATGCAGTAGGCGTCCTCATCGCGCACCTCGGCGAGATGCGTATGCAGCCGGCAATCGTGCCGGGCGGCAAGTTCGGCCGTCCTGCACATCAGGCTGGTGGTGGCCGACCAGGGCGAGCATGGCGACAGCGCGATCTGGATCATCGCGCCCGCCCCGCCTTCATGATACGTCGCAATCACCCGTTCGCAGTCGGCAAGGATCGTATCCTCATCCTGGACCACGCTGTCAGGCGGCAGGCCGCCATCCTTTTGCGAGAGGTTCATCGACCCTCGCGTCACCGTCATGCGCAGGCCCAGGCGGCGCGCCTCCTCGACCTGGATATCCACCGCATCATCGAGACCGGCTGGAAAGACGTAGTGGTGGTCCGAAGTGCAGGTGACGCCGGACATCATGAGCTCGGTCAGTGCCAGCCGCGTCGCCAGCCGGTGCGCGTCCGGTGTCAGCCGTGCCCAGACCGGGTACAGGGCCCTGAGCCAGTCGAAGAGTTCCTTGTTGATTGCTTGCGGGTGGGCCCTGGTGAGCGTCTGGTAGAAGTGGTGGTGCGTGTTGACGAGACCCGGCAAGACGACGTGCCGCGATGCATCGAATACCTGATCCGCCGGCAACATGGGCTCCTCCCCGCGCCCGATACACTCGGCAATGACCCCGCCCTCGACGACGAGACCCCGCTCTGCACCCACCGTGAGACAGGCAATCGGATCCTTGATCCAGTACCGCATGAGCCGGGATGGTCGGTGAGCCTCGATTGCTTGTCAATCGCCAGGCCCGCTTCCTTTCCCGCGCCGTTCCGGCTAACCTTGCCGCCAGTTCCGCCCGGTCAACGCACGGACCGGCCACCACAGCGGGCGGACTGACGAAGAGAGCAACCCGGTCTGGCGCAGGGAGCTAACATCATGAAAACAGTGAAACGCGCGCTCGTTTCGGTCCTGGCCATCGCAGCGCTGAGCGGCACGTCGCTTGCCCAGCTCAAGGAGATCGGACCCGGCGAGGGCCAGGTCGATATCGTTGCCTGGCCGGGTTACATCGAGCGCGGCGAGACCGACAAGAACTTTGACTGGGTGACGGATTTCGAGAAGGCGACCGGCTGCAAAGTCAACATCAAGACGGCCGGCACGTCGGACGAAATGGTGGCGCTGATGAACGAGGGGGGTTTCGACCTGGTGACAGCCTCCGGCGATGCTTCGCTCCGCCTCATTTCCGGCAAGCGCGTGCAGCCCGTCAACAAGGACCTCATCAAGTCGTGGAGCACCGTTGACGAGCGCCTCCAGAACGCCCCGTGGCACACTGTCGATGGTGTCCATTATGGCGTCCCCTATCAGTGGGGGGCCAATGTCCTCGCCTACAATACCAAGGTCTTCCCCGAAGCGCCGAAGAGCTGGAGCGTGGTGTTCGAGGAGCAGACTTTGCCGGATGGCAAGTCGAACAAGGGTCGCGTCCAGGCCTTCGACGGCCCCATCTACATTGCCGACGCCGCGCTGTACCTGATGCACAAGCAGCCCGATCTCGGCATCAAGGATCCCTACGAACTGACCGAAGAGCAGTACAAGGCGGCCCTCGACCTCCTGCGCAAGCAGCGCGAAATCGTGGGCCGCTACTGGCACGACGCCTTTATCCAGATCGACGATTTCAAGAATGAAGGGGTTGTCGCCTCTTCGTCATGGCCGTTCCAGGTCAATATCCTGCAGGCCGACAAGGCGGCGATGGAGAAGACACCGATCGCCTCGACCATTCCGGAGGAAGGGGCAACCGGCTGGGCCGACACCACCATGATGCATGTCGATGCTCCCCACCCGAACTGCGCCTATATGTGGCTTGAACATTCGATCAACCCCAAGCTTCAGGGCGACCTTGCGGCCTGGTTCGGCTCGGTTCCCGCCGTGCTGGCCGCCTGCAAGGGCAATGCCCTGCTCGGCGACCAGGGCTGTGAAACCAATGGCGTGAACAATTTCGACAAGGTTCATTTCTGGCGTACGCCCATCGCCAAATGTGCAACCCAAGAAGCTGGCTGTGTACCTTACTATCGTTGGGTCACCGACATGATCGCGGTGCTTGGCGGACGCTGACAGCGGCGCTGCTGCCCGGAAATCCCGCCGGTTACGCCGGCGGGATTTATTTTGGGGCATATGGTTAACGGGCCGTTCACCGCTTTTTTCCTGATCATTCCAGTGCTAGTAATCCGGTTGCGAGAGGGGCCCTCCCACCGGCCGCCAGCTTCGGCCGGAGGATGATGTCGTGTGATTGCAACAGGGAGCTCCTCTACATGGCTACGATAACTGGCGACGCTACCGCCCAGACGCTGAACGGCACCAACACCTATGATTACATTTACGGCTACGGCGGCAACGATACGCTGAATGGCCGCGACGGCAACGACGTGCTTTACGGCGGCTTCGGCAACGTTACCGGCAGCACCGGCAACGACGTTTTGAATGGCGGTGACGGTGAGGACACGCTGTATGGCGAGGACGGCAACGATAAGTTGAATGGCGATGATGGCGACGACTATCTTTATGGCGGGGCCGGCAATGATGTCGCAAGTGGCGGCAATGGCAGCGACCGGGTCTATGGTGACGACGGTGCGGACACGCTGAATGGCAATGCCGGCGACGACTTCATTTATGGCACGCTTGGCAAGAAGATCATCAACGGCGGAACCGGCTTCGACTATCTCGACCTGAACCGTTCGGGTAGTTCGGCCAACCTGTCCTTCTTTGGCGATGGCAGCCTTGGCAGCGACGGGACCAAAGCAACAAGCATCGAGCAGCTCCTCTACCGGGGCAGTTCCGGCCGCGACACGGTGGGCGGCACGACGGGTGGCGACACGCTCTATGGCGGCTCGGGCAACGATCAGCTCAACGGTCTCGAGAGGAACGACCAAATCTATGGCGAGAACGGCACCGACAGCATCGACGGCGGGGAGGGCGACGACTATCTGGTTGGAGGCGCGGCATCAGATACAATCAATGGTGGCGAAGGTAGCGACAGTCTCTATGGCGGATTTAACAGCACGACCGTCGATAACCAGGGAGACCTCCTCGATTGCGGCGAGGGCAACGATTACGCTTCTGGCGAGGCCGGAAATGACACCATACTCGGCGGCGGCGGGAACGATAATCTCTATGGCGGCACCGGCGGCGATTCCATAGAGGGCGGCGGCGGCGCTGACCTCCTCAATGGCGACATCGGTGATGACACCATGAACGGTGGTACGGGCGATGACCGTATCGTCGGCAACAAGGGCATCAAGATCATCAATGGCGGCAGCGGTTTCGACTATCTCGAACTCGATCGCAGCACCTCATCCGTCGGCATCACCATGGCGCTCAATGGACCGGCCGCCAGTGACGGCACGACCACGACGAGCATCGAGTACATGCTTTATCGGGCCGGCGCCGGCGTCGACGTGATCACCGGAGCCGAAGGCAATGACAGCATCTATGGCAATGCCGGCGGCGACACGCTGAAAGGCGGCGAGGGTTATGACTATCTCTATGGCGACAACGGCGACGACAAGCTCGATGGCGGCGCCGGCGGTGACTATGTATACGGCGGTGCCGGCAAGGACACGGTGACTGGCGGCGAGGGCAATGACAGCCTGTATGGCGGTACCGGCAGTGCCGGCGCCGACGCCAGCAATGACGTCATCCAGGCCGGTGACGGCAACGACTATTGCAGCGGTGAGGATGGCAACGACACCATCAATGGCGATTCTGGCCGCGACAATCTCTACGGCGGCAATGGCAATGACCAGATGAATGGCGGCAGCGGCAGCGACAATATTAATGGCGATGCTGGAGCCGATGTGCTGACGGGCGGAATCGGCGACGACAGCCTGAACGGTGGCGACAACAACGACCAGATTTATGGCGGACAGGGCAATGACTACCTGACCGGCGGCGCCGGCGCCGATAGCTTCTTCTTTGACACGGCCCTGGCAGCCGACGCCAATGTCGATACCATCAGCGACTTCACCCCGGCCGATGACACGATTGTGCTATCGAACGCCATCTTCGCTGCACTCGCCCTGGGTGCCCTCCCGGCCGGGCAATTCGTTTCGGGCACCACTGCGGCCGATGCCAATGACCGCATCATCCATGACAGCACCACCGGCAACATTTACTACGACGCCGACGGGTCGGGCGCCGGTGAACAGGTCCTGTTCGCCAAGGTCACCGCGGGCGTGGTTCTGACGGCCGCGGATTTCGATGTCATCGCCTGAACGGCCAGCGCCTCTGGCGCCTGCCGGAGGACTGTTGTAACCATACCCCTCGGCGCATCGCCTGAGACAAGAGCGGCGCCGAGGGGGAATACCGCCACAGATGACGACGGCAGTCAGTTTCGCGCATGTTTCCCGTCACTTCGGCAATGTGCGCGCCGTTGATGACGTGTCTCTGGAAATTGCCGCCGGCGAGTTCTTTGCGATGCTCGGTCCATCGGGCTCCGGCAAGACGACTTGCCTGCGCCTCATCGCCGGGTTTGAACAGCCAACATCCGGACACATCGAGATCTTCGGCGAAACGGCTGAAGGCGTGCCGCCCTACCGGCGCAACGTCAACACCGTTTTCCAGGATTACGCCCTGTTTCCCCACATGAACGTCCTCGACAATGTGGCCTATGGGCTGATGGTCAAGGGCATGCCGCGGGCTGAGCGTCAGCGCAAGGCAAACGAAGCTCTCGACCTTGTGGCGCTGGGCGGCTACGGCGCCAGGCGCCCTTCGCAGCTCTCGGGCGGCCAGCGCCAGCGTGTCGCTCTCGCCCGTGCCCTCGTCAACGAACCGAAAGTGCTGCTGCTCGACGAACCCCTGGGCGCCCTCGACCTCAAGCTCCGCGAGCAGATGCAGGTCGAACTCAAGACCCTGCAGCGCAATCTCGGCATTACCTTCGTCTTCGTCACCCACGACCAGGGAGAGGCCCTGTCCATGGCTGACCGGGTGGCCATCTTCAACGAGGGCCGCATCGTCCAGGTCGGTGCACCGGAGGACATCTATGAGCGCCCGCGCACGCGCTTTGTTGCCGATTTCGTCGGCTCTTCAAACGTGCTGGAACCGGACTTCGCCAAGGCAACCGGCGGCGCCCGGAAATGGGCAAGCCTCAGACCTGAGAAGATTGCCATCGCCCGCGGCCGCGGCAAGCGTCCGGCCGGCCATCATGGCATCACCGTCACGGTCGCAGCCATTCACTATCAGGGCGCGGCCACCCGTCTCAGCACGGTAACGGCCGACGGCCAGACGCTGACCGTGACCGCGCCATCGGCGCTGGGCCGCTTCGCGCAGGGCGAGGCACTGAGCCTGAGTTGGCCTAGCGAAGCGCTGCACATCATGGAAGGCGAAGCATGACGGCCGTTGCCGCCGCCGATGGCATGTTGCGCCGCCTGTCGGACACGTTGTTCCGGCAACCGCTGCTGCTGCTGGTCCTGCTGCTGGTGCCGCCGCTTCTGTGGCTTGGCATCGTCTATCTGGGCTCCCTGTTTGCCCTGCTGCTGCACAGTTTCTTCTCGATCGACGAATTCTCCGGTTTCATCCGCTACGAGTTCACGCTGTCGACTTACGCCGAGCTGTTCCGCCTCTCCAATCTCGACGTCATCCTCCGCAGCGTGCTGATGGCCACCGCCGTCACCCTCGCGGCCGCAGTAATCGCCTTCCCCTTTGCCTACTTTGCGGCCCGCTATGCCCGGGGCAAATGGAAAGCCCTGTTCTACGTCCTGGTGATGCTGCCGCTGTGGTCGAGCTATCTCGTCAAGGTCTATGCCTGGAAGCTGATCCTGGCCAAGGAGGGGATCATCTCGTGGCTGGCCAATGAGCTGCACCTCACCTGGCTCCTGGAAGGCATACTCGGCCTCCCCATCATCGGCGGACCGTCCCTGTCGATCAGCTATATCGGAACCTTCCTGGTCTTCGTCTATGTCTGGCTGCCCTATATGATCCTGCCCACCCAGGCGGCCCTCGAACGCGTGCCGGGCAATCTCCTCGAGGCCTCCGCCGATCTTGGCGCGTCACCGCGCCAGACCTTCAGCACCGTGATCTTTCCGCTTGCCCTGCCCGGCCTCATCGCCGGCTCGATCTTCACTTTTTCCCTGACACTCGGCGATTACATCGTCCCGCAGGTCGTCGGCACGTCGAGCTACTTCCTCGGCCAGGCCGTGTATACGCTGCAGGGAACGGCGGGCAATATCCCGCTGGCTGCCGCCTTCGCCGTGGTGCCGATCGTGATCATGGGCATCTATTTATGGATCGCCAAGCGCATGGGGGCCTTCGATGCGCTCTGACGCCTCCTGGGCACTCAAGGCCGCGGCCATTGCCGCCGTGCTGTTCCTGCATGTGCCGCTGCTCCTCATCTTTCTCTATGCCTTTACCACCGAGGAGAAGAGCTACCAGTTCCCGCCACCGGGCTACACGCTGCAGTGGTTCTCCGTGGTCTGGGGCCGGCAGGATATCTGGAACGCCATCGGCCTGTCTCTGAAAGTGGCCGCCATCGCCACGGCGATCGCCCTCGTGCTCGGCACCTGTGCGGCAGCCGCGGTGGCTCGCGCCCGCTTTTTCGGACGCGACTACATTTCGCTGCTCTTCATTCTGCCGATCGCCCTTCCCGGCATCATTACCGGCATCGCTTTGCGCTCGGCCTTCAACGTGATGGAGATCCCCTTTTCCACCTGGACCATTGTGCTGGGCCACGCCACGTTCTGCATCGTGGTGGTCTACAACAATGCCCTCGCCCGCTTCCGCCGTACCGCCGGCAGCATGATCGAGGCCTCGATGGACCTCGGCGCCGACGGCTTCCAGACTTTCCGCTATGTGGTCCTGCCGCAGATCGCCTCCGCCCTGCTTGCCGGCGGTATGCTGGCCTTCGCCCTGTCCTTCGATGAGGTCATCGTGACAACCTTCACCGCCGGCCAGCAATCGACGCTGCCGATCTGGATGCTCACCGAACTCATCAGGCCGCGCCAGCGCCCAGTCACCAATGTCGTGGCGATCTTCATCATCGCCGTGACCTTTGTGCCGATCGTTGCCGCCTACTACCTGACTCGCGATGGCGAGCACACCGGCGGCGCCGGCAAATAGCGGAAGCGCTACCGCTTCTTCCTGGCCGGCTTCCTAACCGGTTTCCTTGCGACCTTCTTTGCCGGCTTCTTCGCTGCGGCCTTCCCCGCAACCTTCTTTGCCGGCTTCTTCGCCGCCGCCTTGCGGACGACTTTCCTGGCGCCTGCCTTCTTGGCGGCAACCTTCTTGGCTGCCGGTTTCTTGGCCGCCGGTTTCTTGGCCGCAGGCTTACCACCCGCCGCGACAGCCGGTGCCGGCACGGCCGCCTCGGCCATGCTGCCGGCTACAGCCGCAAACTTTTCGAAGAACTGCGTGGCCATCGACCGAGCCGTTGAGTCGATCAGCCGCGAGCCCAGCATGGCCAGCTTGCCGCCGACCTGGGCATCAACGTCATAGAAGAGCCTGGTGCCCTCCGCGACGGCCTCAAGCCGCACATCGGCTCCGCCCTTGGCAAACCCGGCCAGCCCGCCCTTGCCTTCGCCGGAGATCCGGTAGCTCACCGGCGGCCTGACGTCCGTAAGGTTGACGATGCCGGTGAAACCGGCCTTGACCGGCCCGACCTTGGCAATGACCCGCGCCTCCATCTGCGTATCGGATTTCTTGGTGATCATCTCGCAGCCGGGAATGCACTGTTTCAGCACCGCCGGATCGTTCAGGGCCCGCCACACCGTCTCGCGCGATGCCGGGATCGTCTCTTCACCGCTCATTTTCATGGGAATGCCTCCTCAGAACCCGCCCATCAACTAACCAAAACATCGCCGCGTTTCCACTGTTCCTTAGTCTGTAGGCGGAAATCCTCGAACCGCCCGGCGGCGATGGCCGCGCGGATACCGGCCATGAGCTCCTGATAATAGGCGACGTTGGCCCATGACAGCAGCATCATGCCGAGCAGTTCCCCAGAGCGGACCAGATGATGCAGGTAGGCGCGCGAATACTGCGACTGCGCCGGGCACGGGCTCTCCGGGTCGAGCGGCCTTGGATCGGCCGCATGCCTGGCATTGCGCAGGTTGATCTTGCCGAAGCGGGTGAAGGCCTGTCCGTGCCGGCCGGAGCGCGTCGGCAGGACACAGTCGAACATGTCGATGCCGCGCGCTACCGATTCGAGAATGTCTTCGGGCGTTCCGACGCCCATGAGGTAGCGTGGCCTGTCGTCCGGCAGATGCGGCACGGTATGGCTGATCGTCTCGAGCATCAGCTTCTGGCCCTCACCCACCGCCAGTCCGCCAATGGCATAGCCTTCGAACCCGATCCCTACGAGTCCCTCAGCACTCTCCCGCCTGAGCCGGGTATTGACGCCGCCCTGGACGATCCCGAAATTGCCGCGCCCCGCCTGCCGGCCGAAGGCAATCCGCGACCGCTCCGCCCAGCGCAGCGACAGGCGCATGGCGCGCTCCGCTTCCTTGTCGGTGTGCGGATACATCAGGCATTCATCGAGCTGCATCTGGATGTCGGATCCGAGCAGCCGCTGGATGTCCATGGCCCGTTCCGGTGTCAGCTCGTGGCGCTTGCCGTCGATATGCGACTGGAACACCGCCCCCCGTTCGGTGATCTTGCGCAGTTTCGACAGCGACATGATCTGGAATCCGCCGCTGTCCGTGAGGATGGGCCCCTTCCACCCGATGAAGGCGTGGAGTCCCCCGAGCGCTGCCACCGCTTCGGCCCCCGGCCGCAGCATCAGGTGATAGGTATTGCCGAGGATGATGTCGGTGCCTGCGTCCCGGACCTGATCGAGATAGAGGCCCTTGACTGTTCCGGCCGTGCCCACCGGCATGAAGGCCGGCGTGCGGATGTCGCCATGGCGGGTGCGGATGAGGCCAAGCCGGGCGCCACCATCCTGGCCGAGCAGCCTGAATCCGAATTCAGCGGTCATGGTGCGGGGAATAGCAGGCTGGCATCGCCATAGGAATAGAAGCGATAGTCATGCGCAATGGCATGGGCATAGGCCTGCTTCATGCACTCAAGACCCGAGAAAGCCGCAACTAGCATGAACAGGGTCGATCGCGGCAAATGGAAATTGGTCATCAGGAGATCGACGGCCCGGAAACGGTAGCCCGGCGTAATGAAGATATCGGTCAGACCCCGGAACGGTTTCATCGTACCATCCCTGGCGGCGCTCTCGAGCAGCCGGAGCGACGTGGTCCCGACCGCCACGATCCGGCCGCCGCGGCTGTGGGCGGCGATGAGGCGGTCGACCGTCTCCGGCGTAACCTCGCCCCATTCGGCGTGCATGCGGTGATCGCGCGTATCCTCTGTCTTGACCGGCAGAAATGTTCCCGCGCCGACATGCAGCGTCACGAATTCCATAAGGACTGCGGCATCTTGCAGGCGTTTCATGAGACCGGGCGTGAAGTGCAGGCCGGCCGTCGGCGCCGCCACAGCACCCTCGTCACGTGCATAGACGGTCTGGTAGTCCGCGCGGTCCTTGTCGTCCGCGGCACGCCGGCCGGCGATATAGGGTGGCAATGGCATGTCGCCGATCGCGGCGATCACCTCGTCGAGGACCGGCCCCGAGAAGGCGAAGCGCAGCGTGATCTCCCCGCCCTCCCCCTTGGCCTCGACCGTCGCCTCGAGATCGTCCAGCAGGCATACCCGGCCCTGTGCCCCGAACCGCAGCCGGTCGCCGGTGGCGAGCTTGCGCGCCGGCTTGGCAAAGGCCTGCCACCGGCAGTCATCGACTCGCCGGTGGAGCAGGACCTCGATTCGCGGCGTGGTAGTGCCGCGCCCGAGCCGCTTGCCGTGCAAGGCCGCCGGGATCACCCGGGTATTGTTGAACACCAGCACGTCGCCGGGCCGCAGGATGTCCGGCAGGTCGCGGACGTGGCGGTCCTCAAGCCGGTCGGGCCGTACCAGCAGCAGCTTTGCCGCATCGCGGGGGCTGACCGGCCTGAGCGCAATCCGCTCCGGCGGCAGGTCGAAGTCGAAATCGGCGACGCGCAAGGATCAAGGCCCTTCGCAGACCACGGCATAGGCGCCGGCGCCGGCGATCCTGAGCGTCCCGGCGGTGGCCAACCGGTCGCCTTCCGCAGTCTTGAAGAGGCGCAGTTGCGCGACGATCGCGTTGACATTCGCATCGGTGAAATCGATCAGCACCTGGTCAGAGGTTTCGAAGGCCTGGCCGACCGTGATTCGGGTGCCGCTCCCTTCGGATGTTGACCAGTGCTGGTCGCCGATCTCGATGTCGGCTTTGACGACGGCAATCACGTCCATCGCGCCAAGCAGGATCGCCGCCGAGGCCTCGTCACCGGCGGCACAGATCATGGTTTCGGTCGCTGCCGCCGGCAGCGGCAGCGCCAACATGACGATTGCCAGCGCGAGGCGGCGCCTCACGCCGCCGCGTCCGCGGCGACCTGCATCTTGACGATGCGGTCCGGGTTGCGCACCGGCTCGCCGCGCCTGATCTGGTCGACGATTTCCATGCCCTGGGTCACCCGCCCCCAGACCGTGTACTGGCCGTCGAGGAAGGTGGCATCGTCGAAGCAGATGAAGAACTGGCTGTTGGCCGAATTGGGGCTGGCCGCCCGCGCCATCGAGCAGACGCCGCGCACATGCGGCTCGCGCGAGAACTCGGCAGGCAGATTGGGCTTTCTGGACCCGCCGGTGCCAGTGCCGGTCGGATCGCCGCCCTGCGCCATGAACCCGTCGATCACCCGGTGAAACGGGGTACCGTCATAGAAGCCCTCGCGCGCCAGTTCCTTGATGCGCGCCACATGCTGCGGGGCAAGCTGCGGCAACAGTTCGATCACCACCCGCCCCTTCTCCATGTCCATGTAGATCGTGTTCTCGAGGTCCGCCATCACTGCACCGTCACCTTGGTCATCTTGTCGGGATTGGCCGGCGGCTCGCCCTTCTCGATCTGGTCGACGCAGGCCATGCCCTGCTCGTCGACCTCGCCCCACACCGTGTACTGCCCGTCGAGGAAGCCGCCCTCTGCGAACATGATGAAGAACTGGCTGTTGGCCGAATTGGGATCCTGTGTCCGCGCCATGCCCACGGTGCCGCGGGCATAGTGGGCATTGGAGAATTCGGCGGCGAGGTCCGGCTCCTTCGAACCGCCCATGCCGGTGCCGGTCGGATCGCCGGTCTGGGCCATGAATCCGTCGATCACGCGATGGAAGACGATGCCGTCATAGAAGCCCTCCGCCGCCAGCTTGGTGATCTGCGCCACATGCTTGGGTGCGAGGTCCGGCCTGAGCTTGATCGTGAACGAGCAGCCCTTGCTGATTTCCACATTGAGGCTCTCGGCCGCCTGGGCCGGCAGTCCCAGGAGCAGCAGCGCCACCCCGGCAAACACGGCCCTGCGGCCGGACGGAAGTCTCATCAGTCGGTCTCCTTTGCAATCTGATGTCAGTGAGAGGGATTGAGCGCCCGCGCGATGGCGGCCCGCGCTTCGGGCGGCACGAACAGCGAGATGTCGCCGCCCATGCGGGCAATCTGCTTGACCAGCGACGAGGCGATCATCCGCGTCGCCGGCGATGCGGCAAGGAAAATGGTTTCAATATCGGGGGCCATAGCCCCGTTCATCTGGCCCATCTGGACTTCATAGTCGAAGTCTGTGGCGTCTCTGAGGCCACGGATTATGAGGCCGGCATGGTTGCGCCGCGCCGCATCGACTGCAAGCCCGTCGAAGGTGACGATCGCCAGTTTCAGGCCCGAGTGTTCGGCAAGCGGTCGCGTCACTTCCTCGAGAAGCGCCACGCGCTGTTCCGGCGGCAGCAGCACCTGCTTGCTGGCATGTACGCCGATGCCCAGAACCAGCTTGTCCACCACCCGCGCGGCGCGCGCAATGACGTCCAAGTGTCCGAAGGTGACCGGGTCGAACGAGCCGGGATAGAATCCTGTCCGCGTCATGGGCTAACGCATAGTCGCTTCCCGGTGACACCGCAACTCGCCTTCGCCTCCCGCCGCTGCTAGGAAGCCCTCATGGATGTGATCTCCTCGCCGCACAACCCGGCTGTCAAGCTGGCGAAGTCCCTGGCCCTCAAGAAGCACCGGAGCGCCACCGGTCTGTTCCTTGCCGAGGGCAGCAAGGTCCTGGCCCAGGCCCGTGCCGCCGGCTGGCGGCTGCACACCCTGTTTGTCGGCGACACTGGTTGCAGCGGCATGCTTTTGGACTGGAGTCGCGCCCGGGGTGCCCGCTGCCTCGAAGTCAGCCGGGGGGTGATGGCCAAGCTCAGTCCGCAGGAAAATGTTCCCGATGCCGTTGCAATCCTCCATCAACAGACGCACCCGCCGCCGGCCGATCCCGCTCCTGACGCTGTCTGGTTGGCCGTCGAGGACATCCGCGATCCCGGCAATCTCGGCACCATCATCCGAACCATCGATGCCGCCGGTGCCGCCGGTGTCATCCTGGTCGGCCAGAGCTGCGATCCCTTTTCGCGCGAAGCCGTGCGCGCCAGCGTGGGCTCGCTGTTCAATGTTCCGGTCGTTCCGATGGCCGTAAGCGCCTTTGCCAGCCTCGCAGCTGCCTGGCCGGGCGAAGTGATTGCCACGGCCGCGCGCGCCGGTCACGACTTCCGTACCCGCTACCGTCTGCCGGCCCTTCTCGTCCTGGGCAGCGAAGGCACCGGCCTTTCGCCGCAGATCCGGTCGCTGGCCGCGAATACGGTTCACATTCCCATGGCAGGCCATGCCGAGTCCCTCAATGTCGCTATTGCGGCGGCGCTGTTGGTCTACGAGATACGCCGCCCGCAGCTCAGATCTGAAATGAAGGCAGAATGACCATGCGCTTCGAAGGAACCGGGACCTATGTTGCCACTGACGACCTCCGGGTTGCCATCAACGCCGCCATCGCGCTCGAACGACCGCTGCTGGTGAAAGGCGAACCGGGCACGGGCAAAACCATCCTCGCCCGCGAGATCGCGACCGCACTCGACCTGCCCATCATCGAATGGCACATCAAATCCACCACCAGGGCGCACCAGGGCCTCTATGAATACGATGCCGTGAGCCGCCTGCGCGACTCCCAGTTGGGCGATGCGCGCGTGCATGACATCCGCAACTACATCCGGCGCGGCAAGCTGTGGGATGCCTTCACCAGTGAGATCCGCCCGGTGCTGCTGATCGACGAGATCGACAAGGCCGACATAGAGTTCCCGAACGATCTCCTCCAGGAACTCGACCGCATGGAGTTCTTCGTCTACGAGACCGCGGAGACCATAAGGGCGAGGCGCCGTCCCATCGTGATCATAACCTCAAACAACGAGAAGGAACTGCCGGATGCGTTTCTGCGCCGCTGCTTCTTCCACTACATCAGATTCCCTGACCGCGACACCATGCAGGCGATCGTCGACGTACATTTTCCCGGCCTCAAGCGGGAACTCGTCAATGAGGCCCTCAACATCTTCTTCGAGATTCGCGACGTGCCGGGGCTGAAGAAGAAGCCGTCGACCTCGGAGCTACTCGACTGGCTGAAGTTGCTGCTCAACGAAGATATCTCGCCCGCAACACTTCGCGAACGCGACCCGCGCAAGCTGATTCCGCCGTTGCATGGCGCCTTGCTCAAGAATGAACAGGACGTCATGCTGTTTGAGCGCCTTGCCTTCATGGCCAGGCGGGATGCGCGTTGAAGCGTGATGCTGACGCGGCGCCATGTGTGTTTGAGCCTCGCGGCGGGCTGCATTGCAGTGCACGCTGAAGCGGAGGAAGCGATGGACGAGGCAGCCAGGGCCCTCCATGCCGCCGCAGCCGCCAATGATGTCGAACGGCTGCAGGCACTGCTGGCCCAGGGCGCAAAGGTCGATGCCCGCGACAGGGCGCAGCGGACGCCGCTGCTGACCGCCACCCGAGCCAACGCCATCGAGGCGGCCCGCCTGTTGATCGAGGCTGGGGCCGATGTCAATGCCAAGGACAACATCCGTGACACGCCCTTTCTCTATGCCGGCGCCGAAGGCCGCCTCGAAATCCTGCGCATGACACTGCGGGCCGGCGCCAATCTCAAGGACACCAACCGCTACGGCGGTACTGCGCTCATTCCGGCCGCCCATCATGGCCATCCCGAGACTGTCCGCGAACTGCTCGGGACGGCAATCGACATCGACCATGTCAACCGCCTTGGCTGGACCGCGCTTCTCGAGGCCATCATCCTCTCCGACGGCGGACCTACCCACCAGGATATCGTGAAGCAGCTGATCGAGGCCGGCGCCGATGTAAATCTTGCCGATGGCGAAGGTGTATCTCCCCTTGCCCATGCCAGGGCCTGTGGCCATGCGGAAATGGCGCGCATGCTCGAGGCTGCCGGCGCCAGGTAGAGGCATCTACCGGTCGTGCCGACTCAACCACCTGATGGCGAGTGGCACGAACCACGGGTTCCCCCGATAGAGCGGAATCGACGGCACAGGCCGGTCGAACGCGCTCTCCCCGCCGGCCTGGACGAGGATCCGGCGCGCCAGCTTGATGCCGAAAAGCGTGCCGATCGGCACCCCGGCAAAGCAGTAGCCGCCGGCGAAATACACGCCGTCATGCTGGCCGATATGCGGGAACAGGTCGCGCATCCCCCCACATTTGCCGGTCCAGACGTGATCGAAGCGAAGATCGGCAAGCTGCGGAAAAATGCGGAGCAGCTGCTGCTTGAGACGGGAAGCCATGACGCGGAGATCCTGGTTGCGGCCGCCGGTCAGCCCGCCGAAGATGATCCGCGCGGGATCGCCGGGCGCGCGTCTGACCCAGTCCACATTGAAGTTCCAGTCGATGAAGGTGCGGTCGCCCGGCAGCAGCTCGTCGACCCGCGCCGTCCCGAGCGGTGCCGAGACCGTCTGGTAGGCGTCGAAAGGCATGATCCGGTTGCGCAGCCAGGGAAAGGCATCACCCGAATAGCCATTGGTGGCAATGATGACATCGCGGGCGCGCAGCCGGCCGCGCGGGGTATCGAGGTTGAAGCCGCGGTCGAGCCTGGCAATCCGGAGAACCGGCGTATGGCCGCATACGGTTGCTCCGGCAGCCCGCGCCCGCTCCAGGAGACCCTGATGGTAGAGTCCAGGATGCAGGCCGGCATGGTCGTCGATCCGCACGCCGCCGTGATAGTGGTCGGTGGCGATCTCGCGCCGCTGGTTGGCGCGGCTGACAGCCATGAACGGCTCGTCGAGATGCCGCGCGCGCAGCTCGAACTCCCGCATCATCGCCTCGTACATCGCCGGGCTTGTCGCCATCAGGAACCGGCCCTGTTGCCGGTAGTGGCAGGCGATCTTTTCCTCGGCGACTACCGTCCTGACAGCGAGGAACGCCTCCATCAGCTCTCCATAGATGCGTTTGGCGAAGTCGAGGCCGTGGCTTTCGATCAGCTCGCCGAAACCGTGCTTGAGGGTGCGCCCGACATAACCGGCATTGCGGGTGCTGGCCCCGTAGCCGGGCTCCTGCGCTTCCAGGACTGTGACCGTGCGCCCACCGCGTGCCAGATAGAGCGCCGCGACCAGGCCGGTCAGACCCGAACCGACGATGGCCACATCCGTTGCGGCCGGAAGATCGGGTGGCGGAGCGGTTTCGCGCGGCGCCGCCCGCCACCAGAACGGTTCGAAGGAACAGTCCTTCGTGATCACGCCGGCACGCCCGCCCATCATGCCGCATCCCGCCGGGCGCGCGCCTCGTCGATCCGGTCCCTGAGTTGCATCCACCAGTAGGTTCCCTGTACGCCGGCGAGCCCCAGCTTCCCCATGGCCCAACGCGGGCCGAAAGCGGCGAAGCGGCGATACTCATCATCGCCCTCCGTGATGGCCCGCGCCAGCAGCATGCCCCCCATCGCCGTCGTATTGAGCCCATGGCCGCCGAAAGCTGTCGCGTACCAGATGCCGTCATGATCGCGGCCGATCAACGGCATCTTGTGCAGTGCATAGCCCATGAGGCCGGCCCAGGCATATCTGACGCGCGGCCGGCCGAGCTGCGGATAGACCGATATGAGATCTTGCCGCAGCATTTCACCCAGGCGCTGCGGGGCGGTGACGCGCGTCGTGATACGCGCCCCCCACAGGATGCGGCCATCATTGCTGAGCCGGTAATAGTCGCTTGCGCGGCGCGTATCCGAGATCATCGCCCGCGTGGTGATCGCGTCCTGTTTCAGGCGCTCGGTAGCGATCATGTAGGTCGCAATCGGCAGGATGGCGCGACCGGTAAAGCGGTGCAGGCGACGGTCGAGGGCCGAGACGCAGAGCGCGACATGGCGGGCGCGGACCGCACCGCCCGGTGTCGTGACCCGCCAGCCGCCGCCCTCGCGCGTGATGGCCAGCGCCGGTGTCTGCTCATGCAGCTTGGCACCTGCGGCCTCGGCGCGGCTTGCCAGCATCAGCGCATACCGCAGGGGATGGATGTGGAACGACTCGCTGTTGCGGATACCAAGATAATAGCGCTCGCTTCTGAGCAGGAGGCGCAGCTCCTCGCGGCCGATGAGCTCGAGCGACAGTCCATAATCCCGCTGCATGCGCTCGACCAGCCGCCGGCCGCCCGCCATGTCATTGGTGCGCCAGGCGACGATCGAGCCCTCGCCCATGCGGATCGAGGGATCGCCCTCGGCGATCTGCTGCGCCACATAGGCGGTGCCCCCGGCCGACAGGCGAAACAGCTGCTGCGCCGACTCGAGCCCTAGCCGGGCCGCCACGGCATCGATGTCTTCCGCAAAGCCATGCGAAACTGACCCGCCATTGCGGCCCGAGGCGCCATGCGCGAGCCGCCGGGCCTCGAGCAGGACCGCCGGCCGGCCGGCCCCGGCCAGTTCCCGCGCCAGGGTCAGGCCGGCCAGGCCGCCACCGATGACGCACACTTCGGCTTCCACGGTTCCCGACAGCGCCGGCCGCGGCGGGCCGCGCTCTGCCGTGGCCTCGTACCAGGTTTCGGATTCCTTAACATCCTGCATCATAACGGCCTGCAACTTCCCCGACATGCTTAACGCAAAATTAGCCCGGAACCGTCAATTTGAGCAAAACCTGTCAGTGGTGGTGGACCAAATCATGCGCGCCAATGTTCTGATCCTGATTGCGGCCTCGGCCGTGGGCCTTGCCGGCTGCAAGGGCGGCAGCCTTCCCGACGCCGCGCCCGGCCTCGATCTTTGCGGCCTGAACTGCCCGGCGGACACCAC
>CAZIXE010000030.1:0-11560 GCA_964543235.1 uncultured Rhizobiaceae bacterium | reverse complement strand
GGCGGCGGCGATGACACGACAGGCGGCGGCGATACGATCGGTGGCAATGATACGAATCTCAATACCGGCGACAAGACAATTGTATTGGAAGATGGCGAACTCGTATCGCCTTCCGGCGGTTCGCTCTCTCGATTAACCCGCAACAGCGCCAACCAGGCCAAGTACGAAATCGACACCCGCACCGACAGCAACGAAAACTGGCCCGAGTCGCGCACGCTTGATCGGAATCCCAATGCCGTCTCTCCCTCGAATCTCGGTGCGAGCAATTACACCGAGTATGCGGATACGGATCTCCAGCTTCAGGTCTGGGATTTCCAGGACAGCTATGCCGCACAGTATCGAACGCTCTCGGCAGGACTTGGTTCGCGCCAGGCGTATTCCTTTGGCGGCACACCGACAGCCAATATGCCGACCACCGGCTCGGCAACCTTCACCGGCCGATACGGTTCGACGGCCAAGGCCGACAACTTTGTGGTTCCGACTGTCAGTGCGCCCGTCGAGGCCATCGATCCCAACGGCGTCTTCGCCTCCAATGGTGCTGCAAGCATCACCGCCAATTTCGGAACCGGCAAGGTCGTCGGGACACTGACGCCCCAGAACTGGCGCTGGCGTGACGACAATAATGAGTGGAACCGCTACACCGACGCGACCGATACCTGGACGAAGCCTGACGGCACCACGGTCAGTGGCCCGAATCTCGTTGAACCCGGATACTTCCACAGTAACATCCAGCTCAAGGGCACGATCGCCGGCGCAACCTACTCGGGCACGGCCCAGGTCGATAACTTCCTGAAGACCACAACCAACAACCAGATGCATGGCGGCTTCTTCGGACAGAATGGCACCAATCCGAATGAGACGACTGGCGTCTTCACGGTTCTGACGGGAGACTATGATCCTCAAGGCGGCGAGTTCCCGGCAGCAGACAACGGCCAAGCGACGCTGCAGCACACGGGCGTCTTCAACGCCCAGTAACAGCCGGGATAAAGTGACACCGAGACAGGCGGCAGACAGTTTCAGAAACGGGAGCGCCAGATGGTGCGCTCCCGTTCTGTTTTTGGCATTGGCCATGGCAATGCCAGGCGCCGTCCAAGCTGAACTCGCACCGTCACAGCTGGACGAATATTCGGGTTTTGCCGAGCCCGAACGCGTTCAGGTACTGATCCGGCTGGCGCGGTCCGGGCAGCATGAGGATGCTGCCACCCTCCTCGCACGCTACCCCCTGCAGGGCAGATTTGCCGCCAACCGCACCCTGTTCATCCGCGGCCTCATTGCCCGTGGCCGCGGCAAGCCGCGCGAGGCGGTGGCACTGTTCCGCAAGGCCTTGTCGAATGACCCCTCGCTGACGCTGGTGCGTGCCGAGCTTGCCCGGACGCTGTACCTGCTCGAAGATGACGATTCGGCGAGGCATCATCTGGAACTCCTGATGAGCGCGGCGCCGACCCCGCAGGAGGCCCAGGGCATCAAGTCCTTCATTGACACCATCGATGCCCGCCGTCCCTATCGCATCAGCACCTATGTTTCGGTGGCGCCCAGCACCAACATCAACAACGGCTCCTCCAACGACACCATCCACTTCAACGGCATCCCCTTCCAGATCGATCCCGACTCCCGCGAAAAGAGCGGCGTCGGCCTCGCCGCTGGCGTCAGCGCTGCCTACACAAAGCGGCTCGCGGACGATTATGCGGCCGTCTTCGGCATTGGCGCCAATGGCCGCTTCTATGAGGACGGCGATTTCAACCAGCTGTCTTTCAGCGAGAGCGCCGAAATCCGCTACCTCCACGATGCCGGGCACCTGGGGTTAGGCATCGTCGGCAGCCAGTCGCTGTCTGGCGATGCCGCCGACCTCGCCTATTACGGCTTCGGCCCGCGTATCAGCGCCTCGCAGCGCCTCACCCCGCAGGATCGTGTCGATGCCAGCATTGCCATCGAGTTCCGCTCCTACCCGGACTACGACAACCAGAACGGCATGGCTTATCTGGGCCAGGGCACTTGGACCCACGTGTTCGATCCGTCTCTGGCGGCCTCGTTCGGCCTCAACCTGGCCCGCGTCGAGGCCGATGACGGCTTTCACAGCAACTGGTCCTATGCTGCCAATGCCGGGATCTACAAGGAACTGAGCGACGGAATCACTGTCAACCTCGGCGCCGAAATCCGCTTCCTCGACTATGACAAGATCGCCGGCGAGCCCCGCTCCGATGACCGCTACACCGCCACCATTGGGCTCACCAAACGCGACCTCGACATTATCGGCTACGCTCCAGTGATCGAGTACAGCTACACGCTGAACAATTCCAACGTCGCACTCTATGAGTACGACTCCCACACCATCGACTTCCGCCTGACCAAGGACTTCTGAGCCCGTTGCCCGCCGCGGCCGGCTGGGCTAGGAACCGCCGCCATGCGCTTCACCTCGAGCCACGACTTCCGCGCCTGGCCCCACAAGGCGGTCACCATCTTCGGCATGTCCGGCGTGGGCAAGACCACCCTTGCCCATCTGCTCCAGGATAGCCGCTGGTTTCACTACTCGGTCGATTACCGCATCGGCACCCGCTACATGGGCGAGCACATCGTCGACAATTTCAAGCGCGAGGCCATGAAGGTCCCCTTCCTGCGCGAGCTCTTGCTGTCGGACTCGATCTACATCTCCTCCAACATCACCTTCCAGAATCTCAGTCCGCTGTCGACCTATCTCGGCAAGCCCGGCAATCCGGACAAGGGCGGCATACCATTTGCCGAATACAAGCGCCGCCAGGACCAGCACCGCGAGGCTGAAATCTCCGCCCTGCTTGACGTTCCGCACTTCATCCGCAAGTCGCGGGACATCTATGGCTATGAGCATTTCGTCTGCGACTCGGGCGGCAGCCTCTGCGAAGTCGTCGATGTCGACGATCCCGGTGACCGCGTGCTGCAGTCACTCGCCGAGCACACCATGCTGCTGTACATCGAAGGCACCCCCGAACACGCCCGCATGCTGGTCGAGCGCTTTCGTCAGAATCCCAAACCCATGTACTACCAGCCGGCCTTCCTCGAGGCCGCCTGGGCACGCTACAAGGCCGAGAACCGCATCTCCGACGACAATGCCGTCGATCCCGACGGTTTTGCCGCCTGGGGCTTCGAGCAGCTCCTGCACCATCGCATCCCGCTCTACCAGGCGATCGCCCGGCAGCATGGCTACACCGTCCGAATGCGCGACATCCCCGCCGTCAGGACCGAAGCCGACTTCATTGCGCTTGTATCGCGCGCCATCGACAGCCAGTAGTTGCCATGCCCATCAAGATTCCGAATGACCTGCCCGCCCGGACCGTGCTCGAGCGCGAGGGCGTCATGATCATGACCGAAGCCACCGCCGCAAGGCAGGACATCCGCCCCTTGCGTATCGCTCTGCTCAACCTGATGCCCAACAAGATCAGAACGGAGACCCAGTTCGCCCGGCTTTGCGGTGCCACTCCCCTGCAGGTCGAACTGACACTGGTCAAGATGACACGCCACACGCCGAAGAACACGCCGGCCGACCACATCCTCGCCTTCTATCGCGACTGGGAAAGCCTGCGCGCCGAAAAGTTTGACGGCCTCATCGTCACCGGCGCGCCGGTGGAGCTGCTCGAATTCGAGGATGTAACCTACTGGAACGAACTCACCCGCATCTTTGACTGGACCCAGACCCATGTGCACTCCACCATGACTATCTGCTGGGGCGCGCAGGCGGCCCTGCATCATTTCCATGGCGTCCCCAAACATTCGTTGCAGAAGAAGGCCTTTGGCGTCTATCGCCACAAGAACCTCAATCCCGCCTCGCCATTTCTGCGCGGTTTCTCCGATGACTTCTCGATCCCCGTCTCGCGCTGGACCGAGAACCGCCGCGCCGACCTGCCCGAAGGCCGCAACCTGGAAGTGCTGATGGAGTCGGAAGAGGCCGGCCTGTGCCTGATCAACGACGCACCGCACCGCACGCTCTACATGTTCAACCATATCGAATACGATACCGGCTCTCTCGGCGATGAATACTGGCGCGACGTGAATGCCGGCAAGCCCATTGAGCTGCCGCGCAATTACTTCCCCCATGATGATCCCAGCCTGCCGCCGGAGAACCGCTGGCGCAGCCACGCGCACCTCCTGTTTGGCAACTGGATCAACGAGATGTACCAGTCGACGCCCTTCGACCCTGCCGCCATTGGCCGGACGTCATGAAGCCGTAATCTTGCCCGACCATGCCTGTCGCAAATTCGGTTTGCGCCATGCCCCTTCGTCTCATGTTGTTGCGCCATGCCAAGTCGAGCTGGACCGATCCCGGCCTCGATGACCGCGAGCGCCCGCTCAATCCGCGCGGCCAGAAAGCCGCCCCCGCCATGGGCGCCTTCATGCGCCGGGAGAGCTTCCTGCCCGACCTCGTGCTGTGTTCGCCCGCCCGGCGCGCCCGTGAAACCTGGAAACTGGTGGCCGAGCAGCTTCGCACCGCCCCGAAGGTGTTGGTGGAAGAAGCGATCTACGACTTCGGCAATGGCGGCCGCATCGTCGAGGCGATCCGCGCCAGCGCCGGAGACAGCCGGGCCGTGCTCGTCACCGGCCACAATCCCTCGCTCGAGCGCCTGGCCGTCCGCCTCGCCGGCAGTGGCGACGACCGATCCCGCCGCCGCATGCAGGAAAAGTTCCCGACCGGCGCCCTGGCCGTTATCGACTTCGAGTTTCCGTCCTGGCGCGACCTCGGCAACCAGCCGGGAACACTCGTGACATTCGTGCGGCCGAAGGATCTTGGTCCCGGCGAGTAGCGTCTTTCTGCGATTGCCCCTGCGGCAGTGAGTGCGGCTTGCGCGATGCCCCGCTGCGGGTTCATAGTTTGCCATCGGCTCGGGGAGGACAACAGGTCTGCGGCTGTCACCTAGCCGACTTAAAATCCGGTTGCAGACCAAAAACGTCAGGGAAAATCATGGAAAACAACAGACGCAGGTTCTTGAAAACGGCCGGCACCGCCGCCGCCGCGGCCGCCGCCACCACCGTTGCTGCGCCATACGTCAAGGCCCAGAGCCCCATCAAGTGGCGCTTGCAGACCTATGCCGGCCCGGCGCTGGCCGAACACGTCATCAAGCCGTCGATCGATGCCTTCAACAAGGCCGCCAATGGCGACATGGTGATCGAGCTCTACACCGCCGACCAGCTGGTGCCGACGGCTGAACTCTTCCGCGCGATGCAGGCCGGCACCATTGACGCCATCCAGACGGACGACGACTCGGTTGGCGCGCCGGTCGATATTGCCGTGTTCTCGGCCTATTTCCCCATCGCCACCCGTTACTCGCTCGACGTCCCGGCGCTTTGGCATCACTACGGCATCAAGGACATCTGGACCGAGGCCTACAGCGAAGTGCCGAATGTGCAGTGGCTGTCGACCGGTGCCTGGGACCCGTGCAACTTCGCCACCACCAAGGCCATCCGCTCGCTTGCCGACCTCAAGGGGCTGCGGGTGTTCTCGCCGCCGAGCGCCGGCCAGTTCCTGTCGCGCTTCGGGGTCGTACCCGTCACCTTGCCCTGGGAAGACATCCAGGTGGCAATCCAGACCGGCGAGCTGGATGGCATCGCCTGGTGCGGCATCACCGAAACCTACACGGTCGGGTGGGCCGATGTGACCAAGTACTATCTTACCAACAACATCAACGGCGCCTGGGCCGGATCGTACTTCGCCAACAAGGAGAAGTGGGATGCAGTCCCCGAACACCTCAAGACGCTGTTCCAGCTCTGCATCGACTCTTCGCATTACTACCGGCAGCACTGGTACTGGTGGGGCGAGGCCCATTATCGCGTCACCGGCGGCAAGCTGGAACTGACGAGCATCCCGGAAGCGGAATGGAAGACGCTCGAGGATGAAGCTTACAAGTTCTGGGACGAAGTCGCCGCCAAGAGCGAGCGCAACGCCAAGGTCGTGAAAATCCTGCATGAATACGCGGAAACGATGCGGAAGGCCGGACCTCCCTACCGCTACGGCTGAAGCAATTAAACTGCCATGCGCGGCCTCCGGGCCGCGCATTTATTGTCACGAAACGGGATCACTTGCCTGCCATCAGAGTCTTGAAGTTCCGACTCGGCGATCATAGCCAGTAAACCTTAATCCAAGACTGTCATTGGCAGGGACGTACAAGTTTTTGTATCTGATTGTACTTGCGGACACCGGGTTCCGGTGTACAACCCGGTTTCGCACGGCTGTCCCGGGGCAGGACATCGGCGGCATAACCCTTGCAGGGCGTGCCCAGTATTCTGGTGAACAGCATGACGGGTCTGCCATCAATATGAATCCACCGACTTCGCCGGGCGTACCCGAAGTCGCCGCGGCCCCTGCCCGCTTCACTGTCTCAAGACTGGAAAGCCTTGAGGCGATGCAGGCCGTCGCCGATCACTGGCGCGAACTCGAGCGGCGTTCCACTGCGCCCTTCGCCTGGTTTCAAACATTTGACTGGTGCCAGAACTGGGTGCTTTCCCACGCCGGGCCGCGTTGTCGCCCGCATGTCTTCCTGCTGTGGGAGTCGGGGCGGCTGGCCGGCGTTTGGCCACTGATGCGCGTGCAAACGGCCATCGGCGTCACCGTGCTGCGCAATCTGGGTGATCCGCACACGCAGTATGCCGGCATGCTGACTGAAAGCGGGGGTCTCACCGCTGCGCAGGCGCAGGCCCTGCGCACCGCCTTCATGGCAACGGAAGGCGCTGATACTGCCTTGATCGGCCTGCTGCCTGAAGCCTCGCCGCTTAATGCCGTGCTGCCGCGCCGGACGGCCATGGCCGAGCTCCGCAACGAGGCCGCCTACCTCGACCTGGCCGCGTTCGGCAATGCCGAAGCCTTCCTCGCTTCGCGCAGCAAGGGCCAGCGCCGCAGCCGCAGGCGCGCCATGAGTCATCTTTCGGACAAGGGACCGGTGGAGCTCAAGGTCCTGCGGCCGGGCGATCCGGACTTTGCCCCGCTCCTCCACCGCTGCATCAAGTTCAAGAATGTCTGGCTGAAGCAGACGGGTCGCATCAGCGCCGGCCTGGAATATACCGAGCACGCCCAGTTCCTTGCTGGGCTTCCGCGCGCCCCCGCCGGCCCTGACGGCCCCTACCTCTTTGCCATGATGGCCGGCCACAGCCCGGTTGCAATCGAGATCGGCTTTCTGCGCCAGGGCCACTACTATTCCTACATCGGTGGATTCGATTGGTCGCTGCGCAACCTTTCGCCTGGCAAGATGCAGATGGAAATGACCGTGTGCTGGCTGATTGCCAATGGTGTCAGATCCTATGATCTGCTCGCCAACCCCTCGGGATACAAGCAGGACTGGAGCAACCGCACCCTGGCGCTGGTTGGCCATGTGGTCGATTTCACCCCGCGCGGTGCCGCCTACTCGGCACTCTGGCTGAGGCGCCTGCGGCCGGCCATCAAGCGCATGTTCGAGGCCATTCCCTCTGACGTCCGCATCGGCATAGGCGCCATTCGCCAGATGCCGTCCTGGCATTTCGGCTGAAGCGGCAATGCCGCCGCAAGGTGCGGGTTCAGCCGCCATTCAGCATCATCGCCCTATGCCGGCATCCCAGCCAGGGAGGACAACGCCATGAAGCTCCGGAGTCTCTTGCCCGCCATGGCCATTCTGGCGCTGGGCTCCGGCATTGCCCAGGCCGGCTGCCATCTCATCGACTGCGTCGAGGAAGTCAGGCTGAAGCGCGCCGAACTCGCGCCGCTGTCCTGCGAAACCTTGTGGATCCTGCGCAATTCGATCTACAAGGATTACGGCTACTGCTTCAAGACGGCGCGCGCCGTCGCCTGGTTCGGTAACCAGGGCTGCCGTTGGACCACTGCCAGCGCCGTGCCGCTGTCGCTGGAGCAACGCCACAACGTGGATCCGATCAAGCAGGTGGAAACGGCGAAGGGCTGCTGATCTGCCGCTACCCCGAAATGTCGGTCAGCGCAATCGGCCCGGCCCGATAGCCGCTTCCGGCACGGCTGAAACCGACACAGCTTTCCGGGCGGCCGCCGGGCAGGAAGTCGGTGGGGTCGAAACTCTGGCAAAGCTGACCGTCCTTGGCCCGCCAGCGCCCCTGCCCGTTGCCCTTGCCATCCTCGGTGTAGAGCGAGGTGCCGTCTGCCGCATAGATGATGGTACCCCGGGTGCCCGCCCCCTCATAGGCAAAGGTCTTGCCACCCAGTGCCGACGAGATCTCCCCCGCCCCCATCGGTCCGGAGCCGGCATCGCCGACGGCGATGTCGCGGCCGGTGTTGGAACTGCAGGCCGCCACCAGCAGCGTGGCCGCAACTGCAGCCAGGTGAACCAGTTTCATGACAGTACCCTCCCCCGGACTGCGCGGGCGCTAGTTTCCACAACTGAACGGTGAAGGCAACTGGCCAGGTAAACCGCACTCATTCGAGCTTCATCTCGACAAACCGGTCCTTGCCGGCAAAATAGGCATCGCCCGTGCTCTTGAACACGCCGCAACGCGCCGGCATGCCGGCGATGCTTTCGCACAGTTCGCCGCCATTGGCGCTCCACGTGCCACTCTGCGTGCCTTTGACGTCATCCTGGATCGACGAGGTTCCATCGCTGTTGAACGTGATCAGCCCGGTGCCGTCGGCCCGCGTATATTGAAACGTCCTGCCGTTGAGCGTGGTGAAAATCTCCTCGGCACTGAGTGTTCGGATCGGTTCGGGCTCGGGCCGGTTCGATGATGAAGGACTGCCGTCGAGAATCCGCACATTCTTGTTGCCGTCGCCGCTGCACCCGGCCATCGCCAATGCGATGGCCGCCGCAACCGCCAGCCCGAACCGCCCAGCAATCATGCCGTTCTCATCCAATCCCTTGAATCACGCGGCTTTTGTCACAGAACCGGGCAGCGGGCAAGGTCGCCCGGCGCCTAGTTGTAGGCAGCGCTGGCAGCAACCGGCTCGGCGGCGCCGAGCACAATGACCTGGCTGCCGACCAGGACCCGCAAATAGAGGTCGGCCACGTCTTCGTTGAGCATGCGGATGCATCCCGATGACATGGCCTTCCCGATCGAGGAAGGATCGTTGGTGCCGTGGATGCGATAGAGCGTGTCGACGCCGTCGCTGTAGAGATAGAGCGCCCTGGCGCCCAGCGGGTTGTCGGGACCGCCCGGCTGACCGTTGACCCATTTTGCTGCATTCTTGTCGCGCGCAACCATTTCGAGCGGCGGAATCCACCGCGGCCAGCGCCGCTTCATGCCGACCACCGCTCGGCCCTGCCATTCGAATCCGGCGCGACCGACGCCGACGCCGTAGCGGATCGCCTTGCCCTGCTCGATGACCAGGTAGAGGTGGCGATTCTGCGGGTCCACAATGATGGTCCCGGGCCATTCCGGGCCGGTATAGGTGACGAGCTGGCGCCGGAACTGCTTGGGAATCTTCTTGAGATCGGCCCGCTCGATCGGATGGTCGATCGGCGACTCCGCCGGCGGGAACAGCGAGGGGTCACGGATGTCGCTCTCCGACCGCTCAATCGCCCGATCCGGTTCCCCTGCCTGCGGGGTTACCGGTGGATTTTCATAGACGTCGCCGATGTAGTTGCCGTCTTCGTCGAACAGGTCGTCGATATCGGCCCGCGCCGCCATGGCGCTGGCAACCATCACGGCACCACCGAGCAGGAGTCCCCTCCGGGTCAAAACGCGTCGCATGCTCACCCTCCTATTGGCACAACAACCGCCGCCGGCGCGCGGGCCTCTCGGAGCTGTTTCCCGTCCCAAGCCTATGGCCACAAGCAGGGGCCGGACTTTGGGGATGATGGGGCAATTTTGTGGCACCGGTTCACGGAATGGCGAGCCACGCGCACGGTACTCCCGAGCCGTTGCCGCGGCCGCGCTCTGGATTTCCGGCTTGCGATCAGTATATCATGCACGAAGCTGTTCCGGCCCCCGCGCCGGTAGCACGGCGCGGTCGTCACGGCCTGATGGACAGTCAGGAAGCGCGGTGACCCATGAAAGTTGGCAATATCCTTGATCACAAGGGCAGCAAGGTGGTGACCATGCCGCCCGAAGCCCATGTCAGCATCGCTGCCCAGCGCCTGCGTCTCGAACAGATCGGCGCCATCCTCATCCTGGCGGAGGCCGGCCGCATTGCCGGCATCCTGTCCGAACGCGATGTCGTGCACGGCCTGGCCGAACACGGTCCCGGCGTCGTCGACATGCCGGTTTCGGCCATCATGACCACCAATGTCCGCACCTGTCGCACGGGCGATGACGTGCGCGATGTCATGCGTCTCATGACAGTCCACCGCATCCGTCATGTGCCGGTGGTCGACGATGGCCAGCTGCGCGGCCTGGTGTCGATCGGCGATGTCGTCAAGAACCGCCTCGACGAAATGGAGCTGGAGGCCAATGTCCTGCGGGACTACGCCGTCGCCCACCACTGATCGGCGGCCGGTGTTCCCGTCCTGACAGCAGCTGTCAGCAGGTGCGGTTGGCCGGGGCGTCCGGACCGCCTATATTGGCGGCATGGGCCATTCCCGAGAGGGCGGGCGTCTCGCAGGTTCGTCTGAAAAGCCGGAGCCTCTTGCACGCAGGTGTAGCAAAGCTGATCCCGCCCTAAACCGACGTCGATGCCCAGGCCTGCAACAGCGCTTTGCGGATTTGCAAACCCAATGGCGACGGTCCCTGCCTCGCCTCAGAATCTATCAGAAACCGGTGACATTCACCTGTTCGACCGGCTTGTCGCCAAATAGCTCGCGGTGGCGCGCTTCGACCCTCGGCCAAACACGTAGGGCATCCGGTTCAACGATGCCAAAGACTTCGCGCAACACGTCGTGGAATTCCTCGCGCATGATCAGCCGTTTCTTCGTCCCATCGGGTGTCTTGTGACGCAGGACGCGCCCTGAAAGGCACGTGACGGTCTCTGGCTGCATGATCTGGATGGCGAGGTTGTTGTGGTAGATCGGGTCCTCTCCGGACTGGTAGGCTACGGCGAACCGGTCGATCAGCGGCTCGTCGAGTGGTTCATCCCTGAAGTCGAAGTTGGTGGGATAGGCGAAAGCGTGGTTGCGGAACCGCCAGTAACCATCAGCTGTCCTTTCGAGCTGAAATGTGAGCCGCCCCTGCTGGTACATTCCCTCTTCAAGCGGAATGGGATCGCGGATGCCGTCTCCGAGGCCCAGGTCAGCAAGATAAGTCTTATCCAGATCGACGAGCACCGCAGTGTGATTGCCGAGCTTCGCGTCGCCGAACTGCTCGCGATGGATTCCTGCTGTCACGATCCGCGATGAGAATCCGATCTCGCGCAGCGCCCAGTCCAGCAGAACATGCGTTTCATAACACCATCCGCCGCGCTTTCGAGTGACCGTCTTGTCATAGATGCGCGCAATGTCACGGTCGTGAGTGCGCCCAAGCTGAATGTCGAGCGTGTCATAGGGGATCGTGAAAGCCTGGCGGCGGTGGATTTCAGTGAAGCACGCCAGCGTCGGCTCGGCGCAGCCGACATATCCGATGCGATCAAGGTAGCCCTTGAGGTTCATGGGTTTCCCACTCTAGCGGGGACAGTCACCGGCAACAAGGTTGACGTCGGATTATTGCTGACACGCTGCTGTCAGCAGCCGGGACCGAACAG
>CAZIXE010000029.1:0-45763 GCA_964543235.1 uncultured Rhizobiaceae bacterium | reverse complement strand
GCGACCACTGGATGATGTCGATCTTCTCGCCCTGCAGCTCGTTGACCACCGCCTGAACGCGGCTGCCGCGCATGCCCACGCAGGCGCCGACGGGATCGATCGAACCATCCTTGGAGCGGACAGCAATCTTGGCCCGCGAGCCGGGATCACGGGCGACCGACACCACTTCGACGACGCCATCGTAGATTTCCGGAACTTCCTGGCGGAAGAGCTTGGCCATGAATTCCGGGTGGGTCCGCGACAGGAAAATCTGGGGCCCGCGCTGTTCGCGGCGGACATCATAGACATAGGCGCGGATACGATCGCCGGTCTTGAAGGTCTCGCGCGGCAGCGATTCGTCACGGCGGACAATCGCTTCGCCGCGGCCGAGATCGACGATGACATTGCCATATTCGACGCGCTTCACCGAGCCGTGGACGATTTCGCCAATGCGGTCCTTGAACTCCTCGTACATGCGCTCGCGCTCGGCATCGCGAACCTTCTGGACGATCACCTGCTTGGCGTTCTGGGCGGCGATGCGGCCGAATTCGATCGGCGGCAACGCCTCGGCAATGTAGTCACCGATGGTCGCAGCAGGGTTTCGCCGGTTGGCCTCGGCAAGGCTGATCTCGGTGGCTTCGTTCTCGACCTTCTCCACCACCAGCAGAAGCCGGTTCAGCCGCGTCTCGCCGGTCTTGGGGTCGATCTCGGCACGGATTTCATTTTCCGCACCATAACGTGATTTGGCGGCGCGCTGGATGGCGTCTTCCATCGCCTGCAGCACGACCTTCCGGTCAATGGACTTCTCCCGCGCGACTGCATCGGCAATCTGCAAAAGCTCCAGCCTGTTGGCGCTCACAGCTCCTTCAGCCATGTCCGCTACTCCTCCTTGGATTGTAGGACAGATTCATCTTCATGCCATTCACTGCCGTCACCAACCGATTGCGCCGGCAGCCGCTGGCGGGCGGCGGCGATCAGCTCGTCGGTCAGAACTAGATGGGCGTCGGCAATATCAGCAAAGGGAACACCGACCAGCAGCCGGTCGCCGCCCTTCTCCGGATTGTCGATGTAGAGCCGGACCTCCCCATCGGCAAAGCCCTCGAGGTGGCCGCGGAAGCGCTTGCGGCCGGCAATGGGGTGCAGCATCTCGATTCTGGCTTCAAATCCCGCCCAGGTCTCGAAATCCTGTGGCCGCACCAGGGGCCGGTCGATCCCCGGCGAGGACACTTCCAGGTGGTAGCGGGTCTTGATGATGTCCTCGACATCGAGCAAGGGCGAGACCGCCCGGCTCACCTTTTCGCAATCATCGATGGTGAACACACCGTCCGGCCGTTCGGCCATGATCTGCAGCGTCGGGCCGCTCAGGCGCACGCGTACCAGGCGGAAGCCCATGCTGGCGAGCACCGGCTCGACAAGGGCCGCCACCCGCAGGGCGGGTCCGGTTTCGCGTTGCAATCGGGTGTCGGTCATGGCTGTCAGGGCAATAAAAAAAGCGGGCCCCGGCTGGGACCCACCCTCATAAGCTCCACTTTCGTGGCTATGTGAGTGAACCTAAGTTGGCCCGTACATAGCGTCTGGCCCCGCCCAATGCAAGGCGTTGCGGCCTTTTTTGTTCAGGCAACCTTGGAGAGCGATTCCAGGATGGCCTGGGGCGGGATGTAGAGTGCTGCGACCATGCCCTGGCCCGGCGCCGTCTGGCAGATCAGTTCGCCGCCATGGGCTTCGGCGATCGACCGGGCGATCATCAGACCGAGACCCAATCCACCGCCCGGCTGGCGGACATAGGCGTCGGGCCCGGTCAGATCCTTGCGGAGCACCTCGTGCAGTTTGCGCTCGGTCATGCCCGGGCCGTTATCACGCACGGAAATCACCATCGAGCCGTTGTCCTTCTCGTAGGCCCAGATTTCGACGGTGCCACCGTCGGGAGAGAAGCGGATGGCATTGTCGAGGAGCTTCAGCAGGGCTCGCTGAACGAGCTTGCTGTCGCAGAAGATGGGTCGCTCGTCGAAGGAGTTGCGGCAGTTGAGAATGACATTCTTCTCGCGCGCCTTGCCCCGCATCACCGCGGCGGCATCGGCGAGGATGGCGCTGGGCAACACCGCCTCCGGCTCCAGCCTTTCCTGGCCGCCGAGAGTCCGCGAATAGAGCAAGAGGTCGCTGATGATGGCGTTGAGATGTTTGGCCGCGTCAACCATCTGGAGAAGATGATCCGCCTCGATTGCCTCGACGCGGTGTTTGAGTGCAGACGCCAGAGTATTGGCAAAGCCTTCCAACGAAGTGACGGGGCCGCGCAATTCGTTGCTAAGCATGAAAAACAGGCCGTTCTTCATGTTCGATGCCGCTTCGGCGGCAACCTGGGCCTGGCGCAGCTTGTGTTCGGTTTCGCCGCTCCTCACGACGAACTGGATGTGATGGAGAAACTGCGACCAGTTGATGGGCTTGGTCACGAAAGAGGATGCGCCCAACGCGTAGGCCTTTTCGATCGACTGCCGGTCATCGTTGGTGGTTGCGACAATGGTTGGCAGATCGATGGTGCGCGGATGCTGCCGGATGTGCTTGAGCAGTCCGAAGCCATCGAGTTTCGGCATGTTGAGGTCGACGATGGCGAGCGCGTATTTTTCCTTGGCGAGCAGTGCGGTTGCCTCCTCGCCATTCTCAACGCAGCGGCTGGCATATCCAAGCGGCGCCAGGCGGAAGGCCGTCAGGTCGCGCATGATGGGATCGTCATCGACGATCAGGGCAAGCCGTTCGCCCTCTTGACCGGTCCCCGTCGTGTCGAATTTCTCTTGCTGTTGCGTCATGGCCTTCCCACCGTCGGTCGACGATATCGGAAACAGTCTTAATGTTGGGTAACGGTAATGATTACAGTCCAATCTTAACGAATTCTGGTTAATGTCAGGCATTGCGAGAAGGTGCGTGGCCATCGCCGGACGGTTGGCACTCATTTCTCAGAAGTTGACGGCGAAACAGCAGGAGCAGTCGGTCACCAGCAATGCCTGAAACAAGTAACCCGGTCAGTTCGGTTCAAGACCGTGCCAGCGCCCGCGAGCGCCTTCCGGTCATCGACATGGCCGTCATCGACGAGTTGCGAAACGTGGGCGGGAACCGGGAGTTGCTCGACCGTGTGCTGGCGTTGTTCTCCGCGCATGTGCCAAAGTCCGTGGCCAGGGTGCGCCAGCTTTCGGCCGACGGAAACCTCGACGAGATGGCCGATGCGGTGCATGCACTCAAGTCAATGTGCGGCAACATCGGGGCGCGGCGGGCCTCGGCCCTGTGCGAGGAAATCGAACACCTGGTGCGCAGGCGCTGCGCGTTTGATCGGGCATACTCCACAGAACTCCTGATTCGAGAGATCGACGCGGTCCTTTCCGCCGCGGAGAGCCTCAAGAGTCATTGACGCCGGGTTCGGGCAGGCGGCCCGTATTGACTTGGCGGCCGCATTCGGCAGACATTGCTCGCGCCATCACCTGAGGACCCCGTCATGAAGAGCCCGGAGGACCGTGTCCGCGGTCTGCCTTTCTGGAAGGATTTGCAGAGCATTTCACCGCTCAAGGGCGGGGTCAGCAATGCCAGCTTCACGGTCGTCGACGCCACCGGCAAGTATGTGGCGCGGGTGGGCGAGGATTATCCGGCGCACCACGTGTTCCGGTCTGCCGAACTGCGAGTCAGCCGGGCGGCCCATGAGACCGGCATTTCCCCCGAAATCGTCTATGACGAACCCGGCATCATGATCGTGCGCTACCTCGATGCCAAGACTTACTCGGAGTCGGATGTTCGCGCCAATTCGGCGCGGTGCGTCGAGATGGTGAAGCGCTGTCACACGGAAATGCCGAAGCGGATGACGGGACCCGGAGCCATCTTCTGGGTGTTTCACGTGCTGCGCGACTACGCTGCAACGCTGCGCGCCAACAACCACCGCCATGCCGGAGACTTCCAACGCTGGCTCGGTATTTGCGACAAGCTCGAGGCCGCACAGGTTCCGTTGCCCATCATCTTCGGTCACCACGATCTGCTGCCGACCAATTTCCTGGATGACGGCAAGCGGTTGTGGCTGATCGATTGGGAATACGGAGCCTTCGGCACCGCAATGTTCGATCTTTCGAACATTGCCTCAAACAGTTCGTTCGGGCGCATGGAAGAGCAAGTCCTGCTGGAGACCTATTTCGGCAGACCGCCTACGGAAGCCCTGTGGCGCTCATTCGACGCGATGAAAACGGCGTCGGCACTGCGCGAGGCGGTCTGGGGCATGATCTCCGAAATCTATCTCAACGCGCCGGGCGTCGACTATATCGCCTATGCCGCCGAATTCCTGAACCGGTTTGATAATCTGCTCGAAGCCTACGAGTTCAAGTACGGGCGGCTGTGAGTGCCCGGAGTTTCACTTCGCCACGACGTCAATGATGACATTCGACTGCGATAGCGCCCCGCTAAGATCGGAGGGCGGGGCCGCATCGGTGATCAGGCGATCGATGCCGTCGAATGCACAGATTGCGATGAGAGCCGAGCGGCCGAATTTCGACTGGTCGCAGAGCAGGTTGCGCTGTTCGCCGCGAGACAGGACGAGGCGTGCAAACTCGGCTTCGTCCAGGCGATAGTCCATCGGCCCATCGACGGCATTGAGGGCGCTTGCCGTGACAAAAGCATGCTTGACCCGGAAGCTCGCGGCAAAAGCGAGTGTCGAGGGACCGAACGCAGCGCCGAGATCGCCATTGAGTTCGCCGCCCGCCATGTAGACACGATTGCCGTTAACCGTCGCCAGGGTCCGGGCGATGTCCGAGGAGTTGGTGACAATGGTGAGGTTGCGCTTGCGCAAGAGTTCGCGAGCAAACATGCTGGTGGTCGTTCCTGCGTCCAGCATGAGGCTATCACCATCGTCGATGAGCTGGGCGGCACGGCGGGCAATGGCGCGCTTGGCATCGGCATTCTCGCGCAGACGCCGCTCGAACGGGGCCTCGATCGCTTCCTGGGGCAGGGCGATCGTGCCGTGGCGCTTGATGACTTCACGGCTGCGGACCAGTTCCTTGACATCCCGGCGAATGGTCTCGAGCGATACGCGAAGTTCCCTGGCGAGTTCGGAAACGCGGCAGGTCCCGCGAGCGCGGACGTGTTCGAGAATGAGCGACTGGCGACGCGAAAGGAGGGCCGGCATGTGGAAAATCCGTGGTTTTGTCAACTTATTACCAGCTTGACAGTCAAATTACCACAATTGCAGTCAAGATTGCTTAACAATCGCAATTCATTGCAACATTTTCTTTGACAAATCGACGCGATCACAAGACCTTGTTCCACCGTTCTTGATCGTAAGGCGGGGGTAGGTCTTGACGCTTCCATCACATGCCGAAGTCGTCGTCATCGGCGGCGGCATCATCGGGTGTTCGACAGCCTATCACCTGGCACGCGATCACAAGGCTGACGTCGTCCTGCTGGAACAGAACAGACTGACTTCGGGCTCCACCTGGCACGCGGCAGGGCTGGTCGGGCAACTGCGGTCATCAGCGTCGATCACTCAGGTGCTCAAGTACTCCGTCGAGCTCTACAAGACTCTCGAAAGCGAGACGGGACTTGCGACAGGCTGGAAGATGACGGGGTGCCTGCGGCTTGCCTGCAACAATGACCGCTGGATCGAATTCAAGCGCCTGGCGACCACCGCACAAAGCTTCGGCATGGACATGCATCTGCTGTCGCCTGCCGAGGTCAAGCACATGTGGCCACTAATGTACACCGGCGACCTGGTCGGCGCCACGTTCCTGCCGACCGACGGCCAGGCGAGCCCGTCCGACATCACGCAATCGCTTGCCAAAGGGGCGCGGCTGCATGGAGCGCAACTGTTCGAGGGGGTGCGCGTTACCGGGTTTGTCATTGCAGGCGGGCGCGTAACGAGGGTGCGAACCAGTGCCGGCGACATAGTCTGTGAAAGCGTCGTCAATTGCGGTGGCCAGTGGGCCCGGCAGATCGGCGCGCTTGCCGGTGTCAGCGTGCCGCTTCAGGCCGTCAAGCACCAGTATGTGATCACCGAGCGGGTCGAAGGTCTCGCAACCGATGTCGCCACGGTGCGGGACCCGGATCGCCGGATCTACCTCAAGGAGGAGGTTGGCGGGCTTGTGATGGGGGGGTACGAGCCGAACCCGGTGGCCTGGACGCTCGGTGATGTGCCGGCCGACTTCGAGTTCCAGCTGTTCGCTGATGACTGGGACCATTTCGAGCAACATATGACCGAAGCGCTGGTACGTGTGCCGGCGCTGGAGAAGACCGGCATCAAGAAGATGATTCATGGTCCCGAGAGTTTCACGCCAGACGGTAACTTCATCCTCGGAGCCGCTCCCGAGGTCAGGAACTTCTATGTCGGCGCCGGGTTCAATGCATTCGGTATCGCGTCGGGCGGGGGGGCTGGCTGGGTGCTGGCGCAGTGGGTGAAGTCCGGCGAGGCGCCGATGGACCTTTGGACTGTCGACATCCGCCGCTTTTCCGCTCTGCACAAGGACAAGGAGTGGACCTGTGCCCGGACACTCGAGGCCTATGGCAAGCACTACACGATAGGCTTCCCACATGAAGAGTACATGACCGGAAGGCCACGTATCGTTTCGCCACTCTATGAACGGCTGAAGGCGCGCAATGCCTGTTTCGGATCGAAGCTGGGCTGGGAACGGCCCAACTGGTTCGGGCCGGCGGGGATGAGGCCGGAAGACCACCACTCCATGGGCCGCCAGAACTGGTTCGGTCCGGTCGGTGAAGAGCATCGAGCCGTCAGGGAGAGAACGGGACTATTCGACCAGTCGTCCTTCGCGAAGTTCGAACTGACTGGCAGGGACGCCACCGAAGCCCTTTCGTGGATCTGTGCGAACGATGTTGCGCGGCCACCTGGCCGGCTCACCTACACGCAGATGCTGAACAGTCGCGGCGGTATCGAATGCGATCTCACGGTGGCGAGACTCGCCGATGACCACTACTACATCGTGACCGGAACCGGATTTCGCACTCACGACTTTTCCTGGATCAGCGACCATATCCGCGCCGGACTCGACGTCCGTCTTCGCGATGTCACAGAGGAATGGGGCACACTGTCCGTGATGGGACCGCGAACGCGGGAGGTCATTCAGGCCATCACCCGTGCCGACATGTCGAATGCGGCATTCCCATTCGGGCATGCCCGCGAAATCGAGATTGCCGGCCAGATGGTCAGAGCCCTGCGGGTAACCTATGTCGGAGAACTCGGCTGGGAATTGCATATGCCGATCATGGCTACCGGCGAAGTTTTCGATGCGCTCATGGAAGCCGGCGGGCGGCATGGTCTCGCCCTGGCCGGCTATCGGGCTCTCGAATCGCTGCGCCTCGAGAAAGGCTACAGGGCCTGGGGATCCGACATCACGCCCAATGACAATCCATTCGAGGCGGGTCTGGGCTGGGCTGTCAAGCTCAAGTCAAACCAGGCGTTCCTGGGAAGAGAGGCCTGTGAGAGGGCATCGCAGGCGCCGCTGACCAAGATGCTGGCCGGTTTCACTACAGATGATCCCGACATCGTTCTGGTCGGGCGCGAGACCATCCTGCGCGACGGTGCCTTTGCCGGCTACCTGACGAGCGGCGGCTTTGGTTATACGGTGGGACGGCCGATCGGCTATGGCTACGTCAGGCGGCACGACGGCGTTACTGCCGAGCACGTACTTTCCGGCCATTATGAACTGGTGGTGGCCAAGGAAACCGTCAGGGCCAAGGTGCATCTGGAACCGCTCTACGATCCGACGAATGCACGGGTGAAGGCATGAAGTTCCGGGCGGATCGCCACGTTCGCATCCTGATTGTCGGTGGCGGAGCGATTGGTACGTCGCTCGCCTACCATCTCGGCCGGGAGGGCGCGCGCGACGTGCTTCTGGTCGAAAAGGCCCAGCTTACCCACGGGTCGACCTGGCATGCAGCCGGGCTCGTGGGACAACTCCGCGGCAAACGCAATCTCACCCGGCTGATGCAGAACTCGGTCGCCTTGTTCGACCGGCTGGAAGCGGAAACGGGTCAGGCTATCTCGTGGAAGAAAGTCGGCTCGCTGCGCCTCGCCGGCAGTGCCGACAGGTGGAGCGAGATTCTGCGGGCGATGGGCCAGGCCAAGAGCTTTGGCGTTGACTGCCAGGCACTCTCGGCCGGGGAGGCGAAGCGGTACTTTCCCTTCATCAGCACCGGGGGAATCGAGGGCGCTGTTTTCATTCCCGGCGATGGATACATCGATCCCTACGGGCTGACCATGGCTTATGCCAAGGGGGCCAGAGGCCACGGGGTTCGCATCGAAGAGAACGTGTGCGTCGAGGAGATTGCCCTGGCGGGCCGACGTGCCGCGGGGGTCATCACAAATGGCGGCAACATCGCCTGCGAGATTCTGGTGAATTGTGCGGGGTTGTGGGCGAAGCGGGTCGGGCAGATGGCTGGCGTGCCGCTGGCCGCCGGTATTGTCGAGCATCAGTACTTCCTCACGGAGAAGAAGCTGTCGTTTCCCGCCGACCTCACGACGCTGCGCGATCCCGACAAGAATTTCTATCTGAAGCCCGATACCGGTTCCTTTGCCATTGGTGGCTGGGAAGACGGATCACGGGGGTTTCACCACGGCCTGCCACCGCTATCATTCGGCAGGGAATTGCTGGCACCCAGCATGGAGCGGCTGGAGCGCTTCGCCCTACCGGCGGCCGAGCGCCTGCCGGTGCTCAACGACATCGGCATCCAGACGATCATCAATGGTCCGATCCCGGTATCGGCCGATGGGGAGCCGATCATGGGGCTGGTGCCGGAACTGGACAATTTCTACGTTGCCTGCGGTTTCACGGCGGGCATTGCTGCGTCGGGGGGCGCGGGACTGGCGATGGCCAACACAATCCTGCATGGTGATGCCGGCATGGACCTGTGGCCATTCGATGTGCGGCGGTTCAGCTCCGTGCAGGCGCAGCCGCGCTACCTCGAAGAGCGGGCAATCGAGGCCTATGGGGCCTACTACAAGATCCATTGGCCAGGCGAAGAGCCGCACGCGGCGCGCGGCCTTCGCCGCTCGCCGCTGCATGATCACCTGCAGCGCTGCGGCGCCGTGTTCGGCACAAAAATGGGCTGGGAGAGGCCGAACTGGTTTGCAACCGCTGGTACCGATCCGGTTGACGTGCCCTCATTCGCTGGCAGGCCAAACTGGTTCTCGCATGTAGCCGAAGAACATCGGGCTATTCGTGAGCGGGTGGCAATCATTGACCAGACGTCCTTCGCAAAGTTCGAAATTTCGGGACCGGGTACGGAAACGGCGCTGCAGAGGATTGCCGCAAACGACCTGCAGGGCCCGCCAGGCAAGGCCGTTTACACGCAGCTCTGCAATGAGCGCGGCGGAATCGAGGCGGATGTCACGTTCATTCATGATGCACCCGAACATTTCTACCTGATCACCGGGGCAGGCTTCGGCCCGCGGGATTCAGGCTGGGTGGCGCGGCTTCTGCCTCCCGGCATCGAGCTGCGGGAGGTCACCAGCAGTCTTGCCGTGCTCAATCTGTGCGGCCCGAAGTCGCGAAAGGTTCTGGAGACGGTGACGGACGCGGATGTTTCGCAGGAGACGATGCCATTCCGTTCGGCCCGATGGATCGGTATCGGCTATGCGACTGCGCTGGCTGTGCGCATCGGCTATGTGGGCGAACTTGGATATGAGCTCTACATACCGCAAGAATATGCGGGTCACGTCTACGAGACGCTGTGGCGGGCGGGAGAGCGCTTCGGGATCGCCAATGCCGGCTACCGCGCCATCGACTCGTGCCGGCTGGAGAAGGGTTATCTTTATTGGTCCGGAGACATTTCACCCGATTACAATCCGTACGAAGCGGGACTGGGCTTCTGTGTGGCGCTGGACAAGGGTGACTTCATCGGCCGTGAAAGCCTCGCAAGGATCAGGCGTGAGGGCGTCACCCGCAAGCTCTGCTCCTTTACGGTGGAGGGGTTTGCGCCTCTGCACGGGGGAGAAGCCATCCTGCATGATGGCGAAGTCGTCAGTTCGACAACGAGCGCCGGGTTTGGCCATTCGCTTGGCAGGACCATCGCGTTCGGCTACCTGCCAGCAGACCTCGCCAAAGCAGAGGATTTTGCGATCGAGGCATTCGGGAAGAGCTACCGGGCCCGGCGCGGACCGCGGTGTCTCTATGACGCGAAGATGGAGCGGCTGAGGAGCTAGGCATGGCGGATGATGGCGTGACAGAAGCCCGCGCGCTGCTGGTGCGGCTCAATCGCTTCGGCGAAATCGGGGACATCACGCGGCTCGGCGGATTGACCAATCAGGTATTCCGCGTCGAGTCGGATTACGGGGCCCTGTGCCTGCGCATTCCGGGAAAGGGTACGGAAGAGTACATCAACCGTGCCCATGAGGCAGAGGCTGCGTGGGAAACCGCCCGAACCGGGGTCAGCGCGGCACTCATTCATTTCGATCACCTGAGCGGCGTCATGGTAACGCGCTACCTGCGTGACGTCGTGACCATGACGCCGGAGCTGTTCAGGACCCGTAGCGGATCACCGGCCCGCGCCGGGCGTATCTTCCGCATGCTGCATCGGAGCGGCGCACGGTTTCTCAATCGCTTCGAGCTGTTCAGCATGATCGACGGCTACCTCAAAGTGCTGGGGGCCAAGGAGGTGACGCTGCCTGAGGGGTATCATGACGTGCTCCAGGAATCGCAGGCGGTGCGTGCCGCCCTTGCGGCGCAAGAGTTGCCGCTCGTTGCCTGCCACTGCGACCCCCTGTGCGAGAACTTTCTCGATAATGGCCAGCGCATGTGGCTCGTCGATTGGGAGTATTCGGGCATGAACGATCCGATGTGGGATCTGGGCGACCTGTCAGTCGAGGCGGGCTTCGATGCGGCCCAGGAAGAAGAGATGATCCAGGCCTATTTCGCCGGAGAACCGCAGGCACATGAGCGCGGCCGGATCGTGATCTACAAGGCGATGTGCGACCTGCTGTGGACGCTCTGGGGCCTTATCCAGCACGCCAATCAGAATCCGGCCGATGATTTCTGGGCCTATGCCAACAACCGGTTTGCACGATGCCAGGCGCTGATGGCCCGGTCCGATTTTGCCGGCCATGTCGCAGCGGTCGCGGCGGCGAAGCGCTAGGACGCCGGCGAACCGCTGCGCGGCTTGGTATGGTCGAACATGGCCAGCACGAAGTCGCTGGCTTCGTGCAGGTACTCGGTGAATAGGGTAACCGGAGATGGCGGCGGCGGCGAGAGTCGGCCAGTTACGTCGCCCGATTCGTAGGACAGTCTGGCGCCCGCAGCATGAGCAATGTGGCGCATGCGGACGTTGTCCTTAAGGCAAATCATGTAGAGGTTTGGGAAGCCCCGATTGCGCGCGGCCTCGACGAGGCGCGCCATGAGCGCCGAACCGATGCCGCGGTCCTGGTAAGACGTTTCGACGGTGATGGCGCCCTCGGCCCCACCTGGGGCCCCGACGGTCAGCGGGCGCAGTTCCGCAACACCGCGCAGTACATCTTCGACATAGGCGCCGAAGACGGTGGTTCCGAGGCGGTGTGCCGTGTCGACATACTCATCAATAAATCCGTCACCTACGGCGTGGCCAAAACGGGCATGGCGCGCCTCCGGATCGAGGCGCTTCAGGTGCTGGCGCAAATCACCGAAATCGGCAAGCCACAGCCTTCTGATCTTGACATCAGTGATATCGTCGGCATTCCGCATCGCAGGTCACAGTTGCTGTGCAATGCAACAAAACTAAGTCGTGCAAGGCCGCCGGGCAAGCTTCGCTCAATTGAGCGTGGTCAGTTTCACCTTGGCGAGGCCGGATCCCTGGATGCCAAGGGCACGAGCAGCACCCAGCGACAGATCGATGATGCGGCCGGCAATGAAGGGCCCGCGGTCGTTGATCCTGACGATCACCGACCTGCCTGTCCTGATGTCAGTAACCAGAACTTTTGTCCCAAATTTTAAGTGTTTATGTGCCGCTGTCATGCCATGCGGATTGAAGCTCTCACCATTGGCAGTGAGCTTGCCGGAGCGATAGTAGGAGGCAATCCCGACCTGCGCGGCAACAACCTGACCAGAATAGAGAAGCGCTGCGCCAAGCACGGCGCAGACAAAAAGACGCCCGATCATCTTTCCCTCACTTTTTTGTGTGCGGCGCACACCAAAAAGGGTGGATGGGGCGACAATAAGACCTATATTACGTCGCGTAAGTTAAGCCATCGAGCGGGATGGCCGGACGCTTGCCCGCGATCAGGTCGGCGGTGACTCGGGCAGCGCCGTGACTCATGGTCCAGCCCATGTGGCCCTGGCCGGTATTGAACCACAGGTTCAGCAGACGGGAGCGTCCGAGGATCGGCGTGCCTTCCGGGGTCATGGGCCGGAGCCCGGCCCAGTATTCGCTGCGCGACCAGTCGGCGCCATCCGGGAACAGCTGCCGCATCACAGCCATCATATGCGTGAAGTCCGAGGGCCGATGATGTCGATCGAAGCCCGAAAATTCGGCAGTGGCGGTGGCACGGATGCGGTCGCCATAGGGGGCGTAGGCCACCAGATTCTCCTCATCCACGCCGCCAAGAGTTGGCGGATTGTTGCGTCCTGCCACGGGAGCAGTGATTGCGTAGCCTTTGACCGGATAGATCGGCAGGTCGGCGTCGAGCTGCCTTGCGAGGTGGGGCGAATAGACCCCAAGGCAGAGGACGATGACATCGGCTGCGTATCGCCCCTTGTCGGTGATAACCGCCTCGACGCGGCCGCCGGCCCGGGTGAAGCCGGTGACCGTCTCTTCAAAGCGGAATGCTACGCCGCGCGGCTTCAGCCAGCCGGCCAGCCTTCTGGCAAACAGCCGGCAGTCACCGCTTTCATCGCCGGGAGCGAAGAGTGCGCCGGCAACAAGTTCCTTGACTGGCGCAAGCGCGGGGTCGGTCGCAGCGACGGCGTCCCGGTCAAGCGTCCTGATCTCGATGCCTTCGGCACGCAGAATTTCAGACTTTGCGGCCGCCGCTTCAAAGGCGGCAGCGGAGCGATAGAAGTAAAGCAGGCCGCCCCTGCGCCCGTCATAGTCGATGCCAGTCACCTTCAGGGTTTCGTGGAAGACACCCAGCGAATACAGGCAAAGCCGCGCCTTGCGGCGTGTGTTCAACGCCGCGCGCTCGCCGCTGCACTGCTGCCAGAAGCGCCACATCCACTTCCAGAAGGCAGGGTCAGCGGTCGGGCGGAAGCGCAGTGCCTGATCGTTGCGCCACAGCGAGCGCAGGAGGATTTTCGGGGCAGCAGGGGAGGACCAGGCATAGGCATGAGCCGGCGCAAACAGTCCGGCATTGGCGTAGGAGGTGAATGAGGCAGGTTCTGCTTCGCGGTCGATGACGGTGACGTCATGCCCGTCCCGGCAGAGTTCATAGGCGGTCGTCATGCCGACGATACCCGCACCCAGAACCAGCGCCTTCATGCCCTGCCTCTTTTGAATTCCGGCCGCCAGTGCTAGGCCAGCCGATCCGCCGGATCAACAGTCATGCCATCAACGACCCATCCCGACGCTTTGCATTTCGACCGCCCGGTGGCAAGCTACTGGGAGGACAGCGCCGAACCGCTTGGCGTTGCCACGGTGCCGCTCGAAGGGGAGGCGGCCTGCGATATTGCTATCATTGGTGCCGGCTATACCGGGCTGTCGGCGGCATTGGAGTTGCGCGAGCAGTTCAAGGCGGATGTCCGGGTACTCGAGGCGGCGGCGCCAGGCTGGGGTGCTTCCGGCCGCAATGGCGGCTTCGCCTGTATCGGCTCGCACAAGCTGGCCTACGGCTCGATGATCTCCCGGTACGGCCTGCCGGCTACACGCGACTATTACGCTGCAATGAAGGAGTCGGTTGCGCTGGTCAGGGAGAACTGCCGCCGCTACGCGATCGACGCCTGGACGAGCGACGGCGGCGAAATCACCCTTGCTCATCTTGCCAACCGGATGACGGCATTCGCCGAAGAGAAGCGGTTCATGGCAGAAACTTTCGGCGAGACACTGGAAGTTCTTCCGCCGGACGAACTCAAGCGGCGCGGCGCCTGGTCGCCCGCCTGCCATGGCGGCCTGTGGAATCCGACGGGCTTTGGTCTGCATCCCCTCAGGTATGTGCGAGGACTGGCGGCAGCCGCTGTTGCGGCGGGCGCCATCATTCACGGGCACTCGCGCGTCGTGCGCTGGGAGGAGCGGGATGGTATGCATGTTCTGGCCACTGCATCAGGATCCCTGCGCGCCAGGCGCGTGCTGGTGGCGACGAACGGTTATACACCCGAGGACATTTCGCCCTGGCATCGCGGCCGGCTCATGCCGGCGCTGTCCAATATCATCGTGACGCGCCCTCTCACTCCTGAGGAACGCACGGAACAGGGTTGGACTTCGCAGGTCCTGGCATTCGACTCGCGCATCCTGCTGCACTACTTCCGGCTTCTGCCGGATGGCCGGTTCCTGTTCGGCGGCCGCGGCGGAACCGACGCGTCAGATGGCGGCGCGGCGCCCATGCGGGCGAACATGATCGCCACATTGCGGGCCATGTTCCCGGTCTTCGGCCGTGCCGAGATCACGCATTTCTGGCGGGGGTTCGTGTGCCTTGCCTATGATCTGGTGCCCTTTGTCGGGCCTCTCGACCGGCGTCAGACGGTGTGGACTGCGATTGCTTATCACGGCAATGGCGTGGCCATGGCGAGCCTCTGCGGACGGATGGTGGCACGCATGATGAACAAGCCTGCCGAGAAAGTCCTGCCACCGGTGATCACACGGCGGCTGGCGCGGTTTCCGTTGCCCGGGCTTCGCGCACTTTATCTGCGCGGCGCCTATGCGTGGTTCCGGTACAAGGACTCGCGTTGAGGCATCGCCGCCGGGCTCAGAGATAGGTGTGCCAAAGATAGAGAATGAGGCCCACCGCAATCGCAATCGACAGCACCCTGGCAATGCGCCGGCCGAGCACCTCCATGGGATCGTCGCTGGCTTCAGGCTGCCGATCCTCCCCGAGCAGCTTCTCGGATTGCTGTTGCATCCTTTCCAGGCCGCGACGGGCATCATTATCCGGCGTCATTGCACCTCGCTCTCGATGCGATCGATATCCGCGTCGGACAGGCCGAAGTGGTGGCCAATCTCGTGCACCAGCACATGGGTGACGATGGCCCCGAGGGTCTCATTGTATTCGGCCCAGTAATCCAGAATGGGCCGCCGGTACAGGAGGACACGGTTCGGCATGACGCCACTTTCCGGAACGGCACTGCCATGGGCCAGACCAACACCCTGAAACAGGCCCAGCAAGTCGAAAGGGCTCTGCGCGTTCATCTCGCGCAGGACATCTTCGGCGGGGAAATCCTCAATGACGATGACGATGTCTTCGCATAGCGCGCGGAACTGGGGCGGAAGTGCGCTCCACGCCTGGCGCGCCAGCCGCTCAAACTCTTCGAGCGACGGAGCCCGGAGATCGCTCAGTTGCTGCAGAGAAAGCCGGTTGCCTGGCAGATGTCCATCCCCCGGGCAGACATGGCATTGACCGTCGCGAGGGCGGCTGCAAGGCCTGTAAACACGGTCAGAACGACCAGCATCACGAGTATGCGGCGCAGGAAGCGCGCATCGGCAGTGGGAACGGTATTCACTTCAAAAAACCCCCGGTATTTGAGGCGATATCTTGATCATATCGTCACCATATCGCCCCGCCGGTGACATAAGCCTTAACGGAGTGTTCAGCAAGCATTAATCAACTGTTCCGGTGGATGTTTTGCCGGGGGGTGGTTAATGAACCTCTATCGAATGCTGGCCGGCCGTGCTGCACTGCAACGACCGGTGCGGGTGGGCCTCGTCGGTGCTGGCAAGTTCGGCACCATGTTCCTGGCACAAGTCCCGGGCATACCAGGCCTGGAAGTCGCGGCGATCGCCGATGTGCAGCCTGGCCGCGGCATCGCTGCCTGCCTCGCGGCCGGCTGGGGACAGGACCGCACCATCAAGATCGCTCAGCTCGATGACGGTGCCGCGCTGGCACGGCGCAGCGACATCGAGGTGGTGATTGAGGCCACGGGGAACCCGGCTGCCGGGATCCGCCATGCCCGTGCTGCCATTGCCGCGGGCAAACATGTCATCATGGTCAATGTCGAGGCCGATGCGCTGGCCGGGCCGCTGCTGGCTATCGAGGCAGCCGAGGCGGGAGTCGTCTACTCTCTGGCCTATGGAGATCAACCGGCCCTTATTGCCGAGATGGTCGACTGGGCGCGGGCAACGGGCTTTCGGGTGATATGTGCCGGCAAGGGCACGAAGTACCTGCCCGCCTATCACTATGTGACGCCCGACGAGGTCTGGGGCCACTATGGTGTGACGGCGGAGGAGGCCAAGCGGGCGGGCATGAACCCGCAAATGTTCAACTCTTTCCTCGACGGTACCAAATCGGCCATCGAGATGGCGGCGGTCACCAATGCCTGTGACCTTGCCGCGCCGCCCGATGGCCTGCGGTTTCCGCCCTGCGGGGTCGACGATCTGGCGCATGTGCTGCGGCCAAGGCACAAGGGCGGGCAGCTGGAGTCAGCGGGTACCGTGGAGGTGGTCTCAAGCGTGGAACGCGACGGCAGGCCGGTTTTCCGCGACCTGCGCTGGGGCGTGTTCGTGATCGTTGAGGCAGTCAACGAGTATGCGGCTGCCGCATTCCGCCAGTACGGTCTGCGCACCGACTCGAGCGGGCGTTTTGCCGCCATGTACCGGCCCTATCATCTGATCGGGCTCGAACTGGCGATCTCGGTGCTCTGCGTAGTGCTCAGGGGTGAAGCGACGGGCGCGCCCACGGCCTTCAGGGGTGATGCGGTGGCCGTCGCCAAACGCGATCTCCAGTCAGGCGATGTTCTCGATGGCGAGGGCGGCCACACGGTGTTCGCCAAGTGTCTGCCGGCCCGGCGTTCCCTCGACGAGGACTTGCTGCCGATCGGGCTCGCACACAGGGCAACGCTCCTTCATGATGTCACTCGCGGCTCCCTGCTCAGATGGAGCGATGTCGCTCTGGATGAGGGCGCCGAAGCCTATCTGGCCCGTCGCGAGATGGAACGGCGCTGCATTCAGCCGAGCTGACGGACGTCGACAAAGCGCCCGGCAAGAGCCGCCGCCGCAGCCATTTGCGGGCTGACCAGATGGGTACGGCCACGATAGCCCTGCCGGCCCTCGAAGTTGCGGTTCGAGGTCGAGGCACAGCGCTGGCCGGGCTTCAGCTGATCCGGGTTCATGCCGAGGCACATGGAGCAGCCGGGTTCGCGCCACTCGAAACCTGCCGCCTTGAAGATCCTGTCCAGTCCTTCGCTCTCGGCCTGCTGCTTTACCAAGCCTGAGCCCGGCACGATCATGGCATAGGCGAGCCTTCCGGAAATCTTCTTGCCATCGACGATCTTCGCCACTTCGCGCAGGTCCTCGATGCGGCCATTGGTACACGAGCCGATCCACACGACGTCAAGCTCGATGTCGGTAATCTTCGTGCCGGGTTTCAGGCCCATGTATTCGAGGGCACGCCATTTCGACTGGCGCTTGCCCTCGTCGGCGATGGTGTCGGGATCGGGGACGGCACCGGTGACCGCAACGACGTCCTCCGGACTGGTGCCCCAGGAGACAATGGGAGGCAGGGCGCCGGCGTCCAGCTTCACGACCCGATCGAAATGGGCGCCGTCGTCGGTGTGCAGCGTATCCCAGTAGCGTCGCGCCTGATCCCAGGCATCCCCCTGGGGCGCCTTGGGGCGGCCCTTCAAATAGTCGAAGGCCTTGTCATCGGGCGCCACCATGCCCGCCCGCGCACCACCCTCGATCGACATGTTGCAGACGGTCATGCGGCCTTCCATGGAGAGATCGCGGATCGCCTCGCCGGCATACTCGATCACCGAACCGGTTCCGCCGGCGGCCCCGATCTCGCCGATTATGGCGAGGATGATGTCCTTGGCGGTCGAGTGCGGCTTCAGCTTGCCGTCGACCTGGACAAGCATGTTCTTTGCCTTCTTCTGGATCAGCGTCTGGGTGGCCAGCACATGCTCGACTTCCGAGGTGCCGATACCGTGGGCCAAGGCGCCGAAAGCGCCATGGGTCGAAGTGTGGCTGTCGCCGCACACGATGGTGGTGCCGGGCAGCGTGAAGCCCTGTTCGGGACCCACGACGTGGACAATCCCCTGGCGCCTGTCCAGCTCATTGAAATACTCGATGCCGAAGTCCCTGGCGTTCTGGGCCAGGGTTTCGACCTGGATGCGGCTTTCCGGTTCGGTGATGCCCTGACGGCGGTCGGTGGTGGGCACGTTGTGATCGACAACCGCCAAAGTCTTTTCAGGATGGCGCACCTTGCGGCCGGAGAGGCGCAAGCCCTCGAAGGCCTGCGGGCTGGTCACCTCGTGGACGAGGTGGCGGTCGATATAGAGAAGACAGGTGCCGTCGTCCGCCTCGTGAACGAGATGATCGTCCCAGATCTTGTCGTAAAGCGTACGCGGCTTGGCCATTTCGCGGTGGTCCCGATTATGTGAATTGCAGGGCTATTTAACGCTCTGACCCTGCAAGTCAAATGGCAAAGGTCCGGTTGCAATGCCGGCCTGCCAGTTTGGAAGAAAGAGGGACTGCCCCGCCTTTACAGGCGGCCGGCGCAGGCCGAAAATGCCGCCATGGACATCAAGGGATGCTGCCCACTCGATTGCCAGGACAGTTGCGCCTGGGTGGTACATGTCGAAGATGGCCGGGTCATCCGCGTCGAGGGTGCCAGGGACCATCCGATCACCCGCGGCGTACTGTGCGCCAAGGTGCGCGACTACGAAACTCGCCTCACCGCTCCAGACAGGTTGCTCTATCCCCTGAAGCGGACCGGGCCGAAGGGATCCGGCGCGTTTGCCCGCATTTCCTGGGAAGAAGCGCTCAGGGAGATTGCGGCCCGCTTCCGGGCCATCATTGCCGAGCATGGCGGGGCGGCACTCCTGCCATTCTGTTATCTTGGTTCGATGGGCGCGGTGCAGCGCTTCGCGCTGATGCGGATCTTCAACGTGCTGGGCTCAAGCCGCACCCAGGGTGGGGTGTGCAGCGCCTCGGCCGCGGCCCTGGGGCGAGAGGGCCATCCCGTCGTCCTGGATCCGACCGTGGCCAGCGAGGCCCGTCTCATCGTGCTGTGGGGGCAGAACGTACTGACAACCTCGCATCACCACTGGCACTTCATTGCCGAGGCACGAAAGAAAGGTGCCAAAATCATTGCCATCGACCCGCGCGTCACCCGCACCACCAGACAATGCGATGTTCATCTGGCGCCCGTTCCCGGCAGCGATGCGGTCCTGGCGGCAGCCGTCGGACGCCATCTCCTGAAGACAGGGCGTGCCGATCGTGAGCTTGCGGAGCTTTGGGTGGCCGACCTCGCAGACTACGAAAGGGCGGTGGAACCCTGGACCTTCGACGAGGCGGCGGCGGCGACGGGTCTCGCGGCGGATGCGATTGCAAGCTTCGCCGAGGATTTCGCCTCGGCACGGCCCGCCCTCATCCGCGGCGGCGTCGGCCTGCAGCAGGCGGCAAACGGTGACACGGTGGTGCGGGCGCTTTCGGCGCTCGCCATCCTCGGCGGCCACTGGCGCGAGCGCGGCGGCGGCCTGTTCTTCTTCAGTTTTCCCGATTTCGACGAGAGCCGGGCAGAGCGGGCCGACCTGCGCAGCAGTCCGGCGCGACAGGTGCCGGGGGCCCGACTCGCCGAAGTCCTGACTGACCAGACGCTGTCGCCGCCCATCAAGGCCTTCATGGTGTGGTCGGCCAATCCGGCGGCGACCCAGATCGACGGCCAGCGCATGGCCCGCGGCCTGGCGCGCGACGACCTCTTCACGGTGGTCGCCGACCACTTCCTCACCGATACGGCGCGCTTTGCCGATATCGTGCTGCCCGCTACCACGCAGCTTGAACATCTTGATGTCCAGGGCGCCTGGGGCCACGACTACGTGCTTGCCAATATGCCGGCGCTGGCCCCGATGGGCGAGGCGCGGAGTTCCGGCGCCATCATGCGGGGGCTGGCCGAAGCGCTTGGCCTTGATCACCCCGCCTTGCGCGAAAGCGATGCGGAGATCGCCGCGGCCACCATGCCCGCGGGCTGGTCGCTCGCAGAATTGCTGGCGGCGGGCTGGCGGCAGGCGCCACAGAAACGTCCGGCCATCGCCGCGCGCGATGTAAAGCTGAGGATCTGCGACGGGCCTGTTACCGCTCCGCCGCCCCCGGTGGCGGGCCAGCTCCAGCTGCTGACCCCCAAGGGCCATTATTTCCTGAACACCACATTCGCAAACATGGCACGCCAGCGCCAGTCGGCTGGCGAGCCCAGACTGCAGATGCACGCAGCGGATGCGGCAGCGCGTGGTCTGACGGAGGGCGCCAGCGTGATGGTGCGCGCCGGCAGTCACTGCATCGGCGCGCGGATTTCCATTGGCGGAACCGTAAGACCCGGTGTTGTCGCCCTCGAGGGCAAGTGGTGGAACGCGGATTTTGCCGTTAACGGCCTGACGCCGCCACGCTGGTCGCCCGCTGGCCAGCCCGCGTACAACGAGGCGTTCGTTACCGTCGAAGCGGCGTGACGCCGGCAGCGCTGCAGCGCGACCCAATGACGTCTTGTCCGCGCTGGAAAGCTCCGGGCAATCTGGCCATGACGGTCAGGTGCGATTCACGTCGCCCGGTGCGACGGAAAAGGCGAACGAACAACCTCACATGCAACCTGGACATCCATGCACTCAACTGCTGATCTGTGGCTTGTCGCCGCACACCAATGAATTGTCGGACGGAATTGAATGCATGAGCAGTTCCGGCACAGCTCGCGCTGGTGGGCATCGAAGGGAGTCGAGGCAGGTGGGTCTGGTTTAATGCGGGCGGCCCGTCTTCTGCTTTGGACGATCCTGGTGGTGCTGGCGTGGAGTCCGGCGCTGGCAGAGGAGGATCTGTGCCGTCCGGTTGTGCACGAGGATGCCCGCTACACCGTTTGCACGATCGATGTCAGCAGCATGGATATCAGGCTCTATGCTGCGGACGAGGACGGCGCGCCGCTCGGCTCATTCGCGGCGCTGCAGAGCCTGCTGGCGCGGCGGGGCGAGCAGCTACTGTTCGCCATGAATGCCGGCATGTATGACGAGGGTCTCAGGCCCATCGGCCTCTATGTCGAGAATGGCGTGCGCTTGCGCAAAGCCAATACGCGGGACGGCTACGGCAATTTCCACCTGAAGCCCAATGGCGTTTTCTACATCGCCGAAGGCAGGGCCGGGGTTATGGAGACAGGGGCGTTCCTCCGCTCAGGCATCAAAGCGGACTATGCGACGCAATCGGGGCCGATGCTGGTGATCGATGGCGCCATTCACCCGAAATTCGGTAGTAAAAGCACGTCATTCAAGCGGCGAAATGGCGTGGGTGTAATCGGGCGCAACAAGGTCGTATTCGCGATCTCCGAAGATGCCGTTACGTTCCATGCCTTCGCCAGCCTGTTCAGGGATGGGCTGGGTGTGCGCGACGCGCTGTTCCTCGACGGTTCGATTTCCAGCCTGCATTATGGCAGCCGGTCGGACGGGCTCTTTCCGCTGGGGCCGATGGTTGCCGTTTCACGGCCTCAGTAAAGCCCCCGCAACAGCCGTTCCAGATATTCGCGCTCGATGCGCGGAATGTCGGCGGCATTGGAACGCGACCTCAACATGTCGAGAATTTCGCGAGCCCGGCGAATCGCCATTTCAGACGGCAACATGTCGCGGTCAGGCCCCAAATCCTCACCCTGGGTGGGCAGAGGCCGTCCAAGGGGATCGCGATCGTCACCACGGGCTTCGCCATGGCGGCCGGGGCTGCCCTGAGCGCCGGTGCCCTGCTGCTGCATCATCTGCTGCACCATGCTTTGGGCACCCAGGCGAAGCTGATTCAACGCCTCGCCCTGGTTTCCGAGGGCGCGGCGGCGCTCGCCCTTGCCAAGGGCACCGGTGGCGCCCTGCATTTCCTTGCCGGCCTGGCCCAGAGCATTGGGTGGCTGCATGCCATTCTGGCCCATCTGGTCCATGAGTTCCTGGAGCATGCGCTCGAGGGCCTGCTGCTGGTCGGCGAGATCGCCGGGGCTCGGGCGCTGGCCGCGGGCGCCGGGCTCCTGGCCCTCCTGCATCTCGCCCATCTGACCCTCCATGCCCTGCTCCGGCAGGCGTTGGGTGTCATCCATCAACTGCTGCTGGCGGCGCATGAGTTCGGACAGCTCGTCCAGCATCTGGCCCATGGGCGAATCGCGCTGGCCATCCATCTGCTGCGGGATGCCGGCCTGCAGGTTTCTCAGGATGTTTTCCAGCTGCTGCAGCATTTCCTGGGCCGCATCGTTGGCGCCATTGCGCGCCAGCCGCTCGATCATGTCGAGCATCTTCTGCAGGTCTTCCTGCCTGATCTCCCGCCCCGCCTGACGCTGCTGGTTCTGCAGGGCACCGGGATTCTGTTTCAGCTGCCGCTGCATCTCGGCCATCATCTGCTCGAGATAGCGATCCATCGCCTGGCGCATCTTCTGCATCAGTTCGGCGATGCGCTCCGGCGAGGCGCCTTCAGCCAGGGCACGCTCGAGCTCCTTGCGCAGCGCATCGAGTTCGGCCTTGGCATCGGCGAGGTCGCCCTCCTCGATATTGAGCGCAATCTTCCACAATGTGTCGATGGCGGCGCGAACGTCGTCGTGGCTCTTGATGTGCGACAGCTGGGAAATCACCGTGCGAATGGCGATGTAGTGGCCGGACTTCTCGACCAGTCCGTCGGGATAGCGCAGCAAGGCCCTGAGCATGCGCTGTACGGGGATCGTTTCATCGGGGTTCATAACCAGCAGTTTGCGCTGCTCAACGAGGGCTCTGGCCAAAGGCTTGAAGAAATAGCGCTCAGGCAGCTTGACCGAACGTGTTTCGGTCTCCGATACGCGTCCGCCGACGTCCCTTGCCTTGAGTTTTATGTCGACGACGAGCCCCGCCCAAGGATGCGCGGTCAGGTCGTGACGTGTGGTGTCGGCCGCCTCCTTGGCGGAGTTCTTCTTCAGGGCGATGGGAAATTCCGGCGGATCGAAGAGGAACACGCCGTTGCCGGCAACGCCGATGCCGCCTTCCTGCATGTCGGCAATGGCGATTTCCGGCTCGATGCGGGCAAGTCCATAGTCGTCGGATGCCTTCCAGGCCACCGCGAGGCGGCCTTCCTCGCCGGCGGGGTCCTTGGCAAAGGCGACAGCGGGCGGGGCGTCTGGGATGAGGGCAAACTGCCAGTCGGCAAGACCGGTCCTGCCGTCGCGTACCACCACGCGCATGGGCCGGTCGAGCTTGAGAGTGGCCTGGGAGGCCGCACCTTCACTCCTGAATCCGGCCCGGCTGCCGGCCAGTGCCTCGCCGGCCTCGCCAGTGGGGAGCAACTCATAGAGTGCAAGCTCCGGCTCACCAGCATTGTGAACGCGAACCGACAGCACGGAATTCTCAGGAACAAGGAGCTCGGGATTTTCCGCCAGGCGCTGCAGCGTGGCCTCGCTGGTCAGCATCAATGGCGGTTTCGCGGTGTAGGCGGGCGGTTTGATCCAGGCATCGAGACTCACGGTTATGGCGGCGGGCGGGGGGGCCACGCGGAGCGCATCGGCCAGGCTGCCCGCCGGGTCACCGCGGTAGAGTAACAGGCTCGCGAGCAACGCGAGCGCCAGTGGCAGGCGGGCGGCGTAGGGATCGAGCCGCTTCCACGCCGAGCGGGGCGGTCCCGATTTCAGGTTCTTGAGACCTGCCAGTTGGCGAAGCTTGTGGGCCTGCCAGATCAGCGCCGTCTCCGGTTCTGGTGCCGGATCGGCCAGCGTGTCAAAAGCGGTGGCAACGGGATGATGCGATAACTGCGTTTCGGTCTCGATGCGACGGATGGCGGCGCCGCGGTCGGGCAGGCGCAGGCGGAAGAAGGGCCTGAGCGACCAGGCAAGGCCGATGACAAAGACGGCCAGTGCGGAGAAGCGCATGATATCCGGGAGACTTGCCAGCAAGCCTGAGAGAACCGCCAGCGCAAACCCACCCAGGATCATGACGGCCGGAAATGCAGCGTTCCAGATCGCTTCCCAGGCCAACACCAGTTGGGCCTGGAGGATTTTGCCGTCCAGCCTCTGTCTCATGGTTGACGGATACTAACACAGTGCGGCGAAAGCGTGCCTCTCACTTCAAATTGATCGGTAATCTTCCGTTACCGCACAGATTGCCACGCCGCGAACCGATCGAGGCCGATCAGTTCATCGAAGCTCTGCCGCGGCCGGACCAGCGACCATTTTCCTTCCTTAACAAGAACTTCGGCGATCAGGGGGCGAGAATTGTAGGTCGAAGACAGGACAGCGCCATAGGCGCCAGCGGTCATGGTTGCGAGGAGATCGCCAGCCGCAACCTGCGGCAGTTTCCGCGATTTGGCAAAATAATCGCCTGATTCGCAGATCGGACCCACGAGATCGGCGGTCATGTGCGGCGTGTCCGGAGCCGGCTCATGCACCGGGATGATCTCGTGATAGGCATCATAAAGCGTCGGACGGATCAGATCGTTCATGGCCGCGTCGTGAATGATGAAGCGTTTTTCATCGCCGTCCTTTACGTAAACGATCCGCGAAACCAGGATGCCGGCATTGCCGACGATCATGCGCCCGGGCTCTAGTACCAGGCGAAGACCGAGGCCGCCCAGCGTGCGCCTGACCATGGCGGCATACTCGTCCGGATGCGGAGGGACGTCGTTGGTGCCGCGATAGGGCACGCCGAGGCCGCCGCCCAGGTCGAGATGGCTGATGTTGTGACCGCGGGCCTTCAGCTCGCGGGCAAGTTCGGCCATGAGCGAGAAGGCCCGCTCGAAGGGTTCAAGCTCGGTAATCTGGCTGCCGATATGCATGTCGATCCCAGACACCTCGACGAAGGGCAGCGCCGCTGCGCGGTCGTAGACTTCAGGTGCGCGCGCGTAGGAAATTCCGAACTTGTCTTCGGCGCGGCCGGTGGTGATCTTGTGATGGGTCCGGGCATCGACATTGGGATTGACGCGGATCGAGACAGTGGCGCGCTGGCCGGTGCGCTGCGCCACGCCCGACAGGAGTTCGAGCTCGGGTTCCGACTCGACATTGAAACAGGCGATTCCTTCCTTGAGGCCGAGGGCCATTTCGCGGGCGGTCTTGCCGACACCTGAGAAGACGATCTTGCGGGCCGGGATGCCGGCCGCGAGGGCGCGGCGCAGCTCGCCTTCGGATACGACGTCGGCACCTGCCCCCAGATCGGCCATGGTCTTGATGACCGCCTGGTTGGAATTAGCCTTCATGGCATAGCAGATGAGGTGGTCGGTATCGCGGAAGGCCTCGTCGAAGACACGATAATGGCGCTCGAGCGTGGCAGTGGAGTAGCAGTAGAAAGGGGTGCCGATTTCCTCAGCAACCATGCTCAGGTCGACATCCTCGGCATGCAGCACGCCGTTGCGGTAGGCGAAATGATGCATGGCCGCGGTCCTATTGTGCCTCGCCTGTGGTCTTCGGGTCGAGCGGCTTGGGATCGCCGCGGACACCACAGGCCGCAAGCGTCACGCAGATCAGCAAGGCGGAGAGCAGGGTTCGCAAGGACATGTTCGATCACTCTATCAGGACATGAGCAGCCTCAGCCAGCGCTTTGCTTCGCGCCGCACATTGGCGGGGGCAGTGCCGCCAAAGCTGCGGCGGGAGGCCACCGAAGCTTCGACGGTGAGCACCCTGTAAACGTCCCGGGTTATGCGGGGCTCGAGCTTCTGCATGTCGGCAAGCGGCAGCTCGGCGAGTCCGCAGCCTCGTTGTTCGGCCAGGGCAACGAGGCTGCCGGTTACATGATGTGCCTCGCGGAATGGCATGCGAAGGTTGCGCACCAGCCAGTCGGCAAGGTCGGTGGCCGTCGAGAAGCCGGACGCGGCGGCGGTGCGCATGGCTTCGGTGTCGGGCTCAAGATCGCGGATCATGCCGGCGGTCGCGGCGATAGCCAGCGAGAGATTGTCGAGCGCGTCGAAGGCCGGTTCCTTGTCCTCCTGCATGTCCTTGGAATAGGTGAGCGGCAGGCCCTTCATGACGACCAGCAGGGCCGTCAGGGCACCGAGGATGCGGCCCGGCTTGGCGCGGACCAGTTCGGCGGCATCGGGATTGCGTTTCTGCGGCATGATCGAGGAGCCGGTGGTGAAGCGGTCGGAGAGCTTGACGAAGCGGAACTGGGCCGTCGACCAGATGACGATCTCCTCTGCGAGACGCGACAGATGCGTGGCGCAGATCGCTGCGGCCGCGAGGGTCTCGAGGATGAAGTCGCGGTCGGCGACGGCATCGAGGGAGTTGCGCATCGGCCGGTCAAAGCCGAGCGCGCGTGCGGTCATGGCGCGGTCGATGGGAAATGAGGTGCCGGCAAGAGCCGCAGCGCCCAAGGGACTCTCGTTCATGCGCCGCCTCGCATCGGAAAGTCTCGAGCGGTCGCGGGCGAACATCTCGACATAGGCCAGACAGTGATGGCCGAAAGTGATGGGCTGGGCAACCTGAAGGTGGGTGAAGCCCGGCATGATTGCAGCGGAATGGGCTGCCGCCTTCTCGGCGAGCGCCAGCTGCAGGTCCTTAAGCTGATCGTCTAGATGGTCGATGGCATCACGGACATAGAGCCGGAAATCGGTCGCCACCTGGTCGTTGCGCGAACGTGCCGTGTGGAGCCGGCCGGCGGGCTCGCCGATCAAGCCCCTGAGACGGGACTCGACGTTCATATGTATGTCTTCGAGGGCGCGCGAGAACTTGAACTTCCCGCTGGCGAGCTCAGCGGCCACGGCGTCGAGGCCCCGCCCAATTTCCGCCGCATCGTTCTTCGAGATGATGCCCTGCTTGGCGAGCATTGCCGCGTGCGCCTTGGAGCCGGCGATGTCCTGTGCGAACAGGCGCCGGTCAAAGCCGATAGAGGCATTGATTTCCTCCATGATGGCATCCGGACCCGAGGCAAACCGGCCGCCCCACATTTTGTTAGTCATTTTCGCGCACTTTCGATCCCAGTCTGACCCGGAGAGCGTCCCATGCCGATGAAGTTCAGCATTGCCACAGGCGCGGCGGTGGGCGTCATTGCCGGAGTTGCCGGCATTTACGTGCTTCGCAGCGACGAAAGCAAGGTGGACGCGCAAAGCAGTGCCGAGGCATCGGCGGAGACTGCGGCGGTGGTGGCGACGCCGCCTTCCGCAGTGACCCGGGAACTGGCGCGCGGAGCGCTTGCGGCCTTTGTGATCAAACCGCAGCGCGAGGTGCTACCCGACCTGGTGTTCCTTAACGAAGACGGCCAGCAGGTTTCCATCGAGCAATGGCGGGGACGCGTCGTCCTGCTCAATCTGTGGGCGACCTGGTGTGCGCCGTGCCGGAAGGAAATGCCCGATCTGGCCAAGCTTCAGGAAATGCTGGGCTCACCCGAATTCGAGGTGGTGGCGATCAGCGTCGACCGCAAGGGGATCGAGGCCTCGGCGGCTTTCCTCATCGAAACGGGAGCGACGGCACTCAAGCTCTATGTCGACAAGTCGGCACAGACGCTCTACGCGATCCAGGCCGTCGGCCTGCCGGCGACGCTGCTGATCGATCGCCAGGGGCGGGAGGTCGGCCGGATGCTGGGGCCTGCGGACTGGTCGAGCCCCGAAGCCGTTACGCTGATCAAGGCGGCACTGGCCGAGGGCAAGCTGAGCTGAGCCTGGCGCCGCAACCTACCGGGTGGGCACCGGCTTCTCGCCGCGATAGTCGTAGAAGCCGCGGTTGGTCTTGCGGCCAAGCCAGCCGGCTTCGACATACTTCACCAGGAGCGGGCAGGGTCGGTATTTCGAGTCGGCGAGGCCCTCGTAAAGCACCTGCATCACCGACAGGCAGGTGTCGAGGCCGATGAAATCGGCAAGCTCCAGCGGGCCCATGGGATGGCGCGCTCCCAGCTTCATGGCCGTGTCGATGGCCTCGACATTGCCCACGCCCTCGTAAAGCGTATAGACCGCCTCGTTGATCATCGGCAGCAGGATGCGGTTGACGATGAAAGCGGGGAAATCCTCGGAGACGGCGATGGTCTTGTGCAGGGAGAGGGTGAAATCCTTGACCGCCGCAAAGGTCGCATCCTCGGTGGCGATGCCACGGATCAGTTCGACCAGTTCCATGACCGGCACCGGATTCATGAAGTGAATGCCCATGAATTTTTCAGGCCGGTCGGTCGCGGCGGCAAGGCGTGTGATGGAAATCGATGACGTGTTGGTTCCGAGCAGGGCCTTGGGCGAGAGATGCGGACAGAGGGATTGGTAGATCTTGCGTTTGACCTGTTCGTCCTCAACAGCCGACTCGATCACCAGGTCGTAATCGCCAAATCCCTCGAAAGACGCCACGGGCACAATGCGCTTCAGGGCGGCCTCGCGGTCAGCCTCGGTGATACGCCCGGATTTCACCTGGCGGGCAAGATTGCCGTTGATGGTCGCCAAGCCTGCCTCGACACGGGCCGGCAGTATGTCATAGAGGCCGACGTCATACCCAGCGAGGGCGCAGACATGGGCGATCCCGTTGCCCATCTGACCGGCGCCAATGACGCCGACTTTCTTGATTTGCATCTTGTTCAAAAATCCAAGTGATAAAGGCGCCGGAGCCTATATCGCCCCAGCGCCTCCCGCAAGTGGATTTCGCACGTGCAGCATCGACAAAAACAGCGCTGTTTCCAGCCTTTGGCGAGGGTTTCCGGCTGCCGGCCCGGCCGTTCCGAGCCGGGATGGCGGCGCCTCCACGATTTGATAGGATGCGGCCTGCGAGGCTGGAGCAGGCCGCGGGGGGCGCGTAGCGCCCCCGGCTGCGGGGTGAACTTCCGCCTCTTGGTAGCAAAGGGGTTCAACTCCTCAGTGCCTTCCGGCGCCATCGCCCTCGGGCGAGGCTGTTTGCGGCGCCATGCGGGTGAAAAACCCCCGCGCCGGGGACTGCGGCGCCGGAAGGCCGATAGACGGAGAGGGCAATGGAAAGGCTTGGCGTTGTTGTTATTCTGGCCATAGGGCTTGCGGCGGTGCTCATGGTCATGCGCCGCAGGGGCTTGCTGTCCATTGATCACACTGTCTTCGAATGGCAGTACGGGCTCCTCTACAAGGACGGGAAGTTCGAACGCGAAGTCGGGCCCGGCCGCTACTGGCTGCTTCTCAATCGGAAGCTTCATACGTTGCCGAAGTCGGAGCAGTACCTGACGGTCAACGCCCAGGAAGTGCTCGCCCAGGATCGTCTCCAGTTCAAGATTACGGCGCTGGTGAGTTTTGTGATCACCGAGCCACGCCGGTTGTTCGAAGAGACGGCGGGGGACTATCTGGCGGGACTGCACGCGGACCTGGTGCTGGCATTGCGATCACTCGCGGCAAGCCGGCCGCTGGAAAAGCTGATCGACGAGCGCGCCGCCCTCGATGCCGAGTTGACCACCATTCTCGCTCCCAAAGCGGAGGCACGCGGGGTTGTGCTCAAAAGCGCACACATCCGCGACATCATTCTCAGCGCCGAAATCCGCAGGCTTTATGCCGAGTTCGAACGCGCCCGGCTGGAAGGGCTGGCCGCCCTGGAGCGGGCACGCAGCGAGCAGGCCGCGCTGCGGTCGCTCGCCAATTCCGCCCGCCTGCTCAAAGGCAATCCCGAACTCATGAACCTCCGCCTGCTGCATGCGCTTGCGGGACAGCCGGGCAAGCAAGCCCCCACCGTGGTGCTCGGCGGGGCGAGCGGCCTGGTACCCGTCTGGCGGGAAGAGGCGAAGCCTGACGAAAATTGAGAGCTGGGCTCCGCTCGGCTTCCTGCGATGGCGAGGCGCAAACCAGCCGGCTATCTGGCAAGCTTGCCGAGCTCGGCGTCGAGCTCCGGAACGGCCTGGAACAGGTCGGCCACCAGGCCGAAGTCGGCCACCTGGAAGATCGGCGCTTCTTCATCCTTGTTGATGGCCACGATGATCTTCGAGTCCTTCATGCCGGCCAGGTGCTGGATGGCGCCGGATATGCCCACGGCGATATAGAGTTCGGGTGCGACGACCTTGCCGGTCTGCCCCACCTGGTAGTCGTTGGGCACATATCCTGCATCGACAGCAGCACGCGAGGCGCCAACCGCGGCGCCAAGCTTGCCGGCCACCGACTCCAGAAGCTTGAAGTTTTCGCCGTTCTGCATGCCACGGCCGCCCGAGACAATGACGCGGGCGGACGTGAGCTCGGGCCGGTCCGACTTCGAGAGATTCTCGCCCTGATAGGACGAGAGGCCGGGATCGGCGGGCGTATCGACCTTCTCGACGGCCGCCGTACCGCCGGTACCGGCCGCCGGAAATGACGCGGTACGGATGGTCACGACCTTCTTGGCGTCGGTCGACTGAACGGTCTGCACGGCGTTGCCCGCGTAAATCAGCCGCACGAATGTGTCCGGTGATTTCACCTCCGAGATGTCCGAGATCTGCATGACGTCAAGGAGGGCGGCCACCCGCGGCATGTAGTTCTTGCCGTTGGTGGTCGCCGCGGCGACGAGATGGTCATAGGCAGGTGCGAGCGAGACGATGAGTGCGGCCATCGGCTCGGCCACAGGCCGCTCGAAGGAGGCGCTGTCGGCGTGCAGGACCTTCTTCACGCCGGCCAGCTTGGCGGCCTCGGCGGCAACAGCTCCGGCATTGTTGCCGGCAACAAGAACATGCACGTCGCCGCCCATCTGGGATGCCGCGGTCAGCGCCTTGTGGGTTGCGTCTTTCAGGACCCTGTTGTCGTGTTCGGCAATGAGGAGGACGGTCATGTCAGATGGCTCCCGCTTCCTTGAGTTTCGAGACGAGTTCACCGACCGACTTCACCTTGACGCCGGCCTGGCGCTTGGGCGGCTCCTCGGTCTTCAGTACCTTGAGGCGCGGCCTGACGTCGGCGCCGTAATCGGCCGGGCTCTTCTCTTCGAGCGGCTTCTTCTTGGCTTTCATGATGTTGGGCAGCGAGGCATAGCGCGGCTGGTTGAGACGGAGATCGGTGGTGACGACAAGCGGCATCTTCACCTTGAGCGTCTGCAGTCCACCGTCAATCTCGCGGGTGATGATGGCTTCGCCGCTGCCGGGTTCGAGCTTCGAGCAGAAAGTGGCCTGCGGCCAGCCGAGCAGGGCCGCCAGCATCTGTCCGGTCTGGTTGCAATCATCGTCGATTGCCTGCTTGCCAAGGATCACGAGGTCGGGCCTTTCGGCCTCGACAACGCCTTTCAGGATCTTGGCGATACCAAGCGGCTCGACATAGTCGTCGTTCTTCACCAGGATGGCACGATCCGCGCCCATGGCCAGGGCGGTGCGCAGCGTTTCCTGCGCCTGGGCCGGACCGATCGACACGGCGACGACCTCGGTTGCCTTGCCTGCTTCCTTCAGTCGGACCGCTTCTTCGACACCGATCTCGTCGAAGGGGTTCATCGACATCTTCACATTCGCAAGCTCGACGCCCGAACCATCCGCCTTGACCCTGATCTTGACGTTGTAGTCGACGACCCGCTTGACAGCGACCAAAACCTTCATCACGTCCCTCTTCGGAAAAGTCGCCGGAAACTAGTGACCGGTACCCGGCAAGTCAATTCTCCAACCGGCACGCCAATGCCAATTGCGACGCAGGGTCTCAGCCCGGTCTTCTGATGAGAAGCCGCGAACGCAGCAGGGTGGTGAGCAGCAGACCGGAGACGAAACCGCCAATATGGGCCCACCAGGCCACTTCCACGCCGTCCGGGCTGACGATGAACAGGCTCACGACCTGCAGCAGGAACCAGCCTGACAGCACATAGACGGCCGATATGCGCAGTGGAATTCGCATGAGGAAAAGGATCCAGATGCGGGCGCGCGGATAGAGCAGCAGATAGGCGGCAAGGATGCCGGAGACGGCGCCCGATGCCCCGATCAGCGGGGCTGGCGAGTGCGGCACCACGGCAGTATGGGCAAGGGCGCCGGCAATGCCGCAGAGGAGATAGAGCATGAGGAAGGCAGCATGGCCGAATGCATCTTCGATGTTGTCGGCAAAGACCCAGAGGAACAGCATGTTCGAAAGCAGATGCAGCCAACTGCCATGCAGGAACATGTAGGTGATGAGTGTCAGCGGCTCGGGTATGGGATTGAACTGGCCTTCAATGCTGCTGGTGAGTTCACCCGGCACCACGCCGTAGCCCGTGGCAATCGTCGCCAGAACCGGTGCTTCCGTGAAGGCGCCGGTCATCAGGAAGAGCACGGAATTGGCAAGGATGATCGCGCCGGTTATCCACTGAAAGCGAATGACCCGCAGCGGCGTGTCGTCATGAAGGGGGACGAACATCAGCGGGTCTTTCCCGGCACCCAGAGCACGTCGCCGCCTGACCTCGCATTGGCCCAGCGGCTGGCGACAAAGAAGAAGTCGGAGAGCCTGTTGATGTAGGCAAGCGCGCCGTCGCTCACGTGTTCGCCCTCGGTCGCGGCCAACTCCACCATGAGGCGCTCGGCGCGGCGGCAGACGGTGCGTGCCAGATGCAGGTAGGCCGCGGCCGGATCACCGCCGGGCAGCACGAAGGAACGCAAGGGAGAGAGCTCGGCGTTGAGTTCGTCGATCTCCGCCTCGATCCGCTGGAACTGGGCCGGCGCTATGCGTAGGGGCTCGTGGTCAGGCTGCGAGCCGCTTTCCGGCATGCAGAGATCGGCGCCCAGGTCGAACAGCTCGTTCTGGATGCGGGCCAGCATCTGGTCGAGCTTGCGATAGGTTTCGGCCGCGGTGTGCAGGCGGGCAATGCCAACGACGGCGTTGGTTTCGTCAACGGTTCCGTAGGTCTGGATGCGTAGATGCGCCTTGGAGACGCGCTCGCCGGTGCCGAGGGCGGTTTCGCCGGCATCGCCGGTGCGCGTGTAGATGCGGTTCAGTACCACCATCACGAAATGCCCGTCGCCAAGTCCTGTCCTGTTCCAAGGCTTCTACTTGAAGCGCCGCCCGGCAGCAACTTTGCTTCAGGCTACTCGTTGCGCAGGTAGAAGGCCGGCCGCGCCGACAGGGCCCGCCAGGTCACGCTGAGGCCGCCGAGAATGGTGAGCAGCATGGCGGTGAGAGCGGTCAGCGCGGCCGTCGCGGCCGAAAAGCTCCAGGGCATTTCCAGGATCCACTTGGCCAGGAACCAGGAGGCCAGCGAACCGGCAATCACGCCAAAGACAGCCGCGGCAAGGCCCAGGCTTGCATATTCGATCATGAAGGCAGTGATCAGCTGGCGGCGGGTGGCGCCATAGGTCTTGAGAACGACGGCATCATAGATGCGGCTCGACAGCCCGGCAGCCAGGGCGCCGGCCAGCACCAGCACGCCGGTCAGGAGGGTCAGGGCGTTGGCGCCGCGGATTGCGGCCAGCATCTGTCCCAGCAGCTCATTGACCGTTTCGAGTGCGTCCTTGACCCGGACGGCGGTGACGGTCGGAAAAGCGCGGGCCATGGCGTTGAGAAGCTTGGCCTCGTCGCCGCCATTCATTTCGACTGTCACGAGATGGTTATGGGGCGCGGCCCGCAGCGCATTGGGCGTGAATACCATCACGAAATTAATGTTGAGAGTGCGCCAGTTGACGGAGCGAAGGTTGGCGACGGTTGCCGTCACATCGCGGCCCAGCACATTGACCGTCACCTTGTCGCCGATCTCGAGGCCGATGCCTCTGGCGATCTCGTCCACGAAAGATACCAGCGGCGGCCCCTCATAGTCCTTCGGCCACCATTCCCCTTCCACGAGCGTCGAGCCCTCGGGGAGTGTATCGGCATAGGTGAGGCCGCGGTCGCCGCGCAGCGCCCAGGCCGCATCGGGAGAAGCCTGCACTTTCTCGGCGGGCGTGTCGCCGACCTTGACCATGCGGCCGCGCAGCATCGGGGCATATTCGATGCTCTTGACCCCCGGCTGGTCTTCAAGGGCGGCGATGAATTGCTGGCGCTCGCCGTTGGGCACATCGAGGAAGAAGAAGGCCGGCGCCTTGTCGGCCAGTCCCGAGCTCAGCTCGCGGCTGATGGTGCGGTCGGTCAGCGCCAGGGCCACGAACAGGGTAAGACCCAGGCCCAGCGCCAGGATGACCGAGATTGCCGCCGAACCGGGGCGATTGAGATTGGCGATGGCATAGCGCCAGATGGCGGAACTGGCCTTGGGAGCGCGAGCAGCCAGTCTCACGATGCCCCAGGCGAGGCCCAGCAGTACGATGAAGCTGCCGGCAAGGCCCAAGAGGTAATAGACCGTGATGCGGCGGTCGTCGAAGCTCGCATAGGCAAGGGCGGCAATCGCTGCGAGGCTTGCAGCTATGGCGGCCAGTTCAAGCATAGACGGCCAGGCGGATGCGCCGGCGACGCGGTGTCGAAACAGGGCGGAACCGGGGATATGCCGGGTCTGGGCCATGGGCCAGATCGCAAATGCGATGGTCACCAGCAGGCCGAACAGACCGGCAATGGCCAGGGGCCACCACTCCACCCGCGCGGTGAGCGGCAGCGGAAGAAGGTCCTTCACGAACTCATAGGCGAGAAGGGGGGTCAAGGCTCCGGCCACGAGGCCGATGGCAACGGCCATCAGCCCGACCAGCAGGATCTCGGTCATGTAGATGGCAAAGACGCTGGCCGAGGGAGCGCCGAGGCACTTCAAGGTGGCGATCGAGTCGGTGCGACGGTCGACAAAGGCGGAAACGGCATTGGCGATGCCGGCGCCGCTGACGATCAGGGCGGTGAGCCCGACAAGAGTGAGGAAATAGGACAGGCGTTCAACGAAGCGGTCGGCGCCGGCCGCGGCGCGATCGCGGGTGCGGATGCGCCAGCCGGCGTCCGGAAACTTGGCCTTGGCCTCGCGCTCGATGGCCTTGACGCTGCGCAGCGATGCATCGCCGGGCAGCTTCAGGCGATAGCGCCAGGTGATCAGGCTGCCGGGCTGGACGAGTCCGGAAGCGTTGAGTGCCGCCTCGCTCATCAGGACGCGGGGTCCGAGGATGATGCCGTCGGCAAGCCGGTCGGGCTCCCGGGCGATCAAGCCCTTGAGTTCAAACTCGGCACAACCGATCTTCACCCTGGCGCCGGGTGCGATACCGAGCCGGCCGGTCAGCAGCGGGTCGGCGAGAATGCCTCCGGCTCCGCTTAACTGGTCCGAGAATGTCGTGCCTTGCAGTTCGAGGGTGCCGTAGAGCGGGTAGAGGCGGTCGACGGCCTTGGCTTCGATCAGTGCGGTGCTTTCACCTGCAACAGCCATGGCGCGAAGGGTTGCAACGCGCGACACTTCACCCTTCGATGTCATGAAGGCCAACTCGGCGGTGGTTGCTTCGCGGTGAATGATGGCAAACTCGATATCGCCGCCCATCAGCGGCTGGCCCTGCTCGATCATGCCGCGCTGGATGGCGGCGGAGAGCGAGCCCACCATGGCGATGGCGGCGGTGCCGAGCGCGATGCAGGTGAGGAATATCCAGAAGCCCTGCAATCCTGAGCGCAGGTCGCGCCAGGCGTAGCTCAGCCACAAGGCCGGCATCATGGATGGTTCCCGGATACGATACGGCCGTCGCGAACTTCGGCGATGCGGTCGCAGCGCCTGGCCAGGCTGCGGTCATGGGTGACCAGCATCAGCGTCACATCATCCTGCTCGCGCAACGCAAAGAGCAGCCTCATGATCTGCTCGCCGGTCTCCTGGTCGAGATTGCCGGTCGGTTCGTCGGCGAGGATGATGCGGGCGCCGGTGGCCAGCGCGCGGGCGATCGCGACGCGCTGCTGCTCGCCGCCCGACAGCTGGCCCGGATAATGGGTGAGGCGGTGGCCGAGGCCGACCCGCTCCAGCCCGGCGCTCGCCACGGCCATGGCATCGGGCCTGCCCTTGAACTCGAGCGGGATGGCGACGTTCTCGAGCGCCGTCATGGTCGGGATCAGGTGGAAGGACTGGAAGACGATCCCCACCGTGTCGCGGCGAAAGGCGGCAAGCGAATCCTCGCTCTGGCCGTTGAGCATCGTGCCATTGACCGAGATCTCGCCGGCGCTCACACGCTCGAGGCCGGCGATCACCATCAGCAGCGTGGTCTTGCCGGATCCGGACGGGCCGACAATGCCGACAGCCTCGCCGGCATTCACGGTCAAGTCGGCGCCGCGCAGGATTTCAACCGGGCCGGCGCGGCTGGGCAGGGTCAGGCGAACATCTTTCAGGGAAATCATGGGGGAATGCATCACCGGGAGATGGGACCAATGGCTGCAAATGTCCAGAACTTCGCGGGTTGCGTGCACTTGCCGGGCTGCCTAGGTATGCAGCATGTTCCGCATCCTGCTCGCCGTCACCTTCGTGTTTCTCGCCCGGCCCGCGGTGGCCGATACAATGACCATCCTGGCGCTCGGCGACAGCCTGACAGCCGGGCTCGGCCTCGATCCGGGCGATGCCTTCCCGGTCAAGCTCGAAGCCGCGCTCAAAGCGAAAGGCCACGACGTTCGCATCATCAATGCCGGAGTTTCAGGCGATACCAGTGCGGCGGGCCGCGACCGGCTGGAATGGGCGCTGAACGACGGCGTTGATGCCGTGATCATCGAACTTGGCGCCAACGACGCGCTGCGGGGCGTGAGCCCGGCCGAGACGCGGCAGGCACTGGACGGCATACTGGAGGTTCTGCAGGAAAGAGGAATACCTGCTATGGTTGCAGGCATGCTGGCGCCACGCAACCTGGGGCCGGACTACATTGCCGCGTTCGATCCGCTCTTTGGTGAACTAGCTGCCAAATATGATGCTGTTTTCTATAAGTTCTTTCTTGACGGTGTGGCTGCCGATCCGCATCTCAACCAGGCCGATGGCATCCATCCCAATGCCAGGGGCGTCGATGTGATTGTGTCCCGAATACTGCCGTCGGTTGAACAACTGATTGTGAAGGCGGGCCGTGAATAGGGCTTTTCTTTAACCCGAATCGAATTAACGTTATCGCTGTTCCGCGACCTACGACCTTCGAAAGGAGGCCAGCATGCCGCGCCTGTTTACCGGTGTCGAAATCCCTCCGGGGACGGCCGACGAACTCGATCTCATGAAGGGTGGCGTGTTCGGTGCCCGCTGGATCGACAGGGGCTCCTTCCATATCACCTTAAGGTTTATCGGCGACATCGACGAGGGCATGGCCCGCGAGATCGCCTATGAGCTGGACGGCATTGCCATGCGGCCGTTTGCGTTAAGGTTAAGCGGTATCGGGACATTCGGCGGAAACAAGCCGCATACGCTCTTTGTGGGAGTCGAGGAGAGTGCGGAACTCCGGCGGCTTCAGTCGATCCATGAGCGCATCTGCCAGGCGCTGGGGCTGCCGGCCGAGGGGCGCAAATTCACGCCGCATGTGACCCTTGCCCGGCTGAAAGACCCCGAATTGCGCAGCCTGCAACGTTTCGAGGCTCAGCATAATCTCTACCGCAGCCCGCTTTTCGAAGTTAACCGCTTTGTATTGTTTTCCTCGCGTCCGTCGCGGGGCGGGGGTCCCTATGCTGTCGAAGAGGCATATCAGCTTGCGATGGGCTTCTAGCTGCATATAATCGGCGTTACGAAACATTCACTTGAAGGCGGAATGCGGCGCAACCACATTCCGGGAGCATGGATACAAACACCCTGGAGGGAGCACCTTAATGGCTGAGATGAGATACCAGACCCAAGTCCAGACGAGAGCCGGTACGCGCGCCGAGATCGATGCGGGTCTGCGCTCTTACATGCTGGGCGTTTACAACTACATGGCGCTCGGCGTCGCCTTTACGGCGATCGTCACGCTGTTCATGGCGGCCAATCCGGCGCTGATGATGACCATCGCCGGCGGCCCGATGAAGTGGGTGCTGTTCATTGGCGTGCTCGGACTTGGCTTCTTCGCGCCGCGCCTCATCTTCTCCGGCAACCCGGCCATGGCGCATGCCGCCTATTGGGGCTATGCGGGCCTGTGGGGCCTGCTGATTTCGCCGATGGTCGCCTATTTTCTGGCACTCGACGGCGGCTCACTGGTGTTCCGGGCGCTCGCCATCACCGCCGCCACGTTCGGCGCGACCAGCCTGGCCGGCTATGTGACCAAGCGCGACCTGTCGGGATTTGCCGGCTTCTTCATGATGGCCGCCATCGGGCTGATCATCGCCATCGTGGTGAACGCGATCTTCTTCGCCAGCACCATGTTCAGCCTTATCACCTCGATTGCCGTGGTGCTGCTGTTCTCGGCGATCACTGCCTATGAAACGCAGCAGATCAAGGAGATGTACGTGGAAGGCGACATGCCGGGCGTGGCCCGCTCGAAGTCGATCTTCGGCGCGTTCATGCTCTATGGCAGCTTCGTCACGCTGTTCGTTCACATCCTGAACATTCTGGGCATCATGCGCTCCGAATAAGCGCCGGAGCCCCGACGCCTTTCGGAACCCCGGGCCCATGGCCCGGGGTTTCTGCATTCGGGGCGGGCCGGTCACACCGTTGCGAGTTTCGGCTGCTTCAGGAGCGCCTTCAGAACCTGGGCCAGGTCGTGGCCGCGCCTGAGGATGTAGCCGCCCTGGGCAATCACCGAATAGGCACCCTGCTTGCGGGCCAGCGCCGGGTCCTTGACGATCCGGTAGAGCGGCACCTCGCTGGTCCTGCGGAAGATGGAAAAGGTGGCGCTGTCGCGGCCGAAGTCGATGGCGTAGTCGCGCCATTCACCCTGGGCGACCCTCTCGCCATAGACCGACAGAATGAGATTGAGTTCTTTACGGTCGAAAGCCACCGATGGAGCAGCGGCGCCGTTCAAGGTTCTGGTTTGGTAATTTTCCGGTCCGCTGCCAGAGTCCCGCGGCCGGAATGGAACTATCGGTTCCAGGTCACCCACATCTGCCTCCCGGTACGGTGAGGAATTCAAGAATGATGGACCTGCCGCGCAAGCTTTGCAAGTTGTAAGCTAAAAACCCTATTTCCGACACATTCCGATCAAGCTCTCGCCCGCTTGAACAGCGATAAGAGTAGCGTTGCCTCTAAGGGCCCGGTTGGATCACGGCCTCGGAAATCTCAGCCCCCCAGCCCCCGTTGCCACAGATTTGGCCGGGCCTACCCCTATCCCCATTCTCAAAAGTGAGTGAGGCGTCAGTTCGGAGTTTGACGGCCGGGACCACCCCGGCCGTTTCCTTTGGCGGGGGGTTGACCTGCCGCCCCGCTGCCCCGATATCGCAAGCCATCACGAACACTTCTTCGAGGGCAAGATGACGGTCAACACCGCTCAGCATGGGGACACGCACCAGTTCCAGGCCGAAGTGGCCAAGCTCCTGCACCTGATGGTCCACTCGGTCTATTCGGACCGCGATGTGTTCCTGCGCGAACTGATTTCCAATGCCGCCGACGCCTGCGACAAGCTGCGCTACGAGGCGATCAACCAGCCGCAGCTGCTTGGCGATGATCCCCAGCTCAAGATCACCATTACCCCGGACAAGGGCGCCAAGACGCTGACGGTAGCCGACAACGGCATCGGCATGGGCCGGGAGGAACTCATCGACAATCTGGGCACCATCGCAAAATCAGGCACCCAGGCCTTCGTGGAACGGGCGGGGGCGGGACAGGGCGATCTGCGGCTCATCGGCCAGTTCGGCGTCGGTTTCTATTCGGCCTTCATTGTCGCTTCCCGAGTCGATGTCATCTCGCACCGGGCCGGCGAGGACAAGGCACATGTCTGGTCATCGACCGGCGAGGGCAGCTTCAGCGTGGACGAGGCGGAAGACGGGCCGGCGCGCGGAACCCGGGTCGTGCTCCATCTCAAGGATGATGCCGCCGAGTTCCTCGAGACCTGGAAAATCGAACAGGTTGTGAAGGCCTATTCGGACCATGTGGCGCATCCCATCATGCTGGCGATCGACAAGCAAACCTCGCGCCAGATCAACCAGGCGAGCGCCATCTGGATGCGGCCAAGGGCCGAAGTCACGGCCGATCAGCACAAGGAATTCCTCAGCGATCTCGCGGGCACCACGGCGGAGCCGGCCCTGACACTGCATTACCGGGCCGAGGGGCGTAACGAATATACCGTGCTGCTCTATGTGCCGGGCGAGCGGCCTTTCGATCTCTACGATCCCGAGCGCGTCGGCCGCCAGAAGCTCTATGTCAAGCGCATCTTCATCACCGACGAGGCCGCCCTGCTGCCGGCCTATCTCAGGTTCGTGCGGGGCGTCATCGATTCCGAAGACATGCCGCTCAACATCTCGCGCGAGATGCTGCAAAACAATCCGCAGGTCGCGGCGATCCGCAAGGCGGTCACCAACAAGGTACTGGCGGAACTCAAGAAGCTTGCCGAGACAGATGCCGCGACCTTCGCCAAGGTCTGGGACATATTCGGCCCGGTCATCAAGGAGGGCATCTACGAGGACATGGAGCGGCGCGACCAGCTGTTCGAGATCGCCCGTTTCAAGACGACGAAGGGCGACAGCGTCTCGCTCAAGGACTATGTGGCGGGACTGAAGGAAAACCAGAAGGCCATCTACTATCTGACCGCCGATGATGCCGCAAAGGCCGCCGCGAGCCCGCAGCTTGAAGGATACCGGTCACGCGACATCGAGGTCCTGCTGCTCACCGACCCGGTCGACGGCTTCTGGGTGAGAACGGCGCTCGGCTTCGACGGCAAGCCGTTCAAGTCGATCACCCAGGGGGCGGCCGATCTCGACCAGATCCCGCTCAAGCACGAGAAGAAGCAGGTGGAGGCCGAGGCGAGCGCTATCGGGACGCTGATTGCCGCCGTGAAACAGGCACTGGGCGAGAAGGTGCAGGATGTGCGCAAGTCGTCGCGTCTCACCGACAGCGCGGTCTGTCTCGTCAATGACAGCCACCTCGACCGTACCCTGGAGCGGCTGCTGGCGCGCCAGAAGACCACGGGCGTCACACTCAGCGCCCCGGTGCTGGAGATCAACCCGTCGCATCCGCTGATCACGAGGCTCGCTCAAACGGCCAAGGCAAAGGGCGCCTGCCCGGAGATCACCGACGCAGCCTGGCTGCTGCTCGACCAGGCACATATCCTCGAGGGCGAAGCGGTGGTCGATGCCCCCGCCTTTGCCAGGCGGATGTCGGACCTGATGACGCGGGCACTGGCTTAGCCAGCCGGGTCTTGCCGGGCCGTGCCCGGCAAGTCTTGCGTGTGCAACTGCTGTTTCAGCGAAAGGCCTCGCCACCCTGTCCTGACGATCCTAATCACGCCAGAGGGGCTTCAGGGCTTCACGCTGGATATCGCCGCGCTGGAGGCCGATGTCCTTCAACTGATAGTCCGGCAGCGAAAGAAGGTAGTTCATCTGCCGGCGGTTGCGAACACGCGCCAGTACGGAACTGGCGAGACCCAGGACACCGCCACCGAGGGACTGCTGTGCGGCCTTGGAGGTGTCATAAATTCTCACAATTGACATTTGCATCTCCTTCGATCTTGGCCCTGGCCAACGGCCTCGGCATCGCTGATGACGGCGAATATGCGGATTCCCGGTTGACACCGCAAACGAGTAATGGGCAATCTATTTGTGATTAGAACTCACAAATGAGATAGCCGCACATGCGCAAGCTGCCGCCCCTCACGACGCTCAGGAGTTTCGAAGCGGCCGCGCGGCTCCTCAGCTTCTCGAGGGCTGCCGACGAACTCAACGTGACCCACGGCGCCGTAAGCCGGGCCATCCGGCACCTTGAGGACGATCTTGGCCTGCCGCTCTTCACGCGCGGGACGCGGCTGGTGCAATTGACGCCGGCCGGTGCCAGCTATGCGATTGCGGTACGCGACACGCTGGACCGCCTGGCGGCGGCCACGGTGGCCATCCGTGACCAGCTTTCGCAGGGCGTGCTCAATGTCACCACGCTCGATTCCTTCGCTTCGAAATGGTTGCTGCCGCGGCTCTACAGGTTCCGGAGAGAGCATCCCGACATCGATGTGCGGCTGACATCGTCGCCAAAGCTTGCCGATTTCGTGAACGACGGTATCGACATCGCCATCCGCTACGGCCGCGGCCGCTATCCGCGGCTGACAGCCGAGCTGCTGCTCAGGGAGGAACTGGCGCCGGTGAGCAGTCCGTCCCTGCTCCAGGGACCGCAGCCGCTCAACCGTCCGGAGGACCTCAAGTATCACACGCTGATCCACGACGATTTCGAGATCGACTGGGCGACCTGGCTCAGGAGCGCCGGTGTCGAGGGGGTGGACGCGCATCGCGGACCGCGGTTCGAGTCATCGGTCCACGCGGTCCAGGCGGCGGTCCAGGGGGAGGGGATCGTGCTCGGGCGCAGTGCACTGATCGCCGACGACCTGCAGGAGGGGCGGCTGGTCAGACTGTTCAATCTGAGCCTGCCCTCCGACCTTGCCTATTACGTCGTCTATCCGCCGCAATCCCTCGCGCGCCCCAAGGTACGGGCTTTCCGCGACTGGCTGTTCGCGGAGGCGCGCCACAAAGACAGCAGGGACCCTGCCGCGGCCCCACCGTAGCGCCGCGCTGCCGATGGCGCTTGTGGGACCGTCCGTCCTTGACTACAGACGTGGCGCGATTGCTGCCGGCGGAGGACGGGAATGAAGAAGGTGAAGAAAGTGGTGCTGGCCTATTCGGGCGGGCTTGATACGTCGATCATCCTCAAGTGGCTGCAGACGGAATACGGCGCCGAGGTGGTGACCTTCACCGCCGATCTCGGCCAGGGCGGCGAACTCGAGCCGGCGCGCAAGAAAGCCGAGATGCTGGGGATCAAGGAGATCTACATCGAGGACCTGCGAGAGGAGTTTATCCGCGACTTCGTCTTCCCGATGTTCCGGGCCAATGCGCTGTACGAAGGGGTCTATCTGCTCGGCACCTCGATTGCCCGGCCGCTGATCGCCAAGCGGCTCATCGAGATTGCCGCCGAGACGGGTGCCGATGCCATCGCCCATGGCGCCACCGGCAAGGGCAATGACCAGGTGCGCTTCGAACTCACCGCGCTCGCCCTCAATCCCGACATCAGGATCATCGCGCCGTGGCGGGAATGGACCTTCAAGAGCCGCACCGACCTCATCGACTTCGCCGAGAAGCACCAGATCCCGGTGCCCAAGGACAAACGCGGCGAGGCGCCGTTCTCGGTCGATGCCAACCTGCTGCATTCCTCCTCCGAGGGCAAGGTGCTGGAGGACCCCTGGGAGGAAGCGCCGCCTTACGTCTATCAGCGCACCGTGGCGCCGGAGGAAGCGCCGGACAAGCCGACCCATGTCGAGATCGAGTACAAGAAAGGCGACCCGGTGGCCCTCGACGGCAAAGCGATGAGTCCGGCCAGCCTGTTCGCAGCGCTCAACGATCTCGGCCGCGACAACGGCATTGGCCGCATCGATCTCGTCGAGAACCGGTTCGTCGGCATGAAGTCACGCGGCATCTACGAGACGCCGGGCGGCACCATCCTCCATGCTGCACACCGGGCGATCGAATCGCTCACCCTCGATCGTGAGGCGGCCCATCTCAAGGACTCGCTCATGCCGCGCTATGCGGAGCTTGTCTATTACGGCTTCTGGTTCGCGCCCGAACGCGAGATGCTGCAGGCGCTGATCGACAAGTCCCAGGAGAGCGTCGAGGGCACGGTCCGGCTCAAGCTTTACAAGGGCAATGTCGTCGTGTCCGGCCGCAAGTCGCCGAAATCGCTCTACTCGAACGAGCTCGTCACCTTCGAGGACGACCGCGGCGCCTATGACCAGAAGGACGCGGCCGGCTTCATCCGGCTCAATGCGCTCAGGCTCAGGACGCTGGCGGCCCGCCGGCGGGCGCTCGGTTCGTAGGCTCGGCTCATTAGCCATCTCGCAACCATTATCAGGCATGGTTAACCGCAGGACAGTCGGCAGGCTGTGGGGGCCTGTGTGTTAGCGAGTGTGGTGGTATGGATTTCTCCCAGGTTGGGCCGGATGCGGCCGAGTTCACTGACGCCGAACCGATCGGACAGGCAAATTACCGTGACAGACCAGATGGTTCGCAGAATCCCGCGGGGGAGGCGGGGTGGTTCCTGCAGCGCGAGCGCGAGCGGCTCGGGCTCAGCCTCGAAGAGGCCAGCGAGGCCACGGGCCTGCACGCCTATCATCTCGAGGCCATCGAACTCGGAGATCTCACACGCATGCCCAACCGCGCCGATGCGCTCAACATGGTGGGCTATTATGCGCATTATCTCGGTTTCGATCCCGAACCGCTGATCCACCACTACGCCGCAATCCTGCCGAAACCGGCAGGGGCAAAGTCGGCGGCGCATCCTGCCAACCCGGGGCCGCTGTCGAGCGCCCTCATTCTCAAATTCGGGAAATTCCCGCGCCTGCCGCGCTTCGATTTGCATGTCGGGTCATTCCCGGGCGGTCCGGGCGGCGCCGCCGCCTGCCTGATGGCGGCTGTGGCGATCTTTGCCGGCGCCAGTTTCCTGATGCTCGATGGCGGCGATGGCGGACGGCTGCCACAGACTGCCCAGGTGGAAGTGCCGGCTCCGGCGGCGGAACAGCAGGCCATGCCGGAAGCCGCGCCGCCGCAGGAGGTGTCGGTCATTGCGCCTCCGGCGGCCGAGACGGCGGCCGCCGAAGAACTTGACGGCCTGACCGCGCTGATCGCCCAGAACGTCGCGGGCGCAGAGCCGGCGGGTGAAGACGGCAGTCCGCAGGCCTCTGCAGAGGTGACCGCCAGCATCGCGCCGGGCAGCCAGGTTGCGCCTGCCGCCGCGGGAGAAGCGCCCTCGCGCCTGACGCTCCGGGCGAAAGGGCCGGTGTGGGTCAGGATCGAGGATTCCGCCGGCAATGTGGTGATGACGCAGATGCTGATGGCCGGCGATACCTACCAGGTTCCCGACCGCGAGGGGCTGGTGGTGATCGCCCGTGACGGGGGGCTGCTGGCCTATCTGATCGACGGCAAGGAAAAGGGCATACTGGGACCGCCCGGGGAGATCCTGGTCGGGCGTCCGCTCGACGTCAAACTGCTCGACCAGCCGGGCTGACCCTCGCAAGTGGCATCTTTTCGAAGCGGTCCGGCTCGGCTAGAAGCGCCGGGCCATGAAGCCCATCGCCGTCGAAAAGCTCGATCGCCTGATTGCGCGCTATGCGGAAACCGAGGCCCAGCTTGCGGCTGCGCCCGGCGGCGAAGCATTTGTCCGGCTGTCGAAGGAATATGCCGAGCTGGGACCGGCCGCCAAGGCGGCGCAGGCGCTCAAGAAGGCCTATGCCGACCGCGACGGCGCCCGGGAGATGCTGGCCTCCGGCGATGCCGACCTGGCAGCTATGGCGCAGGCGGAACTGGCTGAGCTCGAGCAGCGCATCGGCGGGCTGGAGCGCGACATGGCGATCCTGCTGCTGCCGAAGGATGCCGCCGACGACCGCAACGTCATTCTCGAGGTCCGGGCCGGCACCGGCGGCGACGAGGCGGCGATTTTCGCCGGCGATCTGTTCCGCATGTATCAGCGCTATGCAGCTTTCAAGGGCTGGCGGGTCGAGGTGATCTCGGCCAGCGACGGCGAACATGGCGGCTACAAGGAGATCATCGCCGCGATATCGGGGGCGGGCGTTTACGCCCATCTCAAGTTCGAGTCCGGCGTGCACCGGGTGCAAAGAGTCCCCGAAACAGAAGCGCAGGGCCGCATCCACACCTCGGCGGCAACTGTTGCGGTTCTGCCGGAAGCGGAGGAAGTCGACATCCAGATCGAGGAGAAGGATCTCAGGATCGATGTCTACCGCTCGTCCGGCCCCGGCGGGCAGTCGGTCAACACCACCGACTCGGCGGTGCGCATCACGCATCTGCCGAGCGGCATCGTGGTGGCCCAGCAGGATGAGAAGTCGCAACTCAAGAACAAGAACAAGGCGATGAAGATCCTGCGGGCCAGGCTCTATGAGCGCGAGCGCGAACGGCTCGACGCCGCGCGCTCGGCAGCGCGGCGCGGCCAGGTGGGCTCAGGCGACCGCTCGGAGCGCATCCGCACCTACAATTTCCCGCAGGGACGCGTCACCGACCA
>CAZIXE010000028.1:0-46277 GCA_964543235.1 uncultured Rhizobiaceae bacterium | reverse complement strand
GGGGGGAGGGACGGATCAAGGTGCATCCTCCCCCATTTCGGGAGAGGCGGCCCGAGCAGCGCGAACGCCGGAGGGGGAAGGGGCCGCGGGCTCAACCGAACGAGATCGCCTTGAAGGCGCGCGTCTGTTCGGTGAGCGCCGTCTCCGTGGGCAGCCGCTCCATCGACGATGCGCCGTAGAAGCCGTGGCAGGTCCGGGTGTTCCGCAGGATGTATTCGGCATCGGCCGGCATCGCCACCGGCCCGCCATGAACGAGAATGATCGCTTCCCTGTTCACCTTGAGGGCCGCAGCCGCCCATTCCTCGACCAGCGCCGGACAGTCCTTGAGTTTCAGCGCCGTCTCGGCCCCGATCGTTCCGCCTGTGGTCAGCCCGAGATGACAGACAATGATATCCGCGCCGGCCTTGGCCATCGCCTCCGCCTCACCGGCATTGAACACATAAGGCGTGGTCAGCAGGTCCTTCTGATGGGCCAGCGCGATGAGGTCGACCTCGAGCCCGTAAGACATGCCGGTCTCTTCCAGATTGGCGCGGAATGTCCCGTCGATCAGCCCGACCGTCGGGAAGTTCTGGATGCCGGAAAAGCCGATCGCCTTCACCTCATCGAGGAATCGGTCGAAGACGCAGAAGGGATCAGTGCCGTTGACGCCGGCGAGGACCGGTGTGTGTCTCGTCACCGGCAGCACCTCGCGCGCCATTTCCATGACGATCTCGTTGGCGTTGCCGTAGGCCAGAACACCTGACAGCGACCCGCGACCCGCCATGCGGTAGCGCCCGGAATTGTAGATGACGATGAGATCGATCCCGCCCGCTTCCTCGCACTTGGCCGACAGTCCCGTGCCGGCCCCGCCGCCCACGATAGGTACGCGCCGGCGTTTCATATCCTGGAACTTCTCCATGAGGGTCTTGCGGTCGAAGCGCGGCATCGGATGTCTCTCTTGCGGTTGGAGCCGGTGTGGAATTGCGCCCGGACTGTAGCCGAAGGACAATCCGCCAAACAATAAAGGCGGACCACATGGTCCGCCCCACCGGCAACTGCTGCGGGGAGACGCCGGATCAGCGCGCCACTGTGACCGTACAGTGCGCCCTTCCGGCAATATCGGCGGCGACCGAGCCGAGGATCAGGCGCGACATGCCGTGCTTGTCGCCGGTGCCGGTCACGATATGGTCGAAGTTGCCTTCCTCTGCGTAATGCACCACCACGCTCGCCGCCTCGCGGCCCTTGAGCTCGACTTCCTCGACGGTCCTGGCACCCGCCTCCCGGGCCAGCCTGCCGGCTTCGCCGAGAATGCGCTTGATCTCGTCTTCGTCACGCATGTAGACGACCGGCGCCCGCAGCCCGCCGACCGCCACGTTGACGGTGCAAATGGTAAGCGGCGCCTGCAGCTTCGCCGCAAGTTCAGCGGCATGCTGCACCGCGCGCTGCGAGTGCTCGGTACCATCGGTTGCGCACAGGATTTTCGAGGTCATGACGGGTTCTCCGGCCTTTGTCTGTTGCCTGGTTTTTGATCAGCCAGGCGAGGCTACCGCACCTTGATTCAAATCAATGTGACCGCGGGGGCCGCGGAGGACTGTGCACTGCGGTAATCACACGCAGAAGGGGCAACATGAGCGACTCTGTCAAGCTGACCCAGCTGGCAATCCTGGGGCTGATGGTGATCGGAGCCATCGTCCTCGCCGCCAAGGGCCAGGACCAACTCTTTGCAACACACGCTTTTCTGGCCGCCCTCGCACTGGGCGGCCTGATCATCTACTACGCCCGGCGCTTTTCCGCGCCCGGCCCGCAATTGAGCTCGGCCGAAATCGAAGCAACCTACCTCGACGGCGTCGTCAAGGCGGGCGTGATCGCCACCGTCTTCTGGGGCGTGGTCGGTTTCCTGGTCGGCGTCGTGGTGGCCGCCCAGCTCGCCTGGCCGGTCCTCAATCTCGACCTGCCCTGGACGACCTTCGGGCGCCTGCGGCCCTTGCACACCTCGGCGGTGATCTTTGCCTTTGGTGGCAACGCCCTGATTGCCACCAGTTTCTACGTCGTGCAGCGCACCTGCCGCGCCCGCCTGGCACTCGGCAATCTCGCCTGGTTCGTATTCTGGGGTTACCAGTTCTTCATCGTGCTGGCCGCCACCAGCTACCTGCTCGGCGGCAGCCAGAGCCGCGAATATGCCGAACCCGAATGGTATATCGACATCTGGATCGCCGTGGTCTGGGTCGCCTATTTCCTGGTGTTCTTCGGGACCATCCTGAAGCGCAAGGAACCGCACATCTACGTGGCCAACTGGTTCTATCTCTCCTTCATCGTGACGATTGCCATGCTGCACATCGTCAACAACCTCGCCATACCGGTGTCATTCCTCGGCTCCAAGAGCTATTCCGCCTTCTCGGGCGTGCAGGACGCCCTGACCCAGTGGTGGTACGGCCACAACGCCGTGGGCTTCTTCCTCACCGCCGGCTTCCTGGGCATGATGTACTATTTCGTGCCGAAGCGCGCCGAGCGTCCGGTCTACTCCTACCGCCTGTCGATCGTGCATTTCTGGTCGCTGATCTTCCTCTATATCTGGGCCGGACCACATCACCTGCACTACACCGCGCTCCCCGACTGGGCTCAGACCCTCGGCATGGTGTTCTCGGTGATGCTGTGGATGCCCTCCTGGGGCGGCATGATCAACGGCCTAATGACGCTCTCCGGCGCCTGGGACAAGCTCAGGACCGATCCCGTCCTGCGCATGATGGTGATGTCGGTCGCCTTCTACGGCATGTCGACCTTCGAAGGTCCGATGATGTCGATCAAGGCGGTGAACTCGCTCAGTCATTACACCGACTGGACGATCGGTCACGTGCATTCCGGCGCCCTGGGCTGGGTCGGCATGATCAGCCTCGCGGCGGTCTACTATCTGGTGCCCAAGCTCTACAACCGCCAGAGCCTCTACAGCGACCGCCTCGTCAACTGGCACTTCTGGCTCGGCACACTCGGCATCGTGCTCTACGCCGCTGCCATGTGGGTATCGGGCATCATGCAGGGCCTGATGTGGCGCGAGTACGACGACCAGGGCTTCCTCGTCTATTCCTTCGTGGAGACCGTGGCGCGCATGTACCCGTTCTACGTCATCCGCATGCTCGGCGGCCTGCTGTTCCTGCTGGGCGCGCTGGTCATGGTCTACAATCTCATCCGCACCGTGCGGGGTGACCGCCGTGTCGAGGCGCCGCTCGGCGCTCCCGTCATGGCCACCTGACAGGAAGGAAGCCGAACAATGTTTGATCATTCCAAGATTGAACGCAATGCCACCACGTTGCTGGTCCTGAGCTTCCTGGTCGTGACGGTGGGCGGCATCGTCGAGATAGCGCCCCTGTTCTACCTTCAGAACACCGTCGAGAAGGTGGAGGGCATGCGTCCCTACACCCCGCTCGAACTGGCGGGCCGCAACATCTACATCCGTGAAGGCTGCTATGTCTGCCACAGCCAGATGATCCGTCCCTTCCGCGACGAGGTCGAGCGTTATGGCCACTACAGCCTCGCCGCGGAATCGATGTACGATCATCCCTTCCAGTGGGGTTCGAAGCGCACCGGTCCGGACCTTGCCCGCGTCGGCAACCGCTATTCCGACGAGTGGCATCGCGAACATATGATCAATCCCCGTGCCGTCGTGCCGGAGTCGATCATGCCGGGCTACGGCTTCCTGATGACCGCCGAATTGAGCGGCGACAGGATGGCCGAGCATCTCAAGGCCAATCGAATCGTCGGCGTACCCTACACCGACGAGATGATCGACAACGCCGCCAGGGATTTCGCCGCCCAGGCCAGCGCCTCGGGCGACGGTGTCGAGGAACTGCAGGCCCGCTACCCCAAGGCGCAGGCCCGCGATTTCGACGGCCAGCCCGCCAAGCTGACCGAGATGGACGCCCTCATCGCCTATCTCCAGATGCTCGGCACCCTGGTCGACTTCTCGACCTACAAGGCCGAAGCCAATCTGAGGTGAGACCATGACGACCTACGACACCATGCGGCACTTCGCGGACAGCTGGATGCTGCTCGCCCTGTTCGCCATCTTCGTTGGCGTTGTCCTCTTCGTGTTCCGCCCCGGATCGAGGCGGAAATACCAGGACCTCGCCAGGCTTCCACTCGACGACGAAAAGAAGGCTTGAAACCATGGCCACTCCCGAAAGAGACGAAATCACCAACATCGATACCACCGGCCATGAATGGGACGGCATCAAGGAGCTGAACACGCCGCTGCCCCGCTGGTGGCTGTGGACCTTCTACGCCACTGTCGTCTGGGCTCTCGCCTACACCATCGCCTATCCCGCCTGGCCGCTGGTCAGGGAGGCAACACCCGGCATCCTCGGCTATTCCAGCCGGGGCGCCGTGGCTGATGACATCAGCGCCGCCAGGGCGGCCCAGGGCGATCTCCTGAACCGGATCGTCTCGACCCCGCTCGAGGACATCCTCAAGGACGACGCCCTGCTCCAGTTCGCCCGCGCCGGCGGCGCCGCCGCCTTCAGGGTGAACTGTGTGCAGTGTCACGGTTCCGGCGCCGCCGGCGGTGCCGGCTATCCCAACCTCAATGACGATGACTGGCTGTGGGGCGGCACTGTGGACGCGATTCACACCACGCTGCAGCACGGCATCCGCTTCACCGCCGACGAGAATACCCGCATCTCGGAAATGCCCGCCTTCGCTGACGGCATCCTGACAGCGGAGCAGATCGTCAATGTCGCGGACTATGTGCTGAGCCTGTCCAAGCAGGAGCATGACGCCGCCTCGGCTGCCCAGGGCCAGCAGCTCTATGCCGACAATTGCGCCTCCTGCCATGGCGACACCGGCCAGGGTGGCCGCGACTTCGGTGCGCCGCGGCTCGATGATGCAATTGCCCTTTACGCCCATGACAAGGCCGGCATCGTCGCCCAGATCGCCAGGCCGCGCCACGGCATCATGCCGGCCTGGGGCGCACGCCTTGACGAAGCCACCATCAAGCAGTTGGCTGTCTACGTCCACTCATTGGGCGGTGGCGAGGCCGCTGCACCCTGATCATGGTTCGTGTTGTCGACACAGTCGAACGCGTCGAGGCGGAGCCGTTCAACAGCCCCGCCCGCCGCTCGCTTTATAAGGCCAGGGTCAAGATTCACCCCAAGCGCGGCGACGGCTTCTTCCGCAATCTCAAGTGGATCGTGATGATCGTGACACTTGGCATCTACTACGTTACGCCGTGGCTGCGCTGGGACCGGGGCGAGCATGTGTCCGACCAGGCCGTGCTCGTCGACCTCGCCAGCCGCCGTTTCTACTTCTTCTTCATCGAGATCTGGCCGCAGGAATTCTACTACGTGGCCGGCCTGCTCATCATGGCCGGCATCGGTCTCTTCCTGATCACCTCGACGGTCGGCCGCGCCTGGTGTGGCTACACCTGTCCGCAGACCGTCTGGACCGACCTGTTTCTGGTGGTCGAGCGCTGGGTCGAGGGCGACCGCAATGCCCGGATCAAGCTCGATGCCGCTCCCTGGTCCCTCGACAAGCTTTCCAAGCGCACTGTCAAGAACGCCATCTGGCTGCTGATCTCGGTGGCAACCGGCGGCGCCTGGATCTTCTATTTTGCCGACGCTCCGACCCTGGCCCGCGAGGTCTTCACGCTGCAGGCGCCGCCCATCGCCTATCTGACGGTCGCCATTCTCACCGCCACCACCTTCACCTTTGCCGGCTACATGCGCGAGCAGGTCTGCACCTACATGTGCCCCTGGCCGCGCATCCAGGCTGCCATGCTCGACGAGGACTCGCTCGTCGTCACCTACAATGACTGGCGCGGCGAGCCGCGCTCGCGCCATCTGAAGGCCCGCGCCGAAGGTGAAAAGGTCGGCGATTGCATCGACTGCAACGCCTGTGTCGCCGTCTGCCCCGCCGGCATCGACATCCGCGACGGCCAGCAGCTCGAATGCATCACCTGCGCCTTGTGCATCGATGCCTGCGACGCGGTCATGGAAAAGATCGGCCGCCCCAAGGGCCTCATTTCCTACTCGACGCTGCGCACCTACAACTCCTGCGCCGCCGGCAAGCCGCTCGCCATGGGCTGGCGTTCCTTCATCCGCCCGCGCACCTTCATCTATACCGGCGTCTGGTCGGCCATCGGCATTGCCATGCTGGTATCGCTCGCCGCCCGCGACCGGCTCGACATGAGCGTGCTGCAGGACCGCAACCCGCTCTTCGTCATGCTGTCGGACGGCGCGATCCGCAATGGCTACACCATCAAGATTCTCAACATGCAGCAGCAGCCGCGCCGGTTCCTGCTGAGCCTCGACGGCCTGCCGGGCGCTGCCATGACCATGACCGGCTCCGAGGCGGCTCCCGCCACCAGCCTGCCGATCGATGTCGAGGCCGACAAGGTCCGCGCCATCAGGGTCTATGTGACGGCCCCGGCCCAGGGCCTGAAGACCGAGCAGACGTTTGAATTCAAGGTCGTCGAGATGATCGAGGGCGGACAGCCCGAGACGGCCTCCTACACCGCTTACTTCCACGCCCCCGGGGAGACCACGCAATGATCAGCAACCGCAGCGCGCCGCGCGAGGAGTTCCGTTTCACCGGCTGGCACATGCTGGCGATCCTGGTGAGCTTCTTTGCGGTGGTGATCGCCGTCAACCTGACCATGGCCTATTTCGCCAGGGCAAGCTGGCCGGGTCTCGTGGTGCCCAACAGCTATGTCGCCAGCCAGAGTTTTGACAGGGACCTGCGCATTGCCCGCCAACAGCATGCCCTGGGCTGGCGGAGCATGGCGGAACTCGCTCGCGATCGCCTGCGCGTCACCATGACGGATGGCAAGGGCGAGCCGCTGACCGGCCTTCACCTGACGGTCAGGCTGCAGCGTCCGGCAACCGAGGCCGAAGACCTGCAGCTGGTCCTGGGCGAAGTGGGTGATGGCCGCTACGAGGCCGCCGTGGCGATCGCTGCCGGCCTGTGGACGGCCGATATCACTGCCGAGCGCCAGCGGGGCCCGGCCGTGCGCTTCATCGAGCGCCTGACGGTGCGCTGATCGTCATGGCCTGCTGTCCGACCGATCTCGCCTGCGACGCCACCACCGCCTTCTCCGGCGATCTGAAGCCATGGGTGACGGAAGAGCGCTCGGGCCTGCGCAGCCTCGAGCTGATCGTGCCGGGGATTTCCGAGCCGGCCCATATCCGCGAGATCGAAAGGCGCCTCGAAGCGATCCCGGGAATCGTGCGGGCCCGTGTCAACTACACGGCGCGCCGGGTCACGGCCTCATGGCAGGACGCGGCATTCGAGCCGGCCGGCATCATGACCGCCATGCAGGAACTCGGCTTCCTGGCGCGCCCCTTCGACCCGCTCCTGTCGGGCATGACCGATGATGCCATTCAGAGCCGGATGCTGCTCAAGGCTGTGGCCGTCTCCGGCTTCGCGGCCGCCAACATCATGCTCCTGTCGGTTTCGGTCTGGTCCGGCGCCGAAGCCGCAACCCGCGACCTGTTCCACTGGATCTCGGCGGCCATTGCCCTGCCGACCGTGGTCTATGCCGGCCAGCCCTTCTTCCGGAGCGCGCTCCGGGCGGTCATTTCCGGCCGCATGAACATGGATGTGCCGATAACCCTTGGCGTCTGCCTCGCCGCGCTGATGAGCCTGTACGAGACCTTCCATCACGGCGCCCATGCCTATTTCGATGCCTCGGTCACCCTGCTGTTCTTCCTGCTCACCGGCCGCTACCTCGACCATCTCATGCGCAGCCGGGCCCGCTCCGCGGTCTCGCAACTGCTGTCGCTGACGGCGACCCAGGCCACCGTGCTCGACGACAATGGCGAAACCCGCACGCTGGCCGTGTCAGCCCTGCGGCCCGGCATGAGAATGCTGGTGGCAGCCGGCGAGCGCTTTGCCGCCGACGGCACCGTGACTTCAGGCAAGAGCGAAGCCGACCGTTCGCTGCTCACCGGCGAGACGCTCCCCGAGCCGATCGCACCCGGCGCCATGGTTCACGCCGGCATGCTCAATCTCACCGCCCCCGTGCAGGTGGCGATCACCGCCGCCGGTAACGACACGTTCCTCTCGGAAATCGTGCGTCTCATGAGCACCGCCGAACAGGGCCGCTCCAACTATATACGGATTGCCGACCGGCTGGCCCGCGTTTATTCGCCTGCCGTCCACATCATCGCTGCCGCAACCCTCATCGGCTGGCTGTGGTGGACGGGGGGCGACTGGCACACCTCTCTGATGGTCGCCACGGCCGTGCTGATCATCACCTGCCCCTGCGCGCTCGGTCTCGCCGTGCCGGCCGTGCATGTGGTGGCAAGTGGCGTGCTGTTCCGCAACGGGGCCATGATCAAGGACGGCGCAGCGCTCGAAAAGCTCTCGGCCGTCGACACCGTTATCTTTGACAAGACCGGCACCCTTACGCTCGGCCGGCCGCGCCTCGCCGGCCCGGCCGCGGTATCGACCGACACCCTGGCGCTCGCCGCCGGCCTCGCCAGGGCTAGCCGTCATCCGCTGTCGCGGGCGATCTGTGCCGCGGCGCGCCAGCGCAACGTCCCGCCGGCCGACGTTCGGAACGTGCAGGAACATCCCGGCAAAGGATTGTCCGGCACCTGCAACGGCCAGGAACTGCGGCTCGGCTCGCGCCAATGGTGCGGCGCACCCGGGGCAAGCCACGATGCCCTTCTGGAACTCGTTCTGGTGGCTGGATCGCGCGCGCCGGTAACATTCACATTCGAAGACGAACTGCGCCCCGACGCCGCTGCAGTAATTGAAGATCTCGGAAACAGGGGCCTTGAGGTGCGCATCCTGTCGGGCGACCGCGCCGCCGCCGTCCGCCATGCGGCCGAGGCCCTTGGCATCACCACCTGGCAGGCCGAGATGACGCCGCAGGCCAAGCTCGCCTGCCTCGAAGACCTTGCCCGCCATGGCCGCAGGGTGCTGATGGTGGGCGACGGTCTCAACGATGCTCCCGCCCTTGCCGCCGGCTATACATCCATGGCGCCGTCCTCCGCGACCGATATCGGCCGGACCGCTGCTGACACTGTGTTCTTCGGTGACGGCCTTGCGCCCGTGGCGGCCGCGCTGGCGATCGCCGCCCGCGCCCAGCAGCTCTCCCTGCAGAACTTTGGACTGGCTGTCGGCTACAACATCCTTGCGGTGCCCATCGCCATGCTCGGCATGGCATCACCATTGATCGCCGCCATTGCCATGTCGACATCTTCCCTGATCGTCATAGCCAATGCCCTGCGCCTGGGCCTGCTCCCGATGAACGCGCCGGGCGCCAGACATGGAACCATTTCCACCGCGGCACCGGCGGTGCCGGAAAGGCGGGCCGCATGAATGTTCTCGTCTATCTCATTCCCGTGGCGCTGCTGCTCGGCGGGGCCGGCCTTGCCGCCTTCATCTGGAGCCTGAACAGCCGCCAGTATGATGATCTTGACGGCGCGGCCAACCGCATCCTCTTCGACGATGACGATCGCCCGTCGGCAAAGCCCGGCAACCGCTGAATGTCCAGGCAAAGCTCAGTGTGACATCAGCACCGGCACCTGCATGTGTTCCAGCACATGCCGGGTGGCCCCGCCGAAAATGTACTGCTGCATCCGCGAATGCGCATAGGCACCCATGGTGACGAGGTCGGCGCCGAGATCATGGGCGCGCATCAGCAGCGCCTCGCCGCCATTGCGTCCATCGGTGAGCATCGGTTCGGCCACCGCCGTTATGCCGTGGCGGGCGAGCGCTGCGGCCGCCTCCGCGCCGGGCACTTCCCCCGCTTCGAGCCGCTGCTTGTAGGGATCGACCCACACCAGCCTGACTTCCCGCGCTCCCTGCATGAGCGGCACCGCGTCGAACAGATTGCGGGCCGCTTCCTTGGTGCCGTTGAAGCCGGCCACGATGACCGACCCTGGCGCCTCGCCTTTCCAGGTCTGCGGCACGATGAGGACCGGGCGGCCGGACTCCATCAGCACCCTGGCCACCAGGTCGAGTTCGATGTTGGTATCGCTGCCCAACTTGATCTGGCTCACCACGATGAGATCGGCATTGCGGCCATGATCAACCAGGCTCGATGCGATGTCGGGATAGGGTGAATCGACCGTGCGCCACTCCCCGCGGACTCCGTCTGCCTTGATCCGCGATTCGAATTTGCCGCGGACTTCGGCCTCGCGTTCCATGAAATAGTTGCGGTAACCCTCGAACACCGATGGCACCAGGGCCATGCCTACCTCCGGATAGACCATGACGGCAGGAATGACATAGTGGCCGATGACATGAGCATCGGTCTTCACCGCCAGGGCGCTGGCGACAGCGGTGAGCCGGTCCGCTCGCGCGACGTCGTTGAGGGAAACGAGAATGGTCTTGTAGGACATGGGGAGCTCGCGGTTTCGGGCTTGGCCGGTGGGACAAGGCTAGTTTCTGGACTTCAGGCTGGCAATATAGGCGAGGAGATGGCTGATCCTCTCGGGCGGCAGTTCAAATTCCGGCATCGCATCGTGGCCGACCACCATGCCCTCGGCCAGCGCCTCCGCCAGGTCCTGCGGATCATAGCGCTCCGGGATGAGCCGGAATGGCGGCGCCGGCGGGAACGGGCTGGCGCCTTCGCGACCGATGGCGTGGCAGCGCGCGCAATAGGCTTCGGCAATCGCCTGTCCCGCCGCGAGATCCGCCGCCTGGACCGCCGCAACCTGTGGTGCCGCGGCCACCAGCGCGGCGATAACATGCATCCGGTTCATATCGGCTCACCTCTCGAGCTTGCTGCTTCGAGCAATGGGCCGCCGCTGGCGGGCCGGCCTTGACGGAGATCAATGTTAGGCATGGGCCGCAACCGGGACAGTGCCGGCGATGATGATGTCTGAACCGCAGAGCGCCGCCGGCGGCCAGGACGAGGTGGTGAATTTCCTCTCCTCTCCGGCGACCTACGGGCGGGAGCGGCCCGCCGTCGAACGCCACGAGACCCATGGCGCCATGGTGTTCCTCGCCGGCAAAGAAGCGCTGAAGATCAAGAAAGCGGTGAAACTGCCCTACTTCGACTTTTCCACACTCGAACGCCGCCACCGGGCCTGCCTCCATGAACTGGAGCTCAACCGGCCGCAGGCCCCGCAGATCTATCGCGATGTCGTTCCCGTAACCCGGGCGCGCAACGGTCAACTGGCGCTGGACGGGCCGGGCGAGCCCGTCGAATGGGTGGTGCGCATGTGGCGCTTTCCGCAGGATGACCTGCTGAGTGCCATAGCCCGCAAGGGACCCCTTCCCCGCCAACTGATCCACGACCTCGCCGCAACCATAGCTGCCGCCCATCGCGCTGCGCCACCGCTTCCCGATCCGGGTTACGGCTTCATCGCCCGCGTGGTCCGCCAGGTCGAGACCACCTTGCCGCCCCGCCCTGATGCCTTTCCCGCCGGACCGGCGTTACGGCTGGCGGCTGCCCTGGCTGCCGCCATGCGGCGCAGCCGCCATGCCCTCGCCGATCGTGCCCGGCATGGCCATGTCAGACACTGTCACGGCGATCTCCATCTCAACAATCTGGTGCTCATCGACGGCAAGCCGGTCCTTTTCGACGCCATCGAGTTCGACGACGCCATGGCCTCGATCGACCGGCTTTACGATCTCGCCTTCCTGCTCATGGATCTGATGGAGCTGGGTCAGGGTTCGGCCGCCAATCTCCTGCTCAACCGCTATCTCTACAGCATGGCCTGCACCGATGATTACCTCGGCCTGAAGACCCTGCCGCTGTTCATGGGCTGCCGGGCCGCGGTGCGTGCCATCGTCACCGCCGACCGCGGCGGCGCCTTGGCCGACCCGCAATGTCGCAAGAGCATTGCCGATTACCTTGAACTGGCGCTCGCCTGTGCCTTGCCGCCGCCGCCCCGGCTGATCGCCGTCGGCGGCTTCTCGGGGACCGGCAAATCGACGCTGGCGGCGGCGATAGCGCCCGGCATCGGCGCCAGGCCCGGCGCGGTTCATCTGCGCTCCGATCTCGAGCGCAAGTCCCTGCTGGGCGCCGCCGAGACCCGGCGCCTCGACGATGCCGCCTATGGTCCGGACGTGACCGCCAGGGTCTATGACATATTGTTGCGCAAGGCGCGCCATGCTCTTGCGGCCGGGCATGCCGCGATCATCGACGCCGTCCATGCCCGCGAGGACGAGCGCGCCGCCGTGGCGGCTCTCGCCGCCAGGCTCCGCGTGCCGTTCCAGGGCCTGTGGCTCACGGCGCCTGAGCGGCTTCTCGCCGCGCGTGTGACGGCCCGGACCGGCGATGCCTCCGATGCCACCGCCCGGGTCGTCGCCCGCCAGCTCGGCCATGGCGCCGGCCGCGTGACCTGGCAGACGATCGACGCTTCCAGCAGCCAGGAAGCGACCCTTGCCCTGGCCCGGCGCTTCCTCTGAATCCTCGGGTTGACGACGCGCGCAGGCCGGCACAATAAGGCGCCATGCCGGCCGACCTGACACAGGGCGTGGCTGCCGCCACCCAGGACCGCACGCGATGGCTCCGCATCGCCGCGCTCACCATGCTGTTCGCAGCCTCGTTGATCGCCTCCGCCGCCCTGCGCATCGGCGAAACCGGCTTCATGGTGGTTTGGCTGCCGCAGGCGGTCATGGTGGGAAGCCTCCTCCTGCTCGACCGCCGTGACTGCATGCTGCTCCTGGGCCTGTTCGCGGCAAGCCTGTGGATCGAACGGCTCATTGCCGGCGCCGAGCCGGCCTATGCCGCAGCCGAGACTCTGATCCGCGCCAGCGGCGTGTGCATCGCCGCCTGGCTGTACTGGACCATCGAAGGCCGCCGGCTTCCGACCGAAACCACCCGTGCCCTCGCCGTCTTCGCCGGGGCCGCCGGTTTCGGCAGTGCCGTATCGGCGACCCTGAGCGCCGCCCTCGGCAGTTTCGTCGCAGGCCACGCTTTCGACCAGTTGGCGCTGCAGTGGTTTCTTGCGCCGTTGCTTGCCACCCTGAGCCTTACGCCGGCCATGCTCTGCTGGGCCGATGCGGCAAGCCGCGGCGTCAGGGTCAGCCTCAATCTCGAACTGGCGCTGATCCTGGCCGGCATCGCCCTTTCGGCATCGCTTGCCCTCTATGTCACCGAGAGTTTCGACGCCCTGCCGCTCGCCACTACCTTCATCATGATGCCGTGGCTTGTCTGGGCGGCGCTGCGGCGGCCGGCCTATGAAACGGCGACCCTGCTGTTCCTGGCCGTGCTGGTCTCGCAATACGAGATCAGCGACCATCTCCTGCACGAGGCGGCTACCATTGAAGATGCCGCCATTGGCCTCAACTGGCAGCTCTTCGTGCTCTCCCTGCTCTGCGTCTTCGTGCATTTCCTTGTGGTCAAGACCCGCGAGCGCAATCTTGCCCAGGACATGCTGCAGGAACGCGAGGTGAAGTTCGATGCCGTCTTCCGCACGTCGCCGGATTCGATTGTCGTGACCGACCGCGCCGGCATCATCGAAGCCTTCAACCCGGCGGCCGAGAAACTGTTCGGCTATCAGGCCCACGAGATCATCGGCCGCAACATCAAGCTGCTGATGCCGCCCTATCTCGCCAGCCGCCATGATGATTACTTGCGCCGCTATGAACAGACGGGGGAGAAACGCATCATCGGCATTGGTCGCGTCGTCACCGGCCAGCGCCATGACGGAACCACTTTCCCGATTGAGATCTCGATCGGCGAGGCCAATGTCGGCGGCCGTGTGTTCTATACCGGCTTCATCCGCGATCTGACCGAGAAGCAGGGCGCCGACCAGCGCATCCACGAGCTGCAGAGCGAACTGATGCACGCCACGCGGCTGGCCAGCCTGGGCGAGATTTCCTCGACGATTGCGCATGAGGTGAACCAGCCGCTCTCGGCGGCCGGCACCTACATGGAGGTGGCCGAGCAGCTGGCGAAAACCGGAAGCCGCGATGCAGCGCGGAAGTCTGCCGAGACCATCGCCAAGGCTTCGGCCCAGGTAAGGCGCGCCGCCGACATCATCCGCAGGGTCAGGGACTTTGCCCGCAAGCGCGCCCCCGAACTGGCCCGCGCCAGTGTCAACCGGATCATCGAGGAGGCCTGCGCCCTCGCCTTTGTCGGCACCCGCAACACCGGTATTACGGGCCGCATGGAACTGGCGCCCAATCTCCCCGAAATCCTTGTCGACCGCATCCAGATTCAGCAGGTGCTGGTGAACCTGGTGCGCAACAGCATCGACGCCATGAGCGAATCGGGCAGCGGCAGCGTCCTCGTCGAGTCGCTTCTCGATGCCGATGGCCAGATCCGCATCAGGGTCACCGACACCGGGCCGGGCGTGATCGAGGAGATGCGCGCCGGCCTGTTCACGCCCTTCACGACCTCGAAGCCGGCCGGGACCGGCCTCGGCCTCGCCGTGTGCAAGTCGATCGTCGAGGCTCATGGCGGCAGCATCTGGTATGAGCCCAATCCCGCCGGCGGCAGCATCTTCACGATCACGCTGCCGCTGGGCGATCTGCCCCGGACGCAGCCATGATGTCGGCCGGCCCGCTCGTCTATGTCATTGACGACGACGAGGCGATGCGCGATTCCCTCGAGCAGCTGCTCGCCTCCAAGGGCTTCGCCGTCACCACCTTTGCGACCGCACCGGACTTTCTCGCTGCCTTCGATCCGGCCCATGCCGGCTGTGTGGTTGCCGACATTCACATGCCGGGCATGTCCGGTCTCGAACTCCAGGCGCGGCTGCGCGACCGGGACAAGGATCTGCCCATCATCATCATGACCGGCAATGCCGACGTGCCGAGTGCGGTGCGCGCCCTCAAGTCCGGCGCCATAGATTTCATCGAGAAGCCTGTTGATACCGACAGTCTGGTTTCGGCCATCCGCAACGGCCTGGCCCGCCGGGCCGCCGCAGCGGCAGCCAGCGCGGCCCGCAGCCGCATTGCCGAACTGACCCCGCGCGAGCGCGACGTGCTGCAGTATCTGATCGCCGGCCACCCCAACAAGCTCATTGCCTATGAGCTGGGAATCAGCCCCCGCACCGTGGAAAACCACCGCGCCCACCTCATGCTGAAGATGCAGGTTGGCAGCGTCGCGGAACTCGTGCAGATGGCGCTGGCCGCCGGCCTCGTGGCAGCCGAACTCCGCCGGATGTGACTTTCTGCGCCTGCGTAGAAATACCTAGGTACTGACCCGCAGGTACAATCCCCAACTAGGCAGCCGTCCGCCCTTCATGTTTCATGGGCCTTCAAAGAGGAGAGAGCCCCATGATCAGCGTTCGCGAGACCAATTCAATGGTAACCGGCAACGAGGCCCTGCCCATGCGCGTGGCCCGCACTCTCTTTGGTCCGGCCGTCCTGTCGGCACTGGGCGACCACGAGCGCCAGCTGGTGAGCCAGGTTCAGTGGTCGCTGCGCACCGTCGATGCTTCTGTCACGCTTCTCGACCAGGGGGCCGATTGCCAGACCGTTTCGGTGATCCTGTCCGGCTGGGCGCTGCGCCAGCAGAACCTGCCCGATGGCAAGCGCCAGATCCTTGATTTCGTCCTGCCCGGCTCGCTGCTGGGCTTCGCCTCGGGCGCCAACAGCAGCTACGGCATCGAAACGGTTACGCCCTGCGCCGTCGCCTCGATCCCCGCCCGCCAGTTCTATCTGCTGCTGTCGCGGGTGCCCGCGCTTGCCATCCGTGTGGCGGAGATTGTCGCCGACAGCGAGGTCCGCGCCTACACCCATGTGACCAACCTCGGCCGCCGCTCTGCCCGCGAGCGCGTCGCGGGCTTCATCGCCCAGATGATGCACCGCCTCGGCGCACCGCAAGGCGGCGCCGTCTGCCAGTTCGACCTGCCCGTCACCCAGGTTGCCATTGCCGACGCGCTGGGGCTTTCCAACGAACATGTCTGCCGCACGCTGAGCAAGCTCACGGCCGAGGGCCTGATCCGCGTCAAGGGTCATCGCATCGCCGTGCTGGATCCCGAAGCCCTGATGCGCGATGCCTGTATGGATGTACCCTTGCCAATCGCCCGTCCGGCGCCGGCCCGGCCGGCGGCCCTCGCCGCCTGACTTGTCAGGCAAGCACCACCCCGGCCCCGGCCTCGGTGGCAAAGCAGAGGTCGAGAACCTTCTGCAGTTCCGCTCCCCTCCGGAAAGAAGGCTCCGCCGTGCTGCCGGACAGGATGGCGGCGATGAAGCGGCGATAAAGCGGCACGACAGGCTCGGCGATCACCCGCCGCCAGGCTAGGTTATGGACATCCTCCCCGCTGCAGGCCCGCAATACCGTGGAATCGAGGCCATGATCGAGTTCGAGTGCGCCCTTCGTGCCGAAGATGGCGAGCTTCAGCACATTGTCGTATCCGGTCATGAATCGGCTGGTATGGATGGTGCCGAGTGCGCCATTCGCGAACTCGATGCTCATGACGGCACTGTCGTTGGCATCGAGCGGATACTCGCCGATGCGGTCGCCGTCGGCCTTGGGGAACGTCTTCAGCCGTGCCTGCAGGCTCCGCGGCATCATGCCGACGGCATGGGTCACGAAATCGAGGATGTGGATGCCGACGTCGCCAAGCACGCCTTTGGAGCCATGCTTCTGCGACAGCCGCCAAAGCCATTTGGGATCGCTGCGCCAGTCGCCCCAGAAATTGCCGACCAGCCAGCTTTGCCGGTAGGACGCCTCGACATGCCGCACCTCGCCAATCTCGCCTGAAGCGACCAGCGATCTCGCCGCTTCCAGCGCTGCCACGTTGCGGTAGCTGAGATTGACCATGTTGACGACGCCGGCCGCCTCCGCCGCAGCGGCCATCTCGGCTGCCAGACGATAGTTCTCGGCCAGCGGCTTCTCGCACAGGACGTGTTTTCCGGCGGCGATGAGTTTCATTGTCGTCGGATGGTGCGCACTGTCCGGCGTCACATTGGCCACCGCGTCGAACCCCCCGGCCGCGAGCGCATGATCGAGATTTCCGTAGGCCGCCCGCAATCCGTGCCGGCTGGCAAAGGCTTGGGCGCGGGCCAGATCGACGTCGGCACCACCCACGACCGCAACCCTGGGATCAGTCTGGAATTGCCGGACATGGTTCGCCGCCATGGCGCCCGTGCCGAGGACCAGAAGACGCACTTTCTTCATGTTCAGCGGTAGCCCTCTTCCCCTTCCGCATGGAGGCGCGGGCCTTTCACTTCGAGCGGCACCGGCGCCTTGTCATGCGGCACGTTCGGCGCATCGTCGACCGTCGTCCAGGCCGGCGCCGGATTGTAGGCCCAGTGCACCGCGTTGCGGATGACCTGCAGCACCTGCTGATTGTGATAGGTCGGATAGGCCTCGTGTCCCGGGCGGAAATAGAAGATGCGCCCTGCGCCGCGCTGATAGGTCACCCCTGAGCGGAACACCTCGCCGCCCTCGAACCACGAGATGAAGACCGTCTCCATCGGCTCGGGGATGGTGAACGGCTCGCCATACATCTCTTCATGCTCGATCTCGAAGTAAGGTGGCAGCCCTGCGGCAATCGGATGGTTGCGGTTGACGACCCACAACCGCTCCCTTTCTCCGGCCTCGCGCCATGACAGTGAGCACGGCGTCCCCATCAGCCGCCTGAAGATCTTCGAGAAATGCCCGGAGTGCAGGACGATGAGACCCATCCCCTCCCACACCCGCCGCTGCACGCGCTCGACCACCGCGTCGGATACCGCTCCATGAACCTTGTGCCCCCACCACAGCAGCACGTCGGTCTGCGCCAGCCGCTCCGCCGGAAGCCCATGCTCCGCGTCCTGTAACGTGGCCGTCCCGGCCACGATGTCCCTGTCGCCGTCGAAAGCCCGGGCCACGGCGTTGTGAATACCGTTGGGGTAGAGCCGTTGCACCAGCTTGTTGGTTTGTTCGTGTTCGTTTTCGTTCCAGACCACAACGCGGATGGTCATTTGCCTGCAAGCCTCCTGCCGTCTTCGCCGAAGCGGTGCACATGTTTCGCCATGAAGCTGTACCAGACCGGCTGTCCCGGGTTGAAACCGGTCTTGCCCTCCTGGCGGATCGTGAGCAGCCCGCCGGGCGTCGTCACATAAAGGAAGCTGTCGCTGCCCAGGACTTCGGCGTATTCGACCGTGCCGGCAAGCGCATCCTTCGCGCCTTTCTTGTCGGAGACCACAATATGCTCGGGCCTTACCCCGACCGTGTGAGCCCCGAACTGCGCCGCCGGCGCGCCATTGATGAAGTTCATCTTCGGCGACCCGATGAACCCCGCCACGAAGATATTGCCGGGCCGCTCATAAAGCTCCATCGGCGATCCGACCTGCTCGACCTTGCCGGCCTGCAGCACCACGATCCGGTCGGCCAGCGTCATCGCCTCCACCTGGTCATGGGTCACGTAGATCATGGTCGTGTTCGGCATCGAGCGCTTGAGCTTGGCGATTTCCATGCGGGTCTGGACCCTGAGCGCCGCATCGAGGTTGGACAATGGCTCATCGAACAGGAACACCTTGGCGCCGCGCACGATCGCCCGGCCGATGGCGACGCGCTGCCGCTGTCCGCCCGACAATGCCTTTGGCAGCCGGGTCAGATACGGCGTGAGCTGCAGCATGTCGGCGACTTTCTCGACCCTCTGCTTGATCTCCGCCCGGGGCAGGCCCTGGTTTTCCAGTGCAAAGCCGATATTTTCGAACACGCTCATGTGCGGATAGAGCGCATAGGACTGGAACACCATGGCGATGCCGCGCTTCGATGGCGGCACCTCGTTGACAACCGCATGGTCGATTTCGAGCGTGCCCGACGTGATGCTCTCCAGGCCGCAGATGGTGCGCAGCAGCGTCGACTTGCCGCAACCTGACGGGCCGACGAACACGATGAACTCGCCCGACGTGATGTCGAGATTGACATCCTTGAGGATGTGGACGGCACCATAGGCCTTGTTGAGGTTGGTAAGCTTGATGTCGGCCATGAATCAGCCCCCCTTGACAGAGCCCGCAAGCAGGCCGCGGACGAAATAGCGTTGCAGCGAGAAGAACACGACGAGCGGCACCACGATGGTGATGAATGCCGAGGCGGTCAGGATTTCCCAGTTGCCGCCGCGCGATCCCAGCAGCGAGTTGAGCTGGAAAGTGAGCACCACCTTGTCGGGCTCGCTGCCGAGGAACACCATGGCCACAAGCAGGTCGTTCCACACCCACAGGAACTGGAAGATCGCGAAGGAGGCCAGCGCCGGGAACGACAGCGGCAGGATGATGCGGCGGAAAATCTTGAAATCGTTGGCGCCGTCGACCTGCGCCGACTCGATGAGATCCTTGGGCAGGCCGGCGATATAGCTGCGCAGCAGATAGATGGCGAACGGCAGGCCGAAGCCGGTATGTGCCAGCCAGATGCCGAGATAGGTTTTCGACAGGAAGCCGGTCGCGTTGTAGATCTTGAGCAGCGGGATCAACGACATCTGCAGTGGCACGACCAGCAGGCCGACGATCACCGCGATGATGAGGCCGCGTCCCGGCAGCTTCATCCAGGCGAGCGCATAGGCGGCGAACGCCGCAATCAGGATCGGGATGATGGTCGCCGGGATGGTGACGGTGAGTGAATTGACGAAAGACCGGCCGATCCCTTCGGCGAACAGCACGGTCTGGTAGTTTTCGGTGGTGAACCGCGGCGGCACGGAGGAGACGTAGAACACCCGCCGGCCGCGCTCGTCCTCGAATGCTTGCGGTGAAGTCATCACATAGGAGCCGTCCTCATTGACGGTGAGCACCTGTCCCTTGCCGAGATCGGCGGTTTCGCCGGCCGCAAATTCGCCCGGCCGGTTGATGTTGGTGCCCCAGGCGGTGACCGTGCCGGCACTTCCGGCTCCCTCGAACAGATTGCCGGAGATCACGAACTTGCCGCCCTGCTCCACCTGATCCGCCTTGCCCTTGACCCGGGCCTGGTCGCGCTGCTCCGAAGTGGCGAGCGCCGTCCACCAGCCCGAGACGGCGATCTGGTCTTTGTCGCGAAGCGAACTGACCAGGAGGCCGGCGGTCGGCAGCGTCCAGATCGCCACGATCAGCAGCACGGCGAAATGCAGGGCAAACCGCGACGGTTCGAGCCTGATACGGTCCAGCATGTCAGTGCCCTCCCCGCTGTTCGGCGCGCGCCTGACGGATGTTCCAGATCATGATCGGCAGCACCGCCAGCATGATGACGATGGCAATCGCCGCGCCACGGCCGAAATCGCCGCCGCCGCGGAACATCCAGTCGAACATCAGGTTGGCGAGCACCTGCGTGTCCCACTGGCCGTTGGTCATGGTGAGCACGATATCGAACACCTTGAGCACCAGCACGGTGATCGTCGTCCACACCACCACGATGGTGGTCATGATCTGCGGCACCATGATGCGCCAGAAGATCTTGAAGGGTCCTGCCCCGTCGATGACCGCCGCCTCCAGCGTATCCTCCGGCACGCCGCGCAGCGCCGCCCCGAGAATGACGGTGGCAAAGCCGGTCTGGATCCAGATCAGGATCACCATCAGGAAGAAGTTGTTCCAGAACGGCATCGAGATCCACACCTGCGGACTGCCGCCGAAGAACTCCACGACGGCATTGAGCAGCCCGATCTGCTCCTGGCCCTCGCCGCGGTAGTCGTAGACGAATTTCCAGATCACCGATGCGCCGACGAAGGAGATGGCCAGCGGCAGGAAGATCAGGCTCTTGGCGATGTTGCCCCACCAGATGCGGTCGGTGAGCACCGCGATGATCAGCCCGAAGAATGTGCAGGCCGCCGGCACCACCAGCAGCCACAGGAAATTGTTGAAGATCGACTGCCGGAACTGGCTGTCGTTGATCGCCCAGGCATAGTTGGCGCCGCCCACAAAGGTTTCGCCACCGCGATCGTGGAACGACAGCCAGACCGTCTGGAATACCGGGTAGATCAGATAGATGGTGAGCAGGATGAGGGCCGGGCCGAGAAACAGCCACGGCCGCACCGCCGACTGGATCTTGAGATTGCGTACCGCTTGCGCGTCGTTGCGCGCACTCGCGGGAAACATCGCGTCGAGTGCGAGGTTCGACAGGTAGAAATAGCCGAGGCAGCCGCCGACGCCGACCACCACGGTGAAAAGCGCATACAGTATCTGCGAAAGCATGATCGCTGGCTCCGGGTGAAGCGATGGAGAAGACTTCCGGACGGCGCGATGCCGCCCGGAAGCAGTTCAGCCAAGGCCGGGAGGAACGGCCCTACTTGATCTCGTCCCAGGACTTCTGGATCGCCGCCGCCACGTCGGCTGCCGACTTGCCGCCGACGAAATCCACCATGCCGGTCCACATGGCGCCGGCGCCGATCTTGCCCGGCATCAGGTCGGAGCCGTCGAAGCGGAAGGTCGTGGCGCTCGTCAGGATCTCGCCTTCCTTCTTGAGCGTCTCGTTGGCGTAAGCCTCCTTGTTCACCGACTTGAGCGGCGTCAGGAAGCCCGACTGGGCCATCCACAGCTCATGCGCCAGCGGCATCTTGAGGAATTCGATGAAGGCCCGTGCCGCCTTCGAGTCCTTGGTGATGGTGAACAGTGTGCCTGCGCCGAGCACCGGCCGGCCGAGTTCGGGCTTGCCGGCATAGGGCGGGAAATAGAAGAAATCGGCATCCTGGCCCTCGCCGAGCTTGGTCCCCTCCGGGAAGAAGGTCGGAATGAACGATGCCTGCCGGTGCATGTAGCACTTGGGCGGAGTCGAGAACAGGCCCTTGGGGCTGTCGCGGAAGTCGGTCGAGGCAACGCCCGCGGCCCCGCCATCGACATAGGCGTCATTCTTGGCGAAGGACCCGAAAATCTCGATGGCGTTGACTACGGCGGGATCGTCGAACCTGATCCCGTTGGTGACCCACTTGTCGTAAACCTCGGGCGCCTGCGTGCGCAGCATGATGTCTTCGACCCAGTCTGTCGCCGGCCAGCCCGTGGCGCCGCCCGAGCCAAGCCCGATGCACCAGGGCTTGCCACCGTCGGCGACGATCTTGTCGGACAGCGCGATCAGGTCTTCCATGCTCTGCGGAATCTCGTAGCCCGCATCGGCGAAATTCTCCGGGCTGTACCACACGAGGCTCTTGAGATCGACCTTGTAGGGGAAGGCGAAATACTTCTCCTGCCCGTCCTTGTCCTTGTAGGTGCCGAGCTGCACCCATGACGAGCCTGCCCCGTAATTGTCGTTGACGAACTGCTTGGTCGCATCGTCGAGCGGCACCAGCAGTCCTTTGGATGCGAGGTCGGCGAGCAGGCCCGGCTGCGGCAGCACCGCGATGTTGGGCGGGCTTCCGGCCTGCGTGTCGATGACGATCTGCTGCTCGTAGTTTTCCGAGGACGAGTACTTGACCTCGGCGCCGGTCGCCTCGCGGAAATAGTCGAGCACCGACTGCACCAGGATTTCGTCGTCGCCGCGCCATGGCCCGAAGATGGTGAGCGTCTCGCCCTTGAGATCGACCTTCTTGAGGTCTTCGTAGTTGGCCCAGTTGAAGCGCCCGTCTTCCCCCGGCGCAAACTTGAGCTCTGCCAATGCCGGGCTTGATGCCAGCATGGCGCCAAGCGCGGCGCCGAATACAACTTTCTTGATCATCGACCTTCCTCCCGTGGTTTTTCCGTCAACTATATGCGGATGCGCCCCCGCTGCCAGTGCAGTCTTCTTCCAAAGCGCTTTGGTAATTCACTTCTAGCAGAACTGCGGAAAACGTCAAGCGTCATTGTATTCAACCATTTCCCAAAAATCGCGGTCCACCAGATCGGATAAAAATTGAAAGCGCTTTGGGAAAATGGCATGATGCATCCATGAACCTGAAGGAACTGGCGGCCCATCTCGGCCTGTCGCAGACCACCGTCAGCCGCGCCCTCAACGGTTATCCCGACGTCGGCGCGGCCACCCGCCGCCGCGTGCTCGAGGCCGCCCGCCACTTCAACTATCGCCCCAACCCCAACGCCACGCGGCTGGCCACCGGCAAGTCCCACGCCATCGGTCATGTGCTGCCCAGCGACCGCATGTTGATGATCGATCCGCACTTCTCCGAATTCATTGCCGGCGCCGGCGAAGTCTATGGGCAGAAGGGATTCGATGTCGTGTTGAGCGTGGCCGGGCCTGAGGGCGAGGAGGCCGTCTACCGCCGCTATGCCAAGTCCAACACCGTTGACGGTGTCGTCGTCCATGGCCCCCGCCTTGACGACTGGCGCATCGCCTTGCTGAAAGAGCTGCGCCTGCCCTTCATCGTGCACGGCCGTACCGGCGACCGCACGGACGGCTACGCCTGGCTCGACATCGACAACCGCGGCGCCTTCGAGCAGGCCGCCCGGCTGCTGACCGACCTCGGCCACCGCCGCATCGCCCTCATCAACGGCCTCGAGATCATGACCTTCGCCGCCCACCGCCGCCGCGGTTTCGAGCAGGCCCTGCGCAGCCGCGGCCTCGAACCCGATCCGGCCCTGATCACGTCGAGCCAGATGACCGAGGAAAACGGTTATCGCGCCATGATGGACCTTTTGGCATTCACGGCCCGCCCGACCGCCGTCATCTGTTCCAGCATGCTCTCCGCCTCGGGCGCCATCCGCGCCGTCCAGCAGGCGGGCCTCGCCATCGGCAGCGACATGTCCATCATTGCCCATGACGATGGTCTGCCCTTTCTCAGGGCCGAAGGCCTGTCGCCGCCGCTCACCACCACGCGCTCCTCGATCCGCGCCGCCGGCGCCCGCATCGCCGAACTGCTTCTCGACATGATTGCCGCACCCGGCGCCGGCCTGCCCCACGAATTGTGGACCGCCGAACTCATCGTGCGCGGCTCCACCGGGCCCGCTCCGCTGCGGCTGGCGAGCTAGACTGCACGGCGCCGTCTGCCGCGAGTTGACTGCGCTTGCGGGCATAGTGACGGCGCGCCTTGGTACGGCTGCCGCACAGCGCCGAGATGCACCACTTCTTGTTCTGGTTCCGGGTGCGGTCGACAAACAGCCACCCGCAATGGCCGCACACCTTGACGCGCGCCGCCAGCGGCGACAGCGCCAGCGCCACCGCTCCCTTCAGCACTTCGCGCTCGAGCGCCGTGCCGCCGGGCCGCAGCGCCTCGGCATAGCAGTTGATCAGTATTGCCCAGCCCTTGCCATGCCGGAAATAGCCGTCAACGGCCTCGCGGATGCCGATCATGCCGGTCAGCCGCTGCCGCGCCGGGCAGCCGGCCGCAAGCCCGTCGAACCGCCGGCAGGCGCGCGCCCAGACCGCAAGCGCCCGCCGCGTCGGCAGCCGGTCCTCGCGCTTTGGGGGAAGGTTCCGCCACACCACAGTGTTCGCGAGATCGAGACACGGTATCCCGGTCGTGAAGTGATGGTCGTGCCAGTCGAAATCCATTGCGCGATTGACACCCTGGGGTGGAGAGCGCAATCTCACTAGCAAATGGCCTTTTGCCCGTCAAAACGGCTGTGCGGCCTGGCTCTCGCCATCTTGCTTGCGGCCGCGCCCGCCCACGCCGCCGACTCCGCGCGCCTGCTCGCCTATGGCCTGCAGCAATCCGCCAACGCCATGACCGTCGCGGCCACCTACTGCCTTCTCGCCGTGGCCTATGCCCTGCTCCACGGCATTACCGGCCGCATCGTTCTGTCCTTCGGCGATGTTGCCACTTTCGCTGCCTTCGCCGCCGTCTACGCCATGACGCTGCAGCTTTACGAGAATATTGCCTTGCCGCTCGCCATGGCCTTGGCCTTCCTGTTTGCGGCAGCCGGTGCCGTCGCTGTTGGCATTGTCGTACAGCGCCGCGTCTTCACCCCGCTCGTCGCCTCTAGCCAGGCGATCATGATCGCCTCGATCGGCGTGGCCATCGTGATCCAGGAAATCTTCCGCATTCAGTCGCACGCCCGCGACCAGTGGCTGCCGCCGCTTCTGGCGCAGCCGGCCGTCATGGCCACAGGTTCCGCCTACCCGGTCAGCATGACCGCCATGCAGCTCCTCGTCATTGCCATAGCGGCCGCGCTCCTGACTTGCCTCCTGGCGGTGATGCGCCTCACCCGCAGTGGCAGGCTGTGGCGCGCCTGCGCCCAGAACCGTCAGCTGACCGAGCTTTGTGGCATAAGCACCGCGGCGGTGCTGGCCGGCACGGCGGCCGCGGCGGCATTCTTTGCCGCGGCCAGCGGCTGGATCGTGGCGCTGGCCTATGGCGGCGTCAGCTTTCACATGGGCACCATGCTTGGCCTAAAGGCGCTTTTTGCTGCCATCATTGGCGGCTTCGGCACCATCGGCGGCGCCATTCTCGGTGGCCTGGTGCTGGCTGCCGTCGAGACCGCCTGGTCGGCGGCCTTTCCCCTCGTTTACCGTGACGCCGCGGTTTTCACCCTGATCATCACCATCCTCGTCCTGAAGCCCGAAGGCCTTCTCGGCGTCGCACGGCGGCATGACAGTGAGGTCTGAAGCATGACCCGTTCCCTCCCCGGCACACTCCTCGCCCTTTGCGCCGCCCTGGGGCTCGCCGCCTGCGGCGAGGATGAATCCCGGCCCTATTTCACCTTTGCCGGCGGCGGCTTCGTGTTCAATTACCGCAACGCCGATCTCTATTATGGCTTCGTGCTGACACCGCAGCGCGCCGTCCCCGAGGGTACGGAAATCGAGGTCGATTTCGAGATCCCGGGCGCCGCGGGCCACCACCGCCAGACCCTGCCGGTGCAGGCTGGCAGGCTGCGCTACACCTTCCGCACGCCGGACCTCGATGGCGTTGTCGCCCATCGCGACTACATCGTCGTCGTGCGGATCGTCAACGGCGGCCAGGAGCTGGCGCGCTACACGAAATCCTTCCGGACCGCCATCGATCCCTCGACCCTGCCGGATCGGCCCCTTGTCGTCGGCCCGGCATATATGCCGAACCCCGATCTGAAGGACTCGCCCTGACCATCGCGGGCCGCGGTGTGCCACCGTGTCCGTTGGCCTTGCGCCGTTCAACACCACGTCATATCGCGCTGTTCAAATCTGGCACCGGATGCGTTGATCGCCTAGACTGACGGCGCTCTGCCCGGGGGGAGACACCGAAATGGCAAAGACCGATCCGCTTGGCACCTTGCAGAAGCAGGCGGCCGCCGAAGCCAGGAAACTAGGACCGCCCAGCCTTTCGGCGTTCGCCGCCATTCTGTTGTCCGGCGCGACCTTCGAAGACATCGTCGAGTATTCCCCGTCCGATCTCGCGGCAATGGCGGCCGATTCTCATGCCCATTTCGCGATCCGCAAGCCCGGCCGCCCCAAGATCCGCATCTCCAATCCGCCCGCCCCCTTCGATTCGGTAACCGCCATCGACGTCATCAACGACGACATGCCATTTCTCGTCGATTCGACCCTCGCCCTCCTCAACGAGTTGGGCGCCGAGATCCGCCTGTTGCTTCACCCCATCGTCCTGGTCTCGCGCGGCGCCGGCGGCGAGCTCATCGAGTTCGGCGACCGGCATGCCGGCCTGCCCAACGCTTCGCGCGAAAGCGTGATGCGCATTCACCTGAGCCGCATCGTTGACGAGGAAAGCCTGCTGCACATCAGGGAGGAGCTCGAGTCGGCGCTGACCGACGTGCGCCTCGCCGTCCTCGACTGGAGCGTCATGCAGGCGAGACTGCGCCAGGCGATCGAAACTTACCGCACCTCGCCTCCGCCGGTGCCCCTGGCCGAACTCTCGGAGTCGATCGCCTTCCTGCAATGGCTGCTAGACAATCATTTCACCTTTCTCGGCATGCGCGACTACGCCTTCAACGATGCCGCCAAGAAGGACGATCTAAAGCCCGTCGACGGCACCGGCCTGGGCATGTTGCGTCGCCCCGAGATCGAGGTCCTGATGCTTGGCGGCCGCCTCGTCACCATGACCCCGGAAATCCGCAAATACCTGATGCTGCCGGTCACCCTGGTCATCACCAAGGCGGATGTCAGGGCCAGAGTCCATCGCCGCGTCACCATGGACTATATCGGCGTGAAACTGTTCAGCCCCGATGGCGACCTGACCGGCGAACTGCGTGTCGTGGGCTTGCTCACTTCCTCGGCCTACACCCAGAACCCCCACGAAATCCCGGTGATCCGCAAGAAGCTGCAATGGGTCTTTGCCGCCAGCGGCCATTCCCCTGACAGCCATTCCGGCAAGGCCCTCAACAATATCCTCGAGCACTATCCGCGCGACGAACTGTTCCAGATCGAGGCCGAGACCCTCGCTGAATTCTCCCGCGGCATTCTTCAGCTCGAGGAGCGCCCGCGCACCCGGCTGTTCGCCCGCCATGACCGTTTCGGCCGTTTCGTCTCGGCTCTCGTATTCATTCCCCGCGACCGCTTTAACACCGAGGCACGCATCAAGGTCGGCGACCTTCTGGCGGAAGCCTATGGCGGCAGCATTGCAGGCTTTTCGCCGGCCTTCAGCGAAACCCCGCTGGTCCGTGTCCACTACATGGTGGCGCTCGACCCCGAGCGGCGGGCGCGGCCCGATCCCGCAGAGCTCGAAAAGGCCGTCGCCGAGGCCGTGCGCAACTGGGACGATCGCCTGGCGGTCGCCCTGGCTGCGGCCGGCATGGCTGACCGCCAGCGCCGCTGGCTTGGCGCCTTTCCGGCCGGCTATACCAGTCGCATTGCCGCCACCGAGGCGATCAAGGACATTGCCGAGATCGACCGCCTGGCCGACAGCGATATGGTGGCCGTCGAGTTCATCGCCGATGCCGCCGCACCGGCCAGCCGCTGCCGTCTCAAGCTCTACCGCGACGGTGCCGCGGTGCCGCTCAGCGCCCGCCTGCCGATCCTTGGCAACATGGGCTTCCGGTCGATCTCGGAGACCACCTACGAGCTGCAACCCACCGGCCTGGACGGCAGTGCCGTCGCCGTCATCCACGACGTGCTGATCGAGAGCGATTCGGGGGCGGCCGTTGACGTTGCAGGTCTGCGCGAAATCCTCGAAGATTGCTTCATGGCGGTGTGGACCGGCCGCGCCGAGAACGACATCTTCAATGCCTTGACATTGATTGCCGGCCTGCCCTGGAAAGAGGTCGCCATCCTGCGCGCGCTGGCCCGCTATCTGCGCCAGGCCGGCGGCACCTATTCCGGCGATTACATGGGCCAGACCCTCGTCAAGCACGCCGGCATCGCGCGGCAGCTCGTTGCTCTGTTCAAGGCCATGTTTGATCCCGCCGCCGGCGGCGCCGCGGACCCTCGATCGCTGCGCGCCGCCATCGCGGCGGCTCTGGAGCAGATCCCGAGCCTCGATGAGGACACCATCATCCGCCGCTATCTCAACCTCATTGATGCCATTCTCAGGACCAACTGTTTCCAGCCCGATCCCGTCCCGACCCTTGCCTTCAAGATCGCCAGCCGGGCGGTCGAAGGCCTGCCCGATCCCAAGCCCTTCGCGGAAATCTTCGTCTATTCGCCTGATGTCGAGGGCATTCACCTGCGTGCCGGCCCCATTGCCCGCGGCGGCCTGCGCTGGTCCGACCGGCCGGAGGATTTCCGCACCGAAGTGCTGGGTCTGGCCAAGGCCCAGAATGTCAAGAATGCGGTCATCGTGCCGGTCGGCGCCAAGGGTGGCTTCGTGCCGAAGAAGCTGCCCGCCGGCGGCAGCCGCGAGCAGGTTCAGGCCGAAGGCATCAGGGCCTACAAGCTCTTCGTCTCGAGCCTGCTGTCCTTGACCGACAACATCACCGCGCAGGGCCTCGTGCCGCCGCCAGGCACCGTCCGCCGTGATGACGACGATCCCTATCTCGTCGTCGCCGCCGACAAGGGCACCGCCACCTTCTCCGACATTGCCAATGGCCTGTCCGATTCCCGCGGCTTCTGGCTGGGTGATGCCTTCGCCTCCGGAGGCTCCGCCGGCTACGACCACAAGGGCATGGGCATCACCGCCCGCGGCGCCTGGGAAGCGGTCAGGCGCCATTTCCGCGAGCGCGGCATCGACACCCAATCGCAGGCCTTCACGGTCATCGGAGTCGGCGACATGTCGGGCGATGTGTTCGGCAACGGCATGCTGCTGTCGCCCCTGATCCGGCTATTGGCCGCCTTCGACCACCGCGACATCTTCATCGATCCCGACCCCGATCCCGCTTCCGGTTTCGCCGAGCGCCAGCGTCTGTTCGCGCTGCCGCGCTCTTCCTGGCAGGACTATGACAGGGCGCTCATCAGCCGCGGCGGCGGCGTCTTCTCGCGCCAGGCCAAGGCGATCCCGCTCAGCCCCGAACTTCGCGCCCTCACCGGCCTGACCGGCGATACTGCCACCCCGCAGGCGCTGATGCGGGCCCTTCTCACGGCCGAGGCCGACCTGCTCTGGTTCGGCGGCATCGGCACCTACATCAAGGCGGCCAGCGAAACCCACGCCGACGCCCGTGACCGCGCCAACGATGCAATCCGCGTCGACGCTGCCGACATTCGCGCCAGCGTGATCGGCGAAGGCGCCAATCTCGGCGTCACCCAGCGTGGCCGCATCGAGTTCGCCATGAAGGGGGGCAGCATCAACACCGATGCGGTGGACAATTCCGCCGGCGTCAACACGTCCGACGTCGAAGTGAACATCAAGATTGCGCTTGGTGCCGCCGAGCAGGCGGGCCGTCTTGACCGCGCCACGCGCAATGAGTTCCTCGCCGCCATGACCGGCGCGGTGGCTGCCCTCGTGCTGCGCAACAACTATCTGCAGACGCTGTGCCTCTCGCTCGCCGTCGCCCAGGGCTCGGAGGGCAACGGCTACGCCATCCAGCTCATGAACATGCTGGAGCAGCGCGGTCTCCTCGACCGCCGGCTCGAAGCGCTCCCATCCGACCAGGCGGTTGCCGAGCGCGACGCCCGCGGCCAGTGCCTCACCCGGCCCGAATTCGCCGTGCTGATGGCCTATGCCAAGCTCGCCCTCAACAGCGACCTCCTCGCCAGCCGCGTGCCCGACGATCCTTATCTGGCCCGCGAACTCCTGCGCTACTTCCCCGAGGCCATGCACGAGCGCTTCCGGCCCGAGATCGAGGCCCACCGTCTGCGCCGCGAAATCATCGCCACCATGCTCGCCAACAGCATGATCAACCGTGGCGGCCCGGCCTTCGTCTCGCGCCTCATGGAGGAGACCGGCGCGGCACCCGGCACCATCGCTGCGGCCTTCGCCGTGGCCCGCGACAGCTTCGGCTTCATCGCCCTCAACGGCTTGCTGGATGAACTCGACAACCGCATTGCCGGCCCCTTGCAGCTAAATCTCTATCTCGAGCTGCAGCGCCGCCTCACCTGGGCCACCATCTGGTTCATCCGCCATGAGAAGCTGGACGGCGGTCTCGCCGAACTTGTCGCCAGCTATCAGGCCGGCATTGCCGCGGTGTCCGATCTTCTGGCCGAGACCGTCGGCGACGAAGCCCGCGCCAGCCTCGAGGCCGAAACCCGCTCGCTCATGGCCGAGGGTGTGCCCGAGGCAACCGCCCGCCGCCTCTCCGCTGGCCCCTATCTCCAGCGCGCCCCCGATATCGTGCTGATCGCGCGCGAAACCGGAGTCGGCATGCCGGCCATAGCCCGCGCCCTGTTTGCTGCCGCGCGTGAGCTCCGCATCGACCGCCTGGTCGCCGAGGTTGCCAGGCTCACCGCCCATGATTTCGTCGAGCGCCGCGCCATCAATCGCCTGGTTGGCCAGCTCTTCCAGACCCACCGCGCCATCGTGGCGCGCGTCGTCGGGACCCGCGAGCAGACTCTGGAAGCCTGGATGGCCGGGCTTGACGCCGGCCAGCCTCTCGCCACCAAGGCCGTCGCCGCCATCGATCAGCTGCTCGCCGAGCGCAAGTTCGATCTCGCCCGCCTTGCGGTGGCGCAAGGCATTCTCGCCGACCTGGCGCTGCGCTGATTCTACTCGATGCGGACCGCCGTGCCGGCGGCCGTCACCATCAGCATGCTGCCATTGGAGCCGACGGTTTCATAGTCGATGTCGACGCCGATCACCGCGTTGGCGCCGAGCCGCTGGGCCTCGTCGGTCATGTCGGCTATTGCCGTCTGGCGTGCCTCGGTGAGCACTTTCTCATAGGCCCCTGACCGCCCCCCGACGATATCGCGGATCGAGGCGAAGAGATCGCGGAACACATTGGCGCCGAGAATGGCCTCGCCGGCCACGAGCCCCTTGTATTCGACGACGCGGCGTCCTTCGATCGTGTTGGTTGTGGTGACCAGCATGTTGTCCTCCTTGTTGCGGTCGCAATCTGCCTAATGCCGGAAATGCCGGATTCCAGTGAAGACCATGGCGAGGCCTGCCGCATCCGCCGCGGCGATCACTTCCGCGTCGCGCAGGGAACCGCCGGGCTGGATGACCGCCGTGGCGCCTGCTTCCGCCGCCTGCAGCAGCCCGTCGGCAAACGGGAAGAAGGCGTCGGAGGCCACCACCGACCCCTTGGCCAGCGCCTCGCCAAGCCCCTGGGCCCTCGCGGCATCGAGGCTCTTGGCGGCCGCGATCCGCGCTGCGTCGACGCGCGACATCTGCCCGGCGCCGATGCCCACCGTCGCCCCGTCCCTGGCATAGACGATGGCGTTGGATTTCACATGTTTCGCCACTTTGAAGGCAAACAGCAGGTCGGCAAGCTCGGCGGCGCTCGGCGCCCGCTTGCTCACCACTTTCAGGTCTGCAGCATCGACCGCACCCGTATCGCGCGCTTGCAGCAGCAGCCCGCCCGCCACTGTCTTCGCGGCAATGCCCGGCGCGCCGGGCGAGGGCAGCCCGTCCGTCACCAAGAGCCGCAAATTCTTCTTGCCGGCGATCACCGCCCGCGCTTCCGGGCTGGCGCCCGGTGCGATGATCACTTCGGTGAACAGCGAGGCGATCGCCTGTGCTGCCGCCTCGTCGATCGCCCGGTTGAAGGCGATGATGCCGCCGAACGCGCTCACCGGATCGCAGGCCAGCGCCTTGGCGTAGGCTTCCGCCGGCGTCGCCGCCATCGCCACCCCGCAGGGGTTGGCGTGCTTGACGATGACGCAGGCCGGCCGCTCGAACTCGGCCACGCACTCGAAGGCCGCGTCAGTATCGTTGATGTTGTTGTAGGAGAGTTCCTTGCCCTGCAGCTGCCGCGCCGTGGCCACTCCCGGGCGCTGCTCGATGCTGCGGTAGAAGCCTGCCCACTGGTGCGGATTTTCGCCGTAGCGGAGCGGCTGGATCAGCGGGCCGCCCAGCGCCGCATAGGCAGGGCCCGTAACACCGGCCTCCTGAAGCAGCCACTGGCTGATGGCTGCGTCATAACTCCCCGTCCGGGCAAAGGCCTTGGCCGCCAGCCGCCGCCGCGTGTCGAGGCTTGTCGTGCCGTCCGCCGCGATCTCCCGCGCGACGCCCTCATAATCGCCGGGATCGACCACCACCGTGACGAAGGCATGGTTCTTGGCCGCCGCCCGGATCATCGCCGGCCCGCCGACATCGATATTCTCGATGATGTCGCCGAACGCGGCCCCGCGCCCGACCGTCGCCTCGAAGGGATAGAGATTGACCGCCACGAGGTCGATCATGCCGATGCCGTTGGCTTCGGCCGCCCGCATGTGTTCGGGCTTGTCGCGCACCGCCAGCAGCCCGCCATGCACCTTGGGATGCAGCGTCTTGACCCGCCCCTCCATGATCTCGGGAAAACCCGTCACCTCCGAGACATCGCTGACCGTGAGCCCTAGGCCGCGCAGCGCCTGAGCGGTCCCGCCGGTCGAGATCAGGGCAATCCCGGCCCCGGCGAGCGCCCCGGCAAAGGCTTCGAGTCCGGTCTTGTCGGCAACGGAAATGAGGGCGCGGCGGATGCGGGTGGTCAAGCGAAGGCCTCCGGGTGTGATGCGCCGGTGCGATAGCACAGATCGCCGGCGCTTCAATCAGAAAGGCAGTTCCGGGGAATCCTCGGGCCGGGCAGCTTTCCGCGCCGGCCGTCCCAGCGCCTTGAACGCCCAGTTGACTTTGGCGGGGCTCGCCGCGAGCCCCCGCACCACGATCTGCTGCGCTGGTCTGACTTCGCCTTCGCCGGGCAGATACACGCTCTCTTCCAGCGCCAGCGCCCCGCCCCGCAGCGAGAACTGCCAGCCTGCCTTGTTCGGCAGTTGCAGCAGCACCCCGGCGCCGTCGCGCGACAGTGACGCCTTGACACCCGGGTGAAGATGGAAGCGGATGACGAACGGCACCTCCTGCGGCGCCCGCACCAGCGGATCGGCGGGCAGGAAACAGTCTTCCCCGCGCAGATCCTGTCCGGCCGCTGCCAGATAGACACTGCGCTGGTGGGTCAGGCCGAATGTGGCCGCGTAGCCGTCATGCTCGGCCCGCAGCACCGCCCCCTGCGGTGCCGCGATCGTCTCCACGGCCGATTCGATGACCCGCGCCGGCCTGCGCTGCAGGAATCCGATGATCTTTCGGAAGGATTCTTCGCGGCCGGGCTCGCGTTCGCCGATCATCGCTGTGCTGTGCGCCGCCGTGCTGCAGCACGCCTTGCGCCAGCCGGGATGGTCATCGAGCAGATAGCCGCAATTGACCACCACCCGGTGCGCGTCATCGGAGAACTCGAAGGCAAACGGCGCCGCCGCCAGCGGCCCCGCCTTCACATCCATGAGCAGTGTCGCCGCGCCTTGCTGGAACCGCACGTAACCCGAGTGCACCGCATGCACGAAGGTCTTGCCGAACACGGTGTCACGTTCCAGCAGCGCCTTGAGGATCCTGGTTCTGGGGCCATTGACGCCCTGGAAGAAGCCAAGCCCGCCGTCGCCGTGGGCAAAGAAGCGCAGCATCGGCATGGCGCGTTCGATCGCGGCATGGATGACATGCGGCACCTCGCGCCGCGCCAGCACCATGGCATCGCGCAGCGGCACCAGTTCGGCCAGGACGTCGGCGAGATCCGCGCCGTTGCGCGAGGCAGGTCCGCCGTCCGGCAGGATGAAGCGGTCGAGTTCGCTGCCCAGCCGTGTCAGGGCAAAGGATCTGAGATTACCGAGGGCCTTGAAGCCGAAGACCAGCCGCGCCAGGGCCGTGGCGGCGAGCAGCCCGTCGAGCCGCCCGGTCACCCGGGGCAGGGCCCCTGCCAGCGCCGCGGCATCGCGGCTGACGATCCGCGCCAGATCCTGCGTGAACGCCATCGAAGCACCCCGCAGCAGTTCGGGCCAGGCATGGGCCACCACTGACAGGCGCCGGGCGGTCACGGCGGTGTCCCGCCGTGAGGCCGCCGCCGCCGGTGCGGCATGCCAGGCCTGCAACTGCGCTCGCGCGAAGGCCCGGTGCAGCTCGAAGCCGCTGCCCAGGAGGTCGTTCAGCCAGCCGAAACTGTGCAGCGCCCGCCACCAGCTGCTGGCCGGTGCCGGCGCGGCGAAGATGCCGTCCGGCCCTGCCACGACCGTATGGCCGGCAAAGCTGAATTCGCCGCGATAGAGCCGGTGGGCGGTTTCGCGGTCGCCCGGTATGAGCGGCGGAATGGCAAGGTCGGGCACCGCATTGCGGAAGTCAGGGAGCGCCAGCGACGCGCCGGCGAATCCGGCCGCCCAGGCCGGCCGTACGAGACGAAGGAGGGAAGCGCTCGCCATGGGAAACGGGGCCGGCAGATATCCAGGAAGTTGCGGGGTCCGGCCATTCAATCGCCGCCATGGTTAACGAACTGATAACGGCTCAGCTGCGGCGGAATCGCGCGGCGAAGAACCCGTCGAGTCCCTGGGCGTTGCCGATGCGCATCGACGGCAATGTGCGCAGGTCGCCCGCGGCCGTTATGAAATGCGCCTGGTTCCCGATCTCGTCCGGCTCTACCGCCACGAGCTGGAATGCGGGCTGGCGCCGCAGGAAAGCCTCCGCCTGGGCCTCGCCTTCATCCGGCTGCAGCGAGCAGGTGCAATAGACCAGGAGCCCGCCGGGGCGGACGAATCGGGACGCATGGGCGAGCAGGCGCCCCTGCAGCTTCGCAAGTTCGTCGACCTGCCGGGCCGTCTTGAGATAGGGCAGGTCGGGATGCCGGCGGATCGTCCCGGTCGCCGAACAGGGCGCATCGAGCAGCACCGCATCGAATAGGGCCTCCGGCGCCATGGCCAGCACATCGGCAGTCACCAGCTCCGCCTTGAGCCGAAGTCGCGCCAGGTTGGCGGCAACGCGCTCGAGCCGCGCCGCGGCAATATCGACGGCCGTCACTGCCGCGCCGGCCGCCGCGAGCTGTGCCGTCTTTCCCCCCGGTGCGGCACAGAGGTCGAGCACCCGGCGCCCGCCGATTTCGCCGAGCAGCCTTGCCGGGAGCGCCGCGGCCGCATCCTGCACCCACCACGCCCCCTCCGCATAGCCGGGAAGGCTGGCAATGGCATCGGGCGGCGCCAGCCGGATGCTGCCGGTCGGCAGCAGCGTTCCGCCAAGCCTTGCCGCCCATGTCGCGTGATCGCCCTTGACCGTGATGTCGAGGGCGGCGGGCGCCAGATGGCTGTTGGCAACGGCCCTTGCCGCAGCCTCGCCATAGGCGCTGGACCAGCTCTTCATAAGCCAGGCCGGCGTGTTGAGGCCCGTCGCATCGAGACCGGCGAGCGCGGAACGGCCCTCCGCGCTCACCTTGCGCAGCACGGCATTGATGAGCCTGGCGAAGTGTTTGGCCTTGGCGTCGGCATTGGCCAGGGTCACCGACAGGTCGATCGTCGCATGGGGAGGCGCGTTGAGGAACAGGAGCTGTGCCGCCCCGAGCAGAAGGATCAGCGGCGCCGGTCCCGAAGACCGTGGCAGCGGCCTGGCGAGATGGCGGCGCAGCACCACCTCGGCTTCGCCTTTGTGCCGCAGTGCCGCAGCGGCCATGGCATGGGCAAAGGCGCGGTCACGCGCCGCAAGGCTGGCCGGGCAAACCGCATCGAGCGCTTCGTCGAGTGGCTTGCCCTGAACGATCACCGCCTCGAGCAGGCTGAGCGCGAGGCGGCGGGATTCGTAACCGGATTTTTGGGATTGCACGCCCAGGACTTACCCCCACGGACCGCGCGGCGCGGTGCCGGCCGTCGCCCATGGGCCGCCGCCGGCATGGCTGCCATGTGCCATTTCACGGGCCATCTGCGTCAGCGCCGCGATCCGGTTCTCCGTGGCCGGATGCGTGGAGAACAGATTGTCCATGCGCGCGCCCGACAGCGGATTGATGATGAAGAGATGGGCTGTCGCCGGATTGGCCTCGGCCTGCGGGTTCTCGATTCGGTGCGCGGCGCCGGCGATCTTCTGCAGCGCCGAGGCGAGTGACATGGGCTGCCCGCTGATCTCGGCACCCAGCCGGTCGGCCGCATACTCGCGTGTCCGGCTGATCGCCATCTGCACCAGCATGGCACCCAGCGGCGCCAGGATCATCATGGCAATCATGCCGATCGGCCCCAGCGGATTGTCGCGGCTGCGCCCGCCGAAGAACAGGCCGAAATTGGCCAGCATGGAGATGGCCCCCGCGATCGTGGCCGTCATGGTCATGATCAGCGTATCGCGGTTTCTGACATGTGCCAGCTCATGCGCCATGACACCCGCCACTTCATCGCGGCTCAGCATGCGGAGCAGGCCGGTGGTCGCCGCAACCGCGGCATTCTCGGGGTTGCGCCCGGTCGCAAACGCATTGGGCTGCGGGCTGTCGATGATGTAGACCCTGGGCATCGGCAGCCCGGCGCGCTGCGCCAGTCTTGCCACCATGTCATGGAACTCCGGCGCCGTGCTGTGATCGACTTCGCGCGCGCCATACATGCGCAGCACCATCTTGTCGGCGTTCCAGTAGGCGAACAGGTTGGTTGCCACCGAGAACAGGAAGGCGATCACCATGCCGCCCTGCCCGCCGATGACATAGCCGACGGCGAGGAACAGGCCGGTCAGGGCCGCCAGCAGCAATCCGGTCCGCATCATGTTCATGGCCTCGGCGCCTCCTTGCACGCCATTCCGGCCCCCTATATGTGGGACGCCCGAAAGAGGATCAAGCCGATGACCGTCAGGTCCCCCGAAGCCGAGCGCGCCCTTGCCGAGGCCGAGGCCCGCCGCAAGGCCGGCCAGCCGGCCCCGCCCGCCCGCGAGCTGAACGGCCCCGGCGGCCCCGAGCCGACCCGCTATGGTGACTGGGAAGTGAACGGCATTGCCAGCGATTTCTGAACCGCAACAGGGCCTTGCAACTGCCCTTCGGTAGTCTCTCTGCTGCTGCTCCCTGCCTGCTGCCACGATCCTCATCCTCCACGACGCCCGGACCAGCCCGGAACGGCCGGTACATAACACGAACAAGGATTAAAATCAACAAAAATCTTCGATCACAGTATAAAATCCTGAGATGTGATTGACCCAGCTAGAACATTCTCAAGCAGAATGCTCATGCTCGCCCCGGACGTGCCGGACGTGTTCATCTCGAGCAGGGTGTGCGGACCCGTTTGCACCGCCCGGACCTGGCCGGGTCCCGAGAAAGCCGCACCGCCGATGAAGCTGAAGGCGCTCCCCGCCACATCGGCATTGGCGTCGATGGCCGAGAGGTCGATCACGTCGGTTCCGGGCGTGAAGTCGCTGATGACATCGCGGGTGGAGCTGCCGCTGCCCGAATCCGAGATCTTCTCATAGACAAAGAAGTCCGCGCCCGCCCCGCCCGACAGGCGGTCGCTCAGCGCGCCGCCGGTGATCGTGTCGCTGCCCCCGCCGCCCGAAACCGTATCCTTGCCGCTTAGCGCGAAGAGCGCGTCGCTGCCCGATCCGCCATTCAGCACATTGTTTCCGGCATTGCCGGTGAGCCGGTCGGCGAAGTCGCTCCCCGTCAGTCCCTCGATCGAACTGAAGCTGTCGCCTTTTGCCTCACCGGTGCGCTGGCTGAGCGATGACAGCGACACCGTTAGTCCGCTCTCCGCGTTCTTGTAGGAGGCGATGTCGAGACCGCTTCCCCCCACCAGCCTGTCGGCGCCCGCCCCGCCATCCAGCGTGTCGTTGCCGGCGCCGCCGTCGAGCGTATCCTTGCCCGCCCGCCCGCGAATCAGGTCGCTGCCTCCGAGCCCCTGCAGCTGGTCGGCAAATGCGGTGCCGAGCACCGTGTCGTCGCCCGCCAGCACCAGGCCCAGAAAACCTTCTGTGTCGCCCGACTTGGCGAGAGTGAACAGTGTCGCCGCGCTCACTGCCATGCCTGCCAGCGAGAAGGTCAGCGTGCCGCCGCTCGTGTACTGGAGCTTGGTGGCCGTGCCCGACACCGGGTTGTTCTGGCCATTGTAGGCGAGATCTTCGCCCTCCAGCCGCGTGAAGGTGCCGCTGTCGAGCGTATAGGTGGCTACCGTCGGCGATGTCTCGGCCGACGTCCGCTTGAAGAAATCCGAAACGATCAGTGTACTGAATTTAAGCGGGCCGCCCTGCGCCCCAGAGAGAATGGTCAATTCCGCCTCCTGCCGCCCGCCATCGGACTGAGTGACCAAGTCTCTACATCCCGGCGCCCCTGCGGATAACCCATCGCGGCCGGTCAACCTTAATCCGGCAGGCTTTCTGAAAATTGTACGCAGGCAGCAATGGCGGTCCCTCGCTTAGGGGTTGCCGCACCGAAAGCTTTCTGTATTGTGGCGCCGCAATACCGGGGAGAGAGCAATCATGAAGGTCGCACTGGTCACCGGCGCGGGCTCAGGAATTGGCAGGGCCTGCGCATTGGCGCTGGCTAAGGCAGGCTTCGTCACGGTCGTTACCGGCCGCCGGCCCGAGCCGCTGGAGGCCACCGTCACACAGCTGAAGAAAGCCGGCGGCGATGGCCGCGCCATTCCCGCCGACATCAGCGATCCCCGCTCCGTGGCGGCTCTGTTTGCAGAAATCCGCACGGCCTATGGCCGCCTCGACGTTCTCTTCAACAATGCCGGTGTCAGTGCCCCCGGCATTCCACTCGAGGAACTGACCTACGACCAGTGGCGTGCCGTCGTCGACACCAACCTGACCGGCCCCTTCCTTTGCACCCAGGAGGCCTTTCGCATCATGAAGGCGCAAGTACCGATGGGCGGCCGCATCATCAACAACGGCTCCATTTCGGCCCATGTACCCCGGCCCAATTCCGCACCCTATACCGCCAGCAAGCATGCCATTACCGGCCTCACCCGCTCGACCTCGCTCGATGGCCGCAAATACAACATCGCCTGCGGCCAGATCGACATCGGCAACGCCGGCACGGAGATGACCGCCCGCATGAAGGAGGGGGTTCCCCAGGCCGACGGCAGCCTCAAGCCGGAACCCACTTTCAACGTCGAACATGTCGGCGAGGCGGTGGTGCAGATGGCGCTATTGCCGCTCGACACCAACATCCAGTTCATGACCATCATGGCGACCCGGATGCCCTATGTCGGCAGGGGTTAGGCGACAAAGTTCCCGCTCAGCTCGTCCGCAATGTGGACGCGGATGATCTCCTCGAAGCTGCTCTCGGCCCGGAAGCCGAGCGCCAGCGCTCTTTGCGGATCGAAGTTGCGCGGCCAGCCGGCAACGATCCGGATGATCGTGGGGTCGGGCTCGCGCCGGATGCGTTTCACCACAGCCTCGCCGGCGACCTTGCGCAGGGCCTCGATCTGCTCGCCGACGGTCACCGAAAGGCCCGGCATGGTGAGATTGCGCCGCGGTCCCAGCGTCTCGCCCTCGAGGCCCGCCGCATGCACCAGGAAGTTGACCGCCGAGCGCGGCGAGGCGTGCCAGTGGCGCACCTCCTCCGCGACCGGCAGCACCGCTTCCTCGCCGTTGAGCGGCTCGCGGATGATGTTGGAGAAGAACCCGGATGCCGCTTTGTTGGGTTTGCCCGGCCTGACACAGATGGTTGGCAGCCTGATGCCGACCCCGTCGAGGAAGCCGCGCCGCGAATAGTCCGACAGCAGCAGCTCGCCGATCGCCTTCTGGGTCCCGTAGCTGGTCAGCGGTGTATGGAAGAATTCGTCGCCGATCGCCTCGGGAAAGGGGGCGCCATAGACGGCGATCGACGAAGTGAAGACGAGCCGCGGGCAATAGCCGGAGCCGGCCCTGCGGATCGCCTCGAACAGGGCGCGGGTACCGTCGAAGTTGATGCGGTAGCCTTTTTCGAAGTCGGCCTCCGCCTCGCCGGAAACGATGGCTGCCAGGTGAAAGATGATGTCGGGTCGCGCCGCCACCAGCGCCTCCGCCTGGCCGGGCGCCGAGAGGTCGGAGACTGTCGTGTCCGTCCTGAATGGCATCGCCGGCAGATTCTCGGGCATCACGACATCGTGCAGGCTCACCCGGTCGATGCGTTTGCCGTTGAGCATGCCGTCCGTGGCGAGCCGGCTGAGCAGCTTGCGGCCGACCATGCCGGCGCCGCCAATGATCAGTATGTGCATGAACTGTCGCTTCCTATTGCTTGAGTGTCTGCCGATACTTCTCGGCATCCCAGTTGACAAGCTGGTCGACGTCACGCGCACTGAGCGCCACCAGCGAGTCTGATGCTTCGACCCGTCGCATCACATCGGCGAGGCACCGGCCCATGGGCGCGATGGCGGGCTTGGCATCCTTGTGGAGCAGGACTCCCTTGCCGGGCAGCGCAACCAGCGGGCCGCCCTCGCCAAGCGAGGTCGCAACATCGGTTCCAAGGAACACCACATGGTCGGGGTAGAACACCGCATGCGCTCCCCTGGCCAGCGCCAGCGCGTCGGTGGCGAGCGCGTCGAGCTCGGGATCGCCCGCCGGCACATAGTCGCTGCCCCTGGCCAGGGCCTCGAGCCCTGCACGGTCACCGCTGGCGGTGGGCCGCGCCGGGCGCCTGAGCTTTTCCACCACCCGCTCCAGCAGTTTGGCCGCTTCGGCCACGCTGTCCGCCGCCACCACCAGCCCGTGATTGCCGAGCACCAGCACATCGATGCCGGGCTTGAGCCTTTCGGCTATCGCCCGCGCCAGCGGCAATCCCGGCCTTGCATAGGGAATGAACGCCCAGTCAACGCCGCCGAGGCGTTCCGAAAGCCGCGCTTCCGCGTCCCGCCGGATCGCCCAGGATATGGTATTGACGCAGTGCACATGCACCACGACCCGCTGCGGCATCAGCGCATGCACCGTTGTCTCGATCGACGGCCGCAGGCCATTGGCGTTGAGATCGCCGCGGACGAACTTGGCACAGGTCTCACAGGCGGCGTCGTCCTGCGCCAGCGCCGCCATCAGGGCGGCATGATCGACCGGCACGAAGATGTCGCGCGACACCGCATCCCTGAGCCAGGTGCCTGACGCCTTGATCCACATGACGCCATCGGCCTTGAGCGATGTGTTGCCGCCGGCCGCCTGCACCAGCAGCGGATCCGCCCCGACTCTGGCCGACAGTTCCCGCAACTGATCCAGATTGCTCACGCGCGCTCACCTTCTCCTTGCGTGGCGATGATCACCTTGATCCCGGCATCGCTCATCATTCGCTCATTGGCCTCGGATATGCCGTCATCGGTGATCAGCGTATTGATGCGCGACAGCCCCATCACCGGATGGCGGGCCCGCAGACCGAACTTGCGGCTGTCGGCGAGCACGATGACTTCGTCGGCGCGCGTCAGCAGCTTTTCCGTTTCGCGCACGATCAGCGGATGCGACTCGAACATCCCCGCCTGGGTGATTGCCTGCGCCCCCAGGAAGAATTTCGACGCGTAGAATTCCGGCGGCGCCGCCTTGGCGTCATAGAGCACGCCCGGCTCGCGGTAGAGATCGCCCCCGGCCAGCGTCAGATGGCAGGTGCCGTTCTGCCACAGCGTCGCCGCCAGCGGCATCGAGTTGGTATAGATGCGGACATTGCGCCTGGCGAGCCGGAGAGCAAACAGATAGCACGTGCTGCCGCCATGGATGATGAGCGAGTCGCCGTCGCGCACCAGCTTTGCCGCTTCTTCGGCGATGGCCTTTTTCGCCGCCACCCCCAGCATCTGGTTTTCTTCGAAGGGCCGGGCCGGCAGCCGCTCCAGCCCGCTCGCCGATTCTGTGGCGGCAATGCCGCCGAAGACCTTGCGTACCGTGCCGGTGTTGTGGAGCTTGGCGATGTCGCGGCGGATCGTCGCCGGCGAGGCGCCCACCACGGCTTCGAGATCGCGGACCGATGCAAATGTCCGGTCCTTGAGGAAATTGAGCATCAGCCGGTGGCGCTCGGACTCATTCATGATCGCGGTGTTGATTATTTTTGATCATTTGTGCAGTGCAATAATCACAATTCGCTCAGAATAATACACACTTGACGTATCTCGCTCAATAGTGTTCTTTATTGCTCACGCGAACGGCAGGCAGAACCACAAGCCTCAAGGCATTTGACCAGCGGCGACACTGCTGCATTACCGCTGCAACACGGGCGCATGATGGGAGGACACCGCGGCATGACGGCAGGGGGCCCCAGGCTGGCAAATCCAGGGCGCAGGCGGCCGGCGACATGAGCCACCCGATCGAACTCAGGGGCGCCACCAAGTCCTTCGCCGGCATCACCGTCCTCAACGATGTCTCCTTCGACATGCGTCCCGGCGAGGTGCACGCGCTGCTCGGCGAAAATGGCGCCGGCAAGTCCACGATGATCAAGATCATGGCCGGCCTCTACCAGCCGGACGCCGGCGAGATCCGCGTGAATGGCAATACTGTGCGCTTCGCCACCCCGCGTGAGGCCCATGCGGCGGGCATTGCCACCGTGCATCAGGAACTCCTGCTCTTTCCCGAACTGACGGTTGCCGAAAACATCTTCCTCGGCCAGGCGCCGAAGACCCGCTGGGGCGCGCTCGACTGGCCGCGCATGCGCCGGCGTGCCCGCGAGCTTCTCGATTCCCTCGACAGCCCGGAACTCGACATCGACGCCAAGGTGGGAACCCTCTCGGTGGCCAACCGCCAGCGCGTCGAGATCGCCCGCGCCCTGTCCCAGGATGCCCGCGTCGTCATCATGGACGAGCCGACCGCGGCGCTCGCCGAGGCCGACGTCCAGCGGCTCATGGACATCGTCCGCCGCCTCAAGGAGCGCGGCGTCGCCATTGTCTATGTCAGCCATCGCCTGCCGGAAATCTTCGCCCTCGCCGACCGCGTCACCGTCCTGCGCGACGGCAATCATGTCGGCACCAGCCACATCAGCGAGGTTGACGAGGCCAAGCTCGTGTCGATGATGGTGGGCCGTTCCATCGACCGGCTCTATCCGAAGAAGCAGGGCGAAAGCGGCGGCAGCATTCTCGAATTGAAGGATGTTTCCTACCGCGGGATCGTCCGCAACATTTCCTTCGACCTGAAGAGCGGCGAAATCCTGGGGATCGCCGGTCTCGTCGGTTCCGGCCGCACCGAGCTCGCCCTCACCATCTTCGGCATCACCCCGGCAACCTCCGGCCAGATACTTATCGCCGGCCGGCCCGTCACCATCGCCAGTCCCGAGGCCGCCCGCGATCTCGGCATCGCCTATGTGCCGGAAGACCGCGGCACGCAGGGCCTGATCCGCACCCAGACCATCGCGGAGAACGTGGCGATCGCCAATCTCCGCCACCTGACTCGCGGCCTGATCGTCGACGCCGCCCTGGTCCGCAGCGCCGCCGAGAAGGCCATCCAGCGCTTCGGCATCCGTGCCCGCGGCCCCGACCAGCTGGTGCGCCAGCTGTCCGGCGGCAATCAGCAGAAGGTCGTGCTCGGCAAGTGGCTGACCACCAATCCCCGCATCCTCATCATGGACGAGCCGACCCGCGGCATCGATGTCGGCGCCAAGGCCGAGATCCACCTTCTCATGCGCAAGCTGGCCGGTGACGGCATGGCGATCCTCATGATTTCGAGCGAACTCCCCGAGGTGCTTGGCATGAGCGACCGCGTGCTGGTGATGAACGCCGGCCGTATCGTTGCCGCCTTCGACCGGGCCGAGGCGACCCCCGAAGCCGTGGGGGCTGCCATGACTCACGCCAGCCGCGGAGGCCACGCCGCATGACCGCCGCCGCCGCCCCTGCCATCGGCCGCACGCCCTTGCGCCGCTTCGTGACCGGCTACGGCCAGGAAATCGTTGTGCTCTTGTCGATCGTCGTCCTCTTCGTCGTGGTCGGCGCCATCAACCCGCGCTTCCTCTCCGACACCAACATCAATGCCATCTTCGCCGGCAACGCCTATATCGCCATCGCCGCCATCGGCATGTCCATGGTGATCATCTCCGGCCATATCGACGTCTCGGTCGGCTCCTTGATCGGTGTCATCGCCACCATCGCCGGCACGCTGGCCGTATCGGGTTATCCCGTCTGGGTGGCCTGGCTGGCCCCCATCCTTTTTGCCATCCTGGTCAATGGCGCGGTCGGCGCCCTCATCGCCCACACCCGGATTCCGGCGATCGTCGTCACGCTTGGCATGCTGTCCATTCTCAAGGGCGGCCTCATCAGTGCCACCGCCGGCGCCTGGATCACCGACATGCCGCCCGCCTTCATGATCGCCCAGATGCGCCTCTTCGGCATCCCGTCGGCCGTCTGGTTCATGGTGGTGCTCACCATCCTTGCCGCCCTCTTCATGCGCTACACCGATTTCGGCCGCGCCATTTACGCCGTCGGCGGCAATATAGAGGCGGCCCGCGCCGCCGGTCTCGATCCGGAAAAGACCGTGGTCGGCGTCTTCGCGCTGCACGGCTTCTTCGCCGGCATTGCCGGCATCCTGTTCGCGACCCAGCTCCAGGTGATCCAGTCGACCGTGCCGCCCAACCTCGAACTGACCGTCATCACCGCCTCGGTCATTGGCGGTGTCTCGATCCTGGGCGGCACCGGCACCGTCATCGGCTCGACGCTGGCGGCGGTCCTCTTCGCCTGCATCGGCTCGGCGCTCATCTTCCTCAATGTCTCGGCCTATTGGCTGCGCGCCGTGCTGGGGCTCATGATCCTCGCGACCGTTCTCGCCGACATGGCCCGCCGCCGGAGGGCCGCATGACCGCCGCCACCTTGTTCCGTCACGAATCGGTCCTGGCCGTGCTGACCGTTCTGGCGCTGGCGGTGCTGGCGCTGCTCTCCGATCGCTTCTTCACCGCCGAGAACCTCTTGAACCAGGGTCGGCTCATGGCCGAAGTCGGTCTCGTGGCTCTGGCCATGACCTTCGTGATCGTCACTGCCGGCATCGATCTCTCGGTCGGCTCGATTCTCGGCCTCACCGCTATCCTGCTCGGCGTGTTCTGGCAGAATGTCGGCCTGCCGCTGCCCCTGGCGATTGCCGCGGCTCTGGCCTGCGGCACGCTGGCGGGACTCGGCAACGGCATCATCATCACCCGTTTCAGGGTGCCGCCGCTGATTGCCACCCTCGCCACGCTGGCGCTTTATCGTGGCCTTGCCGAAGGCATCAGCCAGGCACGCTCGGTGCGCGGCTACCCCGAGTGGTTCTTCTTCCTGGGCCAGGGCGAGATCCTGGGCGTCCCGGTCCAGCTCTGGCTCCTTGGCATTGCCACCCTGATCGCCGGCGTGATCCTCGGTCTCACCCCCTTCGGCCGCGCCACCTATGCCATCGGTGCCAACGAGACGGCGGCGCGGTTTTCCGGCATCAGGGTCGATGCCACCAAGCTGTGGATCTACACCGCGGCGGGATTCCTGTCGGCGCTTGCCGCCGTCATCTTCGTATCGCGCGTCACCACTACCCGTTCCGACATGGGCACCGGCCTTGAACTCGATGTCATCACCGGTGTCGTGCTCGGCGGCACGTCGATCTTCGGCGGCAAGGGCACCATAATCGGAACGGCATTGGGTCTCATTCTCATTCAGGCACTCAAGAACGGCCTGGCACTGTCCGGCGTCAAGGGTGACGGCACCATCGTCGTCATTGGCGTCGTGCTGATCGCCGCCATTCTTGCGGGCGCATTGTTCGACAGAAACAGGGGCGGCTGACCACTTGGGAGGGCACCGGACACCCGACCGCCATCGGCCCGGTCAAAAAATGGAGTAAGAGCATGAAGAAGCTGACTTTGGCTGTGGCTGTGAGCCTTGGGCTCATGAGCTCTGCCGCTTTCGCCGCCTCCGCCTGGACCGGCGGCGACGATCTGCCGACCAATCCCCTGGCCTGCGACGGAACGCCGGGCGCCGCTGCGGCCAAGCCCTATGACGGCGGCGAGCCGGCCGGGGCGCCTGACCGTGCCGGCAAGAAAATCACCGTCGTCGACATTCCGAAGCTGATCGGTATCGGCTACTTCAACGCCACCTCGAAGGGCATCCAGGATGCCGCCGCCGAGCTCGGCAATGTCGATGCCAAGACCGATGGCCCCACCAAGGCCAATATCGACGAGCAGATCACCTTCATCGACAACTACATCACCTCGGGCGTCGATGGCATCCTGTTCGCTGCCAACGATCCCGTGGCGATCGCCCCGGTGCTGAAGAAGGCCCTCTCCAAGGGCATCAATGTCGTGGGTTATGACGCCAACTCGACGCCCGATGCCCGCCAGTGGTTCGTCAACCAGGCCGAGTTCAACGGCATCGCCAAGGCGCTGATCGACAATATGGCCAAGGAGATCGGCGAGGATGGCGCCTTTGCCATCGTCACCTCGACCTTCACCACGCCGAACCAGGCGCGCTGGATTGCCGAGATGGCCGCCTATGCGGCTGCTTGCCACCCCAACATGAAGTGGCTCGAAACGGTGGAGGCCCAGGAGGACAACAACCTGTCCTTCAACCAGGC
>CAZIXE010000027.1:0-50051 GCA_964543235.1 uncultured Rhizobiaceae bacterium | reverse complement strand
GCAAAACTACGGTCGGACGCTGGAAATTTCAACGGACAAGCGCAAGTTTGAATGAACTTCCACCAAAATCCTCACCGCCGCGTTAAGCGATTTACGACGATTGTTCTGCCCATGGTTGTCATGCAGCAACCAGAAGCAGGCGATTCTTTGACGTCGAGGATCAGGATACCTGCAACGACCGGGGAATCGGTCTTGCCGGCAAACCATGCGGTTTCGTGCCGATATCAACGCTTCTGAATGCTGCCGGCTTGCCCGCATGCCCTGCCTGGAGATGACTGCCCGTCCGGACAGGTTGCGATAGCCTGACCTTCCGCAATTGCCGGTGCCAAAACATTCACGGTTCTGCAGCGGATGCAGGGAACGCGCTGTTCCTCAGTTTACGGATGGAAGCCTGAGTATCGCCTTGAGCCCGCCGAGCGCGCTGTCGTCGAGAATGACGGCACCGCCATACATGGCGGCCGTCTCGGACACGATGTTGAGGCCCAGGCCGGAACCGGGCTTGGTTTCGTCGAGGCGCTTGCCGCGTTTCAGGGCGTCGGCCCGCTTGCTGGCGGGCAAGCCCGGACCATCATCGCTCACGGCAATGTCGATGAAGTTGCGGCCGTCCTCGGCCGCCGCCTTGACCGGCGCTACCTGGACGGCAATCCGTCTGGCCGACCACTTGCAGGCATTGTCGAGCAGATTGCCGGCCATTTCCTCCAGGTCCTGGCGCTCGCCGCGGAACTTGATCTGCGGCGGGCAGTCGAGATAGATGGTCACACCCTTTTGCTGATGAATGCGCATGAGGGTGCGGGAGAGGCCGGCCAGCACCGGCTCAACCTCGGTGATCGCGCCGAGCGTCTGGGCCCTGGCGGCGCGGCGGGCGCGGTCCAGATAGAGATTGACCTGGTCGCGCATGATGCGGGCCTGTTCGGCGATCTTGTCGGCAAGCGGGCCCGGATGCAGGGCCGCCTCGTTGGTTAGCACGCTGAGCGGCGTCTTAAGGGCGTGGGCAAGGTTGCCGACCTGGGTGCGGGCGCGGTCAACGATTTCGCTGTTGGATTGCAGGAGCAGATTGAGTTCCTGGGCGACGGGTTCGATCTCGCTGGGATAGCTGCCGCCGAGCCGTTCGGCCTTGCCCTCGCGAATGGCGGAGACGCCCTCCTGTAGGCGTCGCAGCGGTCTGAGCCCGTAGCGTGTCTGGGCGAGGATGGCGATGACGAGGCCGGTGCCGAGCAGGAACAGCACGGCGAACAGCGTCTGGCGGAAGTCTTCGGCCTCGGCCTTCAACTCGTCGAAGTTGCCGGCCACGAGGAAGGAGAACTCGTCGTCGCTGCCGAAGAGCTTGAACTTCTGTTCGATGGCGCGCAGGCGGACGCCATTGGCATCCTCGAGATAGAAGGTGGCAATCCCGTCCCGGTCGCGGCCGGCGTCAGCGCCGGCCGGCAGCTCGAGCCGCTTCTCCAGCAGCGATTCCGAGGCAAGATCGGGAAGTTGCCTGCCGGTTGGTGGCGTCACCTGCCAGTACCAGCCGGACAGCGGCAATGAAAAGCGGGTGTCGGCAAGCTGCACCTGCATGTCCGGCGCGCCGGCCTCGGTCAATTCGACATTGCCGAGCAGGCCGTCGAGCACGGCGCGAAGTCTGGCATCGAAATTGCGCTCGAGTGCCGCCTGGAAGAGGTTCAGCAGCAGCAGCGCGGCGGCGGCGAGAAGGATGACACTGACGATGGCCGATGAGGCCATCAGGCGGAAGGACAGTGAGTTAAGCCGCATTATCCGGCTCGGAGATGCAATACCCCATGCCGCGTATGGTGTGGAGGACATCAACGCCGAGCTTCTTGCGCAGGCGCCCGACAAAGACTTCGATGGTGTTGGAATCGCGATCGAAGTCCTGGTCGTAGAGATGTTCGACCAGTTCGGTGCGGGAGATCACCTTGCCCTTGTGCATCATCAGATAGGCGAGCAGGCGGAACTCCAGCGAGGTCAGCTTTATCGCCATGCCGTTGACGGTGACCCGGGCCGCCTTGGTGTCGAGCATCAGGGGGCCGCAGGAGATTTCGCTGGTGGCATGGCCGGCGGAACGGCGCACCAGGGCACGGATGCGGGCCAGCACTTCCTCCATGTGGAAGGGCTTTGCCACATAGTCGTCGGCGCCGGCGTCGAAGCCCGCCACCTTGTCACTCCAGCGGTCGCGGGCGGTGAGGATCAGGACCGGCATCTTGCGCCCGGCGCGGCGCCATTTCTCCAGCACGCTGACGCCATCCAGCACCGGCAGGCCAAGATCAAGGATCACCGCGTCATAGGGCTCGGTATCGCCGAGGAAATGGCCTTCCTCGCCATCCATGGCCTTGTCCACGGCGTATCCGGCATCGGTCAGGGCGCCGACGAGCTGGCGGTTGAGATCGGGATCGTCTTCGACGACGAGAATGCGCATGGCCTCACCCGGGGAATCTGTGGGTGAGGCAGCAATATCGCCTTTCGGAGGGAGCGACAACCCGGCGTCTCGGCTTTGCTCAATAGCCCGGGATGGGCACGCGGAAGACCTGATTGCCCTGCCGCATGGTGGCGATGTACATGTCGCCCCGGGGCTTGATGCTGAGCAGCTTGGCACCCGGGTTCATCTGCTGGGCGATCTGGGCTGCCTGGGAGGGCGGGATCAGCAGTAGCTTGGGCTTGACCTGCTGCTGCAGGCGCGGACGCTGCTGCTTCTGCAGCTTGGGCTGCATCTGCTGAAGCTGGATCTGGAACCGCGGCGTCTGGGCCATGGCTGTCGTGGCGGGCATGGCCAGGGCCAGCGCGATCGCCGCAGCCGCTATCGTCTTTCCCCAGAGCATACGCCAGTCATCCTTTCTTGGCAGCCTTTCTAGCAAAGCCCAAATGAACCCAGGATGAATGGGAAAGCGCGAAGAATTACAATCTGTTAAGCTCGGCCACACGCAGTACATAGAGAGGCCTCGGCGCCATCAGGGGATTCTTCCCGGCTTACCGCCATCGGGAACCTGAACAAGTCCTTAAACCCGTCCGGCTGAACGGCGGATGAATGGATGGCGGCGGGACGGCGCAGGCGGCAGGAATCGGCCGGATCGTTCGAATTTGAGCGTTTGCGTTAGCATCCCCCACAGAGGATTTATGCAAATTGTCGGCAACGGCCCGGCCATAGCGGTGACGGGACCGGTTCGCGGTGACAGTCATGACCAAAGCGGCAGTGCGCAAGCTCAGGAAATCCTCCATCATCAAGCGTTTCCTCGGGAGTGCGAGAGGTAATGTGGCGATCATGTTCTCGCTGTCGGCCATTCCGCTCATCATGGCAGCCGGTGCAGCGCTCGATTACATGCGCGCCAGTGACACCCATGCACGCATGGAGCGGGCCCTCGACGCCGCGGCGCTGGCGGTGGGCAACAGCCCGGGCCTCACCAATGCCGAGATGCGACAGCTCGCCATCCGCTATTTCCGCGAGAACTATCCAAACTCAACCGAAGAGATCGACGCCGCGATCAAGGTGAAGGTGACCGGCGAGCGGATCTCTCTTTCGATCGAAGCGCAGGTGCCGACTACGCTGCTGCGAATCATGGGCTACAAGGACATTCCGATCCATATCAGCAATGAGGTGATGCGGAGTGCGACCAATCTCGAAGTCGCGCTCGCCCTCGACATCACGGGATCCATGGGTTCGGCAAACTCCTCCACCTCGAAGATCTCGGCCCTCAAGGTCGCGGCCAAGGATCTCGTCGACATCCTCGTCGCTGACAACCAGTCGAACTTCTATTCGAAGCTGGCGCTGGCACCCTATTCAGCCGCGGTCAACCCGGGAGCACTGGCAGATACGCTGCGCGGCGTTCCGAACGCCGGCACCTGCACCATTCCGGGCTGTCAGAAGTACACGTTCAAGAACCAGCTCAACAACAATGTGACCTACGACATCACCGGCTGCGTCACCGAGCGCACCGGACCAGAGGCGTTTACCGACGCCAGTCCCATTCCGGCCACGGCAAAGCTCGGCCGGCAATATCACAGCTCGCAGAGCGCCTGTCCCAGCGCAATGATCGTGCCGCTTTCCACCGACAAATCGCTGCTCAAGTCACGTATAGACGCCCTCACAACTACGGGCACCACGGCAGGTCACATCGGAATTGCCTGGACCTGGTACATGCTATCGCCCAATTTCAACAGTATCTGGACCGGTGACAGCAAGCCCGCACCTTATGGCACCGACAAGCTCATCAAGGCGGCCATCATCATGACCGATGGACTCTTCAACACCGCCTATTGCAACGGCGTGTTGTCGGCTGACTCTACAGACGTGGGATCGAAAAGCTCGCGAATCAACTGCAATGCGTCGAACGGCACAGCAGTGCCACAGGCACTTGCGCTATGCTCGGCCATGAAGAATGCTGGCATTATTGTCTACACGGTCGGATTCGATCTGGCGAATGAGCCTGGCGCTGCACAGATGCTCAGCAAGTGCGCGTCCTCGCCCGCTCACGCCTATTCTGCTACGACGGGTGCCGAACTCAAGACGGCATTCCGCGACATCGGCGCTGAACTGTCACAGCTGCGCCTGTCGAGATAGTCACCGGCTAGACTCCGTCTTCCACAGACTTCAGGCGGCGCTGCCAGATGATCCAGGCGGCGGCGCCAAGCATCAGGCTCATGAGCAGCAGGGCCGTCGGCTCACCGCCAGTAATGGCGGCAATGTCGCGGAAGCTGGCCGAGAGGCCGGTCACCGTCCCGGAAAACGCGGCAAGGAGAGCCGCGAGATTGGTGGTGCTGGCCAGCAATGGCTTGCCTTGCACGCACTGAACAGCGCCTTGCGCGGCCGGTCCGTCCGGGCCCCTGCCGGCATACATGGCGGCCTCTGCAGCGCGGCGGCGCACCAGCCCGGGGAGCACCCTGCCGCCCGCCTTGACCCAGAGCTGCAGGCGCCGCGCCACAGCCGAAGTGTCACCGGCATTGGCCGCCTTCAAAACCGAGGATCTGCGGAAATTGTCGAGTCCGACATTGTAAGCGAAACTCACGAGGGCCGAGAACTGGTGATCCGGCAGGGTGCGGGTCAGGAGCTTGCGGACGCCTTCGGCGAAGTCGCCGGCATCGCGGGCGAGGATGCGGGCGGCCTCGGCCCGGCTGATCCGCATGTCCTCCCTCACCTGCGGCGGGCCGGCCATGGACGTGTGGCCGTAGCCGATCGTCCATACTCCCACCGCATCGCGGTAGGCTTCGCCGCGGAAGCCCTCGAAGCGCTTGATGAGTTCCAATCCTTCGGGCGTCAATTGCATGGGCGGGTTCCTTGCGATGGCGGTGGGAGATCAGATGCGCGACCAGGGCGTGGCAAGAAGCAGCTTGCCGGCGGCCGCGCCCAGCGATGCCGAGACAGCGATCAAGATGGTCAGCAGGCGCCAGCCGCCGCGCAGCCCGATCAGCGCGTCGCGGATTTCGCGGACGTCCTGGCGCAAACCCTGCATCTCGCTTTCAACGGCGGCGATGCGGGCGCGTAGCTCGCCGAGATCATGCTGATAACCGCGGGCCATGATCAGTAATCCGTCTCGATATAGATGCTGACGATGTCGATGCCGACCGCCGCCGCGGTGCCGCCATTGTGGCGGAAGACATGCGGCGTCAGCAGCTGTGTGGAGGCGGGGAGATCGGTCGACAGCGTGCCTTCGGCGACATCGCCGGTGTTGAGCCGTTCAACCCGGTAGCCGACCGTCGAACCGTTCGGCGCGCAGAACAGGGCCAGCTCATACATGTCCACATTGACGGTATTGGCTGGGAAATTGGCCCCGAGATTGATCTTGGTGGCGTTGCCCGCGCCGTCATTGTGCATGATCTGCAGGGTCGTGTCGGCGCTGTCATTGCCGACGCCGATGATATTGGCCAGCGTCGAAGGATCGACGTTGCCGATGTTGCTGGCGAGACCGTGCATGCCCACGAAAGTGCGCGAGTTGGACACGAAGCTGGCATCGGAATTGCCGAACCGCACCACCAGGAGAAAGCCGCCAAGTCCCGCCGCGTTGCCGCGCCACCATTGCAGCCCCGAGCCGCGCCACAGGGCGGAATTGTTGGCAGTCGCCGCCGACACATAGGCAATGCGCCGCATCGACGTGAAGAGATTGGTGGTCGCCACGTTGCGGGCCGTCGCCGTGCCGTTCGTGGTGGCTGCAAACCCGAGGTTTGTAACCGTGGTCGCGTTGCCGTTGGCAACCATCATCGCCACCTTGTTGCGCGCCAGGATGGGCTGCAATGCGGTGTCGAGGCCGGACGGGCCGATGACCGCGGGGAGAATGCGCCCCGCCAAATTGCGGCCGAACAGCGTCAGCTTGCCGGAGGCCGGAGCTGCCGGCGTGGACACGGCCGGCACGGTGATGCCACCCGTGCCACCGAATTCAAAGTTCTCGCTATCTCGCGAGATTGTGAAGGCATCGAAGCTGGTGGTACCGTTGTCCTTGAACACCCGCAACAGGGGTTTTGAACCTGCGTCACTGCCGCTTTCAGCAGCGTTGTTGAGGGCCAGCGTCGCGCGCGACGCGCTGTTGGTCTGGAGCCGCACTGAGCGGAAAAAGCCGGCCGGTCCATTCACCGTCAGAACTTGCGCGGCTGCACCGGACCCGTCGCCCAGTGTCAGATTGCCGTCATCGTCGAGGATCGCCTTGGCGCTGTTCTGGATCAGCTTGCCGGTCGTGCCGTCAAAGCGGGCGATGGCGTTGTCGGTGGCGCTCGCCGGGCCCACCACGTCGCCGGAGCCGCCGCCGCCGCCCGAGGGCGCCGCCCAGGTGCCGTCGGCCCTGAGAAAGTTGGTGGTGCCGCCGCCCGACGCCGGGGCGAGGCCCTTGGCGCCTGACGTGAAAGTGTCGAGCAGCGCCGTCGCCTGGGTTCCCGTCAGGTCTTCGGGATCGCCGGTGCCGGTCGTGGCCCGGCCCTTGAGGGTGGCGGTGGCCATGTTGGCGAGCTTGGCGTTCGACACCGCGTCATTGGCGATCGTGGCGGCGAAGGAGCCGGTGCCGGAGCCGGTGACGTCGCCGGTCAGGGTGATGGTCTGGTCGCCGGTGTTGCTCCCCGAAATCGTGGCGTTGCCGGACAGTGTCAGGGTCCGGTCGGCATCGCCGGGGGCCAGCGTCAGAGTGCGCGCCGCGGTGAGGTTCGAGCCGTTGTTGAGCGTGAGATTGTGGCTGTTGTCGGTGTCGCGCAACAGGAGCCCGTTCTGGGGGAATTGCGCCGTGCCGGGGATGACGATGGTGGCCGAGAGCGACAGCGCCGGGTTGCCGGACACGCCATTGCCGTTCGCCACGTCGACCTGGTTCGAGGTCCCCGTGATCGTGCGGCCCGTGAAAGTATCGGCCGCCGTCTGGGTCAGGAGCCCGTTGGTGTTGTAGGCGGCAAGGGCCGTCAGCGTCGCATCGGCACTCTGCGCGCCGATGTCGCCTGGCGTATAGGCGAGCAGGCTCTTGACCTGGGCGACGGTGAGGTCGGCGGGATCGGCGCTCGCGCCGGTATTGTTTCCTTTCAGCGAGTTGGCCGCCATGTTGGCGAGCTTGGCGTTCGACACCGCGTCATTGGCGATCGTCGTCGAGAGCGAGCCGGCCGTCGTGGTGACATCGCCGGTCAGCGCCGGGAAACGCGCCGCCGCCAGGGTGCCGGAGGCCTTGGATGAGCCGAGATCGATCGAGCCCCCCAGATTGCCGAGCGTCAGATTGGCTTCGGCGACGTCGATGTCGATCTCGTTGTTGCCGCTGTCATTGGTGACGGTGATCTTGCTGGAACCGGCGTTGATGCCCCTGAATTCGAGATTGACGCCGGTCTTCTGCTTGAAGACGCCGACGCCGCCCGCGCCGACATTGGAGGCGGTATTGGCTTCGCCGCCGCCACCCCCCGGGGGCGCCGCCCAGGCGCCATCGGCCCTCAGGAAGTTTGTGGTGCCGCCGCCGCTCGCCGGGGCGAGCCCCTTGTCGGCCGATGTGAAGGTATCGAGCATCGCAGTCACCTGCGTTGCCGTAAGATCGAGAGGGTTGGTGGCGCCGCCGGTATTGTTGCCCTTGAGCGTGCCGGCCGCCATGGTCGCGAGCTTGGAGTTCTGCAGCGTCGAGCCGTTGACCTGGCTTCCGGAAATCTTCTGGAACTGGATGGTGCCGCCGGAGAAGATCAGCGCCGTATCGGCAGAACCGGCCACGATGTCGGCGGGATCGCCGGAGGTGCCAGCCGAGCGCCCGATCACCGAATTGGCAGCACTGTCCCGGAGCTTGGCATCGGTCACGGCATTGTTGTCGATGGTCCAGGTGGCGCCGGAGCCCGAGACCGTGATGTCGCCCTTGTCGCCGTCGCTGAGGCCGCCACCGCCCGCCACGGCAGACCAGGTGGTGCCGTCGAAGACAAGGAACGCTGCCTCCGCCGCCACCCAGAGCCGCCAGCCGGCGCGGGGCACGAGAAAGCGCCAGGCGCCGTCCTGAAGAATCGCGATTTTCCCCTCGTGGCCCGCCCAGGCGCCGGTGGCGGGGGCGGCCACCAGATAGCGGTCGCCGGCGGCGGGCATGGCAGGCGGTGCGGCGAGGCTGCGCGACAGGACAGCGAGATGCAACGCGGCATCGATCACCAGCAGCGCCTCATTGTGGGTCACGTGCTTCTGGGCCTGGGCCGCCTGGATCAGCGGCAGGCCGAGATGAATGGTTTCAGACATGGAGAGTCCTTTCGAGGACAGCGCCGCGGCCGAATGTGGCGCTGATCTGGGCGAGACGGAGCGTGAAGGATGTGGGTGCCGAGCCGAAGTCCTGCTGCTGCGCGGCGGCGGTGTAGCGGTAGGCCGCTTCGCCGAGGATCAGGCTGCGGACCGGCGTACCGCCCGCGAGAATATCGAGGGCATATTCCTCGCGATCCTCGCCGAGCGGCACCTCGGCCAGTTCCCAGCTGTCGCCGTTGCTGCGGGTCCGCCTGATCCAGGTGAAGACGACATCACCGCCATCGCGCGTGGCACGCGGCTGCACCGGATGCAGCGGCCGCAGACCGAGGCCACGCACCGGATGATCGAAGCTGACATAGGCCGGATCGCCATGGTCGCGGCCCGCGGGCCCCAGCCGCCAGGACGTCGTGGCGCGGAAATCATCCAGGGTCTCCTCAAGCTGCGCCACGGCGGCATCGAGCAGGACCACGAGCATGCCGGCAGGTGCCAGTTCGGCCATCTCGGGTTCCGATCCCGACTGTCCCCGCAGCAGATGGCGCAGGGCGTAGGTCGCCGGCGCAATGAGTTCAGCATCGCGGAACTGAAGTATCTCGAAACCCTGGTCCGGAGAGCCGACGGCCAGCACATTGGCGCCCCCCAGTAGTTGGCTCTCGGTGACCGAAAACAGGGCGCCGCCCCACAGCCTGACCTGCACCACATTGGCGCGGTCGAAGACCGCCAGCGGCCCCCTGGCGAGGGGAGCGACAAGCTCGCCCATGGTGGCCGGCGCAGCGAGGCTCCAGGCCAGCTGGAAGCTTCCCCCCAGGTTGCGAAACAGATTCAGGGAACCCGGCCAAGGTTTTGAAAAGGCAGCGATCCAGCCCGCCTGGGGTTGCCTGGCAGGGGATGCCAGCGGGAGATCGAGAACCGCCAGGGCGGGGGCGCCGAAGAGCGGAGGCGGCACCAGGGCGGGGCGCCGAACCGGCGCCTTGCGCCGGTCGTAGAGCGAGGCGTCGTGCCGCCGCGCGGTGATCCGGCGGCTGCTGCCGTCGGCGATCTCGACGATGGCGATCTTCCGTGTACTGCCATTCACATCCAGGCTCACGACATCGCCGGGATCGAGGGCAACCCGCGACGGCGGCAGGGCAAGCTGCAGCGACTCGCGGCCGTGCCAGGTCTCCTGCAGCAGGATGGCGGCACGGCTCGTGGCTTCCTCCTGCGCGATGGCACAGGGCAGCTCGAGACCGATTTCGCGCGCGGTGACGGTGCCGGCGCGCTGGGCCTCGACAACGGCGCTGCGGTAGTCGAGTCCGGATTCGCGATAGGCAAGCTTGAGCCGGCCGGGCAGGTCGGCCTCCTGGGTTCGGGTCAGTGTGAACAGGGGTTCGCCGTCGGCGTCCACGAGATCGTCGCGGGCGAGCGACAGGTCCGCCTCCCGGGCCTTCATGCGGAAGCGGATCAGGCCCTGGCTCTCGACGGCATCGAAGGTCCAGGCCCGTGCCAGAGGCTCAAGCAGGTCGCGCGCGGCACCCACGCGCTCGATCGTCAGCCCGTCGATGAGACCCGACAGGCTCGCCGCTTCCACCTCAGCCACGCCATAGGCGCTGCAGATATCCTGCACGAGGTCGCCCAGCGGGGTCGCCTCGATGCGGCCGTTCAGCCAGTGTCCGAGAGCGTGATTGCCGCCATCGCGCCAGACGTCGGCGAGGGCCGGGAAGGCCGGAAAGGGCCGCGCGTCCCAGGCCCAGTAATGGATGTCATCGGCGGCAACCATCGGCCCGCCATAGACGGCCGAGACCGGATTGTGCGGTCCGGTGCTCCGCCAATAGCCATCAACCGCCTCGATGTAGCGCTGCTGGAGAAAGCCGTCGCCGACGCCCGCGGAATAGTAAGGCAGGGCATTCTCGACGGATTTGGGATCGACAAAGACATTGGGCTGGTTGGTGCCCTTGTCGACGGCGGGGCAACCCGCTTCGGTGAAGCGGATTGGCTTCGACTGCGGCAGCCAGGCGGTTGCGGGGCCCTGCTCGCTGCCCCCCGGCCGGTTGACGTGGGGGTTGCTCCACCAGGCGACCAGATCCTTGTAGCGGAAGACCCAGGGCTTGTTGTGGGCGCCGTCGGTGATGGGGCTGCGCTGCTGGGCATCGCGGTCGGCGGGGCTGGCATAATACCAGTCAAAGCCCTCGCCACCGGCAATATTGCTCCGGAGATAGGAGGTAACGTAGATCGCGCTGGCGCCGGCGAGCCGGTCGAGGTGATCCGGCCCGTCGCGCCAGTCGGAGAGCGGCATGTAATTGTCGATGCCGACGAAGGCGATGTCGGGTGCGGCCCAGAGCGGATCGAGATGAAAATAGACATCGCCGCTGCCGTCTTGTGGCTGGTGGCCGAAATATTCCGACCAGTCGGCAGCGTAGGAGATCGCGGCCTGCGGCAGAATCGATTTGACGTCCACCGCCAGCTGCATGAGCGCCGCGACGAAGGGGTAATGGCTGGGGCTGTTGCGGAGGGTGGTCAGGCCGCGCAGTTCGCTGCCGATCAGGAAGGTGTCGACCCCGCCCGCCAGGGCGCAGAGCTTGGCATAGTGGAGCACCATGCGGCGGTAGCTCCATTCGGGCGGGCCGCTGTATGCCACCTCGCCATCGGCCACGCTGAAATCCGCAGGTGACGCCGTGCCGATGAAGGCGGCGAGCTGCGAATCGAGATTTGCGGTCTGGTCCGGACTTCCGGGCCTGCCCGGAGCCGGGTCGCAGGTGATGCGGCCGCGCCAGGGATAGGGCGGCTGGGCCGTTGCACCATAGGGATCGGGCAGCGCATTGTCCACGGGAATGTCCATGAGGATGAAGGGCGAGAAGGTGATCGCGAGACCGCGCGCCTTGAGATCGGCGATGGCCCTGAGCACCGTCGCATCTGAGGGCGTGCCGCCAAAGGCAGGCCCGCCGCCGGCGCTGCTCACCAGGTGAGCCGCAGCCCGCGCCAGACCTGCCACCTTCCAGGTGTGCGGCTTTGTCACCTTCGCCGGCACCTCGACGCCGGGCCTCAGGGCGCACTGGCCGCAGCGCAGGTCGGTGCCGAACCAGGCCACGACCAGGGACACGGCCGCGGCGTTGGGACACGCTGCCTGTAGCGCATCGAGCGATACAGACCAGTCGCTGCGCCCCGCCAGCAGATGGGCGTTCTCGCTCTCGGTGACGCCATCGCCGGGATGGCGCGTCACCACCTCCGGGTCGTAGCCGAACTCGCTGGCGCCGGGAATGATGTTGACGGCGCGGACCGCGGCGGCGGCCTTGCCCACCGGCCGGAAGACTTCGAACGAAAGCTGCGGCAGGCGGTTGCCGAAGCGCGCCAGCGGCAGGCGCTCGAAGACCACATAGGCAAGGCCGCGATAGGCCGGTGCGGCGTCCGGACCCTCTTTGGCGGCAATGAGACTGTCGGGAAGCTGCTCCTCGCCGCCCGCATAGAAGCGCAGGGTGAGTCCGGTGGGATCGAAAGGCTTGCCGTCGGCCCAGATGCGGCCGATGCGGGCGATGGGCCCTTCGGCGAGCGCCACGGCGAAATTGGCGAAATAGCTGTAAGTGGTGATCTTGGTGACGGCCCCGCCGCCGCCCTTGCCGCCGGCCTTCTCGGTCTCGGTGCTGATGACCTCCTCGAAGCGGGTGGCCCAGATCACCTCCCCCGCCACGCGCATGCGGCCCCAGACGCGGGGAATGGCCGCGCCCTCGGTCGAGCCCATCACTTGGAGATCGCCGAGTCGTGGCCCGTCGCTGCGGCGGGGCGCCGGCGCAAACAGGCGCTGGTCGATCAGGTTGCCGGCAATGGCGCCGGCGGCGCGGCCGACCACGGCACCGATGGGCCCGCCGAGCAGGCCTCCCAGGGCCCCGCCGGCGGTCGAGAGAATAAGTGTGGCCATGATGGTACGCGGTCAGAAGGAAAGTTCGTGGGAGGCAGGGCCGGCCATGCGTGGCCCGCGGGAAGAGCACTGAACCCGGCAATGCAATGTTAAGCGACGGTGCGCGACAGTTCCCTCATGCCGAATCTGGTCCCCAAGGCACGGGCACTGCGCAAGCGCATGACCCCGGAAGAAGTGAAGCTCTGGGTCAGGCTGCGCCTGCTGCGCGCCGAGGGCTTTCATTTCCGCCGCCAGTCTCCGATCGGCCCATACATCCCCGACTTCGTGTGCCGGCGGCACAAAGTTGTGATCGAGGTCGATGGCATCCAGCATGGCAACGCGCGCATGCAATGGCTCGACAACAAGCGTGACCAGTATCTTGTCGCCCTGGGCTACCGCGTCATCCGGGTCTGGAACGGCGAGGTCAATCGTGATCCCGACAGCATCATCGACCATGTCATTTACGTCCTGAAATCCTAGTGCTCCGAATGAGCGACGGGCCGGACACGCTTCGAAGCCCTCGCAGCTTCACTCCTCCTTCCCCTTTCAGGGGGGCGGAGCGAGCGCAGCGAGCGACGGAGGGGGCTGACCCGTGGCAGCAATCGCCCCACCCCCGCCGCGGGCGCGGCGGACCCTCCCCTCATGGGGAGGGAGGATCGACGGCTGCCGCTCCACGCCCTCATTCCTCCTTCCCCTTTTCAGGGGGAGGTGGCGCGAGCGCAGCGAGCGACGGAGGGGGCTGACCCGTGGCAGCAATCGCCCCACCCCCGCCGCGGGCGCGGCGGACCCTCCCCTCACGGGGAGGGAGGATCGACGGCTGCCGCTCCACGCCCTCATTCCTCCTTCCCCTTTCAGGGGGAGGTGGCCGCGCAGCGGCCGGAGGGGGTGATGGCCGGCGTAGCCGGAAAGGCGAAGACAAAGGCGATGTGCCGGCGCCACCAGGGCGACAGCGGCACTTCGCAGACCCCTGCCCCTTCCTGGGCGTGGATCATGCGGCCGCCGGGGGTGGCGATCACCGCATGCCTGGCCGGCAGATGGGAACGGAACCGGCAGAGGAGCAAGCGTCCGGCCCGATACTCCGTAGGCGGACATTCGTGCATGTGTCGGCGGGCTGCCTCCGCCATCGCCTCCACACCCGAAGCCTCGGCCCAGTCGGCGGCATAGGCCGGAACCGGCTCGGGCTCGCGGCCATAGAGCTCGCGCCAGATCCCGCGCACCAGCCCCAGGCAATCGCAGCCGACACCCCGCAGCGAGGCCTGGTGGCGGTAGGGCGTGCCGATCCAGCGCCTGGCTGCGGCGATCACCGCCTCATCCATGGCTGACACCGCCATCATTGGCCGCGTCATCGCGGTTCGGATAGGACGTCACGAAGTCATTGCCCGGCATGTGGGGAAAGCCCCGGAAATTGACGGCATTGGCGAACTTGCCGCGGCAGGTCGAAAACTGCCGGTCGCAGCCCGCCGTGACCGTGATGGCGTCGCCGGCCGCGATGGCGAAGGGGGGCGCCTGCCAGAGCTCGAGTTGCTGGCCGCTGACACGCAGGCCGTGGCTCTTCACTTCGGCCCTTCGGCCCGCATTGGCGCCGGATACGAAGGTCAGGGTGCCGCCTGCGAACCAGTCGGCCGCGAAGGCTTCGAGCCCTGTCACGAGCAGCACCCGGTTGTCACTGGCCGAGACGACGGAGGCGCTGCCCTTGAAGGCTGGCTGGTCGAGATCGACACGGCAGCGCTGATCGCCCAGCACGGCGTCGCAGCCATACTGGAACAGGCGGCCCTGCGGCTGGCCCAACTGCTCGATGAGCCCGCGAAGCTCCGCTGTGAAGCCCAGTTCGCCATGCGACACTTCGCCGAGATGGCCCTTGCGCAGCAGCAGGCGCTGCTCCGGTTCCTGCCAGTTGACCAGCCAGATTTCGATGTCAGCACCATCGAAATCGCCGGCCCTGAGCCGCGTCTCGCTCAGGCGCGTATCGTCGAGTGCTCCGGCGACATCGAGATTGTCGGTGCCAAAGCCGGTGGCCTGGTGCATTTCCGAGGCGGCGAAGCCGGTCTGGGCGCGGTAGGTAAGGCCCGAGAAACTGATGTCGCGGTCATGGTCGGTGAAGCCCAGGGCCGCGCCGGTCGAGGGGGTGAGCTTCCAGCACCAGCAGAGCGTGGTGACGCCGGAGGCGAGATGCTGCGAGAGGGCGGGCGGCAGGGACTTCATGGCTTGATCTCGATGATGGCAATGTCGGGGATCACGCCGGCGGTGAAGCTCTCGAGGTTGATCGCCAGGTGATCGGTGTCGAAACGCACCGGCACGTCGAAGGCAAAGCCCGCCGTCACCGCGGCGCCGGCGCCCGGCACATGGCCGGCCGCGAAGGAGATGACGCCGTTGGCGTCATCGAGGCTGAAGGCCGCCGTCTCCACGCCGGCGACAGCGACGCGAACTGTATCCGCCACCGGCAAGGTGATCTTGCGAATTTGGTCGCGCAGCCCGCTGCCATAGCGCTTCACGAGCTGGAACGCGGCGGTGGTGCCGTCACCCTCGCCCAGCAGCTGGTCGAAGGGGGTTATCGGCTGCAGCGGCGGGCAGGACTTCCAGTCGGCATGGTCCTTCCAGCGGAAGCCATGCAGCCGGCCGCGGCGTTCCTCGAAGAAGCGGATCAGTTCATGAAGATCGTCGAGCGATTTCACGCCGAATCCGGCATTGTAGCGGCGGCGCGCATCGGCCCAGCGGCTGTTGCGTTCCTCGCGGCCGGAGGCGAGGGTCACGATGTCGGTGCGGCGTTCCGGGCCGCCGGTGGCACCCCTGGAGATCGCCACCGGAAACCGGATATTGTCGAAGGCCTGCGGCATCTAGAGGTTCCTGTGGCCGCGTTCGACGGCGCGCAAGATGAGTGCGGCGACCTGCGACTGCGAACGCTGGAAGCCAGCAATGTCAGGCGTTGCGATATTGACGGTGATGCGGGTGCCGCCGCCGCCGCCCCTGACGCCCAGCCGGCCGTCGGGCCCCCGGGCCAGCGGCAGGATCGCTTCGGGCCCCGCCTCGCCGGCCACGCCGAGACCCCCGCGCACGGGAAAGAGCAGCGGCGAGTTGATCACCCCGCCATCGGCAAAGGGCATGGCCTTGCCGATCAGTGCGCCCAGTGGGCGCAGCGCCTGGGTGAGCGTCTGGCCGGCCAGCGACAGGGCGAGGCCGCGCAGCACATCGGAAAGCCTGCGCCCGTCGGTAATGGCGGATGCGAAGGCGCGGGTGAGCGTCTGGCCGAAGCGCTCGCCAAGCCGGTCCAGTTCGCTCAACTCATCGCGGAGCCTTGCGGCCTCGAGCGACAGGGAAGCGATTTCTTTCTCAGGCATCAGGCGCGTCTCCATCATTGATCAGCCGGCGGAGGGTTCCGACATCCGGCATGTCCCGGCCGGCGGCCGCCGCCAGCTCCTTGAGCGTCATCGACCAGAAGTCGCGGGGTGCGAGGCGCAGTTCGCCGAGTCCTGTCCGCATCAGCCGGCCCCAGGGAAAGCTCATGGGGCAAAGGTCGCCTTGAGGAGGCGCACGACGATCGCGAGAGCTCCGGCGGCGCCGCCCTCGATCCGCATGGCGGCAACCTCGGCGTCGGTGACGGCATGGCCGGCCCCGCGAAGCCCGGCGCCGATCACCTTGATGCAATCGCTCGCGGTGATGTTGCCGGCCTCGAAGCGCTGGGCGGTGGCGAGCAGGTCGGCGCCGCCATAGGCGGCCTCGAGCTCGGCGAGCGCGCCAAGCGTCAGGCACAGTGTCCGGCTCCGGCCGTCGAACTCGGCGTCGATTTCGCCGCGGTGCAGGTTGGCCATCACAGCACCGCGAAGCTCAGCGCCCCGGCCGAAGCCAGGGCGATTTCGAAGGTGACCTCGCCGTCGTGGCGGCCGGTGAAATCGAGGCTGGCGATCTGGAAGGGACCTTCGACGATGCCGAAGTCGGGCAGCACCACCTGCCAGGCGCGGATGCTGCCGTCGAAGAAAGTCTGGCGGATCAGGGCATCGGAGGCCTGGTCCTTGAAGATGCCCTGGCCGCGGATCGTCGCCGAGCGCACCCCGGCGCCGGCCAGCAGCTCGCGCCATTGGCCGGCCGATTCCTGGTGGGTGATGTCGACCGTCTCGGCGTTGAAGGACAGGGTGTTGGCGCGAAGGCCGGCAACGGTCGTGAAGCTGCCGCCATTCTCCAGCTTGAGCAGGAGATCGCGGCCTTTCTGGGCGGTCATGGGTTATTCCTGGCTTTGCGGTTCGGTGGTGGCGCGAAAACGCAACGTCGCGCCGAAATGCTCGCTCGGCCTGAGGCGGCCGACATTCGCGAAGACGAGCGACAGGTTGACCAGCACATGGCCGTCCAGCGTCAGGCTGGCGCGGTCGAGGGCTGCGCCGATCTCGCCGGCAATCGCCTCCGCCAGGGCGCGGCTGCGTTGGCGGGTTGCGGCGGCAATGGTGACGAAATGCTCATGGGCCTTCTGGTCCATGACGCTCCAGTCGCGGGTCTCGATGCCGGCGAACGCGACATGGGGGGCATGGGCGCCGCGCGGCAGCTCGTCATAGACATGGGCGCCGCCCAGGAGCGCGGTGAGCGGCGCGTGGGCAAGGAGGCGCTGGCGCATGGCCTGCTGCAGCGCCAGCGCGGCAGCGGTCACAGCCTGGCTCCCCGGTAGGCGGCGAGCAGGGCCGCCACGGCCGGCGGTACATGGCGGGTTCCCTCATCGTCACCGCGATGGGCGAACCAGTGGGCCAGGAGCTTCAGCATGGCCTCGCACAGCGGCGGCGGGACGCTGGTGCCTTCGGGGCCGAAGCCGCAGGTGAGTGCCACTTCGATGCCGTTGGCAAGGCGGCCGGGCCTGGCCCAGACACGGTCGGGTCGCAGCAGCAGGCGGGCCGGGCGCGAGACCCTGTCCACCATGTAGTGGGCCGGATCGATCGCCGCTGCGACATCGTCATCGCCATAGACCTTGAGGTCGGTAACGGCAATGAGCGGCGCCAGCGGCAGCTGCAGCACGCGGTCCGCCGGCCAGTTGTCGGCGAAGACCGACCAGGCCTGGGTGATGAGCCTGAGCCCGGTTGCCGCCTCGACGTGCCAGCGCGCGGCAGTGATCAGTGTACTGACGAGCGCATCCTCGTCGTTGTGGCCGATGCGCAGATGCGCCCTGGCCTCGGCGAGAGTCAGCGGCTCGGCGGCGGGCGGGGTGGTGAGGATGTGGGGCATGGGGAATCCGGGTGCCCCCTCCGCCGCTCGCTTCGCTCGCGCCACCACCCCCGTAACGGGGGTGGATGGAGTAAAATCCATCCCTCCCCCACGAAGTGCGGGGAGGGTGCCGAGCGCAGCGAGGCGGGTGGGGGTGCTGGGGGTGCTGGGGGTGCCGCCTTACGACACGCCGAACTTCAGGAGCTTGATCGCCTCGAAGTTCTGCACGCCGCCGCCGACCCGCTTGGTCGTGTAGAACAGCACATAGGGCTTGGAGGAATAGGGATCGCGGAGGATGCGCACCCCCAGCCGGTCGACGATCAGGTAGCCGCGGCGGAAGTCACCGAAGGCCAGCGCATAGGTGTCGGTGGCGATGTCGGGCATGTGCTCGCTCTCGGCCACCGGGAAGTTCATGAGGCTCGCCCGGCCATCGGCGGTGGCGGCCGGCTGCCAGAGATACTGGCCCTGCGCGTCCTTGAACTTGCGGATCGCCCCTTGCGTCTTGCGGTTCAGCACCCAGTGGGCGTTCTGGCGGTAGCCGGCCTTCAGCGCATAGATGAGATCGAGCAGCTTGTCGGACGGGTTCGAGGCGGCAAAGCCGCCCGCCACGCCGGTGGCCAGATAGCCGAGATTGCCCCAGCTCCAGGAGGCATCGGCCACCTTGGGATAATCGGTGAAGCCGCGCGGCCGGTTGGTGCCGTTGCCGGTCACGAAGGCCTGGCTTTCCTGCTCGGCGAAGACGGTCTGCACCTCCTGGGCGATCCACTGGTCGAGGTTGACGGCGGCATCGTCGAGGAGCGCCTGGGTGGCGGCCGGCATGGCGTAGAGTTCCATGGCGGGGAACTGCAGCTCGGCGAGGGTCGGCGAGGTCGTTTCGGGCCTGGCCGCCGTCTCGCCGACCCAGCCGGTCGCCGCACCGGTCACGGCGAAGGGCTTCTTGTAGATGGTGGCCGAGACCTGGCGGACATCGGCGATGGCGCGGATCGGGGAAATATTGGCGAGGAGCCGGCCGATCTCGGTCTCGGTTTCGGCGGGGACGAGATAGCCGCCATCCGGGTTGGAGGCGATCGACATGCTCTTGGCCTCGATCTCATGGAGGCCGTGGGTCTCGCCCTTCCTCACATAGGCCTCGAAGGCCTTGCGATGCTCGTGGGCGGGGGCGCGCTCGTCGGCGGCCAGCGGCGGGCGCCGGGTCCTGAGGTTCAGCTCATCGAGGGCCTTGCCGATGCGCTCGACCTTCTCCTCGAGAAGGACATCGGCGCTCATGCGCCGTTCGATCTCGGCGAGGCGCTGGTCGTTGGCTTCCTTGAAGCTCTCGAAGGCGCGCAGCACGTCGTCGAGCGGGTCGGCGCCCGCCACTTTGGTCTCAAGGCCAGTGGTCATATCCATGGCAGTCTTCACTCCTTGTTGGGATCGGGTTTGAAAAGGGCCGCAAATTGCGCTTCGGCGGCGGTGCGGGTGCGGCTCACGCGGGCGCCGTCGAGCATTGGAAAAGTCACCAGCGAGATCTCCCAGAGATCGAGCCGGTGCAGATGGCGCAGGCCGGTCAGGCGGTCGCGGCTGGCCGAGACGGTCCGGAAGCCGATCGACAGCCCGTCGAGGCCGCGCTGGTCGAGCAGGGCCGAAAGCTCGCGGCCCCTCTGGACGTCGAGGTTGAGGCGGCCGCGCACCATGAGGCCGGTGGCGTTTTCGGCAATGTCGAGCCAGGCCCCCACCGGTTCGGCGGGATCGTGCTGAAACAGCATGCGGATGCCGCCCGCGCCGCGCTTCTTCAGGCTGTCGGCGAAGGCGCCGGGGCGCACCACATCGCCCTGCCGGTCAGGACGGTTGAACAGCGAGGCATAGCCCACGAAGACGCCGGTCTCGGAGACGACGGCGCGCGGCCGCGTGCCCCGGAGGTGCGGGGGAGAATGATGCATGTGATTTTTCCGATCTCTTGACACCCCCCTCCGGCGCTGCGCGCCACCTCCCCCGAGACGGGGGAGGATGGATAATGGTCATCCCTCCCCCGCTTGCGCGGGGAGGGTGGCCGCGCAGCGGCCGGGTGGGGGTGCGCGAAGGTTCAGCCTATCCAGCTTTCCCATATCCGACGGCGGCGCGTTTTTCGTCCGTAGTCAGATAATCGGCGGCGGCGATCCGCCGCCACAGCGCCTCGCGCTCGGCGGAAAGTGCCTCGATCTGGTCGGTGTCGAAGCCGAGCCGCAGTCCCTCGCCGTAAGCGGGCCCGAGAAAGTTGGTCAGGGCCTCGGCGGTCCTCGCCACCAGCGGCAGCACGGTCTGGCGCCAGAAGCTGCGGTTGGCCTCGGCATAATTGGCGTAGGTATTGTCGCCGGGGATGCCGAGCAGCATCGGCGGCACGCCGAAGGCAAGGGCAATCTCGCGGGCCGCCAGGTTCTTGGCCTCGATGAACTGCATGGCCTCGGGCGAATAGCCCATCTCCTTCCAGTCGAGCCCGCCCTCCAGCACCATGGGCCGGCCGGCATTGAGGGCGCCCTGGTAGGAGCGTTCGAGCTCCTCCTTGAGGCGGTCGAACTGCTCGGTGGTCAGATTGTTGCCGCTGTCGGGCGAGCGGAAGATCAGCGCGCCCGAGGGTCTCGCGGCATTGTCGAGCATGGCCTTGTTCCAGGCATTGGCGGCATTGTGGGTGTCGATCGAACGGGCGGCAGGCTCCAGGGGCGAGAGCCCGTAATGGTCGTTGAGCGGGTGAAAGAGCTTGAGGTGCAGGATGGCGGCCGCCGGCAGCCGGATACTTGTTCCGTTGGCTGCGTATTCGAAGCTCTCCGGCCAGCCGTCGGCACCCGGCACGATCTTCACCCGGTCGGGGCGGAGCACATGCAATTCGCGCGGGCTGCCGTCGAGATCGACCCGCTCGAGATAGGCGTTGCCCGAGACCTGCAGGAAGCCGTAGAGGCTCTCCAGGAGCTGGCGGCCGGACTGCGCCGGGCTGGGTTGCCGCAGCAGGCCGAGCAGCGGATGGCTGTCGCGCTCGGCGCGGCCCTCATAGAGGAGCCACGGCACGCTGGCGGCGGCCTCGGCGATCATGCGGGCGGCGCGATAGCCGATGGCATTGCCGGCATAGCCTTCCCGGGCGAGGCTGGCAAAGTTGCGCGGCGTCCACTGCGGGCGGCCCTGCGTGTGCAGCGCGATCACCGGTGCCACGCCCGAGCGCTTGCGCTCGGGGGCGAAGAAGTGTTTCAGTCGTAGGAGCATGATGGTCTCTTCTCATCCCTCCCCCGCTGGCGCGGGGAGGGTCCATCGCGCAGCGATGGGGGTGGGGGTATGGAGCTTCGCGATCGCGCCAGGGAACTCCGCCGGTCAATGACGCTGCCGGAAGTCAGGCTGTGGATGCGGCTCAAGCCGCTCAACCGGAAGGGCTTCCATTTCCGCAAACAGGTGCCGCTCGGCCGCTGCATCGTCGACTTCGCCGAGCTCAGCCGCCGTCTGATCATTGAGGTCGACGGCCCGCATCATGAAGGCGATCCCCGCGATATGCGCCGCGATGCGCATTTCCACCGCGCCGGCTTCACGGTGCTGCGTTTCTGGAACCACGAGATCGACAACGATCCCGATGGTGTGGTGGCGCGTATCCTCGCGGCCTGTAGCAGGCGTCAGGAGCACGAGTAGCAATCCCGTTTACTCCGTCTGGATGTTGCCTCCCGCCCCCTCCGGCCGATCCCCCCACCCCCTCGGGCCGATCCCCCACCCGGCGCGCTGGCGCGCGCCACCCTCCCCGCGCAAGCGGGGGAGGGATGGATTGATGTCCATCCTCCCCCTTCACGGGGGAGGTGGCGCGAAGCGCCGGAGGGGGTGGGGGGATCGGCCCGAGGAGGCGGGGGCAATCGACGGTTGGGATGAAGACCTACACCACCCTGATCCGCGGTTCGCCGCGGCGCCGGAGCATCAGATCGGTCAGGGCCCAGACCAGCGCATCGAGGCGGTCGGGGCTCTTGCCCTCGACGATCGCCGCACACATCTCGTCCTCGAGCTCGGGAAAACTCCCGGCATGGCTCACCCGGCCCTGTTCATAGAGTGCCGCCACCGGTTCGGCGCGGGCCCGCTTGCCGCGCGAGGCATGGACGGCGCGATAGGCGAGCGTGGGCTCGATCTCGCGCAGCACGGCCTCCACCATGGCGCCGCCCTGGTTCACCTCGGCGATCACCCGGTCGGCGGCGCGGGCGCGGTAGAGCGCCACGACGCGGGCCGCCCATTGCGCGGGCCTCAGGCCCCTGACCGAGAAATCGTCCAGCACATAGGCGCGGCCGTCGAGGCCGAGCCCCGCACAGACGATGCCGCAGGCGTTGCCGCCGCGGCTCCGGCCGGCGGGCGGATCGACGGCAATGACGATCCGCCGCAGCGGCGGCGCCTGCCGCACCCGCGCGGCCTCGATTGCGTCGCGCTGCCAGAGCGCATCGGGATCGTCGCCGATCAGTTCGCCCTCCAGTTCCTGGCGGCCCAGCCGCGTGCCACCATAGCGGGCGGTCATGTCGCGCAGGAACGACTTGGCCAGGAACTGCCGGTTGTCTTTCGTCCGCATGCGGAGCTTCGGCACCTCGGCATCCTCGACGAGGCGCTTGACCAGGGCGATCGGCCGCGGCGTGGTGGTGAGCACGAGACGCGGGCGCTCGCCGAGCCGCAGGCCCAGCGACAGCATGTCGAAGGCGGCCTGCGGGTCCTTCCACTTGGCGATCTCGTCGCCCCATGCGGCATCGAACTGGGGCCCGCGCAAGCCGTCCGGCTCCTCGGCGGAGAAGACATGGGCCACGGCGCCGTTGGGCCAGGTGAGCTGGCGCTTGGACGGCTCGTATTTCGGCCGCCACTCGCCGCGGTGCACGGCCATGAGACCCGATTCGCCCTCGATCATGACCAGCCGCGCCTCGTCGAAGGTGGGGGCCACCAGCGCGATGCGGCGGGCCTGCGGCGGCAGTTCGCCGGTGACGCGCTGCCGCACCCATTCGGCGCCGCAGCGGGTCTTGCCGGCGCCGCGGCCACCGAGCACCAGCCAGATGCGCCAGGCGGCGTCGAGCGGGCTCGCCTGGCCGGGGCGCGACAGGGTCTGGAAATCGCCTTCGAGATCGAGGAATTCATCAGTTGTCAGACGTTTGACGAGTGCCCGAGTCTTCCCAGCTTTCAGCCAGTGCTTCAATGCGCTGCGCAAGCGCTTCACGGCGCGCATTGTCGATGATGCGAAGTCCGCGGCTGCGGGGGGATCTGTGCTTGCGTTCAAGTTCGAGGACCTTCTCCAGGGTGCGCACCAGGGTGTTCATGGACTTGATCTCGCGCTCGCTTTCGGCGGCCGAGACATCCTTGCCGATGGCGGCGAGCTGGCCTTCGAGCTCGGCGAGGCGGCGGTGGAGCAGATCCTTCAGCCTGCGGATGGTGGCGCGGGTCGATTCGGATTTCGCCGACGGGCGCTTCCAGCCATGGGCCTTGCGATAGGCGTCGAAGTCCTGGCGGGTGATGCCGTGGCGCGCGCAAATCTCGGCATAGGTGTGCCTCCTGCCGAGGAAGTCAGTGTAGGCAGCGGCCCAATCGGGGGCGGCCGCCGGAGGGGTTCCGTCGTCGGTCATGTCATTGCCTTTTTCGGGATGTTGCCGTTTTGTACCCTATCCACCGCGCGGTGTCAAGGAGTATTTTGCTTCACTATTATTGTTATCTTATCCGCGGTGAAACGGATTGACGATCCGCAGTCCCGCGACAAGACGGCCATCGCCCATGTCTTCAGTGAGCAGCTCGCGGCAGCCGAGGGACTCGGCGGCGGCGATGATGGCGCTATCCCAGTAGGAGAAGCCGTGGGCAGAGCTGATGGTGAAAGCCCTCTGCATGATGGCTACGGTCATCTCCTGAACGCGGAAGCGGAGCCAGGTTTCGATCAGGCCGGCCGCCAGCTCATGGTGCAGGCGGTCGGGGCGCGAGGCGCGGGTGGCCTGCACGTAGAATTCCTGCAGCACCTGGACCGACAGTGCCAGGTCATCCTGCTCGAGCAGGGCGACCGCCACGGCGCGCTTACCCGCCTCGGCCGGGTTGCGGCTGATCGAATAGAGGAGGACATTGGTGTCGATGAAGCGCACGCTCAGGCGCGCCGGTCATGCAAGGCATCGCGGCCCAGCCGGTCGCCGGCACTGAAGGCCTCGATCTGCTCGCGCAGCTCCCGCTCCCTCCGTTTCAGCCGTTCGGCCGCCGATTCCCGCTGGCCCAGACCCGCCAGGAACTCCCGCACCAGGGCCGAGACCGACGTGTTGCGTTCGGCGGCGGCAATGCGGGCCTGGCGATAGGCCTCATCGTCCAGTGAAACTGTGATGTTCTTCATGTTTTCACAGTATCACAGTTGTGACGGGGGCTCAACCGCCGCGCGGGCGGCCCGCTCTGTCTGCAGACCCAATTCCGGAGAATGCCGTCTTGTACCCGATCCACCGCGCGGTGTCAAGGAGTATTTTGCTGTTTATCTGCTTTTTATCAATTACAGAAGGAAATCAGTCTCCTGCAGGATGAAGAGGCCGTCCAGGCGGATCACCATCTCCGCCCCGCCGCCGGGTGCGGTGTTGAGACGCAGCAGGGTCAGGTTCTGGTTGGTGAGCTGCTGGTAGCGGAGCTGGCCGAGACCGCCGAAACCGTCGGTGCCGATGAAGGTGAAGGCATCGTCGCCGGGAGTGGTGGCGCGGGCATCGATGCCGGTGAGGTCGATGCGGTCGGCGCCCTGGGTGAAGTCCGTGATGATGTCGGCGGTCTCGGCGGTGGTGCCGGAATGGCCGGTCGCATCGAAATCGAAAACGTCATTGCCGGCCCCGCCGGTCAGGGTGTCGAGGCCTTCGAGGCCGTTCAGGGTGTCGGCGCCGGCAAAGCCGGCAATGGCATTGGCGCCGGCATTGCCGGCGAGGCGATCGGCGAAGGTCGAGCCGAACAGGTTCTCCATGAACAGGATGTTGTCGCTGCCATGGCCGCCGGTGTTCTGCAGCGCGGAGGTGGCGAGCGTCACGGTGACGCCCGCGGGCGCGAAGAAATAGGAGACGGTGTCATTGCCGACACTGCCGCTGATGACATCGTTGCCGGGACCGCCGAAGAGGATGTCGTTGCCGGCACCGCCGCCCAGCAGGTCATCGCCCTCGCCGCCGAACAGCCAGTCATCGCCGTTGCCGCCATTCAGGAAATTGGCCTGGAGGTCACCGGTGAGGATGTCGTTGAAGGCCGAGCCTTCGAGGTGCTCGATCGAGATGAGACTGTCGATGCCGGCCTGGGTGTTCTGCGGCAGGCCATTCGACAGATCGACCGTCACCCCGGCGGCGGAGGAGGCAAAGGAGGCGGTGTCGGAACCCATGCCGCCATCGATGATGTCGTTGCCGCCGCGGGCCTCGATCAAATCGTTGCCGCCGAGCCCGTAGAGCTTGTTGGTGCTGTCGTTGCCACGCAACGTGTCGTTGAAGTTGGAGCCCACGGCATTCTCGATGTCGATCAACGTATCGAGGCCCTCGGTCGAACCCACCTCCTGGGCCCCGGAGACGGCGAGATCGACGCGCACGGGAACGCCGGCACCGACATAGTTCACCGTGTCGCTGCCGGTGCCGCCGTAGAAGCTGTCATTGCCGGAACCGCCGGTGAAGACGTCATTGCCGTCATCGCCATAGAGCCAGTCGTCGCCGCTGCTGCCCTTCAGATTGTCATGGCCGTCACCGGCATAGACGGTGTCGTTGCCACCTCCGGCATCGATGACATCATGGCCCTCGGCGCCCTCGAGCCGGTCGTTGGCGCCGAATCCGAAAATGGTATCATTGCCGAGCCCGCCCTTGATGAAGTTGTAGCCGGAATTGCCTTTCAGGACATCGGCGAAGCTCGAGCCGATCAGGCCCTCGATGCTGATCAGCGTGTCGGTGCCAGCGCCGGCGACCGCCTGGCCGCCGCCCAGGGCGAGATCGACGGTGACGCCCACGGTGTTGTCGGCATAGGAGGCAGTGTCCGTTCCGATGCCGCCGTTCAGCGTGTCATTGTCGCGGTCACCGGTGAGCAGGTCATTGCCATAGCCGCCAAACAGCGAGTCATTGCCCCACCAGCCGCGCAACTGATCGTCGCCGGTCGAACCGTCGATGATGTTGTTGAGGATGCCGCCGCGGATCGTGTCGTTGTGGCCTGAGCCGATGGCATGCTCGACGGAGATCACCCGATCGACCTGGTCGTCCGCGGTGCCCGGCTTGTCGACCACCTCCTGGCCACTGAAGGGATATTCGAGCCGGAGATTGATGCCGGAGGTCGTCCCACCATAATTGACCGTGTCATTGCCGGCGCCACCATCGATGAGATTGTCACCGTCCCGGCGGTAGATCAGGTCATTGCCGGCGCCGCCCTCCATGGTGTCGTCGCCGACATAGCCGTAGATGGTGTCGTTGCCGCCACCGCCTTTCAGGATGTTGGTCTCATTCGACCCGAGGATGAAGTCGTTGCCGCCGCCCATTTCGACGCCTTCGACGGAGAAGAAAATTTCGGTGCCGCTGGAGGACTGGGCAAAGTCCGGCCCGGTCTCGGGATCGAGATCGACGTGCCAGCTGAGGTTGCTGTAGAGATAACTCACGACATCGAGGCCAGCATCGCCGAAGAACTGGTCATTGCCGAGATTGCCACTCAGATAATCATTTCCGGCGCCGCCGCGCAGGACGTCCTCGCCGCTCCAGCCATAGAGCTTGTCGTCGCCGTCGCCGCCGTCGAGCGTGTCCCTTCCGATCCAGCCCTGGAGTTCATCATTGCCGCCGCCGCCGATCAGGTCGTCATTGCCCTCGAGGCCGCGCAACGTGTCGTTGCCTTCGCCGCCGCGCAGGCGATTGTTGACGGCGTTGCCGACCACCTTGTCGTGGCCGGACCCGGCATGGGCCCGCTCGATGGTCACACCATAGGCGATTGAGATGTTCTTGGTGCCGCCCATGGCACTGGTGAATTTTCCGGCGCCGAGATTGATGTTCGCATTCCAGGTATCGCCCGAGAGATTCAGTTCGTCGATGCCACCGGCATCCCAGATGCAAAGCACCGGCTTCTTGTTCACCGCGAAGTCATAGACATCCTGGCCGGTGTTCGAGCCAAAGCCGTAGACGGTGTTGCCGGTGCGCGTCGTCATATTGGCGCCGTAGCGCTGCTGCACCGCCCAAATGTCATGCAGCAGCGGCGTCTGGGCGCTCGAAGGCTGATAGGCCCCCGTATTACCGGCGCCGAAATAGGACATGATCGTGTACTGGCGCGAGTCCTGGTAATACAACGCGTCATCTGCATAGGTCGGATCGTCGGCGTCAGAGGCGTCGTAGTTACCGGGATGCTGAAGGCCGAGCGCGTGGCCAATCTCGTGCATGATGGTTCTGACCGCACCCTTGCCGAGACCAAGGTTCTGGTTGGTCACGTTGTCCCAATGCACCCAGATGTCACCGAACAGATCGCCGCCCTTGGCATGTGCTGTTCCGTCATAATCGGTCGTGGTGTTCATGAAACGAAGGTCACCGCCGCCACCGGCGCCAAGGCTCACGAAATCAATATCGACAACGTCCTCCCACATGCGGATGGCGTAGTCGGTCCAGGTCCGTTGGACAGACGTGAAGGGCAGGAAACCAGCGCCTTCGCCGCTTTCGTCGTCATAGCCCGAGGGAATACTGCTTGGAAAACTGTAGGTCAGCGTGGTGGTGTTGGGGCTCCACTCATTGTCGCTGCGAAAGAAATTCTCGGTAATCTCGGCGAGGGACCAGGTCGGCTTGGCGGCCATCGGGCAACTCCGTCAAGAAGCATTGCCCCGCTCCCCATGGAACAATCACACACCTTGTACGCTAGGTCAATTCAAACCGGTCAGGGAGGTTCTCAAGCCGCCGCGAGCACGGCCTTCGCATCGCTCTTGATGCGGGCGATCATCGAGGCAAGGCCGTTGGAGCGCTGCGGGGTCAGGTGTTCCTTGAGGCCGAGCCGGTCGAGCACGCGGCCGGCGTCGGTTGCAAGAATTTCGCGGGCGCTGCGCCCCGAGAACAGGCGGAAGACGATGGCGATCAGGCCTTTGACAATAAGGGCATCGCTGTCACCGACAAAGTCCAGCGCGGTCTCGCCCGCATCGCGGCGCGGTGTAGCGACAATCCACACCTGGCTGACACAGCCCTGCACCTTGGTGGCCGGAGTCTTGAGCGCCTCGGGCATGGGTTCGAGCTCGCGCCCCAGCTCGATGATGTAGCGGTAGCGCTCCTCCCAGTCGGCGAGGAGCTCGAAATCATCAAGCAGCGGTTGAATGCGGTCGTTCGCCATGCCCTTGACATAGGCGCATGCGTCCCGAAGCACAAGCGCGGGGTGGATCAGCTGCCGGCGGGGCGCCAGGCGGGCACCAGATCTTCCGGCTTCAGCGTGCCGCGGTCGGACCGGTCAGCGAGTTTCAGGGTCGAACCGGTGGTGATGCGGTCGGCGGCCGCCTGGTCGGCGTAAGGCAGGCGGGCCAGATCGCCGGTGCCGGCATCGCTCGCCCATTCATAGAGCATGCGCACGCTGTATTTGGCCTTGGCCTCCAGCCGCGCCACCATGTATTTCGCCGTGCGGCATACGTCGGGCTGGCGCTGGCAGAACTGACTCACATCGGACACGGCATTGCCGGCGGCGCTCAGCATCTCATAGTTGCTGGGTGCCGATTCGCGTTCGGCCAGCGCCTTTTCCACCTCGCTTTCAGGCGGCGATGGCGCCAGCACGGCGATCACCGACAGAAAGAATGCTGCTCGCAAGATACGCATCCCTGTATCCTTATTTTTGCCGGTATTTCTAGGACTCTTCAGGTTTCCGTCCGATGAAGCGGCAGAGTGAAAATTGAGTTGCAAATTCATCGCGTTAGATTCGAGGTTTCGGAAAAGTTTCAGGACCGCATTGGCGTTCGGGCAAGGTGCATCCCCGCGAGGCGCCGCGGCAACCGGCTGTTAATGGTTGGGGAGCAAGTTGGCGCCGCAAAGGTTTCGCAGAGCGGTGGCACGTCCGGGCGTCAGCAATGGTTGAACTGATCGAGGAAGAAGGTCCGCGGCTCAGCCCGCTGAGCGTGGCTGCCTTTCTGCTCACGGCCGTGCTGGGGGGTGCGATCATCTGGAACGCATTCTCGCAGGAAACCCTTCCCCGGGATGCAGCAACCTTCGAGGTGCCACCCGGCCCCGCCCAGGCCGTGCAGCCGGCGTCACCAGGCGGCACGGTCACGCTCCGGTTCGATCCGGCGATCGAAGAGGTGCAGCGGGAACTCGCGGCGAGCGGCTACTACCAGGGTGCCATCGACGGGGTGGCAGGGCGGCGAACGCGCGCGGCGATCGAAGCCTTCCAGACCACCAATGGCCTCGATGTCACCGGTGTCGCGACGCCGGAACTGGCCGAGCGCATCAGATATGCCCGGCAAATCGCCGAAGCGGCCGGCATAACCGCCACCACAGAACAGGCGCCCGCCAGCCCGCCGCCCGCGGCGAACGCGGCCGACGCACTCGTGATGCAGGTGCAACAGGACCTCGCCGAGCTTGGCTACCTTCAGGGTGGCGCGAGCGGGCGCATGAGCGAAGACACGCGCGCGGCCATCAGGGCCTTCGAGTTCGACCGCGGCCTGCCCGAGACCGGGGAAATAAGCGACGGGCTGCTGGCGGAACTGGCCAAGACCACCGGTCTCAGCAGCCTGCCCGCCGAATAGGAACCAGGCCTTGCGGCTCAGGACGGATTTCTGGGTCAGGGCCTATCTCAGGCGCTGCGAGAACGCCGGCCTCTATGGTGCGGTGGTGCACAAGGGAGCCGCCGAGGCTGGAGCGGTCTATGTCCTGGTCAACCGGCTGGACGGTAACGGCTTCCTGTTCGAGCCGGCGCCGGGTCCTGCCTATGACGAACGGGGCGAGCGCCGCTTCTGCCTCGGTCATGCCGGGCCACTGCCCGCCGATCAACTTGCGGCGCGGGGCCAGCGGCTCATTCGCGCGGATCCCGACATCTGGCTTGTCGAAATCGAGGATCGCGCCGGAAGCGGATTCATCGAGCCCGAGTCAAACTGAGGCCCGGAACTAATGCTTTCTTAACGATCGCCGTCCTTAAATCCCGGCAACGCCCTCAGCGGGCAACAGGCTAGGGGTTCGGCGCATGGCAGATCTCATCGTCTTTCCGGTGGCGCGCGCAAAGCGGCAACGCCGTGAGACGGCATTCGTCGAAGCGGAGATCGTGATTTTCACGGGTGTGAGAATCGAGCGGCGCGGTGGAGAAACCGAATTGCCAAAGACGAAGCCGCGGCCGACACGCCGCCAGCAGGCCGTCAAGCTCAAAGAGGACTGACTCTCACTGCGCCTCGAGCGAGCAACGCGAGCGCGCCAGGTCCTTGGCGATGGCGCTGCGCTGAAACGGCTCCTGCGCGGCAGCCCACACGACAATCAGGCCGCGATCCTCGGTCGCAGAAACCTGCCAGCCATCGTTGATGCCGCTATCGGCCTCGGCAGTGATCTGCGTCAGAAAATCGGGAGCGCGGCGCACGCTGAGCTGAAAATTGTCGACACCCGCCTGGCGGCTGTTGACGGCATAGAGAACGCCACCGCGCGCCGAATAGATCGTGACCGTCCACTTGGTGGCCGGCATGAGGGCATCGAAGATCAGGCGCCCATCGCGCAGATCGAACGGACAGAAGGCGTAGACGGCATCGCCGGGGTGATAGCCGAGGACGGCTTGCGCGTCCGGGCCCCAAACGGTGAGGGCATTGATGCCGTTCCGGGCGGCAGCTACGTCGATACGGCGCGACATTTCCTGGCGTGGCAGGAAGATCACGACACCAATGTGAACGATCAGCGCCACGCAGGCGATAACCGCCATCCAGTAGATCAGGCGCATCATGGGCAGGAGATCCGGTCGATGGGCGGCAGCTGGCCGCTGCCCTTGCGTTCTTCGAGGAAGAAGAACTGCAGGGTCATGGCAGAGCGTCCGGAGGGCTCGATCCAGTTTGCGGCGCGCGGCTCGGGCGCCACGGCGATGGCGATGCTGCCGTCGGCTTCGAAGACTGCCGCGTCCGATTCGAGCCAGGACCGGTGGGCAAGCGGATCGGCGGCACTGCCCGCATCGGCAACAAGCCGCCACCAGCGCGCCTGCGGCAGCCTGCCCTTCAGGCTGTAGACGCAATCGCCGTCGAGACCGGCGCCGGAGCTGTCGAGTTCAGCCTCGTAGACGGTCCATTGCGGGGAATCGGGCGGGAGAACGCCTTCGCGCAGATAGTGGGCGAGCGAGTAGGGATCGCCCGATGGCGCATTCCAGCTCCGCCACTGGCCGCCCGCCACGGCCCTGCCGCCGGCGTCGATCGTCCGCTGCGCGGTGACGAATCCCAGCAGGGAACCAACGAACAGCAACAGAATTATCCTGAGTGTCGACCCCATGATGCCATAATCGTTCCGCCGCGCGCCGTTGTTTACGACAGAATCCGGTTAGTTGCTATTGTTCCGCTTGCGCAGGCGTTCCAGTGCCGTCGAGCCTTTGCTCTTGCCGGTATTGGGCAAGGGCAAGATGAGTTCCGAGGCAGATTTCTTGGTTCTGACTTTCGTGGCCGGTTCGTCGCTGCTGCTGCCGAACAGGCCCAGCACATCCTGGAACACGGCAGCCACCGGATCGCGCTTGCGGCCCGGCTTGACGATCACCACTTCGTCGGTCACCTCGTCGGGAAGCGGCGCCAGCACGGTCCGCACCGGTGGCGGCGGCGTATCGGCAGCGCGCGGCGGCGCCACGGGTATCGGCTGGTTGTTGGCGGAACCGCCCGGAATGACGACCTGCGGGGTATCCGATGCGCCGGGCACTTGCGGCAGCGCCACAATCTCGATCTCCTGCTGGTGCTGGGCCGCGTATTTGGCATAGCTGTCATCGAGCGGGATGCCGGGCAAAGCCGCTGCCGTCATGTTCGCCTCGGCCTGGAGCATGATGTTCTTCCAGGTCGCGGCCGGCAGCAGACCACCGGTGACACGATTCATGGGATGGAAGTCGTCATTGCCAAACCAGACGCCGGTCACGTTGTGGGCGGTGAAGCCAATGAACCAGGCGTCGCGGTAGCTCTGGTTGGTGCCGGTCTTGCCGGCCTGCGGCGTGAAGCCGAGGTCGGCGCGCCGGCCGGTGCCGTTCTTCACCACCGCATTCAGCATGCGGTTGAGGTCGGCGACGGTTCGCTCGGGCACGGATTGGACCGGCGGCGGCGCCTGCTGCTCGCGGCTGTACAGCACGTCGCCATTGGGACGGCGGATCTCGAGAACGGTATAGGGCCGCGCCTGCCGGCCACCCGCTGCGAAGGTTGCATAGCCGGTGGTGAGGTCGAGCAAGGTCACGGCGCTCGAGCCCAGCGGCAGGGACGGGACGTTCTCAAGCTCACCCTGGATCCCGGCGGCATGGGCGGCGGCAATGATGTTCTTGCGGCCGACATCGAGCATCAGCTTGACCGGAATGGAATTGTAGGAGTGGGCCAGCGCATTCATCAGCGAGGTGCGGCCGACATATTTGCCGGTGTAGTTGCGCGGGCTCCAGTTGCCGATGCTCACCGGGCCATCCACCACCGCGGTCTCGGGCGTGTAACCGGCCAGCAGGGCCGCGAGGTAGACGAAGGGCTTGAAGGAGGAGCCCGGCTGGCGCAGCGCATCGGTGGCCCGGTTGAACTGGCTTTCCTCGTAGTCCCTGCCGCCGACAATGGCCTTCACCGCACCATCGGGTGCCATGGTGACGGATGCCGCCTGGGTGGCATCGTAGCTGACGGCGTCGCCGGCCAGGGTCTCATTGATGATCCGCTGGCTGGCTGCCTGCAGCGCGGGGTCGATGGTGGTCTTGACCTCGATCACATAGTCGCCGGTAATCCGGTGCTGATCGATCAGCGCGAGCGTGTCCTTGTAGGCCCAGTCGAGGAACCAGTCGGGGCTTTCGAACTGCTTCTGGTTGATGGCCGTGGCGGGCTCGCGGCGAGCCTCCAGGAGCTCGCCCTGGGTGATCGCACCGGTCGACAGCATCCGGTAGAGCACGACATTGCCGCGGGCACGGGCCGCCTCGATGTCGATGTGCGGCGCGTAGTTGGACGGCGCCTTGAACAGGCCGGCGAGCATCGCCGCCTCCGAAAGCGTCACGTCGCGGATCGACTTGCCGAAGTAGAACTGGGCCGCTGCCTCGACGCCATAGGTGCCGCCGCCCAGATAGGACCGGTCAAGATAGAGCTTCAGGATCTCGTCCTTGGAGAGGCGGGCCTCGATCCACAGCGCGAGGAAGGCTTCATGGATCTTGCGGCGGATGGTGCGCTCAGGCGAGAGAAAGAGGTTCTTGGCCACCTGCTGGGTCAGCGAGGAGCCGCCCTGCACCACATCGTTGGCGCGGGCATTCTGAATGATCGCGCGCAGCGTGCCCTGGATGTCGACGCCGAAATGGTCGAAGAAGCGGGCATCCTCGGTGGCGAGCACAGCCTTGATCACATGCGGCGGGATCTCGGCGAGCGGAATGGCGTCATCCTGGCGGATGCCGCGGCGGCCGATGATCTCGCCATTCACATCGGTGAAGGTGACGGCAAACTCACGCCCCTTGTTCCAGATGTCGCCGGTACCGGAAAAGGGCGGCAGGGCGAAGGCCAGGAGGCCGATGGCGAAGACCGTGCCAAAGGTGGCGGCATCGTCGAGCAGGTCGACGGCAATGCGGCGGAGACCCGAAATGCGGAAGCGGTGCAGAAACGATGCATAGGCCGAATAGCCGCGGCGCAGCGCGTCGACCACCTCGTAACCCCAGGAACTGAAGAACGAATCAGCCCACCAGAAAAAGGCGTAGACGGGATTGGGCTTCTGCATGTTCGCGTGCTGACACTCGCTGCGCCCGGTGCGGGCAGTATCCTGCAGTCTAGGTCTCCACTATGGCCAAAGATGGCCGGGGGCGATACGCCGGACAGGTGATTTGCCTGTTAATCTAGGGCGGCGGAGCGGCAGATTCCATGGCAATCTGCGCCAAAGGTGAATGGCCGCGTTCAGTCCCCGGGATGCCACCAGCGCCCGGCGATGACCACGCCGCGGCTGGCGATCCGCTGTCTGCCGGCCAGATGCTCGCCGACGACGTCGACATAGTCGAAGCGGCCCTCCTCGATCGCCAGAATGGTGGCATCGCCTGGGGAACCCGGCTGCAGCGTGCCGAGCTCCGGGCGTTTCAGGGCAAGGGCGGCATTGACGGTCACGGCCCTGACGACTTCCGCAAACTCCATGCCGAGGCAGAGGAACTTAGACATGGTGGTTACCAGGTCGAAGGCCGGGCCGTTGATGCAGAGAGCGTGGACGTCCGAGGAAATGGTATCGGGCCGGAAGCCGTTGGCCAGCATGGCGCGCGCCGTCCGGAAGGCAAAGGAGCCCATGCCGTGGCCGATGTCGAACAGAACGCCGCGCTCGCGGGCCTGGCGCAGGGCCGGCTTGACGGTGCCCTGGGCCGTGCAGGGTGCGTTGGGAAAGGGGCGAAAGGCATGGGTGAGGATGTCGCCGGGGCGCAAGCGTGCCAGCACCTCCTCGTAGCTCGGGGGCGGCTCGTCGATATGGGCCATGAGCGGCAGGCCGACCTCCGCGGCCACCTGGAGCGCGAATTCGAGGGGCGCGATGCCCTGGTCGCCGCTGGCATGGCGGCCGACCCGCACCTTGATGCCGACGATGACGTCGCGGTTGCAGTCGGCCACTTCGACGGCCCCGAGAGGGTCCATGAGGCGGAGGTCTTCGCTCTCGCCCACATGGACGTTGGTGGAGAATCCGAAAATCCCGGCATGCGAGATATGCAGATAGGCGAGGATGCGCACCGCGCTCGCCTCAATGACGTGCCGGCGGAACCCGGCGAAATTGCCGGGTCCGGCCGAGCCCGTATCGACGGCGGTGGTCACACCGCTGGCCCGGCAGAATTCCTCGGCATCGATGCCCAGCGACGTGCCGCCCCAATAGACATGGGTGTGGAGATCAATGAGGCCCGGCGTGACGATGAGGCCTCGCACATCCTTCTCGACAGCCGCCCTGCCCGCCCGCAACGCCGGACCGATTGCCGCCACCTTGCCTGCCGCAAAACCAACATCGGCGACGGCATCGAAAGCTTGCGACGGGTCGACGACACGGCCGCCGCGCAGAATGAGATCGAAATCCATGCCGCTCTCCCCTGGCGCCGGCGTCAGGCCCGTTCGCGCAACACCGCCACCATCAGTGAGATCACGAAATAGGCGACAAGCAACACGATGGCCGCCGTGATAATGGCATAGGGGCGGTTCGGATAGCTCGACTCGTCGGCGAGCGATGGTGCGCGCACCACGATCAGGAACTTCTGGCGCTGGGCTGCCTCGAATTTCATCTGCTCGAGTTGAGTCAGGTTCGACTTGTAGATGTTGGTAACGAATTCGAGATTGAGCTGGATGTCGCGGCTGCGGGCGTCGAGTTCGGTCACCGAACCCTGGGCACTGCCGCTCAGGCGCTCGCGCTCCTTCTTGATCTGCTCCCTGATCGATTCAATCTCGTTCTTCAGATTGGCAAGCTGCGGTGCGTTGGCGGAGAGCGTCTGCTGCAACACGGCAAGCTGCGACTGCTTCTCGACCAGCGAGCGTTCCAGGCCGCCGACGTTCTGCAGGATGACGTCGCCCTCGGCCTGTACGGTCAGCAACCGGTTCTCGCGCTGGAAGTTGACCAATTCCTCCTTGGCGGCGCGCAACCGCTCCTCAGAGCGGGCGAGCTGCTGCTCGAAGAAGCGGGTCTGGTAGGCGGCCACCCGCTCGTTGAGATTGTCCATGAAGGACTGGCTCTGGGCGATGATCTCGTCGAGCACCTGCCTGGCATATTCGCGGTCGAAGGCGCGCACCGAGACGTCGAGCACCTTGGCGTCGATGTCGTACTCCACGAAGATGTTGCCCTGCATGTATTCGACGAGACTCTCGACGGAACCGTCGGGATTGAAGCGATGCCACCAGTCGGCGGCCGGCTGGCCATAGTGACCGCGGAAGTCCAGCTTGCGGTCGAGGTCGACGATGAGGTCACGCGACAGAATGAAGGTTTCGAGGATCAACGCGTCGCGGTCGTTCGATTGGGCGGGCAGGCCAAGGAAGGTCAGATCCACGGTCTGCGATGAGCCGCGTTCCTCGGTTATGATGAGCGAAGCGCGGCTCTCGTACATGTTCGAGGAATTGAATGTCAGATAGGCCGCGAAGACGGCCAGCGGCAGAACGAAGATCAGAATGAACAGGACACGTGTCATGTTGGTATTCATGAGTCGGCCGGACCTCCTGTCGATCTCCTGGATTTGCCCTTGCGCCGCGCCTTGTCCTGCAGGGCCAGGATCTGCGAGGGCGACAGTCCCTGCGCGACGACCTTGGGCTTGCGCTTGGCCCTGCGGCGGCGGGGCGCGGGCGGCGGTGCAACAGCGGCGGCGGCCGGCTCCCCGATGCGGCGACGATTGCGGTGCCGGCGGGGCGCCCGTTCCTCGCCCGGGGTGGCGGCTGCCTGCATGCCGCCGGCAGCCGGAGCCTCAGCCGCCTGCAGACGGCGGGCCCGCTGGCGCTGGCGCTTCCTGGCGAGGGCGGCGGCGCGGCGGGCTTGGCGGGTCTGCGGCGCAACCAGCGCCACGGTTTCGACGGCCGGCGGCGCCTCGCCTGCAGCCTCCTCCATGTCCTCGAAGTCGCCGGCCTCACCGACAATGGCGCGATAGGCGGCAATGGCGTCGTCGACATATTCATAATAGGTGGCCATGCCGTCATTCACGAGAATGCCGGCGTCGCAGATCTTGTGCAGATCATTGAGATCATGCGAGACCTGAATGAATGTTGCGGTGCGGCGGGTCCGCTCGAAATACTCGCGGGTCAGGCGGCGGAAGCGGGCGTCGCCCACGGCGTTGAGCTCGTCGATGAAGTAGCAGTCGAATTCGAAGAGCATGGCAATCGAGAAGCTCAGCCTTGCACGCATGCCGCTGGAATAGGTGCTGACCTCCATGTCGAAGAACTCACCAAGTTCGGAGAATTCCTCGACACGGCGGACGAGTTCCTGGATTTCGCTGCCCCAGAGTCCGTGGATGCGCGCCGCAAAGACCACGTTCTCGCGGCCGGTCATGGAGCCCTGTACGCCGCGGCCGGCCAGGGCCAGCGGCCAGGAATAGCGGCCAATGCGCTGAATGCGGCCCCTGTTGGGATAGTCGACGCCGGCCATCAGGCGCAGCAGCGTGGACTTACCGGCACCATTCCTGCCGATGACACCGACATTGCGGCCAAGCGGCACGGTCATCGAGACGTCGCGCAGCACGTAGTGGCGGCCGAGCGGCGTGACATAGTACTTGGTCACTCCGTCGAGGGTGATCATCGCTGCACCAGGGCGATGCGATTGTTGTAGTAGGCGAGCGCCCCGAAGCCGAGAACGCCGAGTGTGAACATGGCGAGATATTCGAAGTCATGTTCGGGCACGAGGCGGGTGCCGAACCAGTAGTGCCGCGTGTACTCGACCACGTGAAAGACCGGGTTCCAGCTCAGCAGCTCGCGGACTTCGGTGGCGAGGCCGGTGACCGGATGGAGCGCGCCGGACGTGAAGAAGATCGGCAGCGTCGCAAAGGACAAGGCGGTGCGCAGGCCGTTGAAGAGATGGCCGTAGACGCCCACAAGCAGGCCGATGCCGAGGGCCATGAGGAGGGTCATGACAAAGATGCCGATGACATGCAGCGGCTCGCGCATGTGTTCGGAGATGCCGAAGAACCAGTAGAGGACGAACATGAAGAGGCCGAAGGCGGTGATCAGCGTCATGATCTCGACGGTGAAGCGCGACAGCAGCGCGTCGATCGGCTTCACCTGGGGAAAACCGAGCATGGCCTGGTTCGAAGCGATGGCGGAGGGCAGCTTCCGCAAGGCGACGAAGATCATCATGTAGGGGAAGACGCCGGCGGCGATGTAGATGAAGGAAGGAACACCGTGAAAGGCAGTGCGTCCGGTCAGGTACCACAGGGTCGAGAAAAAGATGGTGCGGACGAGCGGCTGCAACAGCGAACCGAGGAGCGCGATCGCCCCCTTGCTGGAGCGGCCCTTGTAATCCTTGAAGATAAGCGCCAGCAGCACCGACGACATCTTGCTGTAGCCGGTCGCGATCTGCTGCAGGGCCGCAAGGGGCGCCGGCAAGCTGGCAGGAAAGGCGTCGTTCAAGTCTCGTGTGGTCCGCATTGAGTGCCGGGCGGCGCTGGGGCCGTCTGCCGCCCGTTCAACCTGGGCAACTGCCGCTGCTTACAGGGCTTCGCCCGATTTGCAAAGGTGCGGCGGCGCAAAAACCCCGTGAAACGGCCATTTCCACGCCGAATCCGGCGGAAATTGGACATTCGCGGGCGGGCGGCCGCGCCGATTGACAAGACCCAAGAGACCGGCGCATGAGGCGGCGATGAGCTTCTGGAAGACCAAGACGCTGGCCGAGATGACGCCCAAGGAATGGGAGAGCCTGTGTGACGGCTGCGGGCGCTGCTGCCTGGTCAAGCTCGAGGATGAGGATACCGGCAAGGTGCATTTCACCGATGTGGCCTGCAGCCTGTTCGACACACATAGCTGCCGCTGCACGGACTACAGGAACCGGACCAAGCGGGTTTCCGACTGCGTCAAGCTGACTCCAGAGAATGTCGGCGAACTCGGCTGGCTGCCCAGGACCTGCGCCTACCGGCTGATCGACGAAGGCAAGCCGCTACACTGGTGGCATCCGCTAGTGTCGGGCGATCCCGAGACGGTGCACCTGGCCGGCATTTCGATGCGCGGCCGCTCCGTCTCCGAAACCGAGGTGCATCCGATGGATTTCATCAAGCGGATCAAGGCCCTCAAGAAGGCACGGCCAGGCAATGCGAGGAACAGAAGAACGGCTTCGCGGGTCAGCGAAGGATGAAGGGATTGGCCGTGCTGGTTTCGGTCGCAATCCAGACCGACTTGACTTGAAGATATTCTTTGATGGCCTCGAGTCCGCTCTCGCGGCCAAGGCCACTGCGCTTATAGCCTCCAAAGGGAGAGGTGAAACTCACCGCACGATAGGTGTTGACCCAAACAGTGCCAACCCGAAGCCTTTCAGACATCCGTAGGGCGCGCGCCAAGTCTCTGGTCCAGACGCCGGCGGCCAACCCAAATTTAACATCATTGGCGATCGCCACCGCTTCCGCCTCAGTCTCAAAAGGGATGACGGCGAGCACGGGTCCGAAGACTTCCTCCTGCGCGATCCGCATGCTGCTCTTGACCCCAGTGAAAATTGTCGGCGCAACAAACTGGTTGCCGCGCGCCCCGGACTCCCTATAGGGATGGCCACCGAGTACGCAAACGGCGCCCTCCTTCCTGGCGATTTCGATGTAGTCGAGGATCTTGCGATACTGTGGCTCGGTCGTCACAGGGCCGACATGGGTTTCCGGCGCCATTGGATCGCCAATCTTTGCGGACTTCGCGACTTCCACGAGTCTTTCGACAAAGCGATCGTGAATAGATTTCTGCAGCAGGAGGCGAGAGCCGGCAATGCAGGTCTGGCCAGTAGCTGCAAATATGCCCGATATGGCGCCCATGACCGCAGCTTCGAGGTCAGCATCCTCAAAGACTATGTTGGGCGATTTCCCTCCAAGTTCGAGAGAAACACGTTTGAGATCGCGCGCAGCCGCTTCGTAAATCTTCTGCCCCGATACATCGGAACCGGTGAAGGCAATCTTGGCAACAGCGGGATGTGAGACAAGAGCAGCTCCCACATCCGCGCCGAAACCGGTCACCACGTTTACAACCCCATCGGGAATTCCGGCCTCTCTCACCAGTTCCATGAACTCAAGTGTTGAAGCGGAGGTGAACTCGGAGGGCTTGACGACGGCGGTGTTGCCGGCCGCCAGCGCGGCAGCAAGTTTCCATGAAAGCAAGAGCAATGGCGAGTTCCATGGGGTGATCATGGCGATCACGCCCAAAGGCTCGTAGCGGGTGAAATTCAGAATGTTCGCCTTGTCGGTCGGGATGACGGCACCCTCAATCTTGTCAGCGAGGCCGCCATAGTAGCGATACCAGCCGGCCATGTACTTGGTCTGCATGGACATTTCAGCATAGAGCTTGCCATTGTCAGTGACTTCAATCTCGGCAAGCCGCGCCGAGTCCCGCTCGATCAGATCGGCCAGCCGGAGCAGGAGCCGGCCCCTCTGTGAGGCCTTCAGTGTGCCCCAGTCGCCCTCGAAAGCCGCGCGTGCTGCGGCGACGGCACGGTCGACATCGGCTTTGTTGCCATGGGCAATTAGCGCCCAAGGTTCGCCAGTGTAGGGATTGGTCGATTCGAACCAATTGCCGGTTTGGGGGTCAGTCCAGGCACCAGCAATGAAGTGGCGATAGGTGCGCATGGCAGTCAATGTTACCAAGATTCAGGAGAATTGACCATGCGGCTGTTGAGCTAAACGCCGGCATACATGCGGCCGGGATTGAGGATGGCGGCGGGATCGAAGGCCTGCTTGACCCGTGCGGTGAGGGCGGCCAGGGCCTCGGGCTGCGGCTGGAACACCGGCACGGCCGCGCGGATGTTCCCGGGGGCGCGGATCAGCGTGGCGTGGCCCTCCCGGATCAGGCTGCGGAGCGCCGCCGCGCCGGCATCGGCAGCGGGGGTCAATGCCAGCCAGACGAGGCCGCCGGCCCAGTCGAGATAATAGCGGGCCCCCGGGAGCGCGGTGGCTAGGCGGGCGCCTTCGGAGGGTGGCACCGAGATGCGCCAGAGATGGCGTTCCGGCTCATCGCAAAGCGGGTGCAAATCGCGCAGGGCGCGCCACAGGCGGCGTGACGGTTCAACAGGCAGAACATCGCAGCGGCCGGAAGGCGACAGCAGGGCCATAAGCTTGTCACGCCGGTAGGCGACCGAGGGGGCGATGCCTTCGAGCCGCAACAGGGTCGCGGCATGGTCAAGACCGCAGGAACCGGCAACATCCTCAGGCAGATAGGCGGCGCCGGAAACCTCGCAAGGCGACTGCATGGCGAGGCTCATGGACTGGATCGCCTCGCCCGGTGACTGGCCCGGCACGAGGAGTGTTTCCTCATGCTCGGCACTTGGTAGTACCTTCAGCGTGATGCCGGTCAGGGCAGCCAGGGTGCCCCAGGAGCCGGTCATCAGCTTGGCGAGGTCATAGCCGGTGACGTTCTTGACCACGCGGCCGCCGGCCTTGAAGGGTTCGCCCCGGCCGGAGACGCCCTCAATGCCCAGCACATGGTCGCGCGCCGCCCCCGCCTTGAGGCGGCGGGGGCCGGAGAGGTTGCAGGCCAGCATGCCGCCAAGCGTGCCCGCATCTGCCGCGCCAAGCAGTCGCGAGAGATCGGGCGGCTCGAAGGCGAGCTCCTGGCCTTGCTCCGCCAGCGCAGCCTCGATCTCGCTCATGGGCGTGGCGGCGCCCGCGGCTATCACCAGCTCCTCGGGCTCGTAAAGGGTGATGCCGCGGAACCGGCTCAGGTCCAGAATGGCGCCGGTCTGCATGGGGCGGCCGAGGGCCCGCTTGGTGCCGCTGCCCATGACCTCGAGCGGCATCTGCTCCGCAATGGCCCGGCGAATGGTGGCGGCGAGATCGTCAGGGGTCTGCGGCGCCAGCACCTCGCCCATGTTCAGAACCGCGGCAGATCGGGGAACGGCAATTCGCCCTTGTGCACATGCATGCGGCCCAGCTCGGCGCAGCGGTGCAGGGTCGGAAACACCTTGCCGGGATTGAGCAGGCCTTCGGCGTCGAAGGCACATTTGAGCCGCTGCTGCTGGTTCAGATCCATTTCCGAGAACATCTCGGGCATGAGATCGCGCTTTTCGATGCCGACCCCGTGTTCGCCGGTCAGCACGCCACCGACCTTCACGCAAAGCCTGAGGATGTCGGCGCCGAACCGCTCGGCGCGGTCGAGTTCATCGGGATCGTTGGCATCGTAAAGGATCAGGGGATGGAGGTTGCCGTCGCCCGCATGAAAGACATTGGCGACCCGCAAGCCATAGCGGCGCGACAGTTCGGCCATGCCGGAAAGCACTTCCGGCAGGCGCTTCCTGGGGATGGTGCCGTCCATGCAGAAATAGTCCGGAGAGATGCGGCCCACCGCCGGAAAGGCGGCCTTGCGGCCGGCCCAGAACAGCAGGCGTTCGGAATCCGAATTGGAGATGCGCAAGCTTGTCACGCGGTTGCGCTCAGCGATCTGCCGTACACGCTCGATCAGCTGATCGACTTCCACGGCGGGTCCATCCAGCTCGATGATCAGCAGGGCCTCGGCATCGAGCGGATAGCCGGCATGGACGAATTCCTCGACCGCATGAATGGCGGGCCGATCCATCATCTCCATGCCGCCCGGAATGATGCCGGCGGAAATGACGTCGGCAACGCACTGGCCGGCATCCTCATTGCTCGGGAAGCCGATCAGCATGGCGCGGGCGGTTTCCGGTTTCTGAAGGATGCGCACGGTGACTTCGGTGATGACGCCGAGCAGGCCCTCGGAGCCGGTCATGGCGCCCAGGAGATCATAGGCTTCGGAATCGAGGTGCCTGCCGCCGAGACGGATCACCTCGCCGGTGATCAGCACCATTTCGATGCCCAGCACATTGTTGGCGGTGAGGCCGTATTTGAGGCAATGCACGCCACCGGAATTCTCCGCGACATTGCCGCCGATCGAACAGGCGATCTGCGAGGAGGGATCGGGCGCGTAATAGAAGCCGCGGTGCTGGACGGCATTGGTGATGGCAAGATTGGTCACGCCGGGCTGGGCGACGACACAGCGGTTGACATAGTCGATGTCGAGGATGCGGTTGAACTTGCCGAGGGCCAACAGCACGGCATCGGCGAGCGGGATGGCACCACCCGACAGCGAAGTGCCCGAGCCACGGGGCACAACGCGTACCCTGTGTTCGTGACAGTAGCGGAGGATGCGGCTGACCTGATCGGTGGTCTCCGGCAGCACCACGACCAACGGCTGCTGGCGGTAGGCGGTGAGCCCGTCGGTTTCATAGGCGCGCATCTCGCGAGGCGCGGCAATCACCCCCTCGCCCGGCACGATGCCGCGCAGCGCCGCCACGATCGCATCGCGGCGGGCGAGGATCTCCTGATCGGGGGCGGGCATGGCGATCATGAGAGAGGGATAGTTGTTTCCCTCCTCCCGTTCAAGCCGCGCCGGGCCGCCACGCATCGGCGGCCCTTCGGATCAATCCCCAATTCCGCAGTTCCCGGTCCGCCAAGAAGGACCCGTTCAAACGGCCCGGGGACCCTGAACGGCTGCTCGAGGGCCTGAGGCTGGCTGGCCTTCCCGCGTGAGGGTCAGTCCTTGCGCTTGCGCAGGGCCCCGATGATGGTGCTGACCACGGGCACGAGGAGTCCTGCGGCATTGCCTTCGAGGCCTCCACCAATGAGACCCGACAGGCCTCGAAGGGATTTCAGCGATTGCACATCGGCCTCGAGGTCGGCGGCAACGGTATCGCGCAGTTCCTCTGCAACCCGCAGTTCCGGGCCGTAGTGCATGCGCATGGCCACCAGGAAGGCTATGCCGGCGAGGACGAGATTGCCCACGCCGATGGTCAGCGGTGTCCAGATTTCTCCCCATAGCGCAGTCAGCGCATGGTAAAGGCCGAGATTGATCATGCCGAGGCCGAAGATTGCCAGCCCAACGGCAAAGACACCCAGAAGGGTCTTGCGCAGTTGGGTCATCACGCGGATCTCGGCGATAAGCGCCATGCTCTTCACGTAGAGCCTGACATGGCGCGCGGTCTGTTCGAGTGTCATGTGCAGCTCCTATCTGGCGGTAAGTCTTCCGATGACGATGCCCAGCGCAATGGCTCCCGCCACGGTCGCTACGGGATGACGGGCCACGGTCTGTTCGGCATCCTCCAGCATGGAGTCGACCAGGGATTTCAGTTCCTCAATCTGGTTCTCCAGTTCAGAACCGACGGTGGCAGGTTCTGCGCTTTCCCCGGGCGCGGCCGCCTTCAGGGTTTCGATCTCACGTTTCAGTTCATCAATCTCGCTGCGGAGGCTTTGCCGCGCGGCCATGGCCATCATTCCTTCATGCTCGTTGCAGGCATCTCTAGAGAGGCGGACCTGGCCCGCATTGATCTGGCGCAAGCCGACAAGGCGCTTGCGGAGCGCCGGGCAGTTGGGCAAAAGGTGCGGCCATGCCCTCCCCCCGCGTCGGCCTGTTCGTCACCTGCCTCGTCGATCTCATGCGGCCGTCGATCGGCTTTGCGGCGGTGAAGCTGCTCGAGGATGCCGGCTGTACGGTGGAGGTGCCGGAGGCCCAGACCTGTTGCGGCCAGCCGGCCTACAATTCCGGCGACCGCCGCGACGCCATCGCCATTGCTCGCAACGTCATCGCAGCTTTCAAGAGCTACGACTACGTGGTCGCGCCGTCGGGCTCCTGCGCCGGCATGATCAAGACGCATTATCCGGAGCTGTTCGATCCCGGCACGCCCGCGCGCGCCGAGGCCGAGGCCGTGGCGGCCAAGACATTCGAGCTCGTGTCGTTCCTGGTGAATGTGCTCAAGGTGGAGAAGGTCACGGCGGAATTCGCGGCGAAGGCGACCTACCATGATTCCTGCTCGGGGTTGCGGGAGCTCGGCATCAAGCAGGAGCCGCGGTTGCTGCTCAAGTCGGTGGCCGGGGTGAGCCTGCGCGAGATGACCGATGCCGAGGTCTGTTGCGGCTTCGGCGGCACCTTCTGCGTCAAATATCCCGACATCTCCAACAAGATGCTGGAGAAGAAGGTCAAGCATATCGCCGCGACGGGGGCAGACACGCTGATCGCCGGCGATCTCGGCTGCCTCATGAACATGGCGGGCAAACTCAAGCGCGAGGGCTCGTCCATCAAGGTGCGCCATATCGCCGAAGTGCTGGCGGGCGACATGAGGACACCGCCCATCGCGGAGGCGGAGTGATGGAGCTGTCCGCCGCACAGTTCGCGAAGAACGTTTCCGGGGCGCTGGCGGATGTGCAGCTCCAGCATGCGCTCAATGCCGCCACGCCCGGACTCGTCAGCAAGCGGGCGGCGGCGCGCGCCGCGCTGCCGGAATTCGATGCGCTGCGCGACCAGGCGCGCGACATCAAGGACCATGTCCTTGCCCATCTCGATCTCTACCTCGAGCGGTATGAGAGGAAGGTGCTGGACTCGGGCGGCCAGGTGCATTGGGCCGAGACGGCGGCGGAGGCCTGCGAGGCCATCATTGCCATCTGCCGCGATCGCAAGGCGAAGCTGGTGACCAAGGGCAAGTCGATGGTCGCCGAGGAGATCGACCTCAATCAGGCGCTGGAACAGCACGGCATCACGCCGGTCGAGACCGACCTTGGCGAGTATCTCATACAGTTGCGCGGCGAACGGCCGAGCCACTTCATCCTGCCGGCCGTCCATCTGACGCGCGAGCAGATCGACGCCGATTTCCGCAAGGCGCATTCCGCCCTGCCCCACGAGCGAAACCTTGCCGAAATCCCGGCACTGGTGGCGGAGGCGCGCAGCATTCTGCGGCAGACATACTTCGACGCCGACATTGGTATCACCGGCGCCAATTTCCTGGTTGCGGAAACGGGCACTTCGATCATCGTGACGAATGAAGGCAATGGCGATCTCACCCAGTGCCTGCCCAAGGTGCACATCGTCATTGCCTCGATCGAGAAGATCGTGCCCACGCTCGAGGACGCTTCCACCATCCTGCGCGTGCTGGCGCGCTCGGCCCTGGGCCAGGACCTGTCCAGCTATACGACGCTCTCAACCGGGCCAAAACGGCCCGGCGATCCCGACGGGCCCGAGGAGTATCACGTCATCATTCTCGACAACGGCCGTTCCAGTGTGCTCGGCACAGAATTCCAGGACATGCTGCGCTGCATCCGCTGCGGGGCCTGTCTCAACCATTGCCCGGTCTATCAGGCGATCGGCGGGCAGGCCTATGGCTGGGTGCATGTCGGGCCAATCGGTGTGGTGGTGTCACCGGCGTTGAAGGGCATCGAGAACACCGCGCATCTTCCCGGCGCTTCGACACTGTGCGGGCGCTGCGAAGAGGTGTGTCCGATGCGCATTCCGCTGCCACAGATGATGCGGCACTGGCGGGAGAAGGCGTTCGAGCGGCACCTGGCACCGCTCGCAGTCCGTTCGGGATTGCGAGTCTGGGCCTTCCTGGCGGCGAGGCCCCGGCTGTATCGGCTGGGCATGGGTGCGGCGGCATGGATCTTGTGCGCCATGGGCCGCAAGCGGGGCCGGCTTGCATCTCTGCCTTTCGCGCGCGGATGGACGCGCCAGCGCGATTTCCCGGCCCCGCAGGGCCGGACATTCCGGCAAATGTGGAAGGCGCGGCGGTGATGCAATCTTCCGCCGCACAGTTCGAGAAGAATGTCGCCCGGGCGCTGGCCGACAGGCAACTGCAATGGGCGATGACCGAGACCGGGCCCCGCTTCATCGAGAAGCGGGCCAAGGCGCGCGCTGCCCTTCCGGAGTTCGACGCGCTGCGCGACCAGGCGCGCGACATCAAGGACCATGTGCTGGCCCATCTCGATCTCTATCTCGACCACTACGAGCAGAAGGTCGTCGAAACCGGCGGCCAGGTCCACTGGGCGGCTACGCCGGATGACGCGCGCCAAGCCATCATCGGCATCTGCCGGCATCACGGGGCAAAGCTCGTCACCAAGGGCAAGTCGATGATCTCGGAGGAGATCGACCTCAACGCGGCGCTGGAACAGGCCGGCATCACGCCGGTCGAGACCGATCTCGGCGAATACCTCATCCAGATCCGCAAGGAGCGCCCGAGCCACATCATCGCGCCCGCCGTGCATCTGACCCGCGACCAGGTGGAAGCCGATTTCCGCAAGGCGCACACGCATCTTGCACCGGAACGCGATCTCAGCGAGATCCCGACGCTGGTCGAGGAGGCGCGTCAGGTGCTGCGCCAGAAGTATCTTGATGCGGAGGTCGGGATTACCGGGGCCAACTTCCTGGTGGCGGAGACCGGCACCTCGATTATCGTCACCAATGAGGGCAATGGCGACCTCACCCAGAGCCTGCCCAAGGTCCATATCGTCATCGCCTCGATCGAGAAGATCGTGCCGACACTGGAGGACGCCTCCACCATCCTGCGCGTACTGGCGCGCTCGGCGACGGGGCAGGACTTTTCCAATTACACGACGCTGTCAACCGGGCCGAAGCGGCCGGGCGATCCGGACGGACCCGGGGAATACCATGTGGTGATCCTCGACAATGGCCGCTCCAGTGTCCTCGGCACGGAATTCCAGGAGATGCTGCGCTGCATCCGCTGCGGCGCCTGTCTCAACCACTGCCCGGTGTACCAGGCGGTGGGAGGGCACGCCTATGGCTGGGTCTATCCCGGTCCGATCGGGGCGGTGGTCACCCCGGCTCTCACCGGGATCGAGAATGCGCGGCATCTTCCCAATGCGTCCACCTTCTGCGGACGCTGCGAGGAGGTGTGCCCGATGCGCATCCCGCTGCCGAAAATGCTGCGGCACTGGCGTGAAAAGGAGTTCGAGCAGCATCTGACACCCATGGCGGTGCGCTCGGGGCTTTCGCTGTGGGCGTGGTTCGCCAGGCGGCCCCGGCTCTATCAGCTCGGCACGCGGTTCGCGGCGCGGGTGCTGCGCAATCTGGGGCACAGCGAAGGGCGGATCAGGTCGCTGCCGCTGGCTTCGTCCTGGACGCGCCACCGCGATTTCCCGGCGGCGCAGGGCAAGACCTTCCAGGAATTGTGGAAGGAGCGGCGCAAGAATGGCTGAGACGGCCCCCCTCCGGCGCTGCGCGCCACCTTCCCCGCTAACGGGGGGAGGATGTTCTTTTTCATCCCTCCCCCTTCAGCGGGGAGGGTCCGGCGCGCAGCGCCGGGGGTGGGGGTCGTGACAAGCCCCCGCGAACAAATCTTTGCCCGCATCCGGTCGCGGGTGGCAAAAGGCGATGAGGCGGCGCGGCGGCGGGCGGTTGAGGAAAGGCTCAGGGCGCACCGGCCCAATATCATCCCGGCGCGCGGCCAGGGTGACGAGGCCCATCGCATCCGGGTGTTCACCAACATGATGGTGGCGGTGGGTGGCACGGTGGAAGTGCTGGATCACATGGACGACGTGCCGGCGGCGGTTGCCGCCTATCTCCGCAGCCTCAACCTGCCGGCCAGCATTCGCCGCGGGGCGGAAGAAACGCTGGCGAAGCTGCCCTGGCACCGGGCCGGCGCGCTCAAGGTCGAGGAAGGCCGGGCCGATCCCGCCGATACCGCGTCGCTGACCCTGGCCTTTGCCGGGGTGGCCGAGTCGGGCACCATCGTCATGCTGTCGGGGCCGGACAATCCGACGACGCTCAACTTCCTGCCGGAGGCGCATGTGGTGGTGCTGCCGGCGAGCCGGCTCCGCGCCTCCTACGAGGAGGCCTGGGTGCGTTTGCGCGAGATGCTTGGCGAGGGCGTCATGCCGCGCACCGTCAACATGATCTCAGGGCCGTCGCGCACCGCCGATATCGAGCAGACCATCGTGCGCCCCGCCCATGGGCCGAAGGAAATGCACGTCATCATCGTGCGGAGCTGAGATGCCGCTGCAGAACCGGGTGACGCCGTTCGGCGACATCGTGGCGGCCGACGCGCGCGGTACCATGCTCGGCAATCGCGGCGGGAAGTTTCATCGCGATGACCGGACGCTGGGCAGGCGGCGCTGGGCCAGCCATCACTGGATCTGCTGCGAGCTTCACTACAAGGGGTTGCACCATGAGGCGATGGGAAAGGGCTACACCTCACTGTTCTTCCTCGACGAGGTGACGGCCCTCGCGGCGGGCCACCGGCCCTGTTTCTACTGCCGGCGGTCGGAGGCGAAGCAATTCCTGGCGCTGTCGGGTTGCGGGAATGCGGATGAGCTGGATCGCCTTCTGCAAGCCCAGCGGCTCGGCCCATCTCACCGAACGGGCGGCAGGAGCCTGCCGGACGGGGTCATGGTGGCCGCGGGCGACATCGCCTTTGCAGTGAGGGGCGGGCGGTTCCTGCGCTGGTCGCATGAGGGGTATTCGGCGGCGGCGCCCGGTGGGCCGCTGCGGCTTTTGACACCGCCGCTCATCGCCGCCATTCTACAAAGGGGTTATCAACCGCGCTGGCATGCAACCGCGCATAATGGGGAACACGCATGAAGCTTTTGCGCTACGGGCCGAAGGGCAAGGAAAAGCCCGGCCTTCTCGACAGGGAGGGCCGCATCCGCGATCTCTCCGGCGTTGTGGCCGACATCACCGGTGAGACGATTTCGCCCAAGTCGCTGGCACGGCTTGCCCGGATCAAGCCGGATTCGCTGCCGCTGGTGAAGGGCAAGCCCCGCATCGGCGCCTGCATCGCCAATCCGCAGAAATTCATCGCCATCGGCCTCAACTATTCTGACCATGCCGCCGAATCGGGGCTGCAGGTGCCGAAGGAACCGGTGGTCTTCACCAAGCAGGTGAGCTGCCTGTCGGGGCCCTATGACGACGTGACCATTCCGCCCAAGTCCAAGAAGTCGGACTGGGAAGTTGAGCTCGGCGTCATTATCGGGACCAGGGCCAAGAACATCGCCAAGAAGGATGCGCCCCGGCACATTGCCGGCTATTGCACGGTCAACGACCTCTCGGAGCGCGAGTTCCAGGCAGAGCGTTCCGGGCAGTGGACCAAGGGCAAGTCCTACGACACGTTCGGTCCCGTAGGCCCGTGGCTGGTCACGGCGGATGAGATCGCCGATCCGCAGAAGCTCGACATGTGGCTCGAACTCAACGGCAAGCGCGTGCAGAACGGCTCGACCGCCACCATGGTGTTCGGCGTTTACCACATCGTCGCCTACCTCTCGCAGTTCTTCACGCTGCTGCCGGGCGACATCATCACCACCGGCACACCACCCGGGGTCGGCATGGGCATGAAGCCGCCGCGCTATCTCAAACCGGGCGACCGCATGCGGCTCGAAATCGCCGGGTTGGGCATGCAGGAGCAGAAGGTGGTGCGGGACAGGTGACCAAGCCAAACCGATGTCCGGAGTCGTGGAAGCTTTTGATAGTTGGCGGTTCCTCGTGGGCCTGTCGGTTTCGACAGTCGGAGGGTTCATAGTTGTCTGTCTGTTTCAAAAGCTGCTCCGCTGTTTTTTCCGCCTTGAGGAGAGCCCCCGTAACTTTTTCTCGAGAGGTGAGATTCCTCCTTGGTTCATGGGTCTGTTTGAAAGAACCTTGGCCTTTGTACTGGTTTGGGGCAGCGGTCAACTCAGTTCGGCGGTAACTGTCTTGGCCGCCTGGCAGGCGCTGAAGATGTTGACTAACTGGAACCGAAAAGTGGACAACTTCAATCCAGCTGACCAGATCAACCTAGCCCAGAGTGCATTGCTTGCCGGTACGCTTTCGCTTGCCATTGGGGTCGTCGGTGGACTGATCGCTCTCGGCGGCGATGCCGTTTCCCCCTCACCCTGACCCTTGTATCTGGACAACGTGTTGGAATCCGGATTGAAGCGGCTGAGCACCGG
>CAZIXE010000026.1:0-50597 GCA_964543235.1 uncultured Rhizobiaceae bacterium | reverse complement strand
CACGGCCTTGCCTTCGATGCGCTCCGGCCCGACACGTCCTGAGGAATTTCTGTCATCGGAGTCTGAGCTGGAAGGACGCCGGCATTGGCGTCCGCGGCGAAAGACATTGTGTGAATCCGCTAGAAACGGGGGATGATCGGCTATCCGGTGCTCCGCCATGGGGCCAGCCAGCCCAGTCCCGCGGCTGTTGTTCCGCGAGGCCGATATTCGCACCCCACCCAACCGCTGTAGCCGCTGCCGTCGATCGCCGCGAACAGGAAGGGATAATTGATTTCCTGTTCACTGTCCGGCTCGCAGCGGCCGGGCACACCCGAGATCTGGATATGTCCGATCATCGACAGATTAAGCCGGAAGGTCTCAACGATCCGGCCCTGGCTCATCTGTACGTGATAGGCATCGAATTGCAGGGCCAGATTCGGCTGGCCGGCTTCGGCAATCACCGCGGCGGCCTGGCCAATCGAATTCAGGAAATATCCCGGCACGTCGAAGGAATTCAGGGGCTCGATCAAAATGGTTACATTCTGTCCGGCGGCCTGCTCGGCAGCATAGACGAGGCTTTCAATATAGTGTCCGCGGCAGCGGTCCGGACTGCTTCCTGCCCCCGGGATGCCCGCCATAACATGAAGCCGCGGGCAGCCCAAAGTTGCCGCGTAGTCCAGGGCCCTGGCAAGCGACTGCCGGAACTCGTCGCGGCGATGCGGCAGTGCCGCGAGCCCGCGGTCGCCGCCCTCCCAGTTGCCCGGCGGGGCATTGAAGAGCACCTGCGTGAGACCCGCCGCGCGAAGGCGTGCAGCCAGGCGCGAGGCGGGCTCGGCATACGGAAACAGGCACTCGACGGCCTCGAACCCTGCCTGCGCCGCCATATCGATGCGATCGAGGAATGACACCTCGTTGAACATCATTGAAATGTTGGCGGCGAAGCGCGGCAGGACAGGCGAACTAGGGGTGAGATTTCAAGAATGCGATGACATTGGCGCGCTCTTCTTCTTTCTTGAGGCCGGCAAATGCCATCTTGTTGCCCTTGACCATTTCCTTGGGGTTTTCGAGATACTTGGACAGGTTCGCTTCATCCCACACGAGCCCGCCAGCCGCCGCGTCCTTCAGCCCCTGAGAATAGTTGAAGCCTTCAACACTGGCGGCGGGGCGGCCGACCACGCCATTCAGAACGGGGCCGACCTTGTTCTTGGCGCCCTCGCCGACGGCATGGCATGCCATGCACTTCTTGAAGACTTTTTCGCCTTCGGCAACATCCTGAGCCTGAGTTGCTGAAGCTGCAACCAACACGAACGCTGCAGCGGAAATGAACTTCTTCATAGTCGTTCTACTTTCTCCCGTTTGGCCAGATCTGAAAATGGCCGAAACTGCCATCCTCGCCGCGGACTATAGGGGTGCGAACCGCGGCCGCAATTGGTCTTTTTGACCTAACTGCGTCAATCCCTCACGGCACGCTGCAAATTGCGGGCGCCGGCAAGATCGGCACCGGTCACGGATTTGAGGACTGCAGAGGTCACATCCGCGTTCATGAAGTTTGCCCCGGTGGCCACCGCGCCGGTCAGGTCCGCGCCGCCCAGGTCGGCCCCCATGAGATTGGCATCCCGAAGATTGGCGCCTGCCAAGCGGGCAAATTGGAGGTCCGTGCGGCTGAGGTCGGCACCCGTGAAGTCAGCCCCTTCCAGCCTTGCTGACTTAAGGACAGCCCGCATCAGTCCCATGGACTGATTCTTCATATCGGCGCCGAGCACGGCATGCGTGAACCTGGCGCCACGCAGGCTGGCGTTGGTGAAGTCGGCGGCAATGACGGCTTCCGAAAAGTCGGCTCGATCTGCGGTGGCGCCCACGGCCTGTGAGCCAAACAGACTGGCGCGCCGCAAGCTGGCGCCGGTCAAATCCGCCGACAGCAACCATGCCTGGTCAAGTACCGCTCCATCGAGAATGGACCCCGCCAGGCTTGTGTTGTTGAGCTTTGCGGCGCGAAGTATGGCCCCTCTCAGATTGAGGCCGGCGAGATCAAGCCCGTTCAGGGACCGGCCCGTGAGATCGATCCGTTGTCCCTGGCCAATGAGCGCCTCAATATCGGACCGGGACAGCTCGCTTCCGGTAAATTCCGGCGACGAAAGATCCAGGTTCCTCAGCAGGTCCTGAGCCGGAGCCGCTCCCGCCAGACAGGCCAGCACCGTCAACACCAGTGCCGAATGAAGTCGCCGTTTCATCGACGGAAGTGTGCCTGATCAGGGCGGCCTGTCATTTCATTTCCGCGTGAGTTTCAGGTCGGCTTTCCCACCGCGCCAGGGTTCTCACATCGCCAGCGGGTGACACGGACCGCCGGGTGTGCGGCCTGCCACTGCGCGATCCAGGGCTGTGCTTCGAACATGCATTGTGCCAATCCGCCGTGGCTTTCGAAGATGAACGATTCCTTTCGGCAATTCTCGGGTTGCGTCACTGCGCAAACGGTCAGGACAAGCGCTACAAGCATGGGATCGGTTCCTCGATCAGGCGATACGTTATCATGGACCTCGAAGTTTCACACCGGCGTCAGAATTTCTGCCTTGCCGCCGACCGCGTGATCGCCGGCAAACCGTTTGAGCGGCCGGGCCAGAATTCGCGCGGCCATCGGAGCCCACTCCGCCAGAAATGCTCGAAGCATCTCGGTGAAGACTAGCTCCACTGGCCCACAGGCGGAAAAAGTCGGCAAGAGGCTGTCTCCTGGCCGTCCCAGCACCAGGGTGCCGCGGCGCATCATCATCCCCGGACGTATCCCCACGTCGCTACAGATTATCAGCGACCCGGCAATCATCGATCGGCCAGCATAGGCGCCAGCGGACCTTGCAACGACAATGATGCCCCGGCGCATACGGTGGCCGGCTTCCTTTCCCGCCCTGCCTTCCACCAGTACGGTTCCGCCCCGCATGCCGGCCATTTCTCCGGGCAGCGGACCGCCAAGCCAGTCTCCAACATTGCCTTTGATCGTCAGGCTGCCGCCCGACATGCCGGTGCCGGCCCAGGGACCTGCGTTGCCCTTTACGAGGACAGTACCTCCCTGCATTCCCCGGCACACGCGCGCGCCGACATCTCCCTCTACAAGGATGTTGCCGCCTGCCATGGATTCGCCCACGCGATCAAATCGGCCGGACCCGCCAACGATGCGGATGTTGGACGGATCGCCCATGGTCAGCCGGAAGATGTCGCCGACATTGACGACGCTTTTCGTCGTGTTGATGGTCAGCGCGTTGATTTCGCGTGCTGAAAGGCCCGCGAGCCGATCAGGAGTGAGAGCGGAGAGATCGAGCCGCTGATCGGGCTCGGCGCGCAGCTTGAACGTGAGCGCGCTCATTTCAGCAGGTCTTTGAGGTGATAGTGATGAGGCCCAAGCTTGCCGCCATAGTTGCCAGCGCCGACGCGCAGGGCGCCGCGTCTCGGGCCGAGATCGATGATTGCGCGGAGGCCCGCCCGCATGGCAGCGGCGACGGAGTCCGAGCTCAATCCATCAATGACAATCTCGAGAACACAGCCGATGTCCGTCTCGAGGGCCGAGTCCACGGCACCTTTGAGGGTGGGGCAATAGTACTGGTTAGTCGATGCAATCAGGCCCTTGTACCTGGAGCCAACCTTTGACCCTGACCGCACAATGCCGCCGGGAAATGGCATGATGACACCGCTCACCCTGGCGATTGCAGCAACGGCGGCTTCGGTCGCCCGCAGCGTTTGCTGCGCATTCGCGCCCATCACGAGCAGATTGCCGCCACCAACGGCCGCGGCGGTCATGCCGGTCGTTGCCTCGCACAGAAACTCGCCCTCCATGACGGGCAAGCGCCAGAAATGCCGGCCGCCAAGCTTCTTGGAGATCTGCCAACCATCCGCGAAATACCGAATAGCCGCGCCCAGTTTCAGCTTCTTGTCGCCTTTGAGGTCTGCAAAACACGCCGTCCCCGGACAGGTCAAAACGCATTGACCAAGCCGGTTCATCAGCTGCGTCTGGAGTGCGTCCGGCGACATGGCAAACAACAGCACTCTTACTCCCGGCCTTCCGTCAGGAGTCGCTTTCCTCGAGATGGGCTGGTCGATTCCTGCCTCACATCCACAGGCGATCACCGAGGTCGCGAATCCCGTCATGGTGACCGCCGCCTGCCGCGCCCACCGCAATGTTGGCGCCGTGATGACAATGGCCGTCGCGCACATGGGAAATGCTTCGGCGAAGCTATCGTCGATGCGCAGTCCCTTGACCTTTATCGTCCGCATGGCACCGTCTCAAAGAGCTGCCGATCGCCAGCGAAGCCGAAAGGCACTTCAAACATGCTCGCGTCAACGCCGTAGATGTCGTGCGTATAGGCATTCAGGCGCCGTGCCATGGCCGCCTCCGAGGGAACATCAACGACATAGGCGCTGCCGGCATCTGTGGCTACGACCGCACCGTCCCGCACCACCATGCGGCCATTCTTGAAAACAAGTTCAGCCTTGCCGAACATTTTCACCTTATCGCTGTTTGCGCGGTACACAGCTACGTCGGCCAGGGCCCCGGGTGTGAGGTGGCCCCTGTCCCTCATTCCCAAGAGGCGGGCCGGTGCCGCCCGCGTCATCGTGGCGATTTCAACGATGGTGTATTCCCGCGTGATGGACGGAAGCGTCGTCATCTTCATCGCCGCGCCCGGGAGATTGGCGATCCACTCATCGCGCAGGTTACGGTCCATGAGGAGACCGAAAATCTCCGGATAGGCCGTGAATGGCGCGCCATTCGGGTGATCCGTCGTGAAGAACACCCGCCAGGGATCGTCAATCAGCAGGAAGAGCTCAAGCCCGACGGCCCACTGCACGGCATTATAGAAGCTCCTGGCACTGTAATTGTAAGGAACGATGCCGCCACCGGACGCTTCGCCATCCCAAATCACCCATTTCCGGGGCCGGGCATGGCTGCGGGCAGTGAATTGGCGAAGAACATCACAGGAAACAGTGACCGTCTGACCGAACATGACCTGACCGACGTCGACCGTGACATTGGGGTGGCTGTTTACCGCCTCGGCGAGGCGCGCGGCGGCGGATGAGAAACCGCGCTTGCCTTCCTTGCCATAGCCGTAGAATTGCATGTGGGCAAAATGCATCGGCCGGCCACGTGCTGCCTCGATCGTGGCGATCGCGACGTCGGCATTGCCGGCTTCGCCAAGATTGTTGCAATGCACATGCAGTGGATGCGGGATGCCAAGCGCCTCCACTGCGTCCTGCAATGTCTCGACGATCTTTCGAGACGACACTCCATAGGCCGGGACCACATCGTCAAGCGTGAAGGTTCTGGCGTTCTGTTTGAATGCCGCGGCGGCGCCCGCATTGATGACCTTGACGCCGAGAGCTTTCGTCGTCCGGACCATGTGGGCCACGTAGTCCATAATGGCCGAGGCGCTCTCCTTCTCCCGAATCAACTGCAGGAGGAAATCATCGTTTCCCAGGACACAGAGTCCGGCCTTGTCGATGATCGGAATGTCGGCGAGTTCCAAATGGGCGTGAAGGGCGTGACTTGGGACCACAGCGGGCTCCACAACGGTGGTGAAACCCATCTGGGCATAGAGGCGGCCGGTCTCGCGGGTTGTCCAGCCAGCTGTGGAAAGGTGGGTTTCGCGCGGTCTCAGCACGTAGGCACGATGCTCCTCAGGCAACAGCAGACGCGCCGTGTCGACGTTGCCGCCCGCAATGTGCGAGTGAATGTCGATGGCGCCGGCCATCACGACGCACCCTGAGACGTCTATTGTCTGGCCGGCGGCACGATGGACCGGCTCGGACGCGATATGGCTGCCGTCTATCCAGATATCGCCGATTTCGTTCCGCGCATTTGCCGGATCAACAACAAGACCGCCCTTCAGCCGGATCATGCCGCAATCTCCATGGCCTCCAAACCCTGGCGCAGGCTTTCGGCAATTGAAGCAACAGAGGGTGCGTCAGACGCCGCAGTGGCCTGGCACCAGCCGAACGTCAGGGTCTGGCCGGAGTACAATATCGCGTCGTGGTCAAGAGAGGGACGGCCCACCTCGAAAGCCACTCGCGGCCAGTGCGCGGGGCGTGCACCGCGCGGCACGAGCGCGACTGTTGGAAGCCTGGAGACCCAATCGGGCAGCTCGGCCGTAATCGTGTTGATCCAGACCGCCGCATCCGCCTCCCCCGACTCGATCAGCCGGCCGGCGGCATAGGTCCAGGGATCGTACACTGGCTGGCCCGACGCCCAGGCCGTGCGGACCGGGAAGCCGCTCATCCAGCCGGAAACGAGGTTGGCCGCCTCCGCCTGGGTGCCTGTCGGCAGCGGCATCGCGGAAAACCGCGTGGTCTCGTTCAATCGCGTCACGAGACGCATCAGGAGTTCGAGCGTCGGTTCATCGACCTGATGCGCCACCCATACGGCCACGCCATAGCGGGCGCCCTGCAGGCGCGCGGCCAAGGCCTGGTCCTGCCCGGCACGGCGGCCCAGATGCGGGAGGGGGGCTCCGGCGACAATGGCACTGATGATTCCAAGTCTTTCCGCTGCACGTTCGCCCTTGAGAAGAATGACCCCGGGCGGTTCACGGTGCTGAAAGGTCTGGTTCAACCATGGCTCCGGCAAATCGCTGCCGACGCAGAGGAGCAGGTCACATCGCCGCGAGACTTCGGCCGGCGACACACTCATCCAACCGCCACGTTGCATCACCGAGAGGGAGCTGAGGGTCGCGGCACTCGCGGCATGATCGATGACCCCGCGCAGGCTGCGCGCCAAAGCGATTGCGGCTCTGATGCCTGCCACATCACACTCCAGACCGGCAACCACAGGGAGACGGGCACGCCCGAGACACTGGCTTGCCTCCGCGATCGCTGCCGAAAGGCTCACGACGCGGCCCAACACGCGCGCTTCAGCCATACAAATTCACAATTGGGGTGCCCAGGGCAAGATTAGCTGATTATTCGCGAAGCGCGAAGCACTTACTTGCCGCAGTCGATCCGGGCCCCGGTTCACCGACGCCGTGGCCGGCACCAGTCACTTGTCGTACTTGATGTACGAGAAGCGGAGGTCCGATTCGGGCGTACCCAACAGAGCTCCCCCCTCGCTGGCCGGCTGCCAGTGAACCACCTCTTCAATCTTCTTTGCCAACTCGAAGTCCTTGTCGGTGATCCCTTTTGCCGCGTGATTCTGGAGTCGTACCTCGACCCAGGCGTAGGAGGCGGTGATATCCGGATGGTGCCAGGCTGCCTCAGCCAGATGGCCGACGGTGTTTATGACCATGAGCGTCCCCTTCCAGCTATAGGTCCGGTAGGTTCGTCTGATCCAGCCATCCTGATACTTCCAGCGCGGGAGATCACGGCGCAGCCGGTCGTTAATCTCCTCTTCCGAATAGGTTTTTTCCTTGGGTGAATCGTTCATAGTTGATCGTCCTTGCAGCATCTGCCACATTAGTAGCGGCTATGGGGCGGCGGACGAGTAGACCACTCGCCTGTCCCGTTGCCAAGTGGGCACTTCGAATTCGGTGTTTTATGGACAGCGTCACTGTCACGGTGCCCGCGCGCTTGCATCTTGGATTCCTGGACTTGAACGGCGGTCTCGGCCGCAAGTTCGGCAGCATGGGGCTTGCCATCAATGGCAAGCATGCGCGCGTCACGGTCAGCCGCGCCGACACCATGAAGGCCGTCGGATGTGAAACGGCCCGGTCCCTCTGTTACATGCAGCGCATCGTCGGCGCTCTCGGCATCGAGACGCCGCTTCAGGTTGCCGTTCATGAGACCATCCCGGCCCATGCCGGTCTTGGCTCAGGCACGCAGCTGGCCCTGGCCATTGCCGCCGGCATCCGGAAGATTGCCGGTTTGCCGCTGGACACGCGCGGAGATGCGTTGCTGCTCGACCGGGGTGCGCGGTCAGGCATTGGCGTTGCCCTCTTCGAACAGGGCGGCACCATCCTCGACGGCGGACGGCAGCCGGATGGCGGGGTTCCGCCGGTCATTTCGCGGGTTGCGTTCCCGTCCGATTGGAGAATCCTCCTGGTCCGCGACCCGTCGCGGCAGGGCATGAACGGTTCCGACGAGGCCAATGCATTCGCGCGGCTGCCGGAATTCGCAGGTGAACAGGCGGCAATGATCTGCCGGCTGGTGCTCATGAAAGCCTGGCCAGCTCTCATCGAACAGGCGATTGAGGAGTTCGGCGACGCTATTACCGAAATCCAAAGAATCCTAGGGGAGCATTTTGCGCCGGCGCAGGGTGGCCGCTACACCAGCCCTGCGGTAGCCGAGATTGCGGCGCTGCTCGAAAAGGCGGGGGGGCTCGGGATCGGCCAGAGCTCCTGGGGACCGACCGCGTTCGCTTTTGCCCGCAATGCCAGTGAGGCTTCGCGGCTTCTGGCGGCCGCCGGGTGCCGGGCGGCAGACCTGGGTGTGCAGGTTGAAATCATTTCAGGAAACAACACAGGCGTCGAATTTGCGCCGGGAGATCGAGGCGATGGCTGACAAACACATTCTGCACATGGTGACGCCGCTGAAGCACATGAGCCCATTTGACGTGAACATGGCGGCCGATGCAGGCTTCGACACGATCGTAACGTACACCGGCGTAACCCTCGAGGAGGTGGGCGGACTGGTACAGGACGCCATCTTCTCGCGGCCGCCGCAATCGGGGGTCAACACAGCGTTCTTCTTTGCCGGTAAGGATGCAGTTCTTGCACTGGAGATGCTGGAAGCCGCGCGCAAGGCAATGGTTCCACCTTTCGAGATCTCGCTGTTCGCCGATCCCGCAGGATCTTTCACGACGGCGGCGGGAATGGTTGCCTGCGTGGAGCGTTCACTGAAGCGGAAAGGGGAGTCTCTCAAGGGGCAAAGGGTGGCCGTTTTCGGCGCAACGGGCGTGGTTGGCTATTCCTCCGCCGTGATCGCAGCACTGGAAGGTGCCCGAGTGACCCTCGTCGGCTACGACGGAACGGCGCGAGTGGAGCGGGCGTCGGCAGAGATCGCGAAGCGGTTTGCGGTCGAGACCCAGTTTGCGGACGGCAGCAGCGACGCCAGGAAGCGCACAATTGCCGAAGGATCGACGGTGGTTCTTTGCGCCGCGAGGGCGGGAGTGAAGGTCCTGGATGACAGCACGATCGATGCTGCCAAGTCCCTGCTGATCGCTGCCGATGTGAATGCCGTGCCGCCGCCCGGCATCGCCGGCCTCGAGATGATGGCTGATGATCAGAAGCTTGGCCAGCACGGGGCCGTGGGCATCGGTCCGCTCACGATCGGTAACGTGAAGTACCGTACCGAGTCCGGTCTGTTCCGGCAGATGATCGCTGCGAAAAAGCCAGTGAGCTATGACTTCCGGGATGCATTCATACTTGCGCGTTCAATTGCCCAAGCGTGAGCGCAGGACCGTGCTGATCGCTGCGACATCAGGACGGGCCTTGGCGCAGTCAGCCGCGCGGGCGGGATTCCTGCCGCTGACGGCCGACTTCTTTTGTGATCTCGACACGCTCGATGCGGGCGAGGCCGAACCCGTGCAAGGCGATTTTGCGGCCGGATTCGAGCGCGAGGCGATCATGCAAACGCTGCGCAGCCTGGCAGATGGCCGGAACCCGCTCGGGGTGATCTACGGGAGTGGATTCGAAGCCAAGGTCGCCGCTCTGGAAGCAGTTGGCCGTGAGTTCAGCATCCTGGGGAACGATCCGGCCGTTGTGGCTCAAACCAAGGATCCGGCTGATTTCGCCATTACATGCGCAAGGCTGGGAATACCACATCCGGCTACGCTGCAGGAGCCGCCGGCCTCGCCCGATGGCTGGCTCCGGAAACAGCGGGGCGGCTCCGGTGGCTCTCATGTTGTCGGCGCTATAGCGAAGCAGGCTCCTCACGCCGACAGCTACTATCAGAGGCAGGTCTGCGGTACGGCAGTTTCAGCACTTTTTCTGGCCGATCGGTCGCGCGCTGTCGTGGCCGGCTTCAGCGAGCAATGGAGTGCTCCGACTCCCGATGAACCATACCGCTATGGCGGGGCCATCAGGCCGGCGCAGATCGAGCCGAAACTGACTGCGAAGCTGGCAGAGGCCGTTGGCCAGATTGCTGAAGCCTACGGCCTGAGGGGTCTGAACAGCGCCGACTTTATCGTCAATGGCCGCGAGTACTGGCTGCTTGAAGTCAATCCGCGCCCAGGTGCCACTGTGGACATATTTGACGACGAGGCGGGCTGGCTAATGCAGGCGCATATCGCAGCGTGCCGGGGCGAGCTGCCTCACTCGGTGCCAGTTCAAAGGAATTTCCGTGCTGCGGCAATTGTTTACGCGGAAGAGACGATTGCCGCCGTGCCAGAAATTGCGTGGCCTGATTGGGCGCTCGACCGGCAAGGGGCCGGAACGCGGGTTGAGGCAGGGTGGCCGCTTTGCACCGTTACGGCTGATGCCGATACCCGGTCAGGAACCCTGGAAATTCTGGCATTGCGGGAAAGACAGATGAAGTGCCTTCTGGGAGGACTGCCTGCGTGAAGACATACAGTATCAATGACCGCGCCTTTCAACTCCTGGAGGCAGTTGCCGCGGAAGGAAATGCGCTTGGTATCGAAATCCTGCGCGGCGCGAGCGGCGAGCGGCTGGTCGATGCCGGTGCGACCCAACGCGGCAGCATCGCGGCGGGGCTGGCAATCGCCGAAATCTGCATGGGCGGGCTGGGTCAAGTCCACATCGCGCCCGACATGGCCTCACCTTCATGGCCGTGGCGGCTCGTCGTGCGGTCATCGCAGCCGGTCATTGCCTGTCTGGCAAGTCAATATGCCGGATGGCGGCTGTCACATGGCAATTTTGTGGCGCTCGGTTCTGGCCCTGCCCGGGCTCTCGCCCAGAAGGAGGAGATCTTCGCCGAGATCGGATATCGCGATAGTTCGCGATATGCGACCATTGTCCTGGAGACCCATCAGCCGCCACCTCCCGAGATTGTCGCCATGTTGTGTCACGACTGCCATGTCGCGCCGGAAAACCTGACGATCATCTACGCACCAACGCAAAGTCTGGCGGGATCGGTCCAGGTCGTATCTCGCGTGCTCGAGGTCGCGCTGCACAAGGTCCACACGCTCAAATTCCCCTTAGGCAACGTCGTCGAGGGCCTGGCATCAGCGCCGCTATGCCCACCACATCCCGATTTCGTCACTTCGATGGGACGGACCAACGACGCAATCATCTATGGCGGGCAGGTGCACTTGTTTGTACGTGGCGATGCCTCAGCCGCGAAGGAATTGGCCGAAGCGCTCCCCAGCTGCAGTTCGCGGGATTTCGGGCGGCCTTTTGCCGAAGTTTTCAATGCGTTCAATGGCGACTTCTATGCCATCGATCCGCTGCTCTTCAGTCCCGCCGGCGTCATGGTTACGTCAATCGAAAGCGGTGAGACCCACAGACAGGGCAAGATCGAACTGGATCTCCTCAATGCGTCGTTCGCCTGACAGCCCCCTGGTCGCCATATTTGCCGAGCCCGGCGACAAACATGCCGGGGCCATCGCCCGGCAACTCCGAGGGCTTGGCTGCCCAGTGACAATCCTGTCCCTGCAGACTTGCGGCTTCGCAACAGGTGAAACTGGCGGGCTCATTTTCCCCGGCGGCATTCCGGCGGTTGCCCTGGTTCGTACGGTTTCTGAGGGGTCGTTCGAGGCGGTCACCAAGCGGCTTGGATTTCTGCACGCCCTACGAGAGCTCGGGGTAACGGTCTGGAATGATGCGCGGGCGATCGAGCGATGCGTGGACAAATCTATGACAAGCTTCCTGCTGGGCCAGGCGGGGATCCCGATGCCCGAAAGTTGGACGGTGGAAAGCCGCGCGGAGGCCGCAAGCATTCTCGCCCGGGCAGGTGGGCAAGGACCGCTGGTACTCAAGCCCCTGTTCGGGTCGCAGGGCCGAGGCCTCAGACTGATCAACCATGCGGATGACCTGCCTACCGAAGCGGAAGTGAGCGGCATCTACTATTTGCAGCGTTTTGTCGCCGTTTCAGGCACGTCATACCACGATTACAGGGTGTTCGTGATTGACGGCACACCAATTGCGGCCATGAGACGGTCCAGCCAAAGCTGGATTACCAACGTGAAGCAAGGGGGCAAGCCCTGCGCGACGCTGCTCGATCCCGAACTCGCCAGTCTTGCGACCCGCGCCGCGGAGGCGGTGGGGGCGAGTTACTGCGGCGTTGACATGATCCGCAACCGCGACGGCGAGTATCAGGTCCTGGAAGTCAACAGCATGCCGGCCTGGTCCGGCCTTCAGCGGGTGACAAGCGTCAACATTGCCCATGAACTTGCTGCGGCGCTTCTCCAGGTCGCACGCGGCAAGACGGTGTTCAGGGCAGTGATTTGAACGTTGTCGCCTCGGCATTCATTGCGGCCTGTCGAGCGGAAATCGAAGCGCTCAAACCCGGCAATGTGCATGTCTTCGCCGGCGGACACGGCATGGAAGCACGCGACTTCCTGATCAGTGCGGAAGTATCGGCTGCGCATCTTGCGCGAAAAGGCGCCCCGGTTGGCCAAAGGATCCTCGCCGCTGTCGATGCTACTCTTGCTGCGACCGGAACGAATACCAATCTCGGCATTCTGCTGCTTTGTGCTCCGCTGGCTGCGGCCTTTGAGGGCGCGCGCGCAGAGGATGGCGCGCAGCGGTCATTGGAGGCAAGCCTCCTCAGTGTTCTGAACTCCATGCAAGTCTCTGATTCAAAACACGTTTTTGCGGCCATCAGGCTCGCCAATCCGGGCGGCCTGGGGCGGGTGGAGCAGCATGACCTTGCCATGGAGCCGGACTTGCCACTGCGGCTCATCATGGAATCGGCCTCTCAACGAGACCGGATCGCACGAGCCTTCGCGGACGGTTACCGCGATGTCTTTGTCCTTGGACTTGAAGCTTTCAGGTCTGCGGCGCCGCTCCCCGGCGCGCCTTGGTGGCCGCAAACGGCGACCTATCTGGCATTTCTCTCGAACCACCTCGACACTCACGTCATCCGGAAGTGGGGCATGAACGAGGCGGTGTGGGTGAAGGCCGAGGCGAACAAATTGCTGGAGCGGCTTGGCGCCGGCGAAGCGCCTGTGCCCGCACTGCTAAGCCTCGATCGCGCGATCAAGGCGCGGGGGCTCAACCCGGGCACCTCGGCGGACTTTACCGTTGCAACTCTTTTTTGCGAAAGGTTGCTGAGCATCTTGCGGCAAGAGCCGGAGAGTGGTTGATTAGTGGCGGCGGAGAGTTCTGCCGCTATCTGGCCAACCGGTCCGCCGATAAGCGCGGGCGCTGCGAACAAGGATAGACTACCTTCGTGCCGCCGGATGCCTGGCGGCATAGCTAAACATGGTTCATGCCAGGGAGGACTGAGGCAATGGTGAAGAAAATCTCAAAATTGATGGTTGGTGAGTCGCTGGTCGGGGATGGGAACGAGGTCGCTCATATCGACCTGATCATTGGCCCACGTGGAAGCTCAGCCGAGCATGCTTTCGTCAATTGCCTGACGAACAACAAGGATGGATTTACATCGCTGCTCGCCGTTATCGCGCCGAACCTGCCGTGCAAACCCAATACGGTCATGTTCAACAAGGTGACGATCAAAGGCGCCAAGCAGGCCGTGCAGATGTTCGGTCCGGCACAATACGCCGTGGCCAAGGCTGTGCAGGACTCGGTCGCAGACGGTACGATTCCGGCCAAGGAGGCCGATGACATCTTCATCTGCGTCGGCGTGTTCATTCACTGGGAAGCCGAAGACGACAAGAAGATCCAGGAGTACAATTACAAGGCTGTGAAGGAGTCGATTGAACGGGCGGTCAAAGGTCTGCCGAAAGCGGCCGAAGTTACGAAGAAGCGCGATTCCGTCAAGCATCCGTTTGGCGCTTAGGAACGAACCAGCCGCGAGGAGACTACTCCGGAGCCTATGCCTCCCGGACTCCTTCGCCGGTTGGCTGCCATCTTCGGGTTCGACTAGGTCGAAACACGGGAGAGGGGCTGCAAGGCCCCTTTTCTATTGGCCACGGTAGTAGCCCCGGATCTTCTCCATCAGCCATTCCCAGGCTTCGACATCCTCGGGACTTGCGGTCTTGGAAACGGCAATCTGCAGATAGGCAATCTCGGTCTCGACCTTTTCTCGGGGCAGCAGGTGCAACCGGCTTGAGAGAATTGCTGCCTCGATCACTGCGTACTTGGCCCTCGTGTAACCTGGGAACGGTGCATGCGTGACCGCCGCGAGGAGCCTGCAACGGAAGCGGGGACGCAACTCGTCGTCAAGGCGTTCCACGACTTCGAGTTCCCAGTGGCTCAGGGCATCATGGAGTCGCGGTACAGCTATGTTTTCACTCGGGGCCAGCGGCCAATCGCGGCGGCCGGTGAGACAACCGGCAAACACACGAACGTCGTCCGTGTGGCTGGCGGCGGCGAAGGGCACCTGTTCGAGGTTGTCGAGGGTCAGTGACGGACGAAATGGCGCGATGATCCAATGGCTACCGTCGGCGATAAGACCAAGCGGTGCGATCTGGATCCTGCCTGAGCGGTCCATGGTGGTGAGGATCGCTTCCCTGATCAGCGGCACGTCAAGACCTTCCATGCCTGGCGCGCAAAGTATGGCCCGCCGCGGCCTGCCGTGTCATGTCTGAAACAGGCCGCTTGTCGGCAACACCCCAATTCAATGGCTCGTCCTGCGCATAACGCTTTCCGAGACGATAAGCGAGTTCGGCTTTCATCAACTCGGCTCCGAGATAGAATGCGTGCGGACCATCATTCCCGACATCGAGCTTCGGGAACAGGCTCATGGCGTCGCGCGCAACGTGATGTCCTTCACTGTTGTAGACGTGGATGCCATCCTCGGCAGTTTCGATGCGGAAGTTCCGGTCGCGGACCCCTGAGGCTAGTTCGGCGATCTCCTGCGGCAGCGACGGGAAGGGGCTTCTGTCATGGACCTGGAGAAGCATGTCGCTATAGTCCCTTGGCAGGCTAGTGTCGGATCTGGCCGCATACATGATACGGCGGGCCGCATCGTGTTCCTCAATGGTCCTGCGGGTGTGTGGACTCACATTCACTACCAAGACGTTGCGGATCGCAAGCTCGGAACAGATTCCCATAAGAACCGCGGTAACGCCGGCGCTGTCCGCGTCGGTCAGCTCAGTCAGATTGCCCGTGCCCATGAGCATCTCCGCCGCAGGATACCTCCTGCGGACTTCAGCATAACGCTGCAGGGACTGGGAGAAGCCAAAGTGTATGGGATCAAGCACCGGATCGACGATATAGCGGAGGCCCATTGCATCGGCCCGTTCCATAGCGGCAAACAAAGTCTTCAACTTGCCGTGGGTACCTGGAACAAGAACAGGTGTAGCGCCGGTATCGGCGGCGATGCTTAGGGTCTCGCCATTGAGACTAAGGAGATAATCGGCTCCGCCCCTGGCGCCCCGCGCCAGTTCGGCCATATCTGCCGAGTCGACGCTGACGGCGAAATCCTCCTGCTTCAGGGCGCGAACTGCTTCGTCGAGGTGCGGAAACGGCGTGTCCGGCAGGCAACCGACATCGATGACGTCAGCCCCTGCCGCACGCATGTTCCGCGCGCGCTCGACGATCGCGGTGGTGGTGATCTGCGGTGCATCGACAATCTCGGCAAAAATCCGGGTATCATGGCGCGACAGGTCAGGCTCCATGCCACCGCGGCCCAGAAACCGTGGAAGATCGCGCAACTCATCGGGGCCGCGAACAAAGGGAACGCCAAATCGCGCTGTAAGCCTGTCGAGATCGACTCGGCAGCGGCCCGGCAGAACGACCCGGTCGGCGGCGACCGGCTGCGCCAGGCGGCGCTCGATAATCGCCTCTGTCATCAACGCTGCAACCTTCACGCCGATGTCGACAACGCGCCAATCCGCGCTGTCCGTGTTCGCCGCAGCAATGATTTTTCGCAATCGCGCCTCGGCCAGGTGACCGGTCAGGAAGAGGAGCCGATCAGCCATTTCCGGCAAGCTCTGATTTGCGCTGTTCGACGGCTCTGGCCAATTCCGCGAGCGACTCGACGACGGTGGTCGCCTCAAAAGCCTTCAGCTTCTCCGTGTTTTCGAGGTCAATGCGCCGCGGGTAAACCTTGACCATGCCCGAGGGCGCCATGGTGTCGAGTTCAGGCGCGGTATCGCAGGCAAAGACGATCGCCGGCACCCGGCATTTCCCCGCTTGCGCAAAGACGTTGGTCGCCAGATTATCGGAGATGCCATAGACGCATTTGGCCACCGTATTGGAGGTCGCAGGAGCGACGACAAGCGTGTGGTAAACTCCCTTGTAGAACTTGCCGACCGGAGCGGCGCTAGCCGTCACATCGCGATAGATATGCGCATCTTCCGGCAGGCGGAGTTCCTTCTTGTACATCCGCACGACTTCGGCTGCAGCCTTGCTCACAAAAATGTCGAGATTGGTGAGACCGCGCATCATGTCGAGACACTCCGTGAAGAAGTGACCGGAGCCGGTGAGCGCCCAGGCCCAGCGCTGGTCCTGCCGCGCAATGGTCATTCCTTGGCAGCGCCTGAGCGCAACCGGGCAGCGGGGACAGGCCGCCGCCGCACGATCTCGATGCCCACGGCTCCCGGACCGAGATCGAGCTTCTCCACGCGAACCGTGACCGAGAGCACCTCACTGTGCTGCAAGATGCGCTGGGCCGTGCGCTCCGCGAGGGTTTCGACCAGCGTCGTATGGCCGGCCGCCGTGAGCGTCCGGATGCTGTCGAGGATGATGTCATATGAGAAGACATCTTGGATATGCTCAGGATGGGGGGAGAGTTTGCGAACCTCAGCCTCCACGTTAAATCTCACCCGCTGAGGTTTGTTCCGCTCGAAACCGTAAGCTCCAATGTTCACGGGTAGAACGAAGTCGCGTACGATGATGCGATCTGAGGCATCCGCTCCGTCTGCCATTGCAGCGGCGGGTTCCGGTTGCGGCCGGGGCTTCACGAGCGCGGCGTAGTCTGGTCCTCCAGGGCCATCCAGACAAATCACATCGGGCTCATGTTCGAGCAAGCGGGGAATGTCGGGTGGTTCAAGGGGCCCGCCGATCCAGGCTTCCAGGCCCGCCTCGTGGCAAGTCTCCACGAATTTTGCGAGCATGGCAGGATCGAAGGCGTCGAAAAGCCGCGCATTGCCGGCAGGCCGCAGCAGCAAGCCGCGCGCGCCTGCGGGGAGCGGCCGCTGCGATGCAGACGCCGTAGCGGCCGCAACGGCGGAAATCGTCCACACGGCCTTTCCCGGCACCTCCAGGTCCCGGACGAAGGCTATGGCAGGTCCGTCAAAAGCGGCACAAATCCGGCATCGAGACGGAGCATCGCGTATGATTGACTGGGCGGTCGTGTGTTCGGTACCGGAGACGTCCAGAATATCCGCGCCATACGCGATGGCCTGCGCCGCCTCGGCGGCGCTGGAGACCGTAGCCATGAGCAGAGTCATTGCTTCTTGAACATCCGGTTCCTGATCAGGTAGCGCAGGCCGCGAAACCAGGACTCATCCGTATTGCCCCTGATATCGACACTTCCGATCTCGAGCATCTTGTTGGTCTGGGCGTCGCGGACATAGAGATTGATGTTGAGTATGAGGTTAGACACTTTCTGAACAGTTCCGGTGACGGCGACGTCAGCTCCGAGCTTCCTTGCCATCTGAGCATCACACATGCCGCAGGATTGCAGATTGGAATTTTTCGCCTGTTCTGCTACCGGCGCGATGTCTACAACCTCGTATATCCCTTCGGAAACCAGCAACTCGCGGGTGCGGGCCGCCATTTCCCCGAGGCGTCTGGCCTCTTCAGCCGTGGTTCCATAGATCTCGCCGTCCAAGCTTGAATCAATCAGTTCGAACTCAAAAACCGCCGCCCGTGGAGCGGCCAGCGCATTGCCGGCCGATATCGCTCCGGCGAGGCAAAATAAACACATTTTAATGTGACTAATCGGTCTCATGTCGTTCACAATCAATGTCATAGCGTAGCGCCCCTAGCAACAAACGCCGTTCCAAAAGCCAATGCAAGCCGGTTCTTGAGCAGTTCATGGGTCTCTTCTTTCGTATTATTGCCGTAGCCGCCCTGGTAGTGGCGAGTCTGCCTCTGGAGTGTCGTCAGAGCCTTGCGCAAGAGAGCCAGGAAATCCGGATCGGCTATCTCCGGGCCTTCGAACGGGGCCGCCTGACCATCTCCATTCTTGACGCGGCGCCGGAAAACCTTGGGATCGCAGGTGCCACCGTCGCCATCAACGACAACAATACGACGGGCAAGTTCCTCAACCAGCACTTTACACTGACCGATCAGGTGCTCGCACCCGATGAAGACCCCCTGCCGGCCTACCAGGACATGGTCAACGCCGGCATTCAGTACATTCTGACTGACATCCCGGCGACCGCTGTACTGAAAGTAGCAGATGCCGCGCGCGAGAAGGGAATCCTGGTCTTCAACGTGGGAGCGACAGACGACTCCCTTCGCGAAGAAGATTGCCGCAGCAACGTGTACCACACTGCGCCGACGCGATCGATGCTCGCCGACGGGCTGGCGCAGTATCTGGTCTGGAAGCAGTGGCGCCGCTGGCTCTTGATCTATGGTTCGCACCCCGAGGATGCGCTGTGGGCGGAAGCGCTGCGGCGGGCAGCAACACGGTTCGGGGCGCAGATCGTTGAGGAGCGGGAGTTCGAGGATACCGGCGGGGCCCGGCAAACCGATTCCGGAGTCGCGCAGGTGCAACGGCAGATCCCGGTCTTCACCCAGGGTGCGCCAGAGCACGATGTCGTCGTTGCAGCCGACGAGTCCGAGGTCTTCGCAACGTACTTGCCATATCGAACCTGGGAACCACGCCCCGTTGCAGGGTCAGCCGGCCTCATCCCCATGAGCTGGCATCCGGCCCACGAACTCTGGGGGGCCGCGCAGATCCAGAATCGCTTCGCGAAAGCCGCGGGCCGGCGCATGCTGCCCAAGGACATCCAGGCCTGGACGGCTGTGCGCATCATCGGCGAGGCGGCAACGCGCACCAAGTCAAGCGACGCCGCAAGGATCGCCGAGTTCATCCGGGCCCCGGAGTTTTCGATCGCCGCCTTCAAGGGTCAGCGTGTCACCTTCAGGCGCTGGAACTGGCAGCTGCGCCAGCCCGTGCTGCTCACCGATCCCAAAGGCGTGATTTCGGTGTCGCCGCAGGAAGGGTTTCTGCACCAGTTCTCGGAACTCGATACGCTCGGCATCGACGAACCCGAGACCTCCTGCAAACTGAACTGACGGAGTTGGGAATGCGACGACTGCTGACGAGCCTGCTAGTTGGAGCCGCCATCGCGGCGGGTGCCACTCCGGTCAATGCCTACATGATCTATGTCTCGAACGAAAAGGGCAACTCGATCACGGTGATCGATTCGGCAAACTTTGAAGTCATCAACACCATCAAGAGCGGACAGCGGCCCCGCGGAATTCTGGTGACGCATGACGGAAAACACATTCTCGTATGCGCTTCGGACGACGATACAATCGAGATATTCGACAGCAAGACCTACGAGCGCCTCGGCACACTGCCGTCGGGGCCGGACCCTGAGCTCTTCGTACTGGCACCATCGGGTTCCCATCTCTACGTCGCCAATGAAGACGACAACCTCGTCACCGTCATCGACATGGAAGGGCACAATGTGATTGCCGAGATCCCCGTGGGTGTCGAGCCCGAGGGGATGGGAGTCAGCCCCGACGGGAAGATCATCGTGAACACGTCGGAAACCACCAACATGGCGCATTTTATCGACGCCGATACGCACGAAATCACAGACAATGTGCTGGTAGATGCGCGCCCGCGTTTTGCGGAGTTCAAGAGTGACGGATCGCAGGTATGGGTTTCAGCCGAAATCGGCGGCACGGTGAGCGTCATTGATGTAGCGACCAAGGAAATCGTCAGGAAGATCGAGTTTGATGTGCCGGGGCTGGCGAAGGAGGCGCTGCAGCCGGTCGGGGTTCGCATCACCAAGGACGGGAAAAAGGTGTTCGTCGCACTCGGCCCGGCAAATCGGGTTGCCGTCGTCAATGGCGAGACCTACGAGGTGGAGAAGTATCTTCTGGTCGGGCAGCGCGTGTGGCAGTTGGCATTCTCGCCCGATGAAAAATACATCTTCTCGACAAACGGCATTTCAAACGACATCACGGTGATCGACGTCGAGAATCTCGAGCCGATCAAATCAATCCAGGTTGGCGAGCAACCCTGGGGCGTGGCGGTGTCTCCAAACTGATGGGAGGACGAATCTTGATCAAGATCGCGCTGACTGCTTCGGTTGCCATGATTCTGGCCGCAGCTCAGGTGCAGGCCCAGACCCGGGCCAGCCAGAAAATCCCCGAACTCAGGCTCGGCAGTGACGCCAGCCCCTATGAAGTCAGCCAGAAGGACTTCGAACTCATTCCGGGCCAGGGTTACCGCTGGCCAATCACATCCAATGGCAATCTCGAATACAAGCTGCATAGTTCACTTTTCAGGAATGTGTGGATGAACCAAATCGTCATCGGCGACCTCGAGGTCCACATGAACGGAGCGCCTGCGTGGCTCGAGTTCGACGGAAAGGGCACCATGCTGGTGCAATTCTCTACCGTCCGGCCCGGAGAATACGAGTGGTGGGTCGAGGGTCTTGAAGACAAGGGGATGACGGGAAAGATTGTCATCAAATGAGCAGGCGCAAACGCATGCGGTTACTGCCAATATGGCTTGGGCTTGCGGTCGCGATCTTCGGCACGGTGGCACTTGCCGATGATGCCGCCGATTGCACTGCCGGCATTGACATGATCAGATCGGAAATCGCAAAGAACCCACCCGCGGAGGTCCTCGAGAAGCTCAACAAGCTCCTGACTGATGCGGAACGGGAGGCCCAGGAGCAGGAGTTCGAGGAGTGCTTCGAGGCAATCGAGGATGCGAGGGAGGCCGTTGCCGGATAGGGAAAGTGATGACAAGTGACGAGCGGCTGGCGCTGGAGGTTGCGCATATCAGCCACAGCTATGGTGAGCGCAAGGCGTTGGACGATGTGTCCTTCTCCATTCCGCAGGGCACGTTCACGGTGCTGCTGGGCCTCAACGGCGCAGGAAAGTCGACGCTTTTTGCACTGATCACGCGCCTGTACGATACACGCGCCGGCCACATATCCGTCTTCGGGCATGAAATCAGGCGGCAGCCCGGTGAAGCGCTGCGGCGGCTTGGCGTGGTGTTTCAAAGCCGGACGCTCGACCTCGACCTGTCAGTGATGCAGAATCTGTCCTACCATGCGTCTCTGCATGGCATCGGTGTCAGGGAAGGTCGCCGCCGGGCCGAGCAGCTGTTGAGTCGTTTCGACCTTGCCGAGCGCGCCCGCGAGAAAGTCCGCAACCTGTCGGGTGGCCAGATGCGGCGGGTCGAGATTGCCAGGTCACTGCTGCACCGGCCGCGTTTGCTGCTGCTGGACGAACCGACGATCGGGCTCGACATCAAGTCCCGGGCGGATCTCGAGACCCATGTCCGGCGGCTGGTTGAGGAAGAGCGCATCGGGGTGCTTTGGGCGACACATCTCATTGACGAGGTGTCGCCCGCCGATGAAATCCTGGTCCTCCACAATGGCAGACTCCTTGCCAAGGGGCCGGTTGCCGCTGTCATCAACCAGGCCGGATCCGAGGACATCCGCGGCGCTTTCGCCAAGCTCACGGGGCCAGTGCGCGCGGTCAGCCGCACGGAAGCAGCATGACGGCGGCCTCTTTCGCTGAACCGGAACGCGAAGGATTCTCGGCGCGCGAATATCTGATCTGCTTCTCCGGCATCGTATGGCGCGAGACACTGCGCTTCCTCCATCAACGCGAGCGATTCATATCCGCCCTGGTGCGGCCACTCCTCTGGCTCTTCATCTTTGCGGCCGGGTTCCGACAGGTGCTCGGCGTATCCATCATCCCACCCTATCAGACCTATGTGCTTTACGAAGTCTACATTACACCAGGCCTGGTGGCGATGATCCAACTCTTCAACGGCATGCAGACGTCGCTGGCCATGGTCTATGACAGGGAAACGGGCAACATGCGAACGCTGCTCGTCAGTCCGCTGCCGCGCTGGTATCTGCTGCTGTCCAAACTGTCCGCCGGCGTGGCGATCTCATTGCTGCAAGTCTATGTCTATCTGGCGGTTGCCTGGTTCTGGGAAGTCAGGGCGCCCCTGGTCGGGTACTTCGCGATTCTGCCCGCCCTCATCCTGTCGGGCCTGATGCTTGGATCAATCGGCATGCTGCTGTCATCGATGATCAAGCAACTTGAGAATTTTGCGGGGGTTATGAACTTCGTTATCTTTCCAATGTTCTTCGCCTCGTCGGCGCTGTATCCCCTGTGGCGCGTCAGGGAATCGAGCCCCCTGCTCTATCAGATCTGTAATCTCAACCCCTTCACCCACGCCGTGGAACTGATACGCTTTGCGTTCTACGGCAAGGTGAGTTTCATCGCTCTTGCCATTGTCGCCAGTTGCACAGTTGCGTTCATGGCGGCAGCCGTTTACGCCTATGATCCGACGCGGGGCTTCATGGCCCGGCGGGGCGGACCGGGGAACGCATGATCCGGCGCCTGCTCTTCATCGTCCCGTGCAGCGCTCTCGCGGTGGTGGCCGCGGCGGCGGCCGAGAGTGGCGGGACATGGCCCTGCGTCCAGCGAAAGGTGCCGCAGATTTCGCTGACGTCGGTCTGGACTATCGATCCACCGGGCGAGGCGGCAGCGCGCCTCAAATCGGATGAGCGCGTTGCGGATCTTGCTGAACGCCTGGCGGCGCGACGCCTCCCGCTTCCCGAAGCCATCAAGCTTGTCGAGAGCTATGCCTCCACATTGACTGAGAACAGGCGCGAGCATCTCGAAGGGTTGTTTCTGGCGCTTTTCGACAAACTGAACAGCGAGCGCGGCTCAGTGATGGACGGCATTGAGCGCTACGGGCGCAAGCAATTGCAGTTCGCCGAGAAACTGCGCGGAGAACAGGAAACACTGGCGGCCAAGCGGGCCGACCCCGGCGCCGATGCTTCGGAAATCCAGGACCTGACCGAAGAACTCACCTGGAATACCCGGATCTTCGAGGACCGCCGCAAGTCGCTCACCTACGTCTGCGAAGTACCGGTCATAATCGAGCAACGGCTCTTCGCCCTGGCCAAGGCCATTCAACAGCAGCTGAACTGATCAGGTGCCGGGACTGCCGGGCGGAACTGCGTCCCAGCTTTCGGCAAAAGCGGCCTGCTCGGTATCGACAATCTCTGCCCGGAACGTCTTTGCGCCGTTATGGCGGAAGGTGAGCCGCAAACTTGGATCCTCGGAGAGGGAAATGCCTCCCTCAACCGCCACGATCAAGTCATCTCCCTGATAGAGCTTGATGTCGCTCACGAAGCGCGCCGGGATATAGTAGTGGGTGACCTGATCCACCTGGAAGCCTGAATTGTTGGGATGCCGGATCAGCAACTGCACTTCACGCGGCGCACTCTCGGCGACCGGCGCTTCAAACTGGCGCAGCTTCATTCTACCAAGGCTCGCCATGGCTTCGTCCTGGCTCTTGATGGCAGGTGCCGAACAGCCGCCCGCAGCCTTCACGAATCTCTCCGTCACGAAGAGTCTGCCGCCCGCGGTCTCGGCCACAGCGTGAATGGCGGTATTCTCGTTCACGCGGACCCGGGTTTCGATACGGCTGACACCGGCTTCGGCGCCAAGCCTGAAGACCGCCGCGACAGGAGCCGGGTTTCTGTCGATGACCAGAGTCACACGGTCGATCGGATCGTTGAGCGGCGCTGCCAGCGTCAGCGTCAATGGTGTGAGGGCTGCATCAAGGGAGCGATAGGGTACGTCCATTGAGACAACAGTTTCGGTCTGTTGCATCGGCCGGTCAGCGAAGACGTCGGTCACGAGTCCCGGCCAAGGATCATCAGTCTGTGACGCGGCCGCCCGGCCTGCGCGTGACAGAGTTGCCGGCAGGGCCGAGCCCAGCAACAGGGCATGGCGGCGCGAGATCAGGGTCATCTGCAAGTCCTTTCAGTGCGCATCAGAAGAGAAACTAGCACAGCAGCCTGCCATGCCCAATTGCGGCGCGTCAATTCGTGCTACTCCCATTCCAGTTCCCGGTAGGCCTGGCTGGCATTGCGGCCGTTATACGCGTCGAAGAGCTCCCATTTCCCTCGCTCGCCCGAGGCAGCGGTCTCGATCGATTGGCCAAGCGGCGTGCCGCGCCTGATGGCCCCGCGCAAATCATCCGCGAGAGCCCGAAAGTAGTCCCGCTGAGCCTCAAGCGATCGCGGCCACTCGGTATCAGGCGGACCGTGGCCGGGCACTGCCCGCAGAGCCTTGTAGGCCACCAGGGCGTCCATCACTTCAAGCCAACCACGCAGGGAGCCGTCGAGGACCGGCACATGTCGGCGAAAGACGAGATCTCCGGTGAACAATGTCCGGGTCGTTTCGTCGAATACGGTCAGGTCACAATCGGTATGTGCCGGCGGCCAGGCGGTCAGCTCAATCCTGCGGCCGCCGAGATCAATCGCGGCCTCGGCTTCGATCAGTTGCGTGGGCATGACGAACTCGAAGCCGGCCATGAGTTCCGGGCCGAGCTGCGTGCGAAACGATGTAAGGTAGTGGTCCATCCTCGAGGCCAAGGCCCGGGGAAGATTGCGATGCCCGAGAATGATTGGCGAATCGCCAAGAAAAGCCTGATTGCCGAAGAGGTGGTCGGGATGGGTGTGGGTGTTCACCACATAACGCACCGGTTTGTCCGTCACGGAGGCGATCGCTGCACGGAACCGTCGCCCAACCTCGGGACTGCCGCCGCTGTCGACAGCCAAACAGGCCTCATGACCGATGATTACAGCGAGATTGGCGATGTCGCCCTGATTGGCGGCTGCGACCAGTGCCGGCTTTGGAATATGGACGTGGATGCCCGGGGCGAATTCAGACAGTGCAAGCGGCGCCCCGGCGCCAGCCTCGGGCGCCATCGCAGCGGATACCGCCGAGCCAAGAAGCAAACTGCGCCGCGTCGGCATGGTGGGCTCCCCCAAAACGAGAACCTCTCCGTCTTGCGACGGAGAGGCCCGGAACGCAACAATTCAAACAGGGTCAGCTTTTGACCAAGGCGCCGGCAATCTTCTCGGAGATGTAGCCGAGCACATTGCCGATCACCAGGGAGACGGCCATGGCAATCGCTGCGGTGATCACAGCCCCGGCGCCACCGCCCAGTGCCCCACCAGTCAGTACGGCTGCGGCAGTGACCGCATATCCGTAGACGCCTGCCGGTATGGCGCTCAGAGCCGGTACCTTGGCGCCCATGATGAGGATGAACACTGTCACGCCGACGCAGATCGCCGCGGTTATTGCGGTTACACCTATTGCCTGCGCCACAAGTAATGCCACTGCGGCGCAAATGGCACCCCAGATGTTGGCGGCGGCCGAACTTTGCAGACCTGCCTCCTTACCACCGCAGTGGTAGTAGCTGGCCCAGCCAATAAATATCGCCCAGATTGTGATGAATTGCGTTCCCGCTGTGACTGCAACCCAGGTTGCAATTGCGCCCATGATGCCGATGACAACGGCTAGAGCTGTAACAAGATCCATTCTCAAGTCCTCCTGATGTTCCCAAACCTGGAGGAAAATCTACTGGATGTGATTCAGGGTCGGGCGTAGCCGCCTCTTCTTGGCCTGAAGGCCCCCACGATTTCCCCACTTCTCCTAACAGCGCCGGCCCGCTCGTTGTGACCACCCGGTCAATGTGCCGTAACGCCATTCTACTTTCGTACCCCATCGCAAGAATGACATGAAAAGACCGCGCCATCAAGGAACCGTCATGACCCAAAAATGACAAAAAATTCAGCTTGGATTGCAACCGTTTGGACGTATCGCACGTTCATGCAGGCGAGGTGAGTTGCGTCAGTATGAGTTTTGGCTGCGCGCAGAATCTTACAAGAGTTTCACAATCCTTCTTGTCACTTGGGAAATTCTGTCGTAGCCTAAAAAAGGTTTCCGGTTTCAAGGGCGTCAGCGAATAAAGGGAGCGTTGGCGTTTCTATCGAAGGCCGAGGTTGGGGTATCAGGTTAACGGTGCCCCCCTAATACCTCCGCCGAGGTCGTGACACGCTGCCGGAACCCTTCCCACAGTCTGGACTGTGGCCGACGCTATGGCAGCGTCGAATGACTTGTCATTTGTCGGCCCACGCAAGCTAAATGTCTGGGAGGACACTTGATGCGAAAACTGCTCTTTGCAACAGCGTGTGCAGCGGTCGTCGCGGGCTATTGCGGAACACCGGCAATTGCCAACGACGAAGTTGCTGGCCTTGCGGCAGATGCCAAGAATTGGGCAATGCCGACGGGCGACTACTGGAATCAGCGTTATTCCAAACTCAACCAGATCACGGCCGATAATGTCGGAAAGCTCAAAGTAGCTTGGACGTTCTCGACCGGCGTGCTGCGCGGCCACGAAGGCAACCCCCTCGTGATCGGCAACATGATGTATGTGCATACGCCTTTCCCGAACATCGTGTATGCGTTGAACCTCGATGACGGCGGTTCGATCGTCTGGAAGTACGAGCCCAAGCAGGATCCGAACGTGATTCCTGTGATGTGCTGCGACACGGTCAATCGCGGCGTCGCCTATGGTGACGGCAAGATTATCCTGCACCAGGCCGATACCACGGTGGTGGCGCTGGACGCCAAGACCGGCGCGGTCGTGTGGTCGGTGAAGAACGGTGATCCGTCCAAGGGTTCGACCGGCACATCGGCGCCCATGGTCATCAAGGACAAGGTGCTGATCGGCATTTCGGGCGGCGAGTTTGGCGTACGCGGCTCCCTGACGGCCTACAACCTCAAGGACGGCACGCTTGCATGGCGTGGCTATTCCATGGGGCCGGATGCCGACACCCTGATGGACCCCGACAAGACTACGCATCTCGGCAAGCCGGTCGGAAAAGACTCCGGCACGGCGACCTGGGAAGGCGATCAGTGGCAGATCGGCGGCGGTACGACGTGGGGTTGGTATTCCTATGACAAGGATCTGAACCTTGTCTATTACGGAACCGGCAATCCCTCGACCTGGAATCCCAAGCAGAGGCCCGGTGACAACCGCTGGTCGATGACGATCTTTGCCCGCGATGTCGACACCGGCATGGCCAAGTGGGTCTATCAGATGACGCCCCACGACGAGTGGGATTATGACGGCATCAACGAGATGATCCTTGCCGACATCAACGTCAAGGGACAGCCACGCAAGGCCCTGGTCCACTTCGATCGTAATGGCCTGGCCTACACGCTCGACCGGACCAACGGCGAGTTGCTCGTTGCGGAGAAGTACGACCCGGTTGTGAACTGGACGACCGGTGTCGATATGGATCCGAACAGCGCGACCTATGGCCGTCCGGCCGTCGTGGCCAAGTACTCGACGGACCAGAACGGTGAAGACGTCAACACCACCGGCGTTTGCCCGGCGGCGTTGGGGACCAAGGACCAGCAGCCCGCATCGTTCTCTCCGGACACTGGCCTGTTCTACGTGCCGACCAACCATGTGTGCATGGACTATGAGCCGTTCCGCGTCAGCTATACGGCGGGTCAGCCCTATGTGGGCGCCACCCTCTCGATGTACCCGGCGCCGAACAGCCACGGCGGCATGGGTAACTTCATCGCCTGGGATGCCGGTGAGGGCAAGATCGTATGGTCGAACCCCGAACAATTCTCGGCCTGGGGTGGTGCGTTGTCGACGGCCGGCGGTGTGGTGTTCTACGGCACGCTCGAAGGCTATCTGAAGGCGGTTGACGCCAAGACGGGCAAGGAACTTTACAAGTTCAAGACCCCGTCGGGCATCATCGGCAACGTGATGACCTATGAGCATGGCGGCAAACAATATGTCGCGGTGCTGTCGGGTGTCGGCGGTTGGGCAGGTATCGGCCTCGCGGCCGGCCTGACAGACCCGACGGCCGGCCTTGGCGCGGTCGGCGGTTATGCCGGGTTGAGCAAGTACACGGCACTCGGCGGTCAGCTCACCGTCTTCGAACTCGGCAACTGAGGCCAGTTTGATCTGAAGTGAACGCGAGGGCCCGGTGGTTTTGCGAACAGCAAATCACCGGGCCCTAACAATAAGGGCCGGGCCTGCCGGCCGACACTGCAACAAGCGTGTGAGGAAGAAATGGTGAGGATTTGCGCGGCCCTCATGGCTCTGGCGCTGGCGGGCGGTGCTGCTCTGGCCGGGAACCCGGAGGACAGCAAGGCCGTCCGTTCCGAGGATGGCAAATACTACGACAAGAACGACAATCCGACATACAACGTGCAACCCGACGGCATGATCGACTGGTTCACCTATGCAGGCTTCAGGTTATACCACGCCGAATGCCATGTCTGTCACGGCCCGGACGCGCTCGGCTCCAGCTATGCTCCGGCCCTGCACGACTCGCTCAATCGTATGGACTACACACAGTTCATGGATGTCGTCATCAACGGCCGTCAGAACGTAACGACATCGCAGCAGAGCGTCATGCCGGCATTCGGCCTGAACAAGGTTGTCGCGTGCCACATTGACGATCTCTATGTCTACCTGCGCGCCCGCGCCGACGACGCCATCCCGCGCGGCCGGCCCCAGAAGCGCGAAGACAAGACCGACGCCACGCGCGCTGCCGAGGAAGCCTGCATGGCGAACTAGGACGGAGATGTGGCTCAATAGCATGCGCATTCTTGTGGCCATAATGGCGACGCTGGTTGCGGCCGGCTCAGCGCAAGCACAATCGACAGGATTGGGGGCCGGCGGGGAGCTGGTGGATCCCGACTACTTCCGGGTATGTGCAGATCCCAACAGTCTGCCCTTCTCGAATGAGAAGGGCGAGGGATTTGAGAACAAGCTGGCCCAACTCATCAGCGCCAAACTCGGACGCAAGGCGGTGCAGTACACGTGGTTTCCCATGGCAACGGGCTTCGTCCGCAAGACGCTCGGCGAGCATCGTTGCGACGTAATCATGGGTTACCCGCAGGGCGACGAGCTGGTGCAGAATACCAATGCGTACTATCGCACGGCCTATGCGCTCATCTATAAAAAGGGCTCCGGGTTGGACGGTGTCGAGTCACTCGACGACCCACGGCTCAGGGACAAGGCCGTCGGTGTGATTGCAGGGACACCACCCGCCACGAATCTCGCGATGAATGGGCTGCTGGCCAAAGCGAGACCCTACCAGCTGATGGTCGACACCCGCCTCGAAAACCCCTCCGCTCAAATGGTAAAGGACGTGCTTGACGGGGTGATTGATGCCGGGCTCCTGTGGGGACCCATTGCCGGATACCACGCCAAGAAGCTGCACGATTCACTCGTTGTCGTGCCGCTGATCCACGAGAAGAAGGGCTCGCGGATGGTCTACCGTATCACAATGGGGGTGCGTGCCACCGACCAGCAGTGGAAGCGTGAACTCAACCGGGTCCTCCGTGATTCACAGAAGGAGATCAACAGCGTCCTTCTCGAGTACGGTGTGCCGCTGCTTGACGAGAACAACAGGGCCATCGAGCAATGACGCCGTGGAGCGCCGCTCGCGCTGCGGGCGGGCTGCTGCTCCTCGCACTATTCCCGAACATCCAGCCAGACAGCCTCTATGCCCAGGACGCTGTGCCAGAACCACCCGGCTATCAAATGGATGATTATCGCGGCGCTGTCCCCGCAACGCTTTCCGGCGCGGCCGTCATTGACACCGAAGCGGCTGCCCGACTCTGGCGGGAGAAGTCGGCCCTGTTTGTTGACGTGTTTCCCCGCCCGCCAAGACCCAAGTTGCCGCCAGGGACCATCTTTCGCGAAAAACCGAGACGGTCGATCCCGGGCAGCATCTGGCTCGTCGACGTCGGCTACGGGGCACTGACGCCGGAGATGAACGCCTATTTCGAGAATGGTCTCAGACAGGCGACTGGCGGTAACAAGGCCAAACGGCTGGTATTCTTCTGCCTGGCTAACTGCTGGATGTCGTGGAACGCGGCCAAACGTGCACTCAGCTACGGCTACAGCAATGTCATATGGTACCCGGAGGGAACCGACGGCTGGGCTGACTTCGACTTGCCGCTCCAACTGATCGAACCCATGCCACGCCCGGGCGAATCGCCAGGCTGAAGGTTCAGACACTTGAGCGCTTGATGAATGCGCCACGAGCGCGGGGGCCGTCGCCGGTTTTCGCTTCGGCCACGATATCCGCGATGCCGAGGTCATCTTGTCGAGGGTGCTGTCATCCCAATCGGCAGTGCAGACGAATTTCTCCTTCTTGGCGGAAACAATGCCTTCCGGGTAGCTGCCGCCTACATCGCGGGCAATGCCTGCAAGCGCCGCGACGTCGATGACCGCGCGGCTCTCACCGTTATGTGTAACGCGTACTCGTTGACGGGGAGCGCTATCACGTCAACTCCGGTGATGCGGTGAGAGGAGGTCATTGTACGCGCGTCGTACTTGGAACGGATCTCGTCAATTGCGCCACCCTTGAGCACCAATCGGCGGGTTGCATCGATTGTATTGCCATTCTCGCCTTCAGTCCTTTCAACCACAGGATGCCAGGACTTGTCCCGGAAGTTGCCGACGGCCTGCCAAACGTGATCTGCGCACGAGAAGTCACCGGAAGGCCGACGAGGAGAAAGTCGGCGGCGGCAAACCAGCGACGGGCGTGCAAGAAATCCTCCGCAGAGTGAACGTTGCGGTGCCCGTTTCTCATTCGCAAGTTCGCGTGGCATCGTCACAGGCCGTATGGCGCAAACATTACAGAGCGGTAATGTTTTCGCTTGCAGTTTCAAAGCTTTAAGTTTTCGTAATGTGGCTCCGAAGCCTTGACCCAAACGGGTCTATGGCACATGGTGGCACGTGTGAGTGAGGGCTGAACAACCAATACGTCCGTCGTCACTCGAGCCAAAGGAGAGCGACTATGAAGTGGCAAACACCGCGTCTCGTGGAAGTATGCGTTGGTCTTGAGATCAACGACTACCTTCCGGCCGAGCTCTAGTTTGGACAATGCCGGAGCCTCGTGCTCCGGCATGATCCGCTGTATGATCAAGGATAGGCCGTGTGCGGTGCGTCGTACTTGGGTCCGCAGCCGGGGGCGGCTATCCGCAGTGGAACTGCCGGTGTCGTGTCTGCCGTCTGTTCTGGGACGGCGATCCTCGTGTATGCCGAAGGACGCAATCGAGTATTGCCGTCAGCGTGTCGTCAAAGAAATGGGTGTTGTTCAATTGCTCGCCGGATATTCGTGAGCAGATAGGATCGATCAGGGCGCTCCAGCCAACCGGGCTGCGGCAATCGCCTATCGAGGCCATTGTTCTGACCAACGCAGACATCGATCACATCGGGGGGCTGCTCAGCCTGCGCGAAGGGTCGGCATTCAGATTGTTCGGAACCCGTGCGGTGTTGAAAACGATCAAGGACAATCCGGCATTTGCAGTGCTAGACGCCGAAATTGTCAGGCAGTCCGCATTCAACACCGGCAAGGCCTTTTCGCCGGTCGAGGGGTTACAGGTCGAGGCGTTCGAGGTGCCTGGCAAGGTGCCGCTCTACATGGAAGGCGAATCGCCCAATACCGAACTCGAAAGCGAATACACGGTGGGCCTCGAAATCAGCGACAACGCCGGCCGGCGCCTCCACTACATTCCGGGATGCGCGAAGATCACGACGGCTTTGCGGGCGCGGCTGGACGGTTCCGACTGCATCTTTTTCGACGGAACGCTGTGGCGCGACGACGAGATGATTGCGGAGGGGCTGGGAACGAAAACCGGTCGCCGCATGGGCCATCTGCCGGTGTCCGGAAACGAAGGCACACTGGCCGCGTTCGCGGGGATCGAAGCGCGCCGGAAATTCTTGATTCATATCAACAATACCAATCCGATCCTGGTGGAGGGATCACCGGAAGCCCGGGCCGTCGAAGGAGCCGGATGGGGAATAGCCAAAGATGGGATGGAGATCGACCTATGACATCACTCATGAGTCCGGATGAACTCGAAGCCAGACTGCGGCAGATCGGCACTGAACGTTACCACAACAAGCATCCGTTCCACCGGATGATGAATGCCGGCAAGCTCAGCAAGGGGCAACTGCAGGCCTGGGCCCTCAATCGCTACTATTACCAGTACATCATTCCCATCAAGGACTCGATCATTCTGTCGCGCATGCATGATCCGGCACTCAGACGCATCTGGCGCCAGCGGATCGTCGATCACGATGGCGATGATGACGACAAGGGCGGAATCGCGCGGTGGATCGCACTCACGGACGGGCTCGGCCTTCCTCGCGATTACGTCGTCTCGACCCAGGGAATCTTGCCTGCCACTCGGTTTGCGGTGGATGCCTATACGAGTTTCGTCCGCGACCGCACATTGCTTGAAGCCGTGGCTTCCTCGCTGACGGAAATGTTCTCGCCCGGCACCATCGGCGAGCGGGTCAAAGGCATGCTGGCAAACTACGACTACATCACTCCGGAAGTGCTGGCCTACTTCGACAAGCGGCTCACCCAGGCGCCACGCGATGCCGATTTTGCGCTCGACTATGTGAAGCGTGAGGCCAAGACTCCGGAACAGCAGCGCTCAGCCCTCGCCGCTCTCGAGTTCAAGTGCAGCATGCTGTGGGCGCAACTCGACGCCTTGCACCATGCCTATGTCAATCCGGCCTGGCCGCCGCCGGGCGCCTTCATTCCGGACGACATGAAATGACCATTTCGGAGGAGGTGGTGCCGCGCCTCCCGCATGGCGTGAGGCTGAAGGAGGACAAGGTGCGCGGACGCTGGGTGCTGCTCGCCCCGGAACGGGTCCTGGAACCCGACAGCATTGCGGTCGAAATCATCAAGCGTTGCGACGGCAGCCGCACGCTTGCTGCGGTGATCGACGATCTGGCAACGGCATTTGCTGCAGACCGGGGAGTGGTCGCCAGCGATGTCAAGAGCATCCTTGCCTTTCTGTCAGAACGAAGGATGGTGGATCTGTGAACGCCCCCGTCAAAATTGATGCACCTGTCGGCCTGCTGGCGGAGTTGACACATCGCTGCCCGCTGCAGTGCCCCTACTGCTCCAACCCTCTCGAGCTCGACCGGAAGTCGGCAGAACTGGATACGGAAACATGGAAGCGCGTCTTCACCGAGGCGCATGATCTGGGCGTCTTGCAAGTGCACCTGTCAGGCGGGGAGCCGACGGCGCGGGACGATATCGTGGAAATCGTGCGGCACTGCGCCGGGCTCGGGCTTTATTCCAACCTCATCACCTCCGGTGTCCTGCTTTCGCAAGAGAAGCTGATGGCCCTCATCGATGCCGGGCTGGACCACGTACAGCTTTCGCTTCAGGACGTTGACCCGGTCAACGCCGACCAGATCGGCGGATTCAAGGGCGGACATCAGAAGAAGATCGCGCTCGGGACCCAGGTCGTGAAAGCAGGGTTGCCTTTGACGGTCAACGCCGTGATCCACCGGCGCAATATCGATACGCTGCCGATGATGATCGAACTGGCGGAAAGCATGGGCGCCAAGCGGGTCGAGGTCGCCCACACGCAGTATTACGGCTGGGCCCTGGCCAACCGGGCAGCGCTGATGCCAAGCTGGGAACAGGTCAAGACGGCGATCAAGGTCGTCGAGGAGGCCCGCGAGCGGCTCAAGGGCAGGATGGTCATCGACCAGGTGGTCCCCGACTATTATGCCCGCTATCCCAAGCCCTGCATGGGCGGCTGGGCGTCACGTGCTCTTAACGTGACGCCAGCAGGAAAGGTGCTTCCCTGCCATGCGGCCGAAAGCATCCCCGGTCTTGTCTTCCAAACAGTCAGGGAGAAGAGCCTCGGCGAGATCTGGTATAACTCTGACGCCTTCAATGCCTATCGCGGCAATGCCTGGATGGAGGAACCCTGCACGAGTTGCGAGCGCGCCCCGACTTGCCGGGGCGGCTGCCGGTGCCAGGCAATGCTGCTTGCGGGCAATGCCGCCGCCGCAGATCCCGCCTGCCACCTGTCGCCGTTTCATCAACAGATGCATGACCTGGCTGTCACCGACGCGGCAAGTGGCAACACTGCCTTTCGTTATCGCAAGATCGGAGGATAGGGAGCATGCGGGCGCGCGTTACTGCAGGCCTGCTGGCGGCCTGGGGTGCGGCCGCCGCGCCGGCACTGGCGCAATCCTACAATGACTATCCGACTGCGGCCCGTGCCGATTACGTTTTCGCCTGCATGAAGGCAAATGGCGAGACACAGCCGATGCTGGAACGCTGCTCCTGTTCGATAGATGTCATCGCATCGCTGCTGCCATTCGAACAGTACAGCGAAGCGGAGACCTTCTTGCGCATGGGTCAGCTGACGGGCGAGGCGGGAGTTCTCTTTCGCACCAGCGAAAAGTCGCACGCAGCAATCTCGAACCTGCGCCGCGCACAGGCGGAAGCGGAAATCCGCTGTTTCGAGTAGCTATCGACCGGCCCCGCCAGGCAGAAGTGGGCCGATCAACTCGTCGAAATGGCGGGCGACGCCAGCCTGTGTTTCAACGAGCAGCGCTTCCGCGTGGGCGATATCCGGTGCAGCCGCCGCGTTGGCGACCAGCCGGTTGAGGCCCTCCGGCGAGGTGGCAGGTACGTAACTTCCCGCCACACAAAGGCGCAAGACCTGGGTCAGGCGGTGATAGAGCTGGGCAGCCACGCCAAGGTCTTCGGCGACAGATTTGGCAAGGATCCCTTCCCGCTGCAATTGTTCCAGCGCGGCCAGAGTGCTGGTGCTGAGAATTGCGGCATTGGCAGGGGCATGAATGAGCTGCAGATACTGGGAGATGAATTCGAGATCGACGAGCCCTCCGCGCGCCCGCTTGACATCCCAAGGCGGTACCTGGCCCCATTCCTTCAGCATGAGGCGACGCATGTCGAGCACGTCGGCGCGGGTTTTCTCCAGGTCGCGCGGGGCGCAGAGTGCGGCCGTGATCGCCTTGCCGAGCTCGGCGCACAGACTATCGTCGCCAGCCAAGGCGCGGGCACGGGTCAACGCCAGTTTCTCCCAGGTCCATGCGGACTCGCGCTGGTAGACCTTGAAACTCTCGAGGCTGGTGGCCACGGGGCCCTGGCTCCCCGAAGGCCGCAGGCGCATGTCGACCTCGTAGAGCACGCCTTCCGCCGTTGGAGCCGACAGCGCGGTGACCAGTCGCTGCGTCAGGCGGGAGAAATACTGAGAGACGGGAAGCGGGCGGGGCCCGTCGGAGGATTCCGCGCCGTCGGCTGCATCATAGACAAGGATGAGGTCGACATCGGAGCCAGCTGTCATTTCCCTGCCACCGAGCTTTCCCATGGCGACGATCGCGGCACGGCCGCCCGGCACACGGCCGTGGCGGCTCGCCAATTCCATCGTTACAGCGGCGAAGAGCTTGCGCAGCAATACTTCGGCAAGGATTGAGAAGGCCACGCCCGCATCGACCGCGCTCACCGTGTCAGAGAGGACCCGGACTCCGATGCGAAACATCTGTTCCCGGCGAAAAATGCGGGCGCGGTCAACAACCTCATCGAATGACACGTCCGGCGGCGTCATGAAGTCAAGCGCGCGGACCAGCTCCGCAGCGTCAGGCAGAGGCCCGAAGAAAGCCGGGTCAAGCACGGCATCAAGGACTTTTGGCCGCTGGCCCAACTGCTCTGCCAGGCGGGGAGCGGTGCCGAGAATGCTGGCAATCAGGTCCAGAAGGCGCGGATTTGCCTTGATCAGCGAAAAGATCTGGACCCCCGCGGAAAGGCCGGTGAGGAACTTGTCGAAGGCAATGAAAGCCTGATCCGCGTCGCCCGTACGCGCCAGGGCGCTGAGCAGGGCCGGCATGATCTCGGTCAGGATCTCGCGCGCCTTGGCGCTGCGGGTGGCGGGAAAGCGGCCAAAGTGCCAGCCACGGATGGCAGCCGATACCTCGCTTGGGCGGCGATAGCCCATCTGAGACAAGGTCTCTATGGTTTCCGGATCGTCCTCGCCGCCGGTGAACACGAGACTGCCACGGTCAGTGCCCAGTTCCGGCGCGTCTTCAAACAGCCGGGCATAGTGCCGTTGCACGAGTTCGAAGGTCTGGCGCAACCGCCCGGCAAATTCGGCAGGCACATCGAAGCCAGCAAAGCGCGCCAAGCGGGCAAATGTTTCCTCGTCCTGCGGCAGCGAGTGGGTCTGCTCGTCCGCCACCATCTGTAAGCGATGCTCGACATGGCGCAAAAAGCGATAGGCCTCCTTCAACTCCTCGGCGGCGTCGCGCGATATCCACTGCGACTCGGCCAGGGCATCGAGCATGGCGAGGGTCTGGCGGCCACGGAGCCGCGGGTTGCGCCCGCCGGCGATAAGTTGTTGCGTCTGCACGAAAAACTCGATCTCGCGAATGCCGCCGCGGCCGAGTTTCACATTGTGGCCTTGCACGGCGACGCTGCCGTGGCCCTTGACGGCATGAATCTGGCGCTTGAGGGACTGCACGTCCGCGATGGCGGCAAAATCGAGATACTTGCGCCAGATGTAGGGCCGGAGGCGGGCGATGAACTCATCGCCCAGCGGCAGATCGCCGGCGCAGGGCCTGGCCTTGATCATGGCGGCGCGTTCCCAGTTCTGCCCCAGGTTCTCGTAATAAGTGGCAGCCGCCTCGATGGCGATCGCCACCTGGGTGGCACGGGGATCCGGCCTGAGGCGCAGATCGACCCGGAACACATAGCCGTTCTCGTCGACATCCTGGAGAAGCCGCACGAGGTCCTTGGTCAGCCGCACGAAGAAGGTTGCAGGCTCGATCCCGGGGGCCAGTGGGGCTGCGTCCGGGTCGTAAAGCACGATCAGGTCGATATCGCTCGAGTAGTTGAGCTCGAAGGCGCCCTGCTTGCCCATGGCCAGGACGACATAGCCGCAACTGCGGGATGGTTCCTGCTGATCGCGCAGAACAATCCGGGCGCGCGCCGCCGCCTGCAGCAGCAGGGCGTCGAGGGCGCCGGCAATCGCCGCATCGGCGAACGCGGTGAGAGCTCGGCACACGTCCTCCTGTGTCCAGGCGCCACCAATATCCGCCAGTGCCGAGAGGAGGGCAAACCGCGACTTGGCCCTGCGCAGAACCATGGCCGGTTCGCCGCTCATGCCAGCCCCGCGAGCCTCGCGGATCAGTTGCGCGCTCAGCTCCTCAGGTACCCCTTGCAAGACCTCGGACAGGAATTCGGGATCGCGCTGCATGAGGTCGCGGAGATAGGGCGAACCTCCCATAACGGCAGCAAGCAGGTTGACGGCCCCGGCCGGAACTTCGACTGTGAGTTCAGCAAGGGCGCGGGCGGCAGTCTCGTGATCCAGGGGCGGCGGCAGGGGGCGCAGCCGTTCGACGAGTGGGGAAGGCATTCCTCCTTAAATCATAAAGCACAGGAGGATCACAATGTCGGAGAGGCGGACTCGTGGCGGGGCAATACCAGCGTGGCTCGCAGTCCCGGCAGGTTGTCCTCGAGCACGAGCCGGCCGCCGTGAAGAGTCATGACCCCGGAAACCAGGCTCAGGCCGAGACCATTGCCGGCCCGTGAGCGACTGTCGTCCAGGCGCACAAAACGCTTCACCACGCGGTCGCGGTCCTGTTCCGCCACCCCCGGTCCCCGGTCACTCACACTGATGCGGATTTCACCATTGTGTTCCTCGCCCTCAAGCCGGATGCGGGCGGCCGATTCGCCGGCGGCGGCGCCGTACTTCATCGCATTGTCGATGAGATTGCTGACTGCCTGGGCCAGCAGCTGGCGGTCGCCCTTCACCTTGAGATCGCTGGCGATGGCGGTCTCGATCCTGACTCCCTGCTCCTCAGCCAACGGTTCGTAGAGTTCTATCACTTCGTGGAGGATCGGCTTCAGGTCGATGGGCAGCAGCCCCTCACGGGATTGCCCCGACTCGGCCCTGGCGATCGACAGCAGCGAGTTGAATGTCTGGAGCAGACGGTCGGATTCCTCGATGGTGCGCAACAGGGCTTCCCGGTGCTCGTTGCTGTCATCGGAGCGCAGGGCCGACTCGACCCGGGCCTTGAGCCGGGTCAGCGGGGTTCGCAGATCATGCGCCACATTGCTCGAGACTTCCTTCATGCCCGCCATCAGGCGCTCGATCTGGTCCAGCATTTCATTGAGGGATATGGCCAGACGATCCAGTTCATCGCCGGTTCCAGAGACCGGCATGCGCCCGGTCAGATCGCCTCCCATAATGGCCTGACTGGCTTCGGTGATGGAGTCGATGCGGCGGAGGAAATTGCGGCTCATCAGCAGTCCGCCGCCAATGCCAAGGACAATGGCAAGGCCCAAAGACCAAAACAGGGTATTGCGGATGATGCTGCCGAATTGCCGTAGCTCCTCAACGTCACGGCCGACCACAAGATTGAAGCCGGCGGCGAGGCGGGCATGGTAGGCACGGGCGCGATGGCTCTCCACGGCACCCTCGCGGGTAACCGTATACGGGAACTCGATCCAGTTGCCATCCTGACCTTCCTGATCGGGTGCAACGTCCGACTGGAACGGAAACGTTTCGAGATTGCCGGCAATGCGCTCGTTGTTGGCGTTGGACAGGAGATAGACCGAGCCGGTTTCGCTCAGGCTGCGGTTGCGGACCGTCTGTAGAACACCGCCGAGCCCCCGCTGGAAATACTGGTCGGCCAGCGCCTGGACCTCGGCGCGGATGGTCTCGTCGGTCTGCCGTTCGAGAAGGACAATGGTGCTGTAATAGATGTAGCCCAGCAGAGCTGCCACCGAGAGCGCAAAAAGGACGAGATACAGTGCGACCAGCTTGAAGGTCGAGGTGCGAAGCAGCTTGGCGTTAGTCAACACGTATCATGTATCCGGCACCGCGCACGGTCTGCAGGATGGGCTCGTCAAATCCCTTGTCAATCTTGGAGCGCAACCGCGACACGTGCACGTCAATGACGTTGGTCTGCGGATCAAAATGGTAATCCCACACATTTTCAAGCAGCATTGTGCGGGTGACAATGTTGCCGGCATTGCGCATCAGATACTCCAGTAACTTGAATTCCCGGGGCTGCAACGGAATGACCTGGCCGGCACGGGTGACGGTTCTGGTCAGCAGATCCATTTCCAGGTCGCAAGCCTTGAACCTTGTCTGAGACGGTTCGGCCGGTTTGCGCCGGCCCAGGCCTTCGACGCGAGCGAGCAATTCCGAAAAGGCATAGGGCTTGGCCAAATAGTCATCGCCGCCCGCCCTTAGGCCCTTCACCCGCTCGTCGACATCACCGAGCGCGCTGAGGATCAGCGCCGGGGTCGCTACGCCTTCGGCGCGCAACACTTTCAGGACGCTGAGCCCGTCGCGCTTCGGCAGCATGCGGTCAACGATGAGGACATCATGAACGCCCTCACGGGCCAGTTCCAGGCCCTCTTCGCCGTCCACGGCCAGATCGGCCACATGGCCACTCTCGGACAAGCCTTTGATCAGCCACTGTGCCGCTTCGCGGTCATCTTCGATGATCAGCACTCGCATGCCCTTGCCTGAACGCTTCGATACGGTTTCCGGTTGCGGTCTCATAGCAAATGTATGCACGGTTGGGTCCTCCGAAAATAGCTTTCCTGAGACAGGAGCGGGGGCCAGTCACCGCCGAAAAAAGCAGTACCGGCCCCCGCCGAGGTTGCTGCTGGTGCGGGGGTTGGGGGGATCCGGGAGCAGCAACTTCCTGTAGCGCACACAGACGCTTTGGAAATCAGCCCTTGCCGATGTCGAGAGCCACGAATCTTTGGCTGTCGCCCGACCGTACGAGGACCAGAACCTTCTTCTGCTTCGCCGCCACGGCTTCTGCCAGCCGGTCGCGGACATCGCTGGGACGGTTCACTTCCTTGCCCGCCACCTCGATGATAACATCGCCGGACCGGATGCCCTGCTCGGAGGCAACGCTGTCGGGGCTGACTGCAACGACCGTTACCCCGGCGCCATCTTGGGCAGGCCGTAGCTGCATGCCGAGTTCCGGGAGCCTGGCACCTGCCGGTGCCGCATCACCGGGCACGGCCGCCTTGGCCTGGTCGCCCGGCATAGTGCCGATCCTGACTTCCAGGGTCATTGGCTTGCCATTGCGGATGATCTCGACAGGAAAAGTCTTGCCCGGTTCAAGTTTGGCAACCTTGCGGGCGAGATCACGCGGATCAGACACGTCCTCGCCGTTGACCTTGAGGATCGTGTCGCCGGTCTTGATGCCGGCATCGAGAGCGGGCGAGTCGGCGGTGACGTCGGCCACCAGCGCCCCCTTGTCCGGCGTCACGCCAAGGCTCTCGGCTACGTCGGCCGTGACCGGCTGGATCTGCACGCCAAGCCAGCCGCGGGTGACCGTGCCGTTGTTCTTGAGACTGTCAATAACCTCCTGAGTCAAGGCGGCGGGGATGGCGAAACCGATACCGACTGACCCGCCCGAGGGCGAGAAGATGGCGGTGTTAACGCCGATGACCTCGCCCTTCATGTTGAAAGCTGGCCCGCCGGAGTTACCGTGGTTGATCGAGGCGTCGATCTGCAGGAAATCGTCGTAGGGTCCGGCGCCGATGTCGCGACCCATGGCCGAAACGATGCCGGTGGTAACCGTGCCGCCCAGGCCGAAGGGGTTGCCGACCGCCATCACCCAGTCGCCGACTCGCGGCTTTTCGGTCGCAAACTTGACGAAAGCAAAGGTCTTGTCGGATTTGATCTTGATGAGCGCCAGGTCGGTCTTGGGATCGGTGCCGATCACATCGGCCTGATACTCGGTCCCCTGCTGATCGGTCACGGTAACCTCATCCGCATTCTGGACCACGTGATTGTTGGTTACGGCATAGCCGTCGCTGGAAATGATGAAGCCGGACCCCTGGGCCATGCCGCGCCGCGGCGCAGGCTGCTGCGGCATGCCCCTCTGGAACTGTTCGAAGAAATCACGGAAGGGGCTGTTTTCGGGAAGGTCACGGAACTGGTCGGGAAGCTGGAAGCCGCGGTCACGCTGGGCAGTGTTGGCAAACTTCACCTGGACATTGATGACCGCCGGCATGACCCGTTGGGCGAGTTCGGCGAAACCCTGGGACGGGTCGTACACGGTTTGGGTTTCGGCCCGCAGCGGCGTGGCCGGGACCACAATGGCGGTGGCGGTGATTGCGGTCGCGGCCAAAAGCCCCGCGGCAAGCGCTCCGAGGACACGGCCTGACGACCGCTTGAGTCTGAACTGCATGGTTATCCTCCTTCAACGGAAATTCAGTGATGGGGTATATAGTTGGCCGCCAATTACACTGCCATTTCAGAGGGATGAAAACTTCGTAGGCCTTGCGGCAGTTTTGTGGCAGCTAGTCCATTTCCTTGATCGCACGCCGCAATTCCGCCTTCTCCGCTTCGGTCAGTGGCGTCTCCGCCATCGAGGCCGGCGAACGCCGGCGCCACATGAACAATGCCGCAAGCAGCAGGACGGCAAAGGGAGCGCTCCACAATAGTACGGTCTTGCTCGTAAACCGGGGTTTCAGCAGGACGAATTCGCCATAGCGGGACACGATGAAGTCCATGACCTGCTCATCGCTTTCCCCACGCACCAGATGCTCGCGGATCAGCACCCGCAGATCCTTGGCCAGCGGTGCGTCGGAATCGTCGATCGACTGGTTCTGGCAGACAAGGCAGCGCAATTGCGCCGAAAGCCCCCGCGCCCGCGCCTCGAGGGCCGGATCGTCAAGTACTTCGTCGGGCTGCACCGCCAGCGCCGGAACGGCGATGCACAGGGCCAGAAACAGGGCAACAGCGCGCATGCCGGCTACTCCGCAGGTGCTGCCTGGCGCCTGGAGGCGGGCCTTGGCGCTCCGACCCGGTAGCGGCGGTCCGAGAGCGAGAAAATACCGCCTGCAAACATGATTGCCGCCCCGGCCCAGATCAGCGAGACCAGCGGGTTGAAATAGACGCGCATGGCACGGCCTCCGTCGTTCGTGGCATCGCCCATGACCACGTAGAGATCCCCCATGAGGGTCTGGTAGAGCCCGACCTCGGTCGTACTCATGCCGCCGGGCTGAAAGTTGCGCTTTTCCGACTGGAGTTGGACGATCGCCGCGCCAGCGCGGCTGACGCGGAAACTGCCGGTGCTGCCGGTATAGTTGGCGCCGGTGAGCGGTGACTCACCGACGAACTGGACCTCATAGCCGGCAACAGCCGTCGACTCGCCTGGCTTCAGGACGAGAATGTGCTCCTCCTTCCAGGCAGAAATGGCGACGATACCGATCACCGCGATGCCCAATCCGGTATGGGCCAGCGTGGATCCCAGTGCTGACCCCGGCAGCCCCGCAAAACGTGACCAGCTGTTGGCGAGCGACGTGCGGAAAAGCTGCAGTCTCTGGGCCAACTCCGCGAGGCTGCCGAGTACAATCCACACGCCCAGGGCGATGCCGAAGGGTGCCAGCCATGGCCCGCGCCGAAGGATGGCGAGGACTATCACGCTGGCCAGTATTGCCAAGGCGGCGGCAACCCACAGACGCTGCAACACGCCGAGTAGATCGGCACGCTTCCAGGTCATGAAGGGACCCAGCGGGATCAGAAGCAGCAGGGGCAGGATGATGGGGCCGAAAGTCAGGTTGAAGTAGGGCGGGCCCACCGAGATCTTGTCGCCAGTCAGCGATTCCAGGCCCAGCGGATAGAGCGTGCCAACAAACACGGCCGCGCAGGCCGCGCACAAGAGCAGATTGTTCATGACCAGCATGCCCTCGCGGCTGATCGGGGCGAACAGGCCGCCAGCCTTGAGGGCGGGGGCGCGGAGCGCATAGAGCGTCAGGGCGCCACCGATGAAGACACAGAGAATGCCGAGAATGAATACGCCTCGCTGCGGATCGACTGCGAAGGCATGGACTGAGGTCAGCACCCCGGAACGGACCAGGAAGGTTCCCACCAGCGACAGCGAGAAAGCAAGTATCGACAGCAGAACGGTCCAGATCTTGAGAGCATTGCGCTTCTCGACGACAATCGCCGAATGGATCAGGGCGGTGGCCACCAGCCAGGGCATGAAGGAAGCGTTCTCCACCGGGTCCCAGAACCACCAGCCGCCCCAGCCCAGCTCGTAGTAGGCCCACCACGAGCCCATCGCGATGCCGATGGTGAGAAACATCCAGGCCAGCAGCGTCCAGGGTCTAACCCACCGGGCCCAGGCTGCGTCAACCCGGCCGTCGATCAGGGCCGCCACCGAGAAGGAGAAGGCGACCGACAGGCCGACATAGCCGGCATACAGGGATGGCGGGTGAAAGGCGAGTGCCGGGTCCTGGAGAATGGGGTTGAGGCCGTTGCCCTCGATCGGCGGCGGATCGAGACGAACAAAGGGATTGGATGTCAGAACGATGAACAGGAGAAAGGCCAGGCCCACAGCGCCCTGCACGGCCAGGACACGCGATTTGAGTTCCAGCGGCAGATTGTCCCCAAACAGGGCCACGGCGGCGCCGAACACAGCGAGGATCAGCACCCAGAGAACCATGGAACCTTCATGGTTACCCCAGACACCGGAGATCTTGTAGAGCAGCGGCTTGGCCGAGTGCGAGTTCTCGAAGACATTCTGGACCGAAAAGTCCGAGACCAGATAGGCATGCATCAGGGAGCCGAAGGCGATTGTGACGAGGGTGGCCTGCACCATGGCGGCAGGGGCGGCCACATTCATGAGGAGCACGTCACGGCGCTGGGCACCATAGAGTGGTACGGCAAACTGAACCAGCGCGACCGCCAATGCCAGGACAAGGGCGAAATGGCCAAGTTCGGCAATCATTGCGATTGACCCTCCTGCCAGTAGCCCTGCTCCTTCAGCCTGTCTGCCACTTCCTTGGGCATGTAGTTCTCGTCATGCTTGGCCAGCACGGTGTCGGCCATGAAACGACCGCTGCCATCGAGCGTGCCTTCGGCCACCACACCCTGGCCCTCCCGGAACAGGTCGGGGAGAATGCCGTTGTATGCCACGGGGATCGACTTCGCCGTATCGGTGATGACAAAGGTCACCGTGCTTCCCTCGCCTCTCACCAGGCTCTTCTCCTCGACCAGTCCGCCCAGCCGAAAACGCTGGCCGGGGGCCACGTTCTTCTCCGCCACTTCCGAGGGCGTATAGAAGAACACGATGGTATCGCGCAGTGCAAACAGCACGAGGCCGGCGGCGATGCCCAGGAGAACGAGGCCCCCCACGATCATCGAAAGACGCTTCTGCTTGCGGGTCATTGCAGGCTCAAGCTCCTTGCCAGCGCATCGAGCGATGCCAATGCTTCGGGCTGGTCTTTGAAGATGGTTCGTGCCGATTCATAGGCGGCCCTGGCCTTGTCGATCTCGCCCAGCACCTGACGGGCATTGATAAGGCGCTGCCAGCCCTCGAGGTCGCTGCCATCGACCTTGAGCCGCGCCTCGAGACCATCGACCATGCCGCGGACCATGGCCTGGCGGTCCTCGGCCGGCATCTCCAAGGCCGCAGCCGCGGCAATGTCGCGGTCAACCATGGCCCGCCATGGCGCATCGTGCGGCGAGTCGGCGAGGAGCGCTTTCCAGGCGGCGACAGCCTCGGCCGTCTTGCCCTCCTGCCTCAGCACAAGCGCCGCGAAGTAGCGAGACTTGGGGTGTTTGGGATCACGTTTGAGCGCGTCCGCGAAGGACTGTGCCGCTTCCGCAGTCACCAGGCCCTCATTGGCAAACACGATCATCTCGCCCAGGTCGGCCAGGTTGTCGGGGGTCGCCTGGCCCAGGCGGATCAGCTGCTGGAAGGCGCCGGCCGCGTCGGCAAAACGGTTGAGGCGGCGATACGCCGGGGCGATGACCTGCCAGCCCTGTACATCCTGCGGATTGGCGCGGAGATGTTCCTCGACCTGCGCCACCATGGCGACGAAGTCATTGTTTTCCGTGGCGCTGGCCAGGCGTTCCCGGAGGGGTACATCAGGGAGGTGGGGCGTGCCGGCACGGATGTAGAGAAGCATCGCCACAACCGGGACCGCCACAGCTGCCAGAAGCAGGGCGGTGCGCCGGCCCCCGGTTCCGGCAACGGTCCTGCCCGCCTGCCCAGCCGCCAGGAGCCGGCGCGAGATTTCGTTGCGAGCTGCCTCGGCCTCGGCCGCCGCAATGGCCCCCCGGGCAATATCTCGGTCGAGTTCGGCCAGCTGATCGATGAACACGGCACGGTCGTAGTCGGCGCGGTCCGCCAGGCGGCGCGGCTGGCGAAACAACGGCCACAGCACGCCGGCGACGGCGGCGGCGGTAAGCAATGCGAAGACAAGCCAGATCAGCATGGTTCCCGTAAGCCTTTTGGATACATAGGAGAAACGCCGTTCATCGCAAAGGCTCTGCCGCTGTCGCAGTGTCGCATGGCAACAATGGGGCGTCGGAAAAGCCTAGAGGCGGTTTGGGCCTTTTGATAGAAGCGGCGCCATGAAAACACGCTACTCGGTTTTCTCGCTGGCCCGCAATGCGCTCAACTACCATAAGGACTGGGAGCGCGCCTGGCGGTCTCCTGCTCCCAAGCCGGAATATGATGCGGTCATCGTTGGCGCCGGCGGGCATGGCCTCGCCACGGCCTATTACCTGGCCAAGAACCACAAGATGAACAACATTGCGGTGATCGAGAAAGGCTGGCTCGGTGGCGGCAATACCGGGCGCAACACCACGATCATCCGGTCCAATTATCTGCAAGACGCTTCGATCGCCATCTATGAACTGGCGCGTTCGCTTTACGAAGACCTGTCGCAGGAACTCAACTTCAATGTCATGTTCAGCCCGCGCGGCGTCCTCATGCTGTGCCAGACGGAGCATGAATTGCGGGCCTTCAAGCGCACCGCCCACGCCAACCGCCTCGCCGGTCTCGACTGCCGCATGATCACGCCGGCCGAGGTGAAGCAGATCGTGCCGATCATCAATGACGATCCGGGATGCCGCTATCCCATTCTCGGCGCCTACTATCAGCCGCGGGGCGGTACCGGCCGCCACGACGCGGTGGCCTGGGGCTATGCGCGCGCGGCGGACTCGCTCGGCGTCGACATCATCCAGAACTGCGAAGCCACCAGCATCCGGCGCGATGGCGACAGCGTCGCCGGGATCGAAACCACGCGTGGCTTCATCCGTACAAAGAAGATCGCAGTCGTCACGGCGGGACATGTCTCCACCATCATGCAAACAGCCGGTGTCAGGATGCCGATCGAAAGCCAGTGCCTGCAGGCGCTGGTGTCGGAGCCGATCAAGCCGGTCCTCGACTGCGTGGTCATGGCAAACACGGTGCATGGCTACATCAGCCAGTCGGACAAGGGCGAACTGGTGATCGGCGGCGGTACCGATTCCTACAACAACTACTCGCAGCGCGGGTCGTTTCCGGCGCTCGAGCACACGATCACCGCCCTGGTCGAGACCTTCCCCATCATCTCGCGGCTGCGGATGCTGCGCATGTGGGGCGGCATCGTCGACATGACGGGCGACCGTTCGCCAATCATCGGCCTCACGCCGGTCAAAGGCCTATATGTCAATTGCGGCTGGGGTACCGGGGGCTTCAAGTCGATCCCGGGCTCAGGCTTCGTGTTCGCCGATACCATAGCCAATGACCGGCCGCACCCGATCGCGGCACCTTTCGGACTCGACCGCTTCGCCGAGGGCCGGTTCATCGACGAAAGCGTGGCGGCGGCGGTGGCGCATTGAGGAGTAGCTGATGCTGATTGTGAAGTGCCCCATCTGCGGCGCCGAGGGCGACGAAACCGATTTCCATGCCGGCGGCGAGGCACATATCCGGCGGCCTGCGAGCCATGACCCAACGGGCATCACCGATGAGGAACAGCGCGACTACCTGTTCATGCGGCGGAATCCCAAGGGCCTGCATTTCGAGCGCTGGCGCTGCGACCGCGGCTGCGGCAAGTGGTTCCACGCAGCACGCGATACGGCGACGATGGAATTCAAGGCCTTCTACCGCGTCACCGAGCTGCCGCAGCGGGAGCTCATGGAGCAGGCGACCGGCGAGTGGGCAGAGTTCTTCAAGGACAAGCTCATGGCGGCAAAGGCGGCAAGATGACCAGCAAACCCTATCGCCTGGGCGGTGATGCCGGCCGGCTCATCGACCGGGCGCGCCGGATAAATTTCACTTTCGACGGCAAGGCCATGACGGGTTACGCCGGCGACACGCTGGCGTCGGCGGCGATGGCCAATGGCCAGCGCGTGTTCGGCCGCAGCTTCAAGTATCACCGGCCGCGTGGCGTGGTCGGGATCGGCGCCGAGGAGATGAACGCACTCGTCGGCGTCGGCGAAGGACCGCGGCACGAACCCAACCTCCGCGCCACGCAGGTCGAGCTTTATGACGGGCTCGTCGCGGTGAGCCAGAACCGCTGGCCGTCGCTGCAGTTCGATGTCGGCAGCTTCAACAATGCGCTGTCGCGATTCTTTCCGGGCGGCTTCTACTACAAGACCTTCATGTGGCCGCAGAGGTTCTGGAAGAGCGTCTATGAGCCGATCATCCGCCGCGCTGCCGGTCTTGGCAGAGCCCCGGAGGGACGCGATCCCGATTCTTACGAGCATATCCACGTCCACTGCGACGTGCTGGTGGTCGGCGGAGGCGTGGCCGGCCTCGCCGCTGCGGAAGCCGCTGCGGCCACCGGCGCACGCGTGGTGCTGTGCGATGAGAATCCGCATCTTGGCGGCTGGGCCGACATCGCCGGTGGCACGATCGACGGCCATGCCCAGGCGGACTGGGTGGCGGCGCGCGCTGCACACTTGGTCGAGGCGGAAAATGTGCATGTGCTCACCCGCACCACCTGCGTCGGCCACTGGCACCACAATTTTCTCATGCTGTTCGAGCGCGTCGCCGACCACGATCCGGCGCTGCTCCGCCAGGGCATGCCGCGCCACCGGCTTTGGAAAATCCGCGCCCGCCAGGTCGTTCTCGCGACCGGCGCGATCGAGCGGCCCATCGCCTTCGCCAACAATGACCGCCCCGGCATCTTGCTGGCAGGTGCTGCGCGTGCGCTGGTTCATCGCTATGGCGTCGCGCCCGGCTCGAGCGGCATTGTTTTCACCAACAATGACGACGCCTACCGCACCGCCCTCGCCCTCAAGCAGGCGGGCGTGGTGGCCAGAGTGGTCGATGCGCGGAGCCGTCCCGAGGGCGCTCTTCCTTCCGCGGCCAGGGCGGCCGGCATAGAGGTTATCGCGGGATCGGCCATTGCCGGGGTGGAGAGCAGCTTCGGCGGACTCGACGTCACCGCGGCCAAGATCGCGCCCTACCGCCAGGGCTCCGGCCGGGTGGTCAACGAAACGAAGCTCGACTGCGATTTCATCGCCATGTCGGGGGGCTTCAATCCGGCGTTGCATCTGTGGTGCCACAATGGCGGCAAGATCCGTTTCGACGATACGCTTCAGAGCTTCCGCCCCGACCGGCATCACGATGCCATCCATGCCGCCGGTGCCGCCAATGGCACGATGGATCTCGCCAGTACCTTGTCCGAGGGCTATGCGACGGGCGAGGCTGCCGCCAAGGCCGCCTTGCCCAGGGCCAAGACTTCCAGACTGAAACGCCCCAGAGCTGAACAGGAGCCCCAACAGGGACTGGAGCCGATCTGGTTTGCACCGGCGACCGGCAAGTACAATGAGGGCAACAAGCACTTCATCGACTACCAGAATGATGTCACGGCCGCGGACCTCGAGCTGGCCCAGCGCGAAGGCTATGAATCGGTCGAGCACACCAAGCGCTATACCACTTTCGGCATGGCGACCGACCAGGGCAAGACCTCCAACATCAACGGGCTCGGTATCCTGGCGGAAGCGACCGGCAAGACGATTCCCGAGATTGGCATCACCACATTCCGCCCGCCCTACACGCCCTTCTCCTTCGGGGCGATTGCGGGGTCCCTGGTCCAGTCGCGGTTCCTGCCGGTGCGGCGGACGCCGGTCTACGACTGGCATGTGGCCAATGCCGCTGTCTTCGAGCCGGTCGGCCAGTGGCGCCGGGCCTATACCTATCCAAAGCCTTCGGAAGACAAGCAGGCGGCAATCCGCCGCGAAATCCTGGCGGTTCGCAACAGCGTCGGGCTGCTCGATGCCTCGACGCTTGGCAAGATCGAGATCAAGGGGCCGGACGCGGCGGCGTTTCTGGACCGGATCTATTCCAACATGTTCTCGACACTGAAGGTCGGGCGCTGCCGCTACGGTCTGATGATGAACGAGCTCGGCTTCCTCATCGATGACGGTGTCACGGTGAGGCTCGCCGAAGATCATTTCCTGATGCATACGACCTCGGGCGGGGCAGACCGCATCGCGGCCTGGCTTGAGGAATGGCTGCAGACCGAATGGACGGACTACAAGGTGTTCGTCACGCCCGTGACCGAGCAATGGGCGCAATTCGCGATCGCCGGTCCCCGGGCGCGCGACGTTCTGGCGACGCTGGACCCCGATTTCGATCTCGCCAATGAGGCCTTCCCGCATCTCTCAATGAAGGAGGGGCGGCTCGGCCGCTATCCGGTCAGGGTGTTCCGCATCAGCTTTTCGGGCGAACTCTCCTATGAGGTGGCAACACCCGCCAATCTGGGGCGCGGGCTGTGGGATGCCATTCTGGCAGCCGGCCGTGACTTCGGCATCACCGTATATGGAACGGAGGCGCTGCATGTTCTCCGTGCGGAGAAGGGCTACATCGTGATCGGCGATGAGACCGACGGCACCGTCACGCCACAGGATGTGGGGCTCGACGGGCTGGTCTCCAAGAAGAAGCCGGATTTCATCGGCAAGCGCTCGCTGGAGCAACCCTATCTCAGGCGCGACGACCGCAAGCAGCTGGTGGGTCTGCTTACCGAGGACCCCAACGAGGTCCTGCCCGATGGCGCCTATGCGGTCCGTGCGGTGAAGGAGAAACCCCCGATGGAGATGATCGGGCAGGTAACGTCGAGCTATTTCTCGCCGACGCTCAACCGGTCGATCGCCATGGCGCTGATCGAGTCCGGCCGCGCGCGCATGGGTGAAACGATTGCGTTCCCGCTTGCCGACAAGGTGGTGCGGGCGAAGATCGTGGACCAGGTCTTCTATGACAAGGAAGGAGCGCGGCTCAATGTCTGAGCTAGCTTACGAGAGCGCGCTGAAGGGGCGCGAGGCGTCCGGCCTGTCGATCAGCCTCCGGGAAATTCCCGAGCGGGGCATGATCGATCTCCGGGGGCTTGCCTCAGACCGAAAGTTCATGAACGCCGTCAAGGATGTTCTGGGCTTCGACCTGCCGAAACAGCCGCGCAGCAGTGCCAGCTGGGGCGATCTGCGCGCGCTATGGCTCTCGGTCGACCAGTGGCTCATTCTCTGCCCGCGCGGGCGGGTGGCCGACATGCTTGCGGATCTGCGCAAGCGCTTGCAGGGCATCCATTCTCTCGCCGTCGACGTTTCCGACATGCGCGCCGTGCTGCGGCTCGAGGGCGAGGGTATCCGTGAAGTCCTGCTCAAGGGCTCGTCGCTCGACCTGCTCTCCGAAGAATACGGCCCGGGGACGGTGCGGCGCATGCGCTTTGCCGAGATCGCCGCCCTCCTGCATGTCATCGAGGAAGACATTATCGACGTCTATGTGTTCCGTTCCTATGCTGAATACGTTTGGGATTTCCTCTGCACGGCAGCGCGGCCGGCGGCCCGTGTCAAGCTGTTCGGGCAGCAGTCGCCAACACCATGAGTTCCCCGTCCGCGGCTGTCGTGGCGAGGTCGCAGGCTGGGCCTGGATTTGACCCCCTGAAGCGGAATCCGGTCCTCTGCTGGACTCAGACATGGCCGCAGCGGGGGCCCGGGTCTGCTACTTGGCTGGATTGTCGTTCCAGATATCGCGATAGAGCTGCCAGGTGCCGCCGGTATTCTTCCAGATGGTAATGA
>CAZIXE010000025.1:0-51555 GCA_964543235.1 uncultured Rhizobiaceae bacterium | reverse complement strand
TACCTCGCCGCACTCCTCTCACCTCTGCCCGTTAACCCGGATTCGTAGCCGTGGCGAGCCGCACCTCCAGCGTCTTGCGCCGCCGCAGCGTCTCTTCGAAACGCCGGTCGAACAGACACCAGCGTTGCTGCCGGTCCAGTTTGGCGCGGTAGAGCGCCAGATCGGCTTCTCGCAGCGCCTCCATGGCCGGACGCTCGCCGGCGGTGAATAGTGCCACGCCGGCCGATATGCCGATGCGCGCCATGGCGGTGCCGGCAGGGAACGGCTCCTCGAAGGCCAGCCCAATGGCCTGGGCCAGTACCACCGCCTCTTCGCCGGATATGGCCGGCCCGGTGGCGACTGCGAACTCATCGCCACCGAATCGGGCCACCATGCAGTCGCGCCCGCAGGTGGCGGCAATGCGCCGCGCCGCCTGGCTCAACACCTCGTCACCCACCCCATGTCCGAACATGTCATTGACCGGCTTGAAATCGTCGAGATCGAGCATCAGTACCGCAATCGTCTGGCCGGGATTCAGCTTGCCGAGATGTTCCTCGAACCGCCGCCGGTTGGGCAGGCCGGTCAGCGGGTCATGATAGGCAAGGGCGATTGCCTGCGCCTCGGCAAGACGCCGCCGCGAAACCTCCCGGCGCAAGTCGAGTACCTGCACCACGACATAGCCGAACAGTGCCAGAAGGGCGGTGAGCAGAAGCGCGTCCGCGCCGGACGCCTCTCCGCCCGCCAGCATGTCATGCAATACGTCATGCAGCGAGAACTGGCGTTCGATCCCGTAGGCAAGACCGGCGGTAAGGAGCAGCAGGACGATGTTGCGCAGGCGGCGTTGCACTGTCTGCGCACCGTCCGCCCGCTGTCGCGCCAGAATATGCTTGATGCCCCCAGGCGTCATTTCGATCTTCCGCTGGAAATGGCGAAAAATGCATCGAAATGGTTAGTGCTTTGTTAACGCTAGGCAATGATTCCGCTGACCGCGCGGGTCGGGACCTCAGGCCCGCAGCGCCCGGCGCGTCCGCTCATTGATAAGCGCCAGGGCTTCCTCACCCGACATTGCCTTGCCGAAGAGGTAGCCCTGCCCGTGATGGCAACCGGAACTCAGCAGCGACGACAACTGGTCGAGCCGCTCGATTCCCTCCGCGGTGGCCACCAGGCCGAGGCCCCTGGAGAGGTTGAGGATGGCCTGAACGATCACCGCGTCGTCATTGCCGCGTTCCATTGCCGCGATGAACGAGCGGTCGATCTTGAGATTGTCGAACCGGAACTCGCGCAGGTGATAAAGACTCGAATAGCCGGTGCCGAAATCGTCAATGGCGATCCTGACTCCAGCCGACCTGAGACTGGCCAACACCTGGCGTGCCTGTTCGCGGTTTTCCACCAGCGAACTTTCGGTGATCTCAACCTCCAGCCGCTGCGCCGACAGCCCGGTCTCGCCCAGCACGCCCAGGATCCTGAGCCCGACCAGCTTATCCTTGAACTGCTTCGGTGACAGGTTGAAAGACAGCTTGATATGCGCTGGCCAGCGCACCGCCTCCTGGCAAGCCGCCCGCAGCAGGCACATGCTGAGATCGGTGATGAGGCCCGACTCCTCGGCGAGGGCGATGAACTCGTCGGGCCCGATGCTTCCCAGTTCCTCGTCGTTCCAGCGCGCCAGCGCCTCGAATCCGATGATCTGTTTGGTCCGCAGATCGACCAGCGGCTGGAAGTGCGGCTTGACGGTTTTCTGGGTGATGGCGGTTCTGAGCCGCCGCTCCATGAGTTTGCGCCGCTTCAGCCGTTCCTCCATGGCCGGTTCGAAGAAGCAATAGGGCGCAAGGCAATCCTCCTTGGCCTGGTAGAGCGCCACATCGGCCTCGCGTACGGCATCCTCGGCGGAATGATGTCCCGGCCGGTAGACGGTCAGGCCGATCGAGGCGCGGATGGTCGCATCCGCCGAACCGACCACAAACGTCTTTTCGAAGCGCCGGGCGATTGCGGCGGCCAACTCCTCGATGTCCGACGGATGGCTGATCGGCTCGGTGACGACCGCGAACTCGTCGCCGCCGAAACGCGCCACCAGTGTCGCGCGCCCGCAGGCATCGACGATTCGCGAGGCCGTCTCGGCCAGCACAACGTCGCCCGCCGTGTGGCCAAAGATGTCGTTCACCGGCTTGAACCCGTCGAGATCGACCATCAGCAGCCCGTAGCTGGCGCCCGGCGCCAGACTTTGCAGGTGTTCGTCGAATTTGCGCCGGTTGGCCAGCCCCGTCAGCGGATCGTGGTAGGCAAGGCCCACCGCTTGTGCTTCTGCCGAGCGGCGCCTGCTCACCTCCCGCTTCATGTCATAGACTTGCAGGATGAGGAAGGTGACGAGGCTGAAAATGGCGGTGAGCCAGACCGTCTCGGACTGATGGGCGAATCCCTTGTTGAGCGCCGCAAGTATGTGGCTGTTGAACTGAAACCGGTTCTCCAGGTAATGCGCCGCAACGAAGATGACGAGCAATGCAAGAACGTTTCGCGCCCATCGCCTGAGCTGCGAGCCCGGATCGCGCGCCTGCGCGGCAAGGATTGTCTTGATGTCGAACATCCCCCGGATGTCGGAAAGTGTCACGCCTGTTGCTCCTGTTGCCCGCCATTCAAGGCGGACCCAAGTTAGCCTGCTGTTAATGTCCGGCGCACCGAGCAGGCTTCGTGACAACAGGGTTAAGGGCTGCTAAGTGCCGGGCCGCCGGAGTGAACAATGCCTGAACTGCTAGTCGAGTTTTTTTCCGAGGAGGTGCCCGCCCGCATGCAGGCGCGGGCCGCCGAAGACTTGCGTACAATTGTAACGAATTCCCTCGTTGAGGCGGGCCTGACCTACGAGGGCGCACGGAGTTTTGCCACGCCGCGCCGCCTCGTCCTGGCGGTCGAAGGGCTCAACGCCAGGGCCGCCGGTACGGTCGAGGAGCGCAAGGGGCCGCGCATCGACGCACCGAAACCTGCCATCGAGGGATTTCTGAAGTCCACCGGCCTGCGCCTCGAAGACCTGCAGATTCAGGAAGACAGGAAGGGGCAGTTCTACATCGCCGCGATCCGCCACCCGGGCCGCGACGCCACCGCGATCATTGCCGAGGTCATTCCCGCCGCCATCCGCAGGTTTCCCTGGCCGAAGTCGATGCGCTGGGGCAGTGGCACGCTCCGCTGGGTGCGGCCGCTGCACGCTATTGTCTGCACCTTTGACGGCGAGACCGTGCCTTTCACCATCAATGGCATGGCCTCGGGCAACACCACCCGCGGCCATCGCTTCATGGCCCCCGAAGCGATTGCCGTCCGCCGCTTCGAGGATTATGCCCGCAAGCTGCACGCCGCCAGGGTGATCGTCGATGCCGACTTGCGTGCCGAGACCATCCGCAATGATGCCCGCAATCTTGCCTTTGCCCACGGCCTCGAACTCGTCGAGGACGAGGCCCTTCTGAACGAAGTTGCGGGCCTCGTGGAATGGCCCGTGGTGCTGATGGGATCGTTCGATGACAGCTTCCTTGACGTGCCGCCGGAAGTCATCGTGACCTCGATCAAGAACCACCAGAAGTGCTTTGCATTGCGCCATGCCGCGACCGGCCGGCTCGCCAGCCGCTACATTCTGGTTGCCAACATGGAAGCTTCCGATGGCGGCAGGGAGATTATCCGCGGCAACAACAAGGTCATCGCCGCGCGGCTGTCCGACGCCAAGTTCTTCTGGGACCAGGATCGCCGGATGCCGCTCGAGCATCTGCTGCCGAAACTCGATACGGTGACCTTCCACGCCGCGCTGGGCAGCCAGGGCGAGCGCGTATCGCGCCTGCAGAGCTGGGCCAACGATCTCGCCAGGACCTGCAAGGCCGATCCGCTTCAGGCGCAACTGGCCGCCCGCCTCGCCAAGGCTGACCTCAAGACTGGCGTGGTCGAGGAATTCCCCGAACTCCAGGGCCTCATGGGCAAGTATTACGCCCTGGCCGAGGGCCATCCCCCCGCCGTCGCCGCCGCTATCGAAGACCATTACAAGCCGCAAGGTCCCGGCGATCGCGTGCCTGCCGAGCCGGTCGCTGTTGTCACCGCGCTGGCTGAGAAGCTCGACACGCTCGTGGGCTTCTGGGCGATTGATGAAAAGCCCACCGGCTCCAAGGACCCCTATGCGCTTCGCCGCGCCGCGCTCGGCGTCATCCGCATACTGATCGAGAACGCCATCAGCCTTCGCCTCCTGCCCGTCTTCGACAAGGGCCTTGATCTCTACCGCAAGCAGAAAGGCGGGAGTTTTGCGGCGGACTTCGACGGCAAGGACCTGCTTGCCTTCTTTGCCGATCGCCTCAAGGTCTATCTCCGCGACCGCGGCATGCGCCATGACCTCATCGACGCCGTGATTTCCCTCGGCAACCAGGACGACCTGCTGATGGTCGTGCGCCGCGTCGAGGCGCTGTCCAATCTGCTCGACACCGAGGATGGCCGCAACCTCCTCGCCGGCGTCAAGCGCGCCTCCAACATCCTGAAGATCGAGGAGAAGAAGGACGGCCGCAGCTTCGACGGCGACGTCAACCAGATGATCCTCATTCAGGGCGAGGAGAAGGAGCTGAGCACGGCCATCAACACCGCTGTGGCCCAGGCCCGCAAGGCCATCAAGGCTGAGGATTTCGAGTCGGCCATGAAGGCGATGGCGAGGCTGCGCGCGCCCGTCGATCATTTCTTTGACAAGGTCACCGTCAATGCCGACGATCCGAGTTTCCGTGAGAATCGCCTGAAACTCCTCAACCGCATCCGCGCCGCGACCCTGGAAGTGGCCGACTTCTCGCGCATCGAAGGCTGAGGCCATGTGTGGCGTGCATTTCTCCTGCGCCGCGAGCACAGGCTCAGGCTTTTGACCTTGCCCGGCGCGGCCGCTACGGGATGCGCATGAGTTCTCGCCCGGCCGTGCTTCCCGACAGCCGCTACGCCTGGTTCCGGTTGCTGGTGTCGCTGGCGCTGTCAACCATCGGTGGGATTGGCCTGTGGTCGTCGGTGGTGGTGCTGCCCACCATCCAGGCCGAATTCGCCGTTGACCGCGCCGGCGCGTCGCTGCCCTACACCGTTACCACCCTGGGCTTTGCTGCAGGCGGTGTGCTGATGGGCCGTGCCGCCGACCGCTTCGGCATAATGGTGCCGCTGGTCACGGGCGCCACGGCTTTGGGTCTCGGCTTCGTGCTCGCCGGCCTGTCGGGAGACTACTGGCAGTTTCTCACCGTGCAGGCGCTGCTCATCGGCATGTTCGGCAGTTCCGCCACCTTCGGTCCCCTCGTCGCCGACGTCTCCCAGTGGTTTCTCAGGCAGCGCGGCATCGCCATCGCCGTCGTGGCGAGCGGCAATTACCTGGCCGGCACGGTCTGGCCTCCCCTTCTCCAGCACGCCATTTCGCTCTACGGCTGGCGCGTCAGCTATATGGCAATCGGCCTCCTGGGCGTGGCAACCATGTTGCCGCTGGCCCTCCTGCTTCGCCGCCGCCCGGATTTTCATGACGCGGCAAGTCCCGCCGCCGGTTCGTCATCCGGTGGCGGCCTGCTGCCGCGCCCGCCGCTGTTGCAACCCATGCTGATCCTTGCCGGGCTTGCCTGCTGTGTCGCCATGTCGATGCCGCAGGTTCATATCGTCGCCTATTGCGCCGACCTGGGCTACGGCCCGGCGCGTGGCGCGGAAATGCTCTCGCTCATGCTCGGTTTCGGCGTCGTGAGCCGCCTGGCCTCCGGCGTCATTGCCGACCGCATCGGCGGCCTCGGCACGCTGATCGCTGGCTCCGTGCTGCAGATGCTGGCGCTGCTCTTCTACCTTCCCTTTGACGGCCTGGCCTCGCTCTACATCGTCTCGGCCCTTTTCGGTCTCTCCCAGGGCGGAATAGTGCCGAGCTACGCGCTCATCATCCGCGATCACTTTCCGGCCCGCGAGGCCGGTGCCCGCATCAGCCTGGTGCTGACTGCGACGGTCCTCGGCATGGCGTTGGGGGGCTGGATGTCGGGCATGATTTTTGACCTGACCGGGTCGTATCAGGCTGCGTTCCTCAATGGCATTGCCTGGAACGTGCTCAATCTTGCCATCGCGCTCTGGCTCCTGCTGGCGCGACGCGGCGGCCGCCGGCCGTTGCGCCCATCACCTGCCTGATTAACGATGCCGCCGGACAGGGTGTCGCAAACGGCAATGCCGCCTTGATTTGTCGGGCCTGCTGTGATCATGAGCGGTCCGGGCAGCCGCCCGTCCCGGATTGCTCTGCCGCGAGCCCGCGGCGGAGCCTGATTTGACGCTGAAGCAAGAGCGGGTGAGCAACATGGCGGGGAAAACCACCAAATTCGTCTATTTCTTCGGCGGCGGCGGTGCTGAGGGCAGGGCCGACATGAAGGCGCTGCTCGGTGGCAAGGGGGCCAACCTTGCCGAAATGGCCAACCTCGGCCTGCCGGTCCCGCCGGGCTTCACCATCACCACCGAAGTCTGCACCGCCTTCTACAACAATGACCGTCAGTACCCTGACGGGCTGGCCGCCGAAGTCGACGCTGCCATCGCCCGGGTGGGTGAGATTGTTGGCGCCACCTTCGGCGATCTGAACAATCCATTGCTGGTGTCGGTTCGCTCCGGCGCGCGCGTGTCCATGCCCGGCATGATGGACACGGTGCTGAATCTCGGCCTCAATGACCGGACCGTCGGCAGCCTGGCCGCACGCGCCGGCGATGCCCGCTTTGCCTATGACAGTTATCGCCGCTTCATCCACATGTATTCCGACGTGGTTCTGGGCGTCGAGCATCACTTCTTCGAAGACGTGCTCGGTGACTACAAGGACGAGAAGGGCTTTGTCCTCGACACCGAACTCACGGCGGAAGACTGGGAAAAGCTCATCGCCGCCTACAAGGCCATCGTCGAACGCGAAACCGGCAAGCCGTTCCCGCAGGACCCCCGCGATCAGCTGTGGGGCGCGATCGGCGCCGTCTTCCAGTCCTGGATGGCGCCCCGCGCCATCACCTACCGGCGCTTGAACAATGTTCCTGAGGATTGGGGCACCGCCGTCAATGTCCAGGCCATGGTGTTCGGCAACATGGGCGACACTTCGGCCACCGGTGTCGCCTTCACCCGCAACCCCTCGACCGGTGCCCGCGAACTCTACGGCGAATTCCTCGTCAACGCCCAGGGCGAAGACGTAGTCGCCGGCATCCGGACGCCCCAGAACATTACCGAAGCCGCCCGCATCGCCGCGGGATCGACCATGCCGTCCCTCGAAAGCCTCATGCCGGAGACCTTCCGTGAACTGGCCGGCATTTTCGATCGCCTTGAGCGTCACTATCGCGACATGCAGGACCTCGAATTTACCATCCAGGATGGCAAGCTCTGGATGCTGCAGACCCGTAACGGCAAGCGCACGGCGAAGGCCGCCCTCAAGATTGCCGTCGACATGGCCAAGGAAGGCCTCATTGCACGCGAGGACGCCATCAGGCGCATCGATCCCGCCTCGCTCGACCAGTTGCTGCATCCCATGCTCGACCCGGGCGCCAAGCGCGAAGTGATCGGCAGCGGACTGCCTGCGTCTCCCGGCGCTGCATCGGGCGAAATCGTCTTTGATCCCGCTGAAGCCGAGCGGCTCCGGGCCCAGCGGCGTGCCGTCATTCTGGTTCGCGTTGAAACCTCGCCCGAGGACATTCACGGCATGCATGCCGCGGAGGGCATCCTTACCACCCGCGGCGGCATGACCTCCCACGCCGCCGTCGTCGCGCGCGGCATGGGCAAGCCCTGCGTGTCGGGGGCCGGCAATATCCGCGTCGACTACCACACCGGAACGGTGATCGCCGCCGGTGTCAAGCTGCACAAGGGCGACATCATTACGATCGACGGCACGACCGGCCAGGTGATGAAGGGCGCGGTCCCGACCATCAAGCCCGAGCTTTCCGGCGACTTCGCCGAACTCATGTCCTGGGCCGATGCCGTGCGCCGCATGAAGGTGCGCACCAACGCCGAAACGCCGCTGGACGCCAGGGCCGCGCGCGAATTCGGCGCCGAAGGCATCGGCCTGTGCCGCACCGAGCACATGTTTTTCGATTCCGGCCGCATCACCGCCATGCGCGAAATGATCCTCGCCAATGCCGAGAGTGACCGGCGCAAGGCGCTGGCCAAGCTGCTGCCGATGCAGCGCCAGGATTTCGTGGAGCTCTTCGAGATCATGGCGGGCCTACCCGTTACCATACGCCTGCTCGATCCGCCGCTGCATGAGTTCTTGCCGCAGACCGACGCCGAGATTGAGGAGGTTGCCGACAACATTGGCGCCGACACTGAATCTCTGCGTGCCCGCGTCGCAGAACTGCATGAATTCAACCCCATGCTGGGACACCGCGGCGTGCGCCTCGCCGTATCCTACCCGGAAATTGCCGAAATGCAGGCGCGCGCCATCTTCGAGGCGGCCGTTGCAGTCGGCAGGCAGAACGGCAAGCCACCCATACCCGAAATCATGGTGCCGCTGGTCGCGACCTGCGCCGAGTTCGACTTCGTGCGCCGTCGTATCGTCGCCATCGCTGAAGCCGTTGAACGGGAGCAGGGCCAGAAGATCGACTACCTCGTCGGCACCATGATCGAACTGCCGCGCGCCGCCCTCCGGGCGGGTGAGATTGCCGGTAGCGCCGAGTTCTTCTCCTTTGGAACCAACGATCTGACCCAGACGACCTTTGGGATCAGCCGCGACGACTCGGCCAGATTCCTCGGTGAGTATATGGCCAAGGGCATCCTCGCCGGCGACCCCTTCGTGTCGCTTGATCAGGATGGGGTTGGGGAACTCGTACGCATTGCCGCCGAGCGCGGCCGCAAGGCGCGGCCGGGCATCAAGCTCGGCATCTGCGGCGAGCATGGCGGCGATCCCGCCTCCATCCGCTTCTGCGAGGAATCGGGTCTCGACTATGTGTCCTGCTCGCCCTACCGCGTGCCCGTGGCGCGCCTCGCAGCCGCCCAGGCAGCCTTGCTGCGCAAGCCCTGATCCCCTTTTGTTTCAAGCGCTTGGTGATCCATTAACCATTATGGTCACAGTGCGGAAAAATCATGCGCTTTGGGTTGCTGACATGGTTAACCTATGCTAAACGCAACAGGCTTACTCTACCGCTGAATTAACAAAATTTTCGGGGTCAACAACGGTAGGAAGAGGGGAAGTGCAGGGGTCAAAGCGCAAACAACGTCGCGTGCGTTTGAATGATGGGGATTTCCGGCCGCGCAAGCCGCGCCGGGGTGTTTCCGAATATGTGCCGTACGTCTTCGGCGGCACCATGCTGATTGCCGCCTTCGCCTTTGCCGGCCATTACATGGGCCAGAATGCATCTGCCCACAATCTCTCGCAGATGGATACGCTGCAGCCGGTCGTGGCGCCATCGACCGCCATCCTCACCAAGGGCTCGCTGTTGCCCGCCGACACCTCCTTCGACATCATCAATCTTCGCAAGTCAGATCTTCAACAGATCGTCGCAACGGGTAAGGCCGACTATATCGCGCCGGTGCCGGCGCCCGGGCCGCAGGCTCAGGTGATCAAGGTTGTTGCCGCAGCAGCCTCGCCCGAGGAGATTTCCGGCAAGGTCACCACCAAGCTTGCGCTGACGCCTCCGGTGCCCAAGCTTGAGAAGATCTTCAAGCTGAAGAACAAGGACGCGAAAGACAGCGTCAAGACGCCGGAGCAGCAGAAGGAAAAGCAGAAGGTCATCGCCCAGCGGCGGGTTCGGGTTGCCGAAGAAAACTGTCTCGCCCGTGCCATCTATTTCGAAGCGCGCTCTGAATCGGAACTTGGCCAGCTAGCCGTGGCCAAGGTGATCCTCAATCGCACCCGCGATCCCAATTATCCGCGCACCATCTGTGGCGTCGTCTATCAGGGTTCCGACCGCCGCAACTCTTGCCAGTTTTCCTTCGCCTGCGACGGTCTGCCCGACGACGTGAAGAGCGTCGAGGCCTGGAACCGTTCCAAGCGGATCGCTCAGCGTGCTCTGGCCGGCGACAGGGCCGTCCACGCCCTCAGCGCCGCCACCAACTATCACGCCGACTATGTGAAGCCGAAATGGTCGCGCAGCATGAAGAGGCTGATCAAGATCGGCCGTCACATCTTCTATTCCGACACGTGATCGGCCGGCCGATTTGGTGTACCACAGGCGCCCGCGGGGCGCCTTGTTTGTTTGAAGCGAAAGGTTGCGGTGCGCAATGGCATGGAAGGAATCGGCGGGCCAGTCCTGGACCTGGTACCGTGGCGAATGGCTGAGCGGCAATCCGATGATCATGGGACCGATGACCCACGCGCCCTGGCTCGGTTCCTGTGTCTTTGACGGGGCCCGCGCTTTTGAGGGAACCGCGCCGGATCTTGACCGCCACTGCCAGCGCATTGTCCGTTCTGCGGAGAGCTTCGGCCTGAAGATTGTGAAACCTGCCGGCGCAATCGAGGAATTGATTCGCGAAGGAATCGCCAGGTTTCCCAAGGGCGCGGCCCTCTACCTGCGGCCGATGTTCTGGGCGGAATCGGGCTTTGTCGATGTCGATCCCGAATCGACGGAGTTTTCGGTTTCCGTCTACGATTCGCCGATGCCCGACCCAACCGGCTTTTCGATCACCTGCTCGCCGTTCCGCCGGCCATCGCTCGAATACGCTCCGACCGATGCCAAGGCAGCCTGCCACTACCCCAATTCGGCGCGCGCCATGCGCGAGGCCCGCACCCGCGGCTTCGACAACGCCATCATGCTCGATCCCCTCGGCAATGTCGCCGAGCTGGCCACCGCCAACATCTGGCTCGCCAAGGACGGCGAGGCCCACACGCCGGCCCCGAACGGCACCTTCCTCAATGGCATTACCCGGCAGCGTGTCATAGCGCTTCTGCGTGCAGCCGGCGTCAAGGTGCACGAGCGCGCCATCTCTTGGCACGAGTTTCTCGAGGCCGACGAAGTGTTCTCGACCGGCAACTACGGCAAGGTTCAACCCGTTACCCGGATCGAGAACCGCAGCCTGCAGCCGGGCCCCGTCTACAAGCGGGCCCGTGAACTCTACTGGGAGTTCGCCCACGCCTGAAGCGTGCCCTCACGGCCTCAGCACGAACGGCACGCCCTCGAAGGCCTCCTCGCCCCGGCCGATGGCATCGACCGCCCGCACCATGCGGCCACCCCGGCCGAGAATGGCGTCGGCATGGGAGACGATGAGCCGGTTGGGCGTTGCCGACGCCGACGCCGCGCGCAGCTCCCAGGCGATCTCGCTCTCGTCGCGGCCGGGGCCGAGCATGCACATGGCGGTGAAGGCCGCCGCCGTCGACCGGCTGATCCCGGCCCAGCAGTGAATGAGCATCGGCGCCTGCCGGTCCCAGCCGTCGATGAAACCGATCAGCCTCTCGGCGTCCCGCAGTTGCGGGGCCATGAAGCCCTCGAGCGGCGCAACGATATCGTGAAAGGTGAGCTTCAGATGGCGCTCCTGCCGGATGCCTGCAAAGGCCCGGTGCGCCGTGTCGGGGCCAAGCAGGCTGACGACGTCGCCGACGCCGTGGTCATGAACGAGCTGCTGAACCGCTGACAGGGGGCACACGATGATCATGGGGAAGTCTATACCAGCTTCTTGAACATCTTGAGGTAGGCCGCCTGCGCATCCTCGGCAGCCAGCGGCCTGAGGTGCAGGAAGGCTTTCGACCCCTGCACGCCAAGCCGGGGCGCCCCGAATATCTTCTCCGCCTCCTTGATCGCGAATCCGGCCAATTGTGTGGCCTCGAGAAAGGCTGCGATGCGGTCCGCCTTCTTGACATGACGGCTGACTTTGTCGGGCATCCTGGCCGGTAGCCCGAAACGCACATGGATGGCCGCCAGCAGCCTGAGCTCGAAGGCCTTGTAGTCGAGGCCGAGTGCGGCCTTGAACGGCGAGATCATGTCGCCGATGACATACTCGGGGGCGTCATGCAGCAGCGCTGCCAGCCGCTCGGCGCGCCCGAACCGGTGGTCGAGGTGAACACACAGCGCCTCCACCAGCAGGCAGTGCTGGGCCACGGAAAACGCGTGCGGTCCCCTGGTTTGGCCATTCCACCGGGCCACCCGCGACAGCCCATGCGCGATGTCCTCGATCTCGATGTCGAGCGGCGAGGGGTCGAGCAGGTCGAGCCGGCGGCCCGACAGCATGCGTTGCCAGGCGCGGGCCATCAGCGTGCCAGGGCCTTGACTTGCTCATGCCGGTGGCAATCCACCAGATGGTCATTGACGAGGCCGCAGGCCTGCAGGAAGGCGTAGACAATCGTCGGGCCGCAGAAATTGAAGCCACGCCTCTTCAGGTCCTTGGCGATTTTCTCGGCCAGCGGCGAGGCGGCCGGAATTTCGCTGAGCGAGCGGAATGCGTTGTTTTGCGGACGGCCGTCGAAGAAGTCCCACAGATAATTGGAGAAATCAGGGATGGCCAGATAGGCGCGGGCGTTGCTGACGCTTGCCTGGATCTTGGCGCGGTTGCGCACGATGCCGGCATCCTGCATGAGGTTCGCGAGCTTGCGCGCGTCATAGCGTGCCATGATCTCCGGATCGAAGCCGTCGAAGGCGGCGCGGAAGGCCTCCCGCTTGCGCAGGATGGTGATCCACGACAGGCCCGCCTGGAATCCGTCCAGCATCAGCTTCTCGAACAGCGCCCGCGAATCATACTCGGGAACGCCCCACTCCGCGTCATGATAGCTGACATAGATCGGCTCCGTGCCGCACCAGCCGCAACGGCAGAGGCCATCATCATGCGTGATGGCTTCAAGTGCAATTCCCATGTCTCAGCCTCCTCTGCCGGTAGTCCCGCCGGGCGGCTGTCTAACATGGACAGTGGCACCATCTGTCAGCAGAGGCTGGCCCGCCGTGGCCGCTTCCGTGGCCCGGTCGAGCCGGATCAGCGCCAGCCCATCCAACCCGTCCACGGCAATGAGCGCACCCACCGGCTTCCCGCCCGCCAGAATGTCGCTGCCGGGCGTCGCCGATCCTTGCGAAAGCACCACCGCGCAGACGCGGCTCCGCGCCGTGCCGCGGTGCTCCATGCGTGACACCACCTCCTGGCCAACATAGCAGCCCTTGTTGAAGCTCACGCCGCCGATCCGGTCGAGATTGGCCTCATGCGGGTAAAGCTGGCCCGAGCCGATCTCGGCACTGTCGGCGATACCGAGTGCCAGGCGCAGGCGTCGGTATTCTGAACCATCGGCCGCCGGTGCCTGGCCGGCATCAACCAGCAATCGGTATCCGAGATCCGCATGCCGCGGATCGCGGTAGCAGGCGGCTGCGGCCTGTGGTGTCGGCGACGCGGCGACCGCCAGGTCGTCGCGGGCCACGATGGCAACTTTGGCCCGGAGCCGGTAAAAACCCAGCCGCTGGCTGAGGGCCTCGCGCTGGTCCCGGGCACAATCGATGAGGAATCCGTCATTGTCCCCGACGATGAAGAAGTCGAACAGGATCTTGCCCTGGGGCGTGAGCAGGGCGCCATAGCGCGCCTCTCCGGCCGCCAGACCACGGACGTCGGCAGTGACCAGCCCCTGCAGGAAGCCCGGCGCGTCCGCGCCGGATACAGCGAGCACGGCCCGGTCCGAGAGCCTGTGGAACGGGAAAGGCGGGGCGGTCATGGGAGTTGCGTATCCGGACCCCAACATTTACGAATGCCGCCTGCGACATTCAAGGATCATCCCATTGGCCTTTGACCTGGTTCTGAAAGGCGGAACCGTCGTCAACCACGACGGTACCGGCATCCGCGACGTGGCGATCATTGCCGGCCGCATTGCCGGAGTTGGCCGCTTCGACACCGCGGCGGAGGTCCTCGATTGCCGCGGCCTGCACATTCTCCCCGGTGTTGTCGACAGCCAGGTGCATTTTCGCGAGCCCGGCGCCGAACACAAGGAGGACCTGGAGACGGGCGGCCGCGCTGCCGTGCTGGGCGGCGTCACCGCGGTCTTCGAGATGCCCAACACCAGCCCGGCGACCGTGACGGCCGAGGCACTTGCCGACAAGCTGCGCCGCGCCACCAGCCGCATGCACTGTGATTTCGCCTTCTATGTGGGCGCCACCCAGGCCAACCACCAGGACCTTGCGGTGCTGGAACACCTGCCGGGCTGTGCCGGCATCAAGGTTTTCATGGGCTCCTCCACCGGCGATCTCCTAGTCGACGACGATGAAGGCGTCGCCCGTGTGCTGTCGCACATCACCCGGCGAGCCGCCTTTCACAGCGAAGACGAGATGCGTCTCTTGTCGCGCAAGAGCGAGCGGCTGCCCGGCCGCGCCGCGAGCCATCCCGTCTGGCGCGATGCCGAAGCTGCAAGGCTCTGTACCGAGCGGCTGTTGCGCATTGCAGGCCGACTCGGCAAGCGCATTCATGTGCTGCATGTTTCGACCGCCGATGAGCTGCCGCTCTTGGCCGCACGCAAGGACGTCGCGACCGTCGAGGTCACTCCGCACCATCTGACCTTCACGGCCGCCGATTACGAGCGCCTCGGCACGCTGATCCAGATGAACCCGCCGGTACGCGAGGCTTCTCACCGGGATGCCTTGTGGCAGGCGGTGTCTTCCGGCCTTGTCGACGTGCTGGGCTCCGATCATGCGCCGCATACGCTGGCGGAGAAGGCCAAGCCCTATCCCCAGTCACCCTCTGGCATGCCGGGTGTTCAGACGCTGGTGCCCGTAATGCTCGATCACGTAAACCAGGGCCGCCTGACCATCGAACGTTTCGTCGATCTCACCAGCCATGGCCCCCACCGCATCTTCGGCATGGCCCGCAAGGGCCGCATAGCCGAGGGTTTCGATGCCGATTTCACCGTCGTCGATCTCAAGCAGCAGCGCACCATCGAGAACAGGTGGATCGCCAGCCGTTGCGGCTGGACTCCCTATGACGGCATGACTGTGACCGGCTGGCCCAAGGGCACTATCATCCGCGGCCGCAAAGTCATGTGGGAGGACGAAATCGTGAGTCCCGCCGCCGGCCAGCCGGTCGCCTTCCTCGAAACCCTTTTTACCCGCCGCAACACTACAGGATGACCGCATGACCGCTTTTGAAGCACTGCTGATCAACAAGACCGAAACCGGCCAGACGCTGCAGCGCCTCAACCTGACCGAAGCCGACCTCATGGAAGGCGACGTCACCGTGAAAGTCGAGCACTCGACCCTCAACTTCAAGGACGGCCTCGCCATCACCGGCAAGAGCCCCATCATCCGCAAGTTCCCGCTCATTCCCGGTATCGACTTCGCGGGAACCGTCACGGCCTCGACCCACAGTGCCTACAGGCCGGGCGACAAGGTGATACTCACCGGCTGGGGCGTGGGTGAAACCCATCACGGCGGACTGGCCGGCATGGCCCGCGTACCCGGTGACTGGTTGGTGCCGCTCCCCGCCAACATGACAACAGCTCAGGCCATGGCCATCGGCACGGCTGGCTTTACTGCCATGCTCTGCGTTATGGCACTCGAACATGAGAACGTAAGACCGGAAAGCGGCGATGTCCTGGTCACCGGTGCGGCCGGCGGCGTCGGATCGGTGGCGATCGCCCTCTTGGCGAAGCTCGGTTACCGCGTTATCGCCTCGACCGGGCGCCCCGCGGAGGAACCCTACCTGAAATCACTGGGCGCCGCCGTTGTGATCGACCGCAGCGAGTTCAATACGCCGGTGAAGCCCCTTGCCAAGGCCCGCTTCGCCGCGGCCGTCGACTCCGTCGGCTCGTTGACTCTTGCCAATGTCCTCTCCCAGATCAATCCGGAAGGAACCGTGGCCGCCTGCGGCCTCGCCCAGGGCATGGACCTGCCAGCCTCCGTTGCCCCTTTCATCCTGCGCGGCGTCAAGCTCATTGGCGTGAATTCGGTAACCGTGCCCGCCGAGCGCCGCCGCGAAGCCTGGCGGAGGCTGGCCAGCGACCTCGATCTCAAACTCCTCGACTCCATGACCACCCACATCACGCCGGGCGAAGTGCCGCGCGTGGCTATGGCGCTCGTCGAGGGCAAGGTCCGGGGCCGCACTGTCGTTGACCTCTGAGGCATGGACCTGATGCTGATGGTTATCGGGGTTGCCATTGGCGTGGCGGTCGCAGCGCCAATCGGGCCAATCAACCTGATCGTCATGCGAATCGCCCTGGAGCGCGGCTTCGTGCCGGGTGTCGCGGCGGGATCGGGCGCCGTCCTGGGCGACATGGTCTTTGCTGCAGTTGCCGCCTTCGGTGTAAGGGAAGTACAGCAGCTCGTCGCCGCCTATGCCCTCTACCTCGGTCTCCTTGGCGGTACCCTTCTCATCCTTGTAGGACTTCATCTCGCCCGTTCGCACATCGACGTTGCCGCAGTGCGCAAGGCGGCCCTGCCGGTCTCCAAACGCACCATCGCCAAGACCTTCGTGCTGACCGTGACCAATCCCGCCTCGCTGTTCGGCATGCTGGCCCTGTTCTCCGGTCTGGGGTCAGTGCTGGCGCTGGCCGATTCGACCTATCGTCCGCCGCTCGTCGTGGCGGCGGTCGGCCTTGGCAGCCTCGCCTGGTGGATGATCGTCAGCAGCGTCATCAATCTGGTCAGCGGCAGGCTGCCGGAGATCTGGATCGACCGCATCAACCGCTGGACCGGCGTGGCCATTGCCGCCTTCGGCTTCCTGCTGATCTTCGAGTCTCTGGGCTGAGCCGGCTCACTGCCTGGTTTTTGACACCGTGAACTCGCCCATGCGGATCCGCTCGGGCAGGCGCGCGCACATTTCCGCGACCGGTTCCTCGCCATAGGTGGCGATCATGTCGGAAAGCGCCGCGAAAATGGCTGCAGTCGCCAGGCAGTCGGGGTCGAGTCCATCGAAGACCGCCTCTTCCCACGCATCGAGGATGTAGCGAAGCGCCACATGCTTTTCTTCGGTCGCATCGCTGTATCTCGCCCGCTGAGCGGCATATTTCTGCATGTTCTCGAATTCTCGTTGTCGTCGGCGCTGCGCCTCGGCCTCCGTCCCACCTGCACGGGGGCGCTGGTTTAACTTAGCAGATGGCCTTGCCGGCTCGACTCGTTCCTGAAGAAAGGGTTAACGGCATTCCTGCAAATTGGCTCAAAATGCGAGCAGCGTTCGCGCCCTGGCGATCACCTCGCGCGTTCCCGGCGTGAAGTCGAATGCCTCAAGGTCCTCCGGCGCCACCCAGCGGGCCGCCAGTGCATCGCCGTCGGGCCGTGGCTCGCCTGCCGCCCAGTGGCCCGCGAAACACACAACCGCATAATGTGCCAGAAGCACCCCCGATGCTGCATCCCGGCGGATCACGTCGATGACGTCGACCAGCGGGCCAAGCCTCGCTGTGACGCCGGTCTCCTCGCCGAGTTCGCGTGCCGCCGCCGCCCGCAGCTCTTCGCCCGGTTCGACATGGCCGCCGGGCAGGCTCCACACGCCTGCGACCGGCGGCTTTCCCCGCTGGATGATGAGCACCTTCCCGTCCCGCCAGACGCAGGCGGAGACCCCGAGTTTCGGGAAAACTTGTCGATCGGCCATCTTGCGCTAGATAGGAGTGATGTGCGGTCTTTATAGCTTCAGGCGGAGCCCCGAGGAAACCCGTTCCCTGTTCAAGTATCTCGAGGAGCCGGACTTCTCGCCTCGTGCCTATGTGACGCCCGCCAGTCCCATCGCCATCGTGCGCCTCGAGCGCGGCGAACGTCATTTCGCCCTGGTGCGCTGGGGTCTCGTCCCCGCCTGGGTCAAGGAGATCGAGCCGGGCCGGCCGTTGATCAATGCGCGGGCCGAGACCGTGCTGGCCAAACCCTCCTTCCGCAATGCCATGCGCCGCCGCCGCTGCCTGATTCCGGCCGACGGCTTCTATGAGTGGCAGGGCGACGTGCCCGGCCGCAAGCAGCCCTTTTTCATTCATCGTCCCGGCCACGGGCTCTTCGCATTCGCCGGCCTGTGGGAACACTGGCAGGGGGCCGATGGGTCGGAACTGGAGTCGGCGGTTCTCATCACCACGGAACCCAACGCCATGATGGCGAAAATCCACAACCGCATGCCCGTCATCATCATGCCCGAGGATTTCGGCCGCTGGCTCGATGCCGAAGGCATCGATGCCCGGACCGCGTCAGCCTTGCTGCATGCCCCGCCCGAGGATTATTTCGTTGCCGAGCCCACGGTCATCGCGCGCCAGTCCCGCAAGAACCCGCCGCCGCCCGCCGCGCCGCCGCCGGATCAGATGAAGCTGCTATAGCCGCGCCAGCGCCTGCGCGATGTCGGCAACAAGATCGTCGGCGTGCTCGATACCGATTGACAGGCGCACCAGATTGTCCGCCACCGGGCTGTCCGGTCCCTCCACTGCCTTGCGGTGCTCGGCAAGGCTTTCGACCCCGCCAAGCGATGTCGCCGGAACGATCAGCTGCAGCGCCGTACAGAATCGCTGCGCGGCCGCAAATCCGCCGGCTACCAGCAGCGACAGCATGCCGCCGAATCCGTCGGTCATCTGCCGGGCGGCAATGGCGTGGCCGGCATGACTCGGCAGTCCCGGATACAGCACCCGCTCGACCTTCGGGTGCCCCTCGAAATACCGGGCGATGGCCAGCGCATTGGCCGAGGCCTGCCGGTAGCGCACGAACAGGGTGCGCAGGCCTCGGGTGAGCAGCCAGCATTCGAAAGGCGGCAGTGGCGTACCGGCCTTGGTGCGCAGTGTGGCGATCGCCTGCCACCGTGCGTCCTCTCTGGCGGCGATCAGCACGCCGGCCAGCACGTCGGAGTGGCCGTTGAGGTATTTGGTGGCCGAGTGGAACACGATGTCGGCGCCCAGTCCCAGCGGCCGGGTTGTCACCGCCGCGGTGGCCGTCGCATCAACCGCCAGCAGCGCTCCCTTGCGGTGCGCGGTGCGCGCCGCATCGGCAATATCGATCACATCCCAGGTCGGGTTGAGCGGCGTCTCGATCCATACCAGGTCGGCGGCGTCACCGGCTGCCCGCTCCAGGGCTCGTGCATCGCCCGGATCGAACAAGGTGAGTCTGATGCGTCCCAGTCCCGCCAGCCGCTGCAGCCAGTCGCGCGTGCCGTAATACATCACGCTGGGTGCCACGACATGGCCGCCTGCCGGCACCGTCTCGAACAGCGTGCTGATTGCCGCCATGCCGGAGGCAAACAGCAGCGCCGCGGCGCCGCCTTCCAGCGCCGCCAGGGCTTCTTCTGCATGCCACAGCGTCGGATTGCCGTTGCGGACATAGTTCTCCCGGAGCTTCGGCTGATAGTTCGCGTCACGCGCATAGGTCGTGGAGAGATAGAGCGGCGGCACCACGGCGCCGGTCACGGCGTCGACGCTTTTCAGCGAGTGGGCAGCGATCGTCTCGGGCCGCCGTCCGGCGTTAGACATGCTGGCCGCCGTTGATATGGAGTTCCGCACCGTTGACGTAGCTTGAAGAGTCGGTGCACAGGAAATAGATGGCCTTGGCAACCTCTTCCGGCTGGCCAAGCCGCCGCTGCGGGATCTGCGCCACGATCTTCTCGGTGCCGGGCGACAGGATCGAGGTCTCGATCTCGCCGGGCGAGATGGCATTGACCCGCACGCCGAGTGGTCCGAAATCCGCCGCCATCTCCCGCGTCAGCGCCGCCAGCGCCGCCTTCGAAGTCGCATAGGCAGCTCCGGCAAAAGGGTGCACCCGCGAACCGGCGATCGATGTGACATTGACCACCGCGCCGCCGGCTGCGGTGAGTTCGTTGAGCAGGCCCCGCGCCAGCATGACCGGCCCGAAGAAATTGACCTGGAAGACCCGCTGCCAGTCCTCCTCGCTCGTCTCGATCGAGTTGAGGCGGCCGCCGCCCGGCTTCTTGGGGCTGATCGCCGCATTGTTGACCAGCGCATGCAGCCGCGATCCCTGCGCCTTGAGCTTCTCGCGCATGACGTCGATGGCCTTGGCGGTGTCCCGTGACGAGGCGAGGTCGAGAACGATATGGTCTTCCGGTCCGGCATCCCACGGGCAGTCCTCGGGAAACGGCTGCCGCGAACAGGTGATGACCCGCCAGCCTGCCGTCGAGAACCGCTTCACCGTGGCATGGCCGATGCCCCGGGACGCTCCGGTGAGAATCAGCGTCTTGCGTTCGCTGTCGGGCATTGGGGTCATGCCCGAAGCCTATAGGCGATCATCCGGCAATTATAAATAGCGTTGCCGGGAGGTGGCTGCGCGTTCAGCGAATGACGATGAACAGGGCGCCATCGCCCCGTGCCACATGCAGCAGAAGCGTGCCGGCACCCGCTGCCGCCGCAATATCATCGGGATTACGCACCGGCTGCTGGTTCACCGACATGATGATGTCGCCTTCCCTGAGGCCGGCCCGCCCGGCGGCGCTGTCTGGCTGGACGGACGCCACCAGCACGCCCTCGACCCGTCCGGCGGCGGGGTGATCCGGTGGAATGGCTGTCAGGCTGACGCCATCGAGACCTGCCGCGGCCGTCGGCGCGGTGCTGGAGGTCGACTGCGCTCTGATCTCGGCGCTGACTGTCTTCTCCTGGTTGCCGCGGATATAGGTGACGTCCACCTTCGAGCCCTGTCGCATCGTTCCGATGCGGCTGCGCAGCGCCCCCGCGTTCCGGACGGGCCTGCCGTCGATCGCGATGATGACGTCGCCCGGTTTCAGCCCCGCCGCTTCCGCCGCCGAACCGGGAACGACATTTGCCACGAGCGCACCCTGTGTCGCCGTGATTCCCAGTGAATCCGCCAGCTCCGGCGTGAGATCCTGGGCCAGCACCCCCAGCTGGCCGCGGCGGACTTCCCCGCGCGCCACCAGTTCTTCCGAGATGGTCTTGGCCATGTTGATCGGGATGGCAAAGCCGATGCCGACATTGCCACCGGCCGGTCCGATGATGGCACTGTTGATGCCGACGAGTTGGCCACGCAGATCGACAAGCGCACCGCCCGAATTTCCCGGATTGATCGACGCATCGGTTTGGATGAAGTCCTCGTAGCCCTCGATGCCGAGCCCGGTGCGGCCGAGCGCGCTGACGATGCCAAGCGTAACCGTCTGGTTGAGCCCGAACGGATTGCCGACCGCGATCACGTAATCCCCGACCTTGAGCTGGTCGGAATCACCCAGCGGCAATGCCGTCAGCCGATCGGCCGCAATCTGCAGAAGCGCAACATCCGTGCCCGGATCGGTCCCGATCCGTGTGGCCGGCAGACGCCGTCCATCGGCCAGCGTGACCGTGATTTCGTCGGCGTTCTGCACGACGTGGTGGTTGGTGATGACGTAACCCTTCCCCGCATCGACGATGACTCCGGAGCCGGCGGCCTGGAACTGCCGGACCGGCGGCTGCGCATCGTCCGGTACCCCGAAGAACCGCCGGAAGAACGGATCATTCAGCAGTGGATTCTGCTGGCTTGCCACCCGCCCGTGAACGGCGATGCTGACAACGCCGGGCAGCACCTTCTCGATGACCGGTGCCAGGCTCGGGACCTCGGTTGGTGTCGTTGCAGTTCGCGCCAGCGCCTGCGACGCCATCGCGAAGGCGACCAGCAGATACAGAAAGCGAACCATCGCACCGGGCATGTCCTTGTCCCATCTGGCTGAGACGATCGCCTATGCGCGCCACCAAGCAATTGTGAATGCTGCGGACGGCACGGCATTGACGTCTGTCAATGCCCCGGTTTCGCCCATGTCTTGGGCAAGTTTTGGGCTGGGACGGTACGCGGAAAGGAGCGTTACATGGCAAGTCCTAACACCAAGGCAAGCACCGTCGCGGCCTGGGTTGTCGGCGCAGTGATCGTGTTGGCCGTCATCGGCTGGTTTGGCGGCTGGCTGGGAGGCAGCAACGCCCCTCAGGAAGCAGGCCAGCCTCAGGCACCAGCCACCACCGCCGAGCAGCCGGCCCCGGCTGAGCAGGCGCCGGCCGCCACCGCTGAGCAGCCGGCCCCCGCCGGCAGCGAGGAACAACCGTCTGCTACCGGTTCGACCGGCCAGCCGGAACCGCCTGCCGGAAGCACGAATCAGTAGCGGCCGGGCGACCTTGAACAAGCGACGGGCCGGTCACGGGTAGAGCCGCGTCCGGCTCCAGGTGTCATTTGCGCTGGCCCGCCGGAACACCACGCGGTCGTGAAGCCGGAACGGGCGGTCGTGCCAGAACTCGATGCTGAGTGGCATGATCCGGAATCCTGACCAGTAGGGCGGCCGCGGTACCTCGCCGATCGCGTATTTGAGCGCGTAGCTGGCCACCGCCGCTTCCAGCTCGAAGCGCCCCTTGAGCGGCCGGGACTGCTGCGACGCCCAGGCGCCGATGCGGCTGTCGCGCGGCCGCGAGGCGAAATAGGCATCGGCCTCACCATCGCTGACCGGCTCGGCCGGCCCCCGTACCCTGACCTGGCGCCTGAGACTCTTCCAGTGGAAGCACAGGGCGGCCTTGCGCGTGCCGAGGATTTCCTGGCCCTTCTGGCTCTCGAAATTGGTGTAGAACACGAAGCCCCGGTCGTCGAAGCCCTTGAGCAGCACCATGCGCACATTGGGCAATCCTTCTTCGTCGACGGTCGCCAGCGCCATGGCATTGGGATCGTTGGGCTCGGCAGCCTCGGCATCCTTCATCCATTCGGCAAACAGCGACAACGGTTCCTCGCGCTCGCTGAAACCCATGGCGGCGGTGAGCTTGCCAAGATCGCTGAGTGACATCGGGTGCGCCTCTTTTCTTGCCTCCCGGTTTGTGCCAGAAAGCGCCGGACAACGCAAACCAGCACCGGAAGTTCCAGGAAAAATAATGAGCGATACCAAGGCCTTAATGGCAGGAAAGCGTGGCCTCGTCATGGGTGTGGCAAATAATCGCTCGATTGCCTGGGGCATTTCGCAGGCCTGCCATCGCCACGGGGCCGAGCTGGCCTTCACCTATCAGGGTGATGCCTTGAAGAAGCGTGTCGAACCGCTGGCGGCGAACCTTGGCTCCGGCATCGTGCTGCCTTGTGATGTCACCGATGAGGCCTCGCTCGACGAGGCATTTGCCGCCATAGCCAAGGCCTGGGGCCGCCTCGACTTCGTGGTGCACGCCATTGCCTTCTCCGACAAGGACCAATTGACCGGCCGTTACGTCGACACCACCGCCGACAATTTCAACAGGACACTGAACATCTCCTGCTACAGCTTCACGGCCGTTGCCCAGCGTGCCGAGAAGCTCATGACCGCGGGCGGCTCGCTGCTGACCCTCACCTATTACGGCGCCGAGAAATGGATGCCCCACTACAATGTGATGGGCGTCGCCAAGGCGGCACTGGAAGCCTCGGTACGCTACATGGCCGCCGACCTCGGCCCGAAGAGCATCCGCGTCAATGCCATATCGGCAGGTCCCATCAAGACGCTGGCGGCTTCCGGCATCGGCGATTTCCGCTACATACTGAAGTGGAACGAATACAACTCGCCGCTCCGCCGCACCGTCACCATTGATGAGGTCGGCGACTCCGCCCTCTATCTCCTGTCCGATCTCGGCCGCGGCGTCACCGGCGAGATCATGCATGTCGATGCCGGCTACCACATCGTCGGCATGAAAAATCCGGAAGCGCCCGACATCACCGTCGGCAACAACATCGACAATGCCAGCGGGGACTGAGCCGGGCCGGCATGCAGCACGCATGGCGGTTTGACGGCAGAGAGATCCGAGCTTAATCATCGCCCATGTCCTTCAACACCTTCGGCCACATGTTCCGCATGACGACCTTCGGCGAAAGCCACGGGCCCGCCATCGGCTGCATCGTCGACGGGTGTCCCTCCGGCATCCCGCTGACCGAAGCGGACATTCAGGTCTATCTCGACAAGCGCCGGCCCGGCCAGTCGCGCTTCACCACCCAGCGCCGCGAGCCTGACGCAGTCAGGATTCTGTCGGGCGTTTTCGCGGACGAACGCACCCGCGGCCAGGTTACCACCGGCACGCCGATCGCCCTCGTCATCGACAATGTCGACCAGCGCTCGAAGGACTACAGTGACATCCGCGACAAATTCCGCCCCGGTCACGCCGATTTCACCTACCAGGCGAAATACGGTATTCGCGACTATCGCGGCGGCGGCCGCTCCTCGGCCCGCGAGACGGCCTGCCGGGTGGCAGCGGGTGCGATTGCCCGCAGGGTCATTCCCGGTGTCACCATCCGCGGCGCACTCGTCCAGATCGGCCCCCACAAGATCGATTACAAGCACTGGGACTGGTCCGAGGTCGACCGCAATCCCTTCTTCACCCCGGATGCCAAGGCGGCGGCGCTGTGGGCCGACTACCTGGATGATGTGAGGAAGCGCGGCTCGTCCTGCGGTGCCGTGATCGAGGTCATCGCCTCCGGGGTGCCGGCCGGCTGGGGCGCGCCGGTCTATGGCAAGCTCGACCAGGATCTTGCCGCCGCCATGATGAGCATCAACGCGGTCAAGGGCGTCGAGATCGGTGCCGGCTTCGCTGCCGCAGCACTCTCCGGTGAAGAGAACGCCGACCAGATCCGCTTGCGTCACGGCAAGCCGGAATTCCTCTCGAACCACGCCGGCGGCATCCTGGGCGGTATATCCACCGGCCAGGATGTCGTGGTGCGCTTTGTAGTGAAACCCACCTCTTCCATTCTCCAGGCGCGCGGCACCATCACCACCGGGGGCGAGGAGACCGATGTCTCGACCAAGGGCCGCCATGACCCCTGCGTCGGCATCCGCGCCGTGCCGGTCGGTGAGGCCATGATGGCGCTGGTCCTCGCCGATCACTTCCTCCGCCACCGCGGCCAGCTGGGCTGACCTCTTTTCGCCGGCGGTCCGCCTCCCCATATCCTGCTTTCCGGCGGGGGCTGGAGCGAAGCCATGTATGATAATGATCCGCACGAACCAGTGGCCGAGGCCCCGGCCGCCGACGCGATTTTTGACGCCTATTCGGCAGCCGTCATGGCCGCCGTCGAGCGTGCTGGCCCGGCGGTAGTACATATTGCCGTGCAGCAGTCCGGCGGCCGCAAGGGCTCAGGCTCGGGCTTCGTGGTGGCCGGCGATGGCCTCATCTTCACCAACAGCCACGTCGTGCACGGCGCCAAGTCGATTGCCATCGCCTTGGCCGACGGCCACCAGGCCCGCGCCCGCATCATCGGCGAGGACCCCGACACCGACATCGCCGTCATCAGGAGCGATGATGATCTGCAGGTCCCCGCCCTCACGCTCGCCGACTCGAAAGCGATACGCGTCGGCCAGCTGGCGATTGCCATCGGCAATCCCTTGGGCTTCGAGCAGACGGTGACGGCCGGCGTCATCAGCGCCACGGGCCGCAGCCTGCGCTCGCGCACCGGCCGCCTGATCGACGATGTGATCCAGACCGATGCCGCCCTCAATCCCGGCAATTCCGGCGGGCCCCTGGTCGATGCGCGTGGCCGGGTGATGGGTGTCAATACCGCCGTCATCATGGGGGCGCAGGGCATCTGCTTTTCGGTCGCCAGCAACACCGCGCTCTATGTGCTCTCGCAAATACTCCAGCATGGCCGGGTGCGCCGCGCCTCGCTCGGCATCGAAGGCCAACACACATTGATCCCTCGCCACATCGCCCGTCATGCCGGCGTGGCGCAGGACTCTGGCGTCCGCGTCATGCGCGTCATCGCCGGCGGTCCCGCTGACGAGGCGGGCCTCAAGCCCGGCGACCTCCTGATCGCCATCGACGGCGAGCCTGCCCAGGGGATCGACGACCTCCTGCGCCTCCTCAACCACGACCGCGTGGGTCGCGATGTCAGGGTAACCGTGCTGCGGCGCGGCGAGTTGCGCGACCGCTACGTGGTGCCGGTGGAGCGGCAGTGAACCTTAGTACATCTCGTTCTTGTAGTTCTCTTCGACCTCGATATCCTTCTGCGCCGCAAGCTCCTCGTCGACCCGCGTTGCGCAGCTCTGTTCCAGGATGATGCGCGCAATCGACGGCATCTGGCTGCGCTCCTGCTTGTAATCCTCATGCCACAGTTTCGAGCGCCGCAGCGCCTTCGCGCAATGCAGAAACACCTCCTCGACAGTAATGAGGATGCCCGCCTTGGGGATCTTGCCGTTGACCACGCAGTCTCCGAGGAGGGCGGCGTCGGTGGTGATCCTGGCCCGTCCCGAGAGTCGCAGCGTATCCTCGAAACCCGGGATGAAGAACAGCGCCGCGACATTGGGGTTCTCGACGATATTGACCATCGTGTCGAGCCGGTTGTTGCCGGGCCGGTCGGGGATGAGCAGCGTCTTCTCGTCGATCACCTTGACGAATCCCGGCGGGTCGCCCCGCGGGCTCACATCCGCCTTGCCCCTGCCATTGGCGGTGGCCAGCACCAGGAACGGCGACATGCCGATGAACTGCCGCGCATACCTGTCGATGTGCGCCAGGGATTTCTGGATGGAGAGTCCCTCGGCATGGCCAAACACGGCCCTGAGCCCCGCTTCGTTGTCGATGATTGTCATGCAGCACCTCGCGACGGCGGCGATGCTGTCATCGCCCGCGGCTGGCGTCAAACGGCTTTCGCATGACGGTTCGGCGCCGGCACGAAATGGGCGTCGAAGGCGGCCGCCACGTTCCGCAGGAACAGTCTATGTTCCCGCGGAACCGTGACGGTCCCCCCCTCGACGCTGGCCAGCCCCGACCGGCAAAGCGGCTGAAGGCGATCGAAGGCCGCTTCGATGTCAAGACCGTGCCGTCTGGCAATCGCCCGCGCATCCACGGTCATGTCGCACATGAGCCGCTCGATGATCTCGGCGCGCATGCGGTCCTCGGTCGTCACGGCGAGGCCGCGCGTCACCGGGCTGCGGCCGGCCTCGACGGCTTGCGACCACCTGAGCGTGTCACGTGCCGCTTGCACGAAACCCTGGGGCAACTGGCCGATGGCCGAAGCGCCAAACGACAGCAGCGCATCCGTCACATCTGTCGTGTAGCCTTGGAAGTTCCGCCGCAGCCGGCCGCTGGCCGCCGCGACCGCGAGGCTGTCATGGGGCAGGGCGAAGTGATCGAGGCCGATCGCCTGGTAGCCTTCCGACTCGAGCGTCGCGCCGATGGCCATGGCCTGCGCATAGCGTTCATGCACGCCTGGCAGGTCCGCTTCCGCGATCATGTTCTGGTGCTTCTTGAACCACGGCACATGCGCATAGCCGAAGACGGCGAACCGGTCGGGCTGCATCGCCGCCGCCTGGCGGGCCGTTTCGCCCACGCTTGCCTCCGTCTGCAGCGGCAGGCCGTACATCAGGTCGAAATTGACTGACTGGAACCCCGCCGCGCGCAGGCTTTCGATGCAGGCCGCCACCACGCTTGTCGGTTGCACCCGGTTGATCTTTGACTGAACGTCAGGCGCGAAGTCCTGTACCCCGAGGCTTGCCCGGTTGAAACCCATGGCAGCGAGCCCCCGCGCCCGGTTGCGCTCCATGGTGCGCGGATCGATCTCGATGGCGATCTCGGCATCCGTGGCGAAGCCGAAACTGTGTTCCACCGCCGCCGTTACCCGGGCGAGATCGATGTCATTGAAGTAGGTGGGCGTGCCGCCGCCGAAATGCAGATGCCGGATCCGTCCGCGCTGACCCCCGGCGATCTCGGCCGTGCGGCGGATGTCGCGCACCAGCAGATCGGCATAGCGCTTGGCCCGCTCATAGCCGTTGGGCACGCTGGTATGGCAGCCGCAATACCAGCACAGCTGCCGGCAGAACGGCACATGCACATAGACCGACAGCGATGCGTCCGCTGGCAGCGCCGCCATCCATTCATCGGCCCGCGCGCCGGGAAAATCATTCTGGAACTGCACCGCGGTTGGATAGCTCGTGTAGCGCGGTACATCCTGCAGGGCGAAGGGCAAGAACTCGGCATTCATGAGCCGAATACGTGGCAGGCAGCAACTTGCCGCACCTTGACCCCGATCAAGTCGCCGCCACCGCAGCCGGTGCAATGGGATGACCAAGGGGCATGTGATGCACAGGAGACCGACGATGAAGAAATTGGTTACTGGCCTGGCGCTCGCCGTGGCCTTGGCAGGACTGGCCGCACCGCTGGCGCTGGCCGACGACGATGACAGCTGGGGCTGGCAGATGTGGGGCTGGCAGCGCGGGGGCGGTCCCATGATGGGCGGCCCCGGCATGATGGGCGGACCCGGCATGATGGGCGGCCCGATGTTCGGCATCGTCGATGCCAACAATGACGGTGTCATCAGCGCCGATGAGGCCGCGGGTCAGCGCGAATCCGTCTTCTACGCCATGGATTCGGACACTGACGGCGAGCTGACCGAAGAGGAGTTCATGAATGTGCGCATGGGCCGCGGACCTGGCTTCAACCAGTCGCGCATCGAGGCGATGCAGGCCCGCAAGAAGGAGCGCTTCGCCGCCATGGATGCCGACAAGAATGGCAGCGTCAGCCAGGCCGAGTTCATGGCCGAGGAGCAGAAGCGCTTTGCCGCGGCCGATGCCGACAAGGACGGCAAGGTCACACCTTGGGAGTTCCGCGCCCAGCGCTGGCAGTAGTGCAACGACCGCGACAAGCTCAACAAGGCCGCCGCAAGACTCAAGAAGAAGTAGGCGCGGTCAGCGGCCTCGCTTTCGGGTTCTCTCGATCCCCGTCCGGCTTTTCCGGATGAGGGTTCGGATGTTCGATCGCAGACGCTCGGAACTCGTCACGGCCGGATGCCGCGTTTGACAGCTCGCACGCAAGGGAGCTTTATCGCCTTTGCGCGCAAGTGTCGCTGTTCTTGGCGGGGCTTGTGGTCATCGACAATCCCGGCAAGGAGGATGCTATGCCTACAATAATCGGCCATCACAAGATTACAAAGGGCGCCACGCACTGGCTCACCTCGCCGAAGCGCCAGGAATTCTTCGGCCCGCTTGGCGTCACCAACATCCGGACATTCGTTGATCCGCAGGATCCAACTCAGGTGGCTCTGATGATGGATGTACCGGACATGGACGCCTTGGCCGCGGCGATGCAGAGCAAGGCAGCCGCCGATGCGATGGCCTATGATGGCGTGGTACCGGAGTCCCTGGTGATCTTGGTCGAATCCAAGGGTTGACCGATCGGCGCACAGGCATTCATGCCGTCTTTGCCGGCGGACTGCGACAGGCTCGGCGAGAACTGAGCGAATCTGAAGACGTAACAGGCGCAGTCATCCCTCCCCGCCTGCGGGGAGGGTGGCGCGCAGCGTCGGGTGGGGTCAAACGGTCCGCAGTCCTTCCTTGGTTACCCACGCCTCGGTGTCGTCGAGGCCCTTTTCGAACATGTCGAACATGGCGTTGATTTCATCCGCCTGGATGATGAGCGGCGGGCACAGCGCCACCGTGTCACCGGGCAGCGTGCGGCACACCAGCCCGTGGTCCTGGGCGTTTTTCACCATGGCGGCCCCTACACCCTGCGCCGGCTGGAAGCTCCGCCGTGTCTTCTTGTCGGCGACGAGCTCGACCGCGCCGATGAGCCCCTTGGCGCGCACTTCGCCCACCAGCGGATGATCCTTGAGCCGGTTGAAGCGCTCTTCGAACAGGATGCCCATCCGCCGCGCGTGTTCGATCACCTTGTCGCGCTGGTAGATCTCGATCGTCTTGAGCGCCACCGCGCAGCCGACCGGATGCGCCGTGTAAGTATAGCCATGGCCGAACTGGCCGAGCTTGTTGCTCTGCGCCAGCATCACCTCGTAGAGGTCATCCTCGATGGTGATGGCCCCCATCGGGAAATAGGCCGAGGTGATGGCCTTGGCCATCGAGATCGAATGGGGCATCATGCCGAAGGTCTGGGTGCCGAACCAGTTGCCCGTGCGCCCGAAGCCGCAGATCACCTCGTCGGCGATGTTGCGCACGTCGTATTTGGCCAGCACCGCGTTGATCTTGGGGAAATAGCTGTCAGGCGGAATGACCACGCCGCCCGCCCCCATGATCGGCTCGGCGATGAAGGCCGCGACCGTCTCCGGTCCCTCGCGCTGGATCATCTCGTCGAGATCGCGCGCCATGCGCGTGGTGAACTCGTCCTCGCTCTCGCCGTCCAGTGCGTTGCGGTAGTAGTGCGGGCAGGACGTATGCAGGATGTTCCTGATGGGGAGATCGAAATCGCCCTGCACATTGGGCAGCCCGGTGAGCGAGCCCGAGGCCACCGTCACCCCATGATAGGCCCTGAGCCGCGAAATGATCTTCTTCTTCTCCGGTTTGCCGCGGCCGTTGTTGTAGTACCAGGTGAGTTTCACCTGCATATCGTTGGCTTCCGAGCCCGATCCACCGAACAGGATCTTGGAAGCCTTGACCGGCACCACCTCCTTGAGCTTCTCGGCCAGCTCGATCGCCATGTCGTTGGACTTGCCGCCGAAGATATGGGTGTAGGAGAGCCGCCGCATCTGCGATGCCGCCGCCTCCACCAGCTCCTCGTTGCCGTAGCCGAGGGCGGTGCACCACAGGCCCGCCAGCCCTTCGATGTAGCGCTTGCCCTGGTCATCGAAGACATAGACGCCTTTGCCCTCTTCGAGGATAACAGGGCCGGTCTCGCGGTGCTTCGCCAGATGCGTATAGGGATGGATCAGCGTCTCGATATCGCGAACCGCCATGTTGGAAAGGGGCGACAAGGGCAAACCTCCGTGAAAGTGTGAGTGGCGACGTATAGCAGGCGAATTGTTGCGGAATCCAGCCGAGCGTTCGCCAGGCAAACTCCCGAATCGCAGACGGAGGGCCGCCACGCCAGAAGTGAAATGACCCGGATTGAGCGTCAATGTGTCAGAAAGAGCCACATGAGCTCGGGGCTGCCGCGGGAGCGCCTTTCGTTTCTGACGGGCGGATGAGCACGCTGTCAGGTCTTGATGCACAATCTGCATGCGCATACGTTATGCGCATGAAATATGCGCGGTCGAAGGCGCGCCGAAAGAAAGCGGTAAATCTCTCGGTTGACGCTGAACTGCTCGGCGCTGCCAGGAAACAGGGGCTCAACCTTTCCTCCTTGCTCGAACGAGCGCTCGAGCAAGAACAGACCGGCCGGTGGCTTGAGGGAAATCGCCAGGCCATTGAAGCCAGCAACCAGGATGTTCGTCAGAACGGTATGTGGTCGGACGGTTTGAGACCGTGGTGACGCGCCAGTACGATGTTTGCGCCAACCCCGATCGCTCGACGCGGCGGAGGGTCACTTTCTTTCTCATACTGCAATCTGATCTCTTGGAGCCTTTGGAGACGGTGGTCGTCGCGCCCGTCTTGCCGCACGCGAAGGATAGGACAATCTCGCGGCTGAACCCCTTGATTGCCGTCGATGGCAAGATGTTCCAGGTGAATGTTCACCACCTTTCGAGCGTTCCGAGGAGCAGGCTTGGCCGGAAGGTTTCGGGCGCGAATATGTCAGACAGGCATCTCGATTTCGTCGCGGCCCTCGACCTGCTGTTCACCGGCATCTGAAGTGAAGGTCAGACGCATCCGGCCGGATGAGCTTCAAGCCGCCATTCTGAAGCCCGGCAGCGCGCTTTTCCAACGCCAGTAAAGGCGTTGGGTCGGCAGTTGCTCCACCACGCTCAGTTCTCCAGCACCGCCCTATGAGCTGCAGGGGCGCTCAGCCGTTGACGACGCGGGGCCGGGCCGCGGTGGCAGGCGTTTCCGCCTTGCGCCGCCGCCGTTTCGTCGTCTTGGCCTTGCCTGGCGCCGGTTTGGCCGCATCGGAAGTAACGATCCTGAGCTTGCTGCGCTTTTTCTCGGGCGTCTCGCTGTCATCCGCGCCGCGGCTGACCCCGAGCCTGGCCGTGATCTGGGAAACCAGCGAGGCCGCGGCCAGCGTGTCGAGATGGTCGGCGGACAGCGTGCGCTGCCGGGTCTCCCACACCGACTTGGCGATCGGCAGGGCCTTTTCGAACCGCCCGAGCTTGACCAGGATCTGCGCCACCAGAATGGCGCTGGCCATGGTGTCCTCGTGGCTCACCGGAAGCATGCGCTTGCGGATCTGCCAGGCTTCTTCGGCTATGGCCAGCGCATCCGGCAGTTCGCCGGCATACGTGGCGGCCCGTGCCCACAGCCACATGGCGCGCGCCCGCAGCGTGCCCGGCGTATCCGCCGGCCCAAGCTCGAGGATGCGGCCGGCCCGTGTTGCCAGCTTGAAGGCAAGCAGATATTGCCGCCGCTCGATCAGCCGCTCCGTCTCGGCCTCGAGTTGCGCAAACACCTGCGCCGCCACGCGCGGATCGCTCTCTCGCGCTTCGATTTCGGCGGGATCGCAGGAGGCCGCGTCGTCCCGCTCGGGAATCCCGTCGAGCGCCGCTTCGGCGGCGCGGCTCGCCTCCTGGAAGTGGCGCGACTGCGGCTCAATCGTTGCCGCCAGGCGGAACAGGGTGGCCGCCTCGTTGAGCGGTGCCGGACCGAGATGGCTGAAGCCCAGCCAGCGGTCGCCGAACCGCCCGGCATAAGCCGCCAGGGCCGGCCGGTTGCGCCGCCACCAGCCCAGCAGCACCGCTACCTCGCCGGCGAAATCATGCTGCGCCACCGCCTCGTCGGCGCGCTTCAGGACCCGGTCCAGGCTGTCTTCCTCGAGTTCGGCGATCAGCTTCTGCTTGAGCGAGAGCTCGTTCTCGAGCACCGAGATCATCTGGAACTGCACCTGCACCTTGCGGGCCTCGGCCTCGTGCGCGGCGCGCACCTGCTTGACCTTCTGCCACACCAGCCAGCTCGCCGCCGCGCCGCCGAGCATGAACCCGCCGAGCAGGCTCCCCATGCTCACGGCCTGCGCCACACTGTCACTCAGACTGACAATTGACGAATCGACCGTGATCATCCCCAGCCTCTCTCTCGGTTCCGCAGCAGAATCAGAAATTAGAACGCTGGTCGAAGGGTCATCAAGAGAAGTCCGAAATTCTCCCTGACCGTGCTATTCTTGCACCGGTCGATTATGACGCAACGAAAAGCTGTACAGCACCACTGAACAACTGCCAAGCGTCGCTAAGTGTTCAATTTGGCACAATAGAATCTGGAAAGTATTGATTCGAATCGGTCGGCAGCCGGCGGCGCTCGGCTCGGGCATGGCGCGGTCCCGTCCGGGGCGCAACCGCAAGGGCGGGGTCTCATGGAGTAAACGCCTATAAATAGAAATCAATTCTAAGCCACCTGCGGGGCTCCTGGGCGGCAATTCGACCCTGGCCGCTACCCACCCCTGCGGCCGGCCTGCGAATCCCGCCCCGCGGCCACCGCAAGGCCATTAAAAGCCTATCATAGGCCTAAAGGCTCAGAATGGATCGGCAGGAACCTCGCCGAGGCGTCCGGAATCCTGGAAGGAACGGCGCCGGGAAACGGGGCCCATCAGCGACGCCGAGGAGTCCCCGGGCCGTCTGTGACGCAATCCGGACGGCCTCAGCGCGCCTTCGGCAGATAGTGCACCCGCTCCAGACCGCTGAAATGGGCATCGCAGGTCAACAGTTCGGCGTCGCGTGATCTTGCGGTGGCATAGACAACAGCATCGGCTGTCGACAGCCCATGTTGCCTGGCGAGCTCAGCCGCCAGCAGGGCGATCTCGGTATCGAGTGGCACCACGACGCAGGTCATCGTGTAGGCGATGACCTGATCGGCTACCGTCTCATTGGCCTCTCGCAAGAGCCACTTCGCCAGCTCGAGCTGAACCAGTGTCGGAACGATACAGTCCTGGGCTTCCGGGATCAGGTCCTCGGCAGTTGCGCCAAGGCCGCTGCCGACGAATTTTTCAATCCAGATCGAGGTATCGACAACCCGCATCAGAACCGGTCGCCGCGGTCGCGATAGTCGCCGGGATCGGCGCCTTTCGCGATGCCGGTAAGCTCAGCGCGGGAGGGCACCGGCATCACCAGAACGCCTTTTCCCTTGGGGATGAACACAAAGACCTGGCCGGCCTTCCAGCCTTCCGCTTCCCGTATCGCCTTGGGAATGGAGATCTGGAACTTGCTGGAGAGCGTTGCGGTAGCCGTCATGTTCTTACCATTTCACAATCGATGAGAAAACAGTAAGATAACCGGCCTCGTTACGCGGTGCAATATGCAGTAGCGCCTGGTTCCCCAGGACGGCCTTCTCCAGGATATCGAGCCCCTCATTGACGATCTCGTCCGGAGCCGACAGCGGACAGAGCAGGCGGACCGTGTCGCTGTAGACCCTGCAGGTGAGGATCAGGAGGCCGCGCTCCAGGCACTTGGCGGCGAGCGCCTTGGCCCCGGCCGCATCCGGCTCGCAACACCGTCGGAAAATCAAACCAAGCCGGTTCGGTCGAATACCCAGAACACCGCCACCGCGGCAATGGCCAGCGAAGCCGGGGCCGCAACCCATTTGTGGTATTTGTAGTTACCGCGGAACCAGCCGACAGCAAGCCAAGCTAACGCAACGACACTGAGCTGCCCCGCTTCGACGCCGAGGTTAAATGCAAGAAGGCTGGCCAAGAATTGATCAGGTGGCAGGCCGATCTCTCCGAGCACGCCTGCAAAACCCAACCCGTGCAGCAAACCAAACGCAAACACCACCGGCAGCCGCCAGACATGTAGGCGGGTGGTAAATAGATTCTCGATGGCCACATAGACGATCGACGCCGCAATGAGTGGCTCGACAATGGCAGATGGCAGAACGATGAAACCACTCGCGCCGAGCATGAGAGTGACTGTGTGGGCCAGTGTGAAGGCGCTGATCTGCCAAAGTAGTGGGGGAATGCGTGGAGATAGGAGAAATAATCCCAGAACGAAAAGGATGTGATCAAACCCTCTCGGCAAAATGTGAATGTACCCGAGCTGAAGATAGGTGATGAAAGTCGACATCGCGTCCACTTGCACCGTCTCAACGAGGGAGATCGCTCCGGATGCCGTGCCGGCGGGCACGAACTCGGCCCTTTCGATCCGTGTGCCTCCGGCGGCGAGTACGCGAATGACACTGTCGCCGAGTTCTGGTGAAAGCCGCCAGAAGAGCGTCTGTGGCCGGATGGGGGCGGGTGCGGCAAACGTGAGGGTCGAAATTCGCGGCAGCGCCACATTTCCTGTATTCGGGATGTCAACCGAGACCTCCGCGAGAGGAAGGCGCGCGCTGTCGATTTCGAGCTCGATATCCGCCAACAGCTTCGGCTTGAACACAGCGTAAGCAGATAGCAGTTCCTGTGGCGCGAGGCGCCGCAGGCGATCATAATCGTCCGCCTCAGGTGTGGCCGTGGTATCCTGATGCCCGGCACCGATGCCGGTGATTGCCGCTTCGAGGTTAAGCGTCAGGACCAGCCTTGCTTCCTGATCGGCGAGTGACAGCGTCGCGACAATCGGCCTGACCTCGTGGGCAACAGCACGAGAGGTAGCCGCCACCAGAATACTAACTGCGGCAAGAACCATAACAACCGCCGGTAAGACGAAAATGATATTGCGTCGGTATGGCCTTTGACCTCTAGTACTCATCATGACGTCGTTCCCTCGTTTGCCCGCCTTCGTGATAGGTTGCTGGCATGCTGCGTTCTTGGTCGCCACGGCGACAGGCGCCGCCTTGCTTCCGGACCAGGCGGCGGCTCATGAATTCTGGATCGCACCAAACCAGGCAGTGGTGGCTCCCGGCTCCATAGTATCGCTCGAACTCAAGGTCGGTGAGATGATGCTTGGTTCCGACTATCCCTATCTGTCGAGCAAGTTTAGGAGCTTTACGGTCACGACGCCGAAGTCCACGCGCGCGGCCGATGGCATTGAGGGCGATGTTCCGGCCTATTCTTACAAGGCCTCCACGCCCGGCCTCCATATCGCGGCGTTGCAAACGCTGCCGCTGCCTGTCACCTTCGAAACACTGGACGCGTTCAGGGATTACCTTGCATATGAAGGGTTGGCCGCAGTCCTCGAGGAACATGCACGCCGCGGCCTGCCTCAGTCTGATATCAGCGAGCACTACATCCGATGCGCAAAGGCGCTCGTACAGGTGGGGGCGCCGATAGCCGGCGATGTCGATCGCCCGATTGGCCTGCCGATTGAGTTGGTCGTGGATGGCAATCCCTACTCTGGGGAAAATCGCGAGATTACCGTTCAGTTGCTGTGGCAGGGCAACCCATTGGCGAACCGGCAGATTTCGGTATTCCGCCATGACGGCACTGTAACTCGGGCACTCGCAACAACCGATGATGCCGGCCAGGCCAAGGTCGATGTATCTCGCGGTGGCCGCTTTCTGCTGAACGCGGTTCACATCGATGCCGACGGTAGTGGAGAGTCCATGTGGCGTAGCCATTGGGCCAGTCTCACCTTTGAGCTTCCGCTAAAGGCACTGCAAGATTAGTTGAATAGAGCAGGCCGGCCCGGCTCCCGGAACCGGCCTGCAGCATTCGCCTGGAGATCAATGCTCAGGCGTCACGCCGCCGGCACCAAGGCCGTGGTCGCCGCTGTTTTCACTGCCGGCCGCAGATGCGCCATCGCCGCGGGCGCCGCTCTTCACCACGGCAGACACGCCGCCTTGACCGCCAACCCCCGTACCGCCAGCTTGGCTGGTCCCCGGGATGCGGTCCCCGTCGCCCACGCCCTGATCGTGGGCCTTTGCAAGGGCAGCGGATGACATGGCGGCGGCGAGCGATATCGTCAGCGCAGTAGCGGAAAGGGTCTGAATGACACGTTTCATAGTCGACTCCTTTGTTGTCGTTAACAAAAAGCAAACGAGCCAGGAGAGCCGTCGGATCTCCGCACAAGGATCAAGTCGGCGTGATGAGAACGTTACAAGCCACGAGGTCAGCAGTTGCTCCCGTGTGACGGTTACGCGCAAGGAATGAGCGAAATTCTCGCCAGCGGGGAACTCAAGCCAATCAAACGCGGCAATCAATTACCGAGAATGGCGCTTTCCAGGATATCGAGCCCCTCGTTGACGATCTCGTCCGGAGCCGAGAGCGGACAGAGGAGGCGGACCGTATCGCTGTAGACCCCGCAGGTGAGGATCAGGAGGCCGCGCTCCAGGCACTTGGCGGCGAGCGCCTTGGCCCCGGCCGCATCCGGCTCGTTGCCGCCATGCTGGGTGACGACCTCGAAGGCGCACATAGCGCCCAAGCCCCTGACATCGCCGATCGGCATGCCTTTGCCCTTGGCTTTCAAGGCGTTGAGCCGGTTCATGATGGTCTCGCCCTGCTTCACCGAGCGCTCCAGCAGCCTGTCCTGCTCGAAGGCCTCGATGACGCCGAGCGCCGCTGCGCAGGCCACCGGATTGCCGGCATAGGTGCCGCCGATGCCGCCCGGCTCCGGCGCATCCATGATCGCCGCGCGCCCCACCACGCCGGCCAGCGGGAAGCCGCCGGCCAGCGACTTGGCGACCGTCATGAGATCGGGTTCGACGCCGTAATGCTCCATCGCGAACCACTTGCCGGTGCGCCCGAAGCCCGACTGGATTTCGTCTGCAATCAATACGACACCGTGCTGGTCGCAGAGCTTGCGCAACGCCGTCATGAGCTCCTTCGGCGCCACATAGAAGCCGCCTTCGCCCTGCACCGGCTCGATGATGAGGGCGGCCACCCGCGTCGGCTCGACATCGGCCTTGAACAGCCATTCGATGGCGTTGAGCGTCTCCTCGACCGTATGCCCCTTGTGCGCCACCGGATACGGCACATGCCACATGCCCGGCGCAAAGGGGCCGAATTTGGTCTTGTAGGGAATGACCTTGCCGGTCAGCCCCATGGTCAGATTGGTGCGGCCGTGGAAGCCGCCATGGAAGGCGATCACATCCGTGCGCCCGGTATAGGCGCGCGCGAATTTCACAGCATTTTCAACAGCTTCGGCCCCCGTCGTCACCAGCGCCGATTTCTTCTCGCCGGTGATCGGCGCCATCTGGTTGAGCTTCTCGCACAGTTCGATGAACGGCTGGTAGGGCACCACCATCGCGCAGGTGTGGGTGAACTTCTCGAGCTGCTCATAGACCCGCTTCATCACCAGGGGATGCCGGTGGCCGGTGTTGAGCACTGCGATGCCGCCGCCGAAATCGATGTAGCGGTTGCCCTCGATGTCCCAGATCTCGGCATTTTCGGCCTTCGCCGCAATGACCGGCGAGCCGGCGCTGACGCCGCGCGATACCGCTGCCGCCCGCCGCTTCACCCAGGCCTCGTTCAGCCCCTTGACCGATGCGTTGACGTTCATGGGATGATCCTCCTCTGCCGGTCTGCCTGAAATCTGGGCGCTTTCTACGCCGCCCGCAGGCGCGGCGGCAAATCATTTCCGGCAGTGCTGCCTTGCGGCCCGGTTCTGGCGCGAGTCGTGGCGCAAAAACCGGCCTTCGACACGCGTTTTGCATGCAATTCGATCGGCCTCCGGCGCGCCCAGCCGGCCCGGGCGATATCGAGGTTGATATCACCGTCCGGCGGACCAACGCCGTGCCCCAATGGATGGCCGCCGTAAGGGCGGCAATGGAGACGGATGGATGCGGCAAAGTCACCCGGCAGCCAGTCCGCTCCGTACCCCTTCGCGGCCCTCCCTCAGCGCTTCGGCGATTCGCTGAGGCCGATGGCGATCATGTGCGGGTTGTACACGGCCCAGGCCGGCAGGCCCGGCCGGCGCTGGAAATTGGCCAGCCCGATGTCATGCAGCATGTGCGGGTCGAGCCGGCTCAGGATCTTCTCCTGCTGGCGGCGGGCGCGCCGGGCCCGGAAGCGCCGGATCAGCCACCCGGCGATGGTGATTTGGCCGGCCCCGCCGGTGCCACGCGCCGGTTGCAATAGCTGCGTCTCTGCGTGATAGAGTGTCATCGGTCGTCTCCTCTTGCGGTCTGAAATCCGATTGCAGGGGAGACTATCCGGGAGGCGCAAAATGCCCGGCGTTCCAGACGCAAAACCGGCGTAAAATATGCCGGACCTACGGGGCAATGCTCAGATGATGCAATCCGTGGCTAGCCCGCCTGCGCCGGACGCTGCCCCAACCGCCAGCCGCCTGCGCCTGTCGCTTCTGGGGCCGTTCTCGCTCACCGGTCCCGCCGGCGGCGCCATTGCGATCGCCAGCAAGAAGAACCGGGCGCTCCTCGCCATCCTGGCGCTGGCGCCGGGCCTCACCGCCAGCCGCGAACGTCTCGCGTCGCTGCTGTGGAGCGACCGGGGCGCGGAGCAGGGCCGCAGCAGCCTGCGCCAGTCGCTGGCCGTGCTGCGCAAGGAGCTTGGCCCCGAATGGGCGGCGGCAATCCGCACCCATGACGACACCGTCGCCCTCGAAGCCTCGCAACTGGATGTCGATGCCCTCGACCTGCTCGGCCTCCCCGACCAGGCCGGCCTCGCCAGCCTGCGCCGCGCAGTCCGCCTCTACCGCGGTCCGCTCCTCGACGATCTCGCCATTCGCGACGAGGCCTTTGCGGACTGGCTGGCCGCCGAGCGCGCCCGCCTGCAGGCCGCAGCCATGCGCCTGCTCGACCGGCTGATCCCGCTCGAGTCCGGACCGGCGCGGATCGAGGCCGCAGCGCGCCTGGTGGCGCTCGACGATCTGCGCGAGGCTTCCCACCGCGCCCTGATGCAGGCCTATGCCGATCAGGGCGAAACGGCGCTGGCCGTGCGCCAGTACGAAATCTGCCGCAAGCTCCTGAAGGCTGAGCTGGGCGTCGAACCGGCCGCCGAGACTCGCGACCTCAAGCAGAGGGTCGCTGCCGGAACCGCCCCTGCCGCGCCGGCCCCACCCCCGGCTCAAGCGGCAGTCCCCGGCGCCTCCGCCCCGCGCCCATCATCCATCGCCGTTCTTCCCTTTGCGATGCTGAGCAGCGACCAGGAGCAGCGCTACCTGGCCGATGGCCTGACCGAGGACCTGATCACCGACCTGTCGCGGGTGCCGGGCCTCTTCGTCATCGCCGCCCAGACCATGCTCAAGTATCGCAATTCGGGCGCCGAGCCGGCAGACGCCGCCCGTGAACTGGGCGTTCGCTTCATCGTGCATGCCACCATGCGCCAGCTTGCCGGCGGGCTGCGCCTCAACACCCAGCTTATTGATACGCAGTCAAGCGGAGTGCTCTGGGCCGACCGCATCGATCGGCCGCTTCCCGTCATTCACGAGCTGCAGTCTGAACTGGCGGCGAACATTGCCGCAGCCCTGGTCGGCCCGTCACGCGCGCCTCCCGACACCGGCCGCTACAAATCTCCCAGTCCCGAGGCATTCGACCTCGTCATGCGCGGCCGCAGCGAATGGCGCCACTCCGAAGAAGCCGGCACCCGGGCCCGGCCGCTGTTTGAGCGGGCCATCGAACTCGATCCCAATTATGCCGAGGCCTACCGCTGGCTCGCCGAGACCGAAGCGGTCGAATGGCTGTTCCACGGCGCCCCCGAACAGCCCCATCGCGCCCGCGCCCTCGCCTATGCGCGGAAGGCGGTCGCGGCCGACCCCGCCGATGCGGCGGTGCTGGGCTCGCTTGCCTGGATCCTGCTCTACGAACGCCGCTGGGCCGAGTCGGCCGCTTCCTTCGATGCCGCACTCAGGCTCAACCCCAATGATGCCGAGGCCTGGATCAACTTCTCGGAACTCCATGTCATGGAAGGGCGGCCCGTGGAAGGTGTGAAGGCTGCACGCCGGGCGCTCGAACTCAACCCGCGCCCCTATCCCCTCTATTACTGGGTCCTGGGCTCGGCTCTGTTCGCCGCCGGAGATGACGATGCCGCCGTCAGGGTGCTCAGCCGCGAGGAGACCTATCGCAGCCAGTCGCGCCGCATTCTTGCCGCGGCACTGGCCATGTCGGGCCGCATCGACGAGGCGCAGAACGAGGCGCGCCTCTTCCTCGCCGCCAACCCTCACTTCACCATCGCACGCTGGATCGACGTCATGCCCTTCCGCGACGCGGCCACCTGCAACCGCTTTGTCGAAGGCTATCGCCGCGCCGGCCTCCCTTAGAGCGGAATGACGTTTGGCGGAATCGCTCCCAACTCTCTCCATGGCAGGCCTTGAGCCTGCCATCCAGTCTGGATGGCTGCCTCAGGGGCGGCCATGGAGAATTTGCGGTGGTTCCACCTAGGATCACGCAGCTCTGGCGGGCAAGCGGCCCCTGCACCCCTCAGCGCGGTCCCTGACCGACCCAGTCTGCTGAGATCGCCGCGGCATCTGCACATCCGCTCCCGGCAATCCCGATGTCGGAACGCAGATGCGCATCGAGATGGGCGACCTGCACCGCCTGCCAGGCGGCTTTCTTCATAGCCTTGCGGTTCATCCGCCACTTTCTGACCTGCTGACCGATATGGCGGCACAGCAGGCCTGCCTGCAATTGCAAGTCCTCATGCTTTGAGAGATAGTCCGACATCGATCGCCTCCCACACATGGCGTTGATTGAGTCTGAGGAAACGATAGCGGGGAGGTGCAAATGCATGGAGAGACGGGCGCAATTCCAGCGTAACAGCCCGCAAAAAATGAGCCTTCAGGCGTCAAATCCGCCATCCGGCCTCGCCGCCTCCCGGGCCAGGCTTCGCCTTCTGGGTGAATTCGCCCTTGTCGATGCGGAAGGCCGCCGCCTGACGGTGACGAGCAAGCGGAACCGGGCGCTCCTAGGTATCCTGGCACTGTCGCCATCCTTGTCTTCGACCCGGGAACGTCTGGCCGGACTGCTGTGGAGTGACCGAAGCGAAGCCCAGTCTCGCGCCAGTCTCAGGCAATGCCTGGCTACCCTCCGCAAGGAGATGGGTAAGGCGGCTTCTGCGCTGCGCACGCGGGACGATATGGTCAGCCTAGATCCCGATCTGCTGGCGATCGATGCCCTCGATCTGCTTGCCGCTTCCACCGCGACGGATGCGGCTGCGCTGAAGGCGGCGGCTCCCGTCTTTGCCGGGCCGCTGCTGGCCGACATTGCCCTGCGCGATCCGGCTTTTGAAGACTGGCTAGCCACGGAACGTTCCCGCTTTCATGCGCTGGCCATCCGCGTGATCGACCGGCTAGTGGCGCTGGAGACCGGACCGTCCCAGATTGAATTGGCGCTGAGACTGGTCAGCCTGGACAATCTGCGGGAGGCCTCTCACTGTGCGCTGATGCGCGCCTATGCTCAACAGGGCAACAAGGCCCTGGCGCTCAGGCAGTACGATCACCTGCGGAATTTGCTTCGCGATGAACTCGGCGCCGATCCGGCGCCGGAGACACAGGCGCTGAGACGGGAAATCGCCGAGAATGCGGCGGCGCCCCCGACCAGCCATCTCCTTCCGGAGCCTTCCATACCTCAAACTGCAAGGCCAGCGACGCCGTCAGTTGCCGTCCTGCCCTTTGCCGTGCTCGGCGGTTCCGCGGAGCAGTCGTATCTGGGCGACGGTATCACCGAAGACATCGTCACAAGCCTGTCGCGCTTTCGGACCCTGACGACCATCGCCTCGAGTTCCTCGTTCCGCTTCCGCAATTCCTCCGGCGATGTGGCGGCGATTGCCGCGGCGCTTGGCGTCAGTCATGTTCTCAAGGGCAGTGTCCGGCTGGCGGAACGAGACCTGGTCATCTCGGTCCAGCTGCTTGAAACGGATTCGGGGCGAGCCCTGTGGGGCGAGCGCTATGAGGGGAGACTGAACGAACTGCTGGCGCTCCAGAACCGCCTGGCGACTGCGGTCGGGGCCATCATCGAAGGCCGGATCGCAGCGGCCGGGTCGGAACTTGTCAAAGGCAAGCCTCTCGCCAGCTGGACGGCGCATGATTATCTCCTAAAAGGCCGCGACCTGAGCCAGCGTTATGCGGATGACGAGGCCTTGCCGTATCTTGAAAGAGCCGTCGAGCTGGATCCCGCCAATCCCGAAGCGCGCGCCTGGCTCGCCATGTCACTGGTGGGCGTGTACTATCGCGATCACGACCGCAGTGGCCTCGACCGCGCGCTCGCTGAGGCCCAGGAGGGCCTTCGCCTCGACGAGCATAACGCCCGCGTGCATCATGCCGTGGCCTATGTCCGACGCTGGCGCCGGGATTTTGACGAGGCTCTCTATCATTTCGGCAAGGCTCGTGCCCTCAATCCCGGCGACGTGCATATTGCCTATGATCACGCGCACTTCCTTACGTATCTGGGTCAGCCGGCGGAGTGTCTCTCGCTGCTTGATCAGATGCGCGAGCGCGATCCGTTTCCACCGTCCTACGTCTATTTTTGCAGGAGCTTTGCCCTGTTCCTGTTGGGCCGTTATGCGGATGCCCTCGTTGAACTGAATCAGGCGCCGGTTGAGGAATTCTGGAACCACGCCTTCAGCGCCGCTGCCCTGGCGCATCTTGGCCGCTTCGATGAGGCGAAGCAGCGGATTGCCCGGCTTCTGGTACTCAAGCCCGGGTTCAACCTGGACTTCGCCCGCGTTGCCATGCAGGGCTGCAAGCACCCGGAGCAGGCGACGCCCTATATCGAAGGCCTGCGCGCCGCAGGCCTCCCGGACTGACCATCGCTCAACTGCCGATCCGCGGATCGCGCAGCGTCCGCGACAGCAGGATCACCGGCAGGAGCCCCACCGCCACGATGGTCAGCGCCGGCAGCGCGCTCTCCTCGAGCTGGTCGAGCGAGGCCAGCGTGAACACCGTCGTCGCCAGCGTTTCGAAATCGAAGGGTCTCAAAATCAGCGTCGCCGGCAGTTCCTTCATGCAGTCGACGAAGACCAGCAGCGCCGCCGACACGATCGCCGGCCGGAGCAGCGGCAGGTGCACCGAAACCAGGGCCGCGAGCGGTCCCCGGCCCAGCGTGCGCGCCGCCGCAGCGAGATTGGGCGTGACCTTCTGCAGACCCGTCTCCAGCGTGCCAAAGGAGATGGCCAGGAACCGCACCACATAGGCCGAGGTCACCGCCCAGATGGTGCCCGACAGGATGAGCCCCGTCGACACGCCGAACATTTCGCGCATCAGGAGGTCGAGCCCGTTGTCGAAGGCGGCGAACGGGATCAGGAGCCCGATGCCGAGCACCGTTCCCGGAACGGCATAGCCGGCACTGGCGAGCCGGATGGCCAGCCGCGTGATGGCGCTGCGCGACAGCCGGTTGGCGTAGGCGAGCATGAGCCCGACCACGACCGCGATTGCCGCCGCCACCAGCGCCAGGATGAGCGAGTGCCACGCCGCCCTGAGAAACTGTGCGCTCGCCGGCACCTGCAGCCGCCCCAGCGCGAAATTGATGAGGATTGCCGCCGGCACGATAAAGCCGAACAGGATCGGCAGGACACATGCCGCGAACGCCGCCCAGCGGCGCCAGCCCGAAAGCCTGATGCGCCTGACCGGCCGGTGCCGCTGCGCCGCCGGCGCGAAGGCCTGCAGCCGCCGTCCCTGCCGCTCGATCCACAGCAGTGCGAACACGAAGACGAGCATGACGAGTGCGATCTGCGCAGCCCCCCCGAGATTGCTCTGGCCGAGCCAGGTCGTATAGACGCCGAGCGACAGGGTGCGGACCCCGAAGAATCCCGCCGCGCCGATATCGTTGAGGCATTCCATCATGGCGAGGCTGATGCCGACGGCGAGAGCCGGCCGCGCCATCGGCAGACCGACCCGGAAGAAGGCCCCCCAGGCCGTCTGGCCAAGCGTGCGCGCCACTTCGAGATGCGATTGCGGCTGCCTTATGAAGCTCGCCCGCGCGGTGAGGAACACATAAGGGTAGAGCACCATGGCCAGCACCACGATGGCGCCGGGGAGCGAGCGGATGTCCGGAAACCAGTAATCGGCCGGGCTCCGCCAGCCGAAGAGCTGGCGCAACGCTGTCTGCACCGGGCCGGAGAAGGTGAGGAAATCCACATAGGTATAGGCGACGATGTAGGTCGGCGTCGCCAGCGGCACCAGGAGCGCCCACTGGAACATCCGCCGCAGCGGGAACGAGCACATGGTGACGAGCCAGGCCGTTCCCGCCCCGATCACGAAGGCGAGCGCCCCCACCCCGGTCATCAGCGCGATGGTCCGCCACACATAGCCGGGCAGCACCGTGGCGAAGAGATGCGGCCAGATGTTCTCGGTCGGCGTCAGCGCCAGCCAGACGATGGTGATGACCGGCAGCGCCAGCGCCAGCGACACCGCGAGCGCCAGCAGCGCGATCAGCCGCTCGCGAAAGTGTGGCGGCAGGGCGAGGGGAGCGGCTGGCAGGCGGAAACCCATGGGATACCGGCCGCTTCTAGCGCACCGGACCCGAAACTGGATACCACTTTCGGGATGGCCCCGTGCCCAAGCGCTTGAAACCGGCGCAGACTTCCGCCCGCCGGCGTTGCCGCTTGCCGGCCCGTGGCGGCGGCCCCTGGCTCCGGCGCGGCCGGCCCGCCGGCAAATAGAGTTTCTTAGGCGTTACAATTTATCCTTGTGGAATACTTCTTGCTTGCGCTAAAATGGAACACGTCTCCGGAGCACTGCATGGCCGCCACCCCGTCCACCACCTCACCTCTGTCGGGTCCCCTGGCCGGGGTGGCGCCACTTGATCTCTGCGACGATACTGCCCCTGCCGCTGCGGACCCCCTGTCCCTGTTCGGCACATTGCCGCTGCTGGAGTCTGACGGTACCGATGCGCCGCCGCCGTCGGCCCCCGAAACCGGCGGCATGTCGCTTGGCCTCATGGCCCCGACCGAAGACAAGATGCTGCACGGCGACAAGATCGCAAGCGACGATGCCTGGATCGGCATTGACGATGGCTGGGATGATGGCTGGACCGGTGACGACATCGGCGGCGGCGACGACATCGTCATCGACGACGGCTTTGCCGACGCGGGTTTCTGGTGGTACGCGGCCGGCGACCTCAACGGCGACGGCATCGGCGACCTGGCTGTCGAGACCTGGGCCTATACGGGCGAGGACTATAGCACGTCCACCTATGTGCTGTTCGGTTCCGGAGATGGCGGCGAACCCGCGGGCGACCCTGCCGAGACCGCGGACGGCAAGGGCTTCGTGCTCGCCGCTCCCGCCGGCCGCAGCCTGTGGGCGGCGGCGGCGGGCGATCTCAACGGCGACGGCCGGGACGACCTGCTCGTCACCACCTACGGCGATGACGGTACGACGTCGGCCCATCTCGTCTTCGGCCAGGCGGACGGCTGGTCCGGCACCGTCGATGTCACGGCCGGCTACACTTTCGCGTTTGACCTGCCCGCCGGCATGGACAGCTCTTGGGTCAGTGCCGCCGGCGACGTCAATGACGACGGCATCGCCGACATCATGGTCGATGTCAGCGGCAGCGATGCCGAAGGCAACTACACCGGCACCAGCTACGTGATCTTTGGCAGCGCCGCGGGCTTCCCCGCAGCGATCGACCTTGCCGCGCTCGACCCCGCCTTGGGTCGCGAATTCGACTGGTACGCGGAGGATGGTACCATCGCCGTCGACGGCGGGCCCTGCGTCCTCTACCCGGTCGACGCCGCCATCGAACCGCTGCTGGCCTGAGCGCCCCGGTCTTTCCTGCTGCGGCACGCCGTCGATTGATCGCCGTCAAGGCGCCAGTGCCCCGCCTCTGGCTCCATCGCGCCATGCCACGCCGCCTCGCCCTTGCCGCCGCCGCCATCCTTGCTGCCTTCAGCGCCGCTGCTGCCCAAGAGCAGCAGCAGGAAGTGGGCATTTCCGGCGAGCGTGACTTCCGCATCTATTGCGCCACCTGCCACGGCGAGGACGCCAAGGGCAATGGCCCGGCGAGCTTCGGTCTGAGCGTCGAGCCGCCGGATTTGACCCGCCTCAGCCGACGCAATGGCGGCACATTCCCGCGCGACCGCATCGAGGCGCTGATCGACGGCCGCGAAGAACTGGCGGCCCATGGCTCACGGGAAATGCCGATCTGGGGCGAGTGGTTCAAGATGGAAGCCGCCGAAGGTCTCGGCGGTGCCGAAGGGCCGGAGACGGTGGTCCGCCGCCGCATCCGGGCCGTCATTGACTATCTCGAGACGATCCAGGAATAGGACTTCCGCGGCCTCCGGCGCATCGCCTAGACTTGTCCCCCGAACGCCATCGCGAGTCCGTATGCACACCCTGATCGGCAAGTCTGCCACCGAAATCGTCGCCCTGCTGAAGGCCGGTGCCGTGACACCCTTCGAGTGTCTCGACGCTCTCGAGGCGCGGATCGCCGAAGTCGATCCGGCCGTGAATGCGCTGCCGACCCGGTGTTTCGACCGCGCCCGCCGCCACGCCGCGGCCCTGATGGCGAAGCCGGTGGAGGAGCGGGGCGTGCTGGCCGGCCTGCCGGTCGTCATCAAGGACCTGATCGACGTCGAAGGTGTCCGCTGCACCCAGGGCTCGCTCCTGTTCAAAGACCGCATCGCCGCGACTTCGGACCTGCTCGTCCAGCGCATCGAGAAGAATGGCGGCATCGTCTATGCCCTCTCCAACACCCCCGAATTCGGCGCCGGGGCCAACACCTTCAATGAGGTCTTCGGCGCCACCCTCAATCCCTGGGACACGTCGCGCTCTTGCGCCGGGTCTTCCGGCGGCAGTGCGGTGGCGCTGGCGACGGGCATGGCCTGGCTCGCCCATGGCAGCGATCTCGGCGGCTCGCTCAGGAACCCCGCGAGCTTCTGTTCCGTCGTGGGGCTGAGGCCTTCGCCCGGCCGCGTCGCCGAGACCGTGGCCACCAAGATCGACGCCACCATGCCGGTCGAAGGCCCCATGGCCCGCACTGTCGAGGATGTCGCCCTGTTCCTCGATGCCATGACCGGCGAGGAACCGGCCAATCCGCTCTCCCTGCCGAGCGACGGCACCTCCTTCTTCGCCGCCGCCGAATCGAACTGGCTGCCGAAGCGCGTCGCCGTCAGCCGCGATCTCGGCATCACCCCCGTCGATCCTGAAGTGGCGGAAATCGTGACCGCCGCCGCCCGCCGCTTCAGCGAGCTAGGCGTTACCGTCGAAGAGGCCCACCCCGACTTCACCGGCGTGCATGAGGTCTTCGACACCTATCGCGCGCTGGGCTACGCCACCAGCTACGGGGCGCTGCTGGATGAAGGCCGTGACCGGCTGAAGCCGGAAGTGGTCTGGAACACCGAGAAAGGCCTGGCGCTCACCGGCGCCGACATCGCACATGCCGAGCGGCTGCGCAGCCAGCTGTTCCGGCGTATCCTGGCCTTCTTCGCAACCTACGACCTGCTGCTCTGCCCGGCCACCATCGTGGCACCCTATCCGGTCGGGCAGCGCTATGTCGCTGACGTCAACGGCCACCCCTTCGAGAACTACTACCGCTGGCTGGCCATCGCCTACGCCTTCACCGTCGTGTGCTGCCCCGCGATCTCCATTCCAGCCGGATTCACGCGGGGCGGCCTGCCGGTGGGCGTGCAGATCGCCGCCGCGCCGCGCGGCGAAGCCCGGCTCCTCGCCGGTGCCCGCCAGCTCGAGCGCCGGCTCGATCTCGCCAGGTCGACCCCGATCGATCCTCGCCCGCCTGGCGCCTGAACGCGGCTTTTGCCGATTGAGTGGGCGCTGCCCGCGCGATACTGTCCGGCCGCAGAAAAGGAAATGTCATGCAAGGCTTGATGCAGGACTGGCCGCTGCTGGTGCACCGCGTGCTCGATCACGCCGCCCGCTGGCATGGTTCGACCGAAGTGGTGTCGCGCTCCGTCGAGGGCCCGATCCACCGCTGCACCTATGCCGATCTCGACCGCCGCGCCCGCGCCCTGGCCAGCGCCGTGACGAAGCGGCTGGGCATCGGCCTCGGCGCCGTGACCGGCACCATGGCCTGGAACACCTGGCGCCATCTTGAAATCTGGTACGGCATCATGGGTGCCGGCGGCATCGTTCACACCCTCAATCCCCGGCTGTTCGCCGACCAGCTCGTCTACATCGTCAACCATGCCGGCGATCGCTGGATCTTCACCGACCTGTCCTTCGTGCCGCTCTTCGAGAAGCTGCAGGACAAGCTGCCCAAGGTCGAAGGCTTCGTGGTCATGACCGACGCCGCCCACATGCCCAAGGACTCAAGCCTCCGCAATCCCCTCTGCTACGAGGAGCTCATCGCTACGGGCGATCCGCACTTCGCCTGGCCGGCGCTCGACGAGAACACGGCCTGCGGCATGTGCTACACGAGCGGCACCACCGGCAACCCCAAGGGCGTCGTCTATTCGCACCGCTCCAACGTGCTGCATGGCCTGATGTGCTGCATGGCCGATGCCATGGATCTGTCGAGCCGCGATTGCATCATGCCGGTGGTGCCGATGTTCCATGCCAACGCCTGGTCGCTCGCCTTCTCCGCGCCCATGGCCGGCGCCAAGCTGGTCTTGCCGGGGCCGAAGCTCGATGGCGCTTCGCTGTTCGAACTGCTGAATGCCGAGGAGGTCACCATCACCGCTGCCGTGCCGACCGTCTGGCTGATGCTGCTGCAGCACCTGGAGCAGAACCCGGAGCTTCGCCTGCCGGTGCTGCAACGCGTGGTGATCGGTGGCTCCGCCTGCCCCGAGGCGGTGATGAAGGCCTTCGTGGAGCATTACGATACCGATGTCGTTCATGCCTGGGGCATGACCGAGATGAGCCCCATCGGCACGCTCTCGCTGCCCACGCGTGCCACCCGGCAGCTGCCGCCGGAGCAATGGTGGCGGCTCAAGCTCAAGCAGGGCCGCGTGCCCTTCATGGTCGACATGAAGATCGTCGATGACGAGAACCGCACCCTGCCGCATGACGGCAAGACCTTCGGGCGCCTCAAGGTCAAGGGCCCGGCCATTGCCTCGGCCTATTTCAGGGGCGATGGCGCGGCGGCCTTCGATGCCGAGGGCTGGTTCGACACTGGCGACGTCGCTACCATCGACGAGTATGGTTTCATGCAGGTGACGGACCGTGCCAAGGATGTCATCAAGTCGGGTGGCGAGTGGATTTCTTCGATCGAACTCGAGAATGTGGCCGTGGGCTGTCCCGGCGTGCTGGAGGCCGCGGCGATCGGCATGCCGCATCCCAAATGGGACGAGCGGCCGCTGCTGGTGATCGTGAGAAAGCCCGGCGCCCATCTCACCCGCGAGGACGTCATGGCCTTCATGTCGGGCCGTGTCGCCAAGTGGTGGCTGCCCGACGACGTGGTCTTCGTCGACGAGATCCCTCACACCGCTGCCGGCAAGATCTCCAAACTCACGCTCCGCGAGCGCTTCCGCGATCACCGGCTGCCCACTGCCTCGTAAGCATCCTCGCTGCGGCGCACCCGGCCCTGGGCGATGAGATGCTCGAGATGCGCCTGGGTGGAGAGCGCCGCCGCGCCATGCAGTTTCGGGTCCACATCGGCGTAGATGGCGCGGACGATGGCGGCGACGGTCCTGTCGCCATCGCAAATCCGCTTGAAGATTGCTTCCTCGCGCATCCGCCGGTGCGCGATCAGGGCGCGCACCAGTTGCTGCGGCTCCGGCCGCGACGGCCCGTGGCCGGGATGATAGACGGCATCGTCGCGGTCGAGCAGCCGCCGCAGCGAGGCCATGTAATGTGCCATGCTGCCCTCGGGCGGCGCGATCACGCTGGTTGCCCAGGCCATGACATGATCGCCCGAGAACAGGGTCTTCTCCTCGGGCAGCGCAAAGCACAGGTGGTCGCCGAGATGGCCGGGCGTGAACACCGCTTCGAGCCGGAAGCCGGGGCCTTCGATGCTATCGCCCTCCGCCATGAGGACGTCGGGGACGAATCCATGATCGATGCTGGCATCGAGGCGGTGTTCGGCCGCCACGCCGCGATGCGGAGAAAACTGTGCGGCGAGCACCACTGCACCCGTCGCCGCCTTGAGCTTTGCCGCAAGGGGCGCATGGTCCTTGTGCCGGTGGCTGACGAGGATATGCGTGACGCACTCGCCCGAGACCGCCGTGAGCAGCGCCGAGAGATGTGTGTCGTCGTCGGGGCCGGGATCGATGATTGCGACGCGGCCCCGGCCCACGATATAGCTTGATGTGCCCTTGAAGGTGAAGGGCGAGGGATTGTTGCACACCACGCGCCGCACCAGCGGCGATACCTGTTCCGCCGCGCCGGGAATGGCCGCAAAGTTGCGATCGAAGGTGAGTTCAGCCATGGTCGTTGTCATGTCAGCCGGCGGCCATTATAGAATGCCGGCCGCATTGCAATGTATGAGGGTAGGGGACCGATGACCACCAACACAAATCTTCTTGCCGACCGCCTCTGGCCGGTTGCCCGGGGCCAGGGCCTCGGCCGCGCCGCCGTTCTCGCCGTGCTGGGGAGCCTGGTGGTGGCCGCTGCCGCCCAGATCAGCGTCCCCATGATCCCGGTGCCGATGACCCTGCAGACCCTGGCGGTGCTCATGGTCGGCGCTGCCTATGGCGCCAGGCTTGGCGCCACGACGCTTGCTCTCTATGCCCTAGAGGGTGCGGCCGGCCTGCCGGTCTTTGCCAATTTCCAGGCGGGCCTCTTCTTGCCGACCGGCGAGATCATCGCCACCGGCGGCTATATTCTGGGCTTCATCCTTGCCGCGGGCGTCGTGGGCTACCTGGCCGAAAAGGGCTGGACCCGCAGCATTGTCAGACTATGCGCCGCCACACTGATCGGTGCCGCCGTTCTCTATGTCCCGGGGCTCGTCTGGCTGGCTGTCTGGCTGGCGCAGGTCAAGGGCATGGCTGCGGAGGGGGCGATGGCGGTGGCGCTGTCGACCGGCCTGCTGCCATTCATTCCCGGCGACATCGTCAAGGCGGTGCTGGCGGGCCTGGCCACCTCGGCTGCCGCCTCGCTGACCGGCGAGCGCTGAGCCGCTCACGGCGGCAGCCGCGCGAGCCCGGCCAGCAGCGCCGCCAGCAGGGCGATTGCCGCGAGCGCATGCAGAAGCCAGCGCAACAGCCATTTCATGGGCGCAAGCCTCGCGCGCCATCGCGTCGTCAATGCGGCAGGAAGGGCCTGGGACGCCGGTCTGGACCGGCCGGAAATGGTCGGAGTGAGTGGATTCGAACCACCGACCCCCTGCTCCCGAAGCAGGTGCGCTACCAGACTGCGCTACACTCCGTGCTTGAAACCGCGGGCCTTATAGCGGCGGGCGCTGCGGCCCGCAAGCCATTGCGGAGCCGGT
>CAZIXE010000024.1:0-53034 GCA_964543235.1 uncultured Rhizobiaceae bacterium | reverse complement strand
GCGTGAGGTGACTGCCCCACGCCCCTCCACCCGCCGGGTGGAGGTTGTTCTCCCCGGTTCCGGCCGCCTGATCCCGGAACCACCAGCGGCGGAGCCTTGCCTGGATGAGAGTTTTTCCACATCTGCACAAGTCAGGGCCGCGCCCTTCACGCGGCCGTTTACATTTGGCCGGACAGGAGCCATCTAGCGCGGATGGAGATATCGCCCGCCCTCATCGTCAAGGTCCGCACCGCCATCGGGGAGCCGGCGGGAGCGCGGATCGTCGTGGCCATGTCGGGCGGGGTCGATTCCTCGGTGGTGGCGGGGCTCGTCAAGCTTGCCGGCTATGAAGCGATCGGAATCACCCTGCAGCTCTACGATCACGGTGAAGCCATGAGGCGCAAGGGAGCATGCTGCGCCGGCCAGGACATTCACGATGCCCGGCGCGTGGCGGCCAGGCTCGGCATTCCCCACTACGTCCTCGATTTCGAAAGCCGGTTCCGTGAAACGGTGATCGATGAATTCGTGGCGAGCTACCTGCGGGGGGAAACCCCGATTCCCTGCGTCAGTTGCAACCAGACCGTCAAGTTTGCCGATCTGCTGGCCCGCGCCCGGGACCTCGGCGCAGCGGCCCTGGCCACCGGCCATTACATCGAAAGCCGGCCGCTGGCGGGGGCGCCGGGGCGGCGCGCCCTGTTCACCCCTACCGACATGGCGCGCGACCAGAGCTATTTCCTGTTCGCCACCACGCCGGAGCAGGCCGACTATCTGCGGTTTCCGCTCGGCAGCCTCACCAAGGCGGAGACGCGCATGATCGCCGCCACGCTTGGACTGGACATTGCCACCAAGCCCGACAGCCAGGACATCTGCTTCGTTCCCGACGGCCGCTACGGCGACCTGATCACCCGGCTCAGGCCCGATGCATCGGAGCCCGGGGAGGTCGTGCATGTCGACGGGCGCCTGCTCGGCAGGCATCCGGGCATCGTGCATTTCACCATCGGCCAGCGGCGGGGCCTTGGCGTGGCGGGTGGCGAGCCGCTCTATGTGGTGCGGCTCGATGCAGCGCGGCGGCAGGTGGTGGTGGGTCCGAAGTCGGCGCTGCTGCGGCACCGCGTGGAACTCAGGGATATCAACTGGCTGGGCCGCGAGCCGCTGGGCAACGCACCGGTGCCGGTCTTCGCGCGCATCCGCTCGACGCGGCCGCCGGTTGCCGGCCGGATCCACCGCGAAGGCGAGGCCGCGGTTGTGACGCTGGTGGATGGCGAGTATGGCATCTCGCCGGGCCAGGCCTGCGTCTTCTATACCGGCCCGGGGCCGGGCCAGCAGCTGCTGGGCGGCGGCACCATTGCGGCTGCCGCGATTATGCCGCAGGATTCATTAACATCTGACCGATATAGGGAGGCCAACGGGGAATCGACTCATGCAGCGGCAGAGGCTTAGGCTCGCCGACATCGATGCGCACGATGTCAGGCGGGCATACCGGCGCTGGGCGCCGGTCTATGATGCGACCTTCGGCAAGCTGGTCGAGGCGGGGGTCAGGCAGACGGCGGCCTTGGCCAACAGTTTCGAAGGGCGGCTGCTCGAGGTCGGGGTGGGCACCGGCCTGGCGCTGCCGCACTACAAGCCGTCCCTGAAGGTGACGGGCGTCGACCTGTCGCCCGACATGTTGCAGCGGGCGCGCGAACGCGTCGCCAGGGCGAGGCTTGCCCATGTCGAATCCTTGCGCGAAATGGATGCCACGGCGCTCGAATTCCCGGATGCCAGTTTCGACATCACGGTCGCCATGTATGTGATGACGGTGGTGCCGGAGCCGGCTCAGGTGATGCATGAGATGGCGCGGGTGACGCGGCCCGGCGGGGTGGTGATCGTCGTCAATCACTTCAGCGTGGACAAGGGCCTGAGAGGTGCGGTCGAGAAGCGGCTTGCCGGTTTTGCCGACATCCTCGGCTGGCGGCCGGAATTCCCGATCGAGACCATCCTGGTCAGCGACCGGCTCAGGCTCGAGCAGACGCGGCCGGTCAGGCCGTTCGGATTCTTCACCCAGCTGCTGTTCCGGCGGATTGCCTGAGGCCCACGGCCATTTGCCAAGGCTGTGACGGTTTACTATGGTGATGCCGGGGGCCGGTTGGCGAGGGAAGGGCCGTGGCATTGACGAAGTTCGGGGGGCATCTGAACATCGACCGCGAGTTGCGGAAGGCGGTCGCCTGGGCCGTGCACGCCTTCACCGCCTGCGGCATCATTGCCGGCTTTCTGGCGCTCGTCTCGGTGCTCAAGAACGATCCGGTCGCAGCCTTCCTGTGGCTCGGCCTTGCACTCTTCGTCGACGGCATCGACGGCTCGCTGGCCAGGAAGGCGCGGGTGCTCGAGTACCTGCCGAATGTCGACGGCCGCACCCTCGACAATGTCATCGACTTCTTCAACTACGTGGCGGTCCCGGCGCTGATGATCTACTGGTTCGGCATGGTGCCCGGCACCTGGGGGCTGGTGGCCGCGGCGACCGTCATGGCGGTGTCGCTCTATACCTTCGCCAATGTCGGCATGAAGTCGGAGGATTACTATTTCGTCGGCTTCCCGGCGCTGTGGAACGTCGTGGTGCTCTATTTCTACATCCTGGAGACGGGCTGGATCGTCAATCTCGTCACCATCGCCGCACTCAGCGTGCTGACCTTCATCCCGATCAAGTTCGTGCATCCGCTGCGGGTCACAGACTGGCGCGAGATTACCGTTCCGGTGACCGTGTTGTGGGCGGCGATGACGCTCAGCCTCGTCATCAGCAGCAAGGACGAGGGACCGAAGGACCTGATCTACCAGATCGAGCTGTGGGCGTGGATTGCCGCCTCGGCCTATTTCGCCGGCATTTCGCTGTGGCGGACCTTCATGAAGCGGATGCCGCAGCCGGAGGAGGAGCACCCGGGCCATACGGCTTGACTTGGGGCGGGCCGCAACCCTATATCCCGCCACACCTCTCGGCGGGGTAGCTCAGCTGGTTAGAGCACGGGAATCATAATCCTGGGGTCGGGGGTTCAAGTCCCTCCCCCGCTACCACCGTTCCCCTTGTCCGGCCCGGAGACATAGGTAACAGATTGTACCTAAGACATGGGTGACAGCCTCGTGCCGAACGGGTTGTCGATAGTCTGCAGGGTCCTCTGTTCCAGGTCGATGTAGCCCAGATCGTAGTGCATAAAGCTCACGAGCCAAATGCCATCGTCGACCTCCTTTATTCCGAGCCTCTGACCGGCGAGCACGGTTGAGATATTGATCTTCTTGCGGTGCATGCAGATGCGGCCGCAGGCGGTGACCAGGATGTCCTTGTCGTGGAAGGGGTATTGCAATTCCGGCAGGCCCTGATAGGGCCGGGAAGAGGGCATGTAGAGCTCGGCCGGGGTCTGCATGGCGAGCGCCTCGTGCGGGCGTTCCTCATTGAATTCGCTGATGAAAGCGTCGAATCTTGCCTGCTGCTGGAGGACGGTCATGGCCGGCGGCCTTGTCGTCTCCTGCTTCAAGGTCAGGTGCATGCGCTCATGGCGGCCGTTCTGCTGCGGGTTGCCCGGCTGGATGCGTTCGATCGCAATCCCGAGCCTGAGCCAGAACAGCGACAGCTTCGACAGGTTGTAGAGCCCGTTGGGCGAGGCGAAGAGCAGGCCGTTGTCGGAACGGATGGCGGCGGGCAGGCCGCGGTCCCTGAAGAGCCGGACAAAGGCCGCGATGACCGGTTCTTCCTTCGTCGATTCAAGGGCTTCGACGAGCAACAGGTAGCGTGAGGCCTGATCGGTCACGGTCAGGGGGTAACAGTAGCGGCCGTTGCCGGTCTTGAACTCGCCCTTGAAGTCGGTGCACCACAGATCGTTGGGCGCCGCCGCCTGCGACAGCTGCGTGCCCACGGCCTTGTTCGCCCGGCTTCTCTTGCGGGCCTGGCTCACAAGGCCGTGGCGGTCGAGCACCGCGTGCACCGTGCTCCTGGCCGGGATGCGCACTTCCCCGGCCAGCTTGCGCACGAGCTGCTCCCTGATCTTCCGGGCGCCCCAGTGCGGTTTGTTGCGCTTGCACTCGACGATCGCCCGCTCGATCTGATCCGGCAACTGGTTGGCGTAGCGCACCGGCCGGCGCGAGCGGTCGCACAGTGCCTCCAGCCCTTCATCCCTGTAGCGGTTGAAGATCTTGTAGCCGGTCTTGCGGGAAATCCCAAACTCCCGGCACACCTCGCTCATGCTCTCGCCGTGCAGAATACGGTCCACAAAACGAACACGTTCGTCCATCTCCGAACACTCTCTCCACGGCATCAACACCTCCGGCCAAAAGCCAAAAGTGTTACCCATGTGTCCGGTACAAAACGTCACCTATGTCTCAGGCCGCTCAAGTCTCACAAGAACACCCCGCAGCGGCGCTCGGCCCGTCTCAGTTCCTGAGCACAATCAGGTCACGCGCGGCAAAGGAGATTTCGGCGCTGGAGCCGATCGGCGGCGGCGGCACATCGGTGCGATTGAAGGTATCGAGAGAGACAGAGGTTCCGGCGGCGCGGGCGCGCAGGCGAATGACCGAGCCCAGGAAATGTACTTCCTGGATGGTCGCCGGCAGGACGACGTCGCGGCCCTTGCCCCGCCCCAGATGTACCGCCTCGGGGCGCAGCGCCAACGAAAGCTGATCCCCGCGGGCGGCGTCCAGTTCCGCCGCCGGCAGCCTGACCCTGACCCCATCGAGCGACACAATGGCCCTGGCCGCATCCTCGACAGTGCTCTCGAAAGTGTTCAGCGTCCCAACGAAGTTGGCAACGAAGCGCGTGGCAGGACGATTGTAGATTTCATGGGGGCTACCGACCTGCTCGGCGATGCCGCCGCTCATCACCACCACGCGGTCCGACATCGACAGGGCTTCCTCCTGGTCGTGGGTGACGAAGATCGTGGTAATCCCCAGCTCGCGCTGGATTTCGCGGATCTCGGTCCGGAGGCTGACGCGGATCTTGGCATCGAGAGCCGACAGCGGCTCGTCAAGCAGCAGCACGCGCGGCTTCACGGCCAGCGCGCGGGCCAGGGCAACTCGCTGCTGCTGGCCGCCCGACAGCTGGAACGGATAGCGGCTGCCGAGATCAGGGAGGCCGATCAGCTTCAGCATTTCAGCAACACGGGCGTCGCGCTCGCTCCGCGGCAGCCCCGCGACCTTGAGGCCGAAGGCGACATTCTGGGCAACGGTGAGGTTGGGGAAGAGGGCATAGGCCTGAAACACCATGCCGATCTTGCGCTGGTTCGGCCGCAGCGCCACGATGTCCTTGCCCTCGATCAGGATGGCTCCCAAGGTCGGTGCCTCGAAGCCGGCGACCATGCGCAGCACCGTCGTCTTGCCGCAGCCGGAGGGCCCGAGAAGCGAGATGAACTCGCCTTTCTCGATACTGAGATTGAAATCCCTGACGACTCGTGTCGGGCCGAAGGACTTTTCGAGGTGCTGCATCTCGAGGAACGGCATCAGCGTTGCGCCCTTGTGTGCCTGGAAAGCCGGGTAGCGAGCTGGATCAGAGCCATGCAGGCCCAGGTGATGGTGAAAGCAATCACCGCGAGGGCCGCGGGTTCATAGGCGCGATTGCCACCCATCCACACCATGTAGGGGCCAAAGGCCGGCCGGTTGAGCAGCGCTGCCAGAACATACTCGCCAATCACGATGGCAAAGGTGAGAAACGCTCCCGAGAGCACGGCCACCAGCACATTGGGCAGGATCAGCCGCGCAATAATGGTGGCCCAGCCGGCGCCCAGGCTCTGGGCGGCTTCGGTAAGAGTGCGGACATCTATGGTGCGAAGGCCGGTATCGATGGCGCGATACATGTAGGGCAGAGCGAGGGTTGCATAGCCAAACATCAGCAGGATGTCAGTGCCGAGCGAAGAACCCGTGAGCGGCAACCAGCTCGAAGTGTTGTAAAGTCGGATGTAACCAAAGACGATGACGATCGGCGGTATTACCAGGGGCAGCAGCGTGATGAACTCGATGATCGGCCGGAGACCCGGCAGGCGGAGCCGCACCCAGAAAGCCGTGGGGGTGACGATGAGGACCCCGAGCGCGATGGTGAACAGTGCCATAAACACCGAGTACGTGAAGGTGTCCCGGAACTGCGGGTCGGTGAGTACGCTGCGGTAGGCGTCGAACGAGTATTCGCCGCGGCGGGCGCGCAGCGAGAACTCGAAGGTTCCGATCAGCGGCAGGAAGAAGAAGAGGAAGCCCGCCACGAAGGTGAACCAAGACCAGAGGCGAGTGGCAGTCATTTGAGCCACCTCTCGGCGCGGGTGCGCAACACGATGTAGATGAGGTTGGCAATGCCGGTGACGACGATCATGCCGAAGGCGACTGCATAGCCGAGGTGCGGATCCTGCAGCACGTCACCGCGGATCTGGGCAAAGAGGATGATCGGCACGATCGACAGCGAGGAGCCGGTCAGGGCCATGGCGGTGGCCACCGCTCCGAAGGCATTGGCGAAGAGCAATGCAAAGGTCCCGAGGAGTGATGGCCACAGGACCGGCAGCGCCACCATGCGCCAGTACTGGGCGCCACTGGCGCCAAGGCTCTCCGCCGCGTCACGCCACTCGCGCTTCAGACCGTCGAGTGCCGGCGTGATGATCAGCACCATGAGCGGGATCTGGAAATAGAGATAGGTCAGGGCCAGGCCGGTAAAACTGATGAGGTTGAAGCCGGCTGCATAAATGTTGAAGCCGAACCAGTCCCGGAGCACGACAGTGAGGAGGCCCAGACGCCCGAGCGTTGCTATGAAGGCAAAGGCAAGCGGCACGCCGGCGAAGTTCGAGGCAACACCGGAAAATGTCAGCGTGCCGCCCCGGAACCATGCGGGCAGTCCTCCACGGGTGACGGCAGCAGCGAGCAGGAGCCCGGCCAGGCAGCCAAGTGCCGCGGTAATCACGCTCAGCTTGATGGAGATCCAGGTGGCGTTGACGATGTTGGGAGCGGCAAGCCCCTGAATGTTCACGAGCGTCAGCGTGCCCGCTGGCGTGCGGAACGCTCCGAGCACAATCTGCAGGGTCGGCAGGATCAGGAACAGAAGCGCAAACAGTATGAACGGCAGCACGCCGATCCAGTTCAGTGAAACTGAAAAGCGCCGCATGGGGGTGGCGACTTGGAGGGGGGCGGACATGGATTCCGAGGCGACGGCTGCTGGAAAACCCTCCGCCCCGCGTGACCGGGGCGGAGGACGAGGAGCGTTACTGGACGTTGGCGCCGACGACCTTGTCCCAGCCTTCGGTAACAGCCTTCTTGTTGGCGGCCTGCTGCTCGACAGTCGGGAAGATGGCCTTCTCGTAGGCTTCGGCGGGCGGCAGCTTGTCAAGCAGCTCCTGCGGCACCTTGCCGGCGGCAACCATGGCGTTGAAGCGTGCGGGATGGCAGTAACCCTTGAGCCAGCCCAACTGACCCTCGTCCGAGTAGAGGTACTCCATCCAGAGCTTGGCAGCATTCGGATGCGGCGCATAGGCCGAGATCGCCTGTACATAGACCCCGGCGAGCGATGAGGATTTCGGAATCAAGACGTCCATGGGCGGGTTGCCGTTCAGGCTGTCGCGCCAGGCCAGAAGGTTGTAGTCCCAGGCCGCGACGATCGGCGTCTGGCCCTGGGCAATGGTCCCCGACTTGGCGGAAACGGGGACAAAATTGCCCATCTTGTTGAGTTCGGCGAAGAACTCCAGTCCCTTCTCGCCCGATGCCTGGCCGGGCTCGGCGCCGCGTGACATGCCCGCCGACATGGTTGCCAGGATGGCCTGGTTCGAGGCGCGCGGATCGCCGGTCAGCGCGAAGGAGTTGGCGTATTCCGGTTTCAGCAGGTCAGCCCAGTCGGACGGCGAGGTCTTGATGATGTCGGTATTCACGCCAAAAGCCATCACGCCATAATAGTCGGCATACCAATAACCATCCGGATCCTTGACGTTGTCCGGGATCTCGTCCCAGGTGGCTACCTTGTAGGGCTGGATCAGGCCTTCTTCCTTCGACTGCGGACCGAAGGCGAGGCCGACGTCGATGACATCAGGCGCCTGCGGACCCTTGTTGTCCTTGTTGGCGCGGATCGCCTCGAGTTCGTCGGCCGAGCCGGCGTCGGGGTTCAGCTCATTGACGGTGATTTCCGGATACTTCGCCTTGAAACCAGCGATGACGCCGCCGTAGCCGCACCAGTCATGGGGCAAGGCGATGGTTGTCAGCATGCCTTCCTGCTTGGCCGCCGCAACGAGATCGCTCATGGCATCGGCATAGGCCATGCCCGGCATGGCCGTAGAGCTCAAAAGCGCCGCGGCAAGCGCCGCGCCGACCAGTTTCTTCATCTGCATTTGGGTATTACCTCCTTGAAAGGCCCCTGTTCCTGCTGCTCCCATATCACAGGCATGTGACGTCGCCGCCGTTTGCTGTCACAGGCGCCCGCGGGACCAAGTCTTGCGTGGGCGGCTGGCAGAGTCCAGCAGGTTTTGTCACCAAACTGTCACGTAAACGTCATTATTTGCGCTCTGGCCAGCAAGCACGGCGCGCTACCGGTTGCGGAATGGCTGGCTCCTCTCCGTCTTCAGCCAGCCGGACAATCGCGGCGTGGCGACGGCGCCCTTGCGGCGGCCGAGCAGCTGGCGTTCTATGCGGCGCAAGATACGACGGAGAAAACATGCGCGCCAAGTCCAAAGCCATCATCACCTGTGCCATCACCGGCTCGATTCACACGCCGTCCATGTCGCCTTATCTGCCGGTGACACCGGAACAGATTGCTGACCAGGCGATCAACGCGGCGGAAGCCGGGGCCGCCATCCTGCACCTGCACGCCCGCGATCCGAAGGATGGCCGCCCGTCACCGTCTCCGGATCTGTTCATGCAGTTCCTGCCGCGCATCAGAGAGCGGACCAATGCCATCGTCAACATCACAACCGGCGGCGGACAGGGCATGACGCTCGACGAGCGCCTGGCCGCAGCGGAGCGGGCATCGCCGGAGATGACATCCCTCAACATGGGCTCAATGAACTTCGGGCTCTATCCGATGGCGCAGCGCTACAAGAGCTTCAAACATGACTGGGAGCCGCAGCACCTCGAGAAGTCGCGGGACAATATCTTCCGCAATACCTTCCAGGACATCGAACAGGTACTCAAACGGCTCGGCGAGGGGCATGGCGTGCGTTTCGAGTTCGAATGCTATGATGTCGGACACCTCTATACGCTGGCCCATTTCCTGGACCGCAAGCTGGTCAAGCCGCCGCTCTTCGTGCAGACCATCTTCGGCATTCTCGGCGGCATCGGGCCGGACCCGCAGAATGTCCTCATCATGCGCGAGACGGCGGAACGGCTGTTCGGCGAGCAGTATCACTGGTCGGTGCTGGCTGCGGGGCGATACCAGATCCCGTTCTGCACTATGGCTGCGACCATGGGTGCCAATGTCCGGGTGGGCCTCGAAGACAATCTGTTCATCGGCAAAGGGCAACTCGCCGAGTCGAATGCCGCTCTGGTGCGGAAGATCCGGCACATTCTCGAAGAGCTGTCGATCGATATCGCCTCGCCCGATGAAGCGCGCGCCATGCTTGAGCTCAAGGGCGCGGCGCATGTCAAGTTCTGAAATGACGTCGCGGAGTGCGGTTCAGTTGTCCCGCTCGGACAGCGCCTCGAGATTCTGCTCGGCCCGCCGGGTGGCGGCCTCGAAGCGCTCTTCGAAGGTCTGCAGGTTGCGCTTCGGTTCCTGATAGAAGGCGGTGAGCTTCATCAGGCGCAGGAATGCGGCATTGACTACGCGGCCCCAGAAGCGCATCGGCCGGTCGAAGTCGAACAGCAGGATGACGCGCTCCTCCGGCGTGTCGTTCCAGACCTCGTGTTCATAGGTATCGTCGAACACGAAGAGTTCGCCCTCGCGCCAGACCTTGACCTGGTCGCCCACCCGGATGCGGCAGGCCTCGGCGTTCTTGGGAATGATGAGACCGAGATGGGCGCGAATGATGCCCTTCGAGACGCCGCGATGGGCGGGGATGTGGTAGCCCGGTGCCAGGATGGAGAACCAGGCCGTTTGCAGGTTGGGGACAGATTCGAGGAGCCGGGTGGTCACCGGCGCCTGGCTGCAATTGCGCGCCATCTTCAGGCGGAACCCGTAAAGCACGAATGTGCGCCAGTTCTTGCCCGTCGAGATTCGATACTGGTCCGGCGAAACCTCCTGGAAGGCGGGGATGGCATCGCGGTGGGCAAGAATGGCGGTCACCTCGTCGCGAATCGCGCGCCACTCTTGGCGAAAAGCCTCGAGAAACGGGAACAGCCGGTCATCAATGATCGGCGTGTCACCCACCAGGGACTGGCGGCCAAGGAAGTCCGCGAGATTGCGAGTCAGTTTCTTGCCCAGGGTCTTGACCGCCCGGCGGCGAAACTGCTTCAGCTGCAACAGAAACGGCTGATCGGTGCTGTGTTCGCGATATCGCATATGGTTTCTCCCGCAAGGCTGCTCGGCGCGGGCGGCCCCAACATGACGTCCAGTGAGCCAACCGACCCCAGAAAACCCAACTCCGGCGGGAATACAAGAGCCGGGGACTGCGCAATTGCCGCAGGCTGGTGGCAGCGGGTGACGGCCCGTGGAAAGGGGCGTGCGGTTGAGGCATAAGAACCGTCATGGATCGGCATATTCTTGTCATCGGCAGCGGCATTGTCGGCTCATCCATTGCGTTGCATCTGGCTGAGCGCGGGGCGCGCGTGACTGTCGTCGACGCAGCGGAAGGCGGCGGCATCGCCACGCGGGCGTCGTGGGCGTGGATCAATGCCAGCTGGGGAAATGCCGAGCCCTATTTCCGCTTTCGCCATCGTTCCATGCAGATGTGGCGCGAACTGGCCGGCCGGGTTCGGGCGGTCGGCTTGACCTGCTGTGGGGCAATCTGCTGGGACCTGCCGCCTGAAGCGTTGCGGGCATTTGCTGCAGAACACGGTGGATGGGGTTATGGCATTCGCGCCGTCAACGCGGACGAGATCAGGGGGCTGGAACCGTCGCTTCGAAGAGTTCCAGAGCATGCACTGCACGTTGCTGAAGAAGGCGTCGTCGAGCCGCATGTGGCGTCCGCGGCCCTGCTGCAGGCGGCCTGCGAACAGAATGCCACATTCCGCCCGCGCACACATGTCAAACGGCTGCTCATGGCGGACGGAAAGGTGAGGGGTGCGGAAACGGAGTCGGGCAGCATTGCCGCCGATGAGGTGGTCGTCGCGGCCGGTGCCGGATCAGTGCAGCTGTTGCAGTCTGCCGGCTTTGCACTGCCGCTCTCTACGCCACCGGGCCTCCTGGTGCATTCAGAACCGGTGGCGAAATTCATCAACGGGCTGTTGATCGCACCGGAGCTGCATGTCAGGCAGACGGCCGAGGGCCGGGTCGTCGCCGGCAGCGATTTTAGCGGCTCGGAACCCGGCGAACGGCCCGACGAAACGGCGAAGGCGCTGTTCCGGAAAGTGCAAGACTTCTTTACTGACGGCGACAGGCTGCGCCTGGGCTTCCATACAGTCGGCTACCGCCCGACACCCAAGGATGGCCTGCCGGTGATCGGCCGGGCGCCGGGCGTTGAAGGCCTTTACATGGCCGTGATGCACTCGGGCATCACCAATGCCGCCGCCACCGGACAGATGGCCGCCCGAGAAATTCTCGATGGCGATCGCGATCCGCTGCTCGCGCCCTTTGTGCCTGATCGCTTCGCTCAGGCCTGAGCGAGGGCGTCAAGCGATTCAGGAATGATCTGGCCGCCATCCACGATGATGGTCTGCCCCGTGATGTAGCTGGCCTCTTTGGTGGCCAGGAACAGCGCGGCATTGCCGATGTCCTCGACATCGCCCAGGCGTTTGAGCGGAATGGATGCGGCCATGGACTTCTGGTAGTCCTCGCCCATTCCGATCAAGCCCTCGGTGAGGATATTGCCCGGCATCACGGCATTGACGGTAATGCCGTATTTGGCGAGTTCCATGCAGGCGGTGCGCATGAAACCAAGCTGCCCGGCCTTGGTCGCGCCGTAATGAGTCCAGCCAGGGAAGCCGGTCACCGGCCCGGTGATCGAGGACGTGATGACAATGCGTCCCTGCTTTGAGTTCTTGAGATAAGGCAAGCATGCCTTCACGGAATGGAAGGTGCCCTTGAGATTGGTGTTCAACACCAGATCCCACTGTTCATCCGTCATCTCTTCCAACCGCGCCGGCGGAAAGATGCCGGCATTCGCACAGAGCACGTCAATGCCGCCATGACGCTCGGCAGCGGCCCTGGCCATGGCCTCCATGCTCTTCATGTCGGTCACATCGGCGGCAAAGCCGGAGGCGCTGCCGCCCAGTTCCCTGGCAGAGGCCTCGGCCTCGTTCAGGTGCCGGGAAACCACCAGAACCTTGCAGCCGGCGCGCGCAAAGACCCGAGCGATGCCCTTGCCGATACCTTTCGACCCTCCCGTTACTATGACAGACTTGCCAGCCAGCGACGTGAACATGTTTCCTCCCTAGATATCAGCAACCTGCCGGGCCCGACGCACGGTGTAGAGCCAGTAGCCGCCGAGCAGAATGATCGCGGCACCAAAGGTCGAGACGGTGCCGAGAACCGGCACGCCCGGCGTATATCCGGCCACCATCTTCGCATAGAGATATTCCGGGATCGTGGTATCGGCGCCGGTCGTGAAAAGCGACAACGGGAAATTTCCCCAGGACAGCAGAAAGGCAAACAGCGCGCCCGAGATGACACCTGGCAAGAGCACCGGCAAGGTCACTTCCCGAAAGACCTGCCAGCGCGAGGCACCAAGATCGAATGCTGCCTCCTCGAGCGTCGGGTCGAAGCTGTAGACCTGAATGGAAATCACCAGCGTCACTACCGGAATGATCCAGACAAGATGGGCAAAAACTGCGGTCTGCCATGACATCTGCAGGCCCAGTGCGTTGAACCATAGCAGCAATGCGAGCCCGAGTACCGATTGGGGAAAAAAGATAGGCAGCAGCACAATCTTCTGGAACAGGGATCTTCCCTTCCAATGATAGCGCGCGAAGGCGAGTGCTCCAAGGAACCCGATGACAACGGCAATCACCATCACGAGAAGAGCGATCGAAATCGAGGTCTTGAACAGCTGATGGACTTCGATGGACGCGAAGGTCTTGCGCCACCAGTCGAGCCCCCATTTCTGTATGGGGAACAGGAAATAGCGGCTCGAGGTGAGCGATGCGAGAAGGATACAGACGGCCGGCAGATAGACGAATATGAGGATGCAAAGCGTCCAGACCCAGATCAGGGCATGGCGGGCACGCTGGGTCATGGCGCTACCTCCGCCCCAGTATGGCATCGAGATCGAAGCGGCGCAGCACCAGCAGCACCAACGTGCCGACCACCAGCATGAGCAGCACCGAGAGAGCCGCTCCCAGCGGCCAGTTCTGCGCATAGGTGAAGGCTATCTCGATATCATGGGTGATCGGGATGATGGTCTGGCCACCGAGAATCTTGGCCTCGGCAATGGCACCGACGGCGAGGACAAAGGTCAGCAGCAAGCCGATCATGATGCCGGGCATGGAAAGCGGAAGTTCAACCTCTCTGAAGACCTGCCAGCGCGAGGCACCGAGATCCGCGGCCGCATCGCGGGTTTCATTCGGGACCATGGCCACGCCGAGGCTCATCGGGAACAGCATGAAGGGCAGATAGACATAGATCATGCCGAGCAGCACCATCGGCCTGGTGAACAGCCAGCTTTCCGGCTCAATGCCGAACCAGGACTTGAGCGTGCCGAGGAGTACGCCATTCTTGATGAAGAACAGGATCCAGCCATAGAGCCGGACATTTTCGGACACGAACAGCGGAATGGTGAAGAGCAGCGTGATGATGGGCGCCCATCTGCCGAAGACGCGCGACATACCGTAGGCGATCGGATAACAGATCAGGGCGAGGAACAAGACTGTGAGAGCGGCAAACAGCAGTGACCAGCCGAAGGAGATGTAGGAATTGCCGGAGAAGACTTCCGCGTAGTTGCCGAGCTGCGGCGCATGAGCAAGGCCGAAAGAGCGGGCCGGCATGAAACTATAGCCGATTACGGCAAGCAGCGGGGCGGCAAAGCCGATCAGCAGGAAGAGCAGCAGCGGCAAAGCGTATTTGGATCCTTGCGCCAATTCGAAGCGAAGGCTGGTCTGGCGCATGCTCAATCCGCCACCAGCACTGAATCGGCGGCATCCCAACCGATGAGGACGTCCTGGTCGAGGGCAAGCTTCGGCGCTTGCTGACGCAATTTCTCCACAACATAGACACGTTCGCCGGCCCGGACCTGGTACTGGATGCGCGAGCCCAGCGCATATTCGTTGTAGAGTTTGCCCTTGATACTGTTATCAGCTTCCTTGCTCTTGCCGATGAATCGCATGAACTCGGGGCGGATCACCAGATGCCCGGCAGTGAAACCTTTCGGCACGGGAGGTGCTGTCACGGCCGTTGAGAACCCTTCAGCGACAAGACTCTTGCCATTGAGGCGGACCGGAATGACATTCACGTCACCCATGAACTCGGAGACGAACTTGTCCTTCGGTGCCGAATAGATTTCGTTGGGAGTGCCGACCTGGACGAGCCGGCCGGCACGCATGACACCGATGCGGTCAGACATCACCATCGCCTCTTCGAGACTGTGGGTGATGTAGACGAAGGTCTTGCGAGTCTCGCGATGAATGTCCTTCAGCTCTTTCTCGAGAGTCTTGCGCAGCTTGTAGTCGATCGCGGACAAGGGCTCGTCGAAGAAGAGAATCTCGGGATCGAAGGCGAGGGCACGGGCGAGAGCCACGCGCTGACGCTCGCCACCCGAGCACTTGAGAACACTTTTCGCATAGTAGTCTTCCGGAAGGCGAAGCTGGCGGAGCAACTCCATGGCCCGGGCCCTCCGCTTCCGGGGGGCGACGCCGCGGATTTTCAGCGGGAACTCGATGTTCTCGCCCACGGTGCGATGCGGAAACAGCGCCAGCGACTGGAACACCATGCAGGTCGGGCGCTTGTTGGCAGGAACATCGTTGATGCGCTTGCCCCTGAGCAGGATATCACCGGCGGTCGGCTGTTCCATGCCGGCCAGCATGCGGATCATGGTGGTCTTGCCGGATCCCGAGGGACCAACGATCGTGAAGAACTCGCCGTCGGCGATGTCGAGATCGATGCCGTCGACGGCGTTGAGCTTGCCGAATGTCTTGGTGACGGACTTGAGCTGAAGGATCGTTGGTCGGGCAGGCATCTGGCAAGTCTACAATGAAAGACCCTCCCTCACGAAGAGGGAGGGCGCAGAGGTCGCAGGGGGGAGGTTACCCTGCCGATGCTTCCTTCTTGGCGGCGGTCATGATGTCGAGCAGCTTGTCGTAGTCCGGAACGATATCATACTCGACCGAACGGGCCATCTCCTCAGCCAGCGAATCCCACTGGATGGCGTCGAGTTCCTCGGCCGTGAACAGGTCGAAGCACTCCTTGTTGCCCATCTGGGTTACCGGGTTGAACGTGCCTTCGGCGAAGGCGACGACATGCGACATCTTGGGATCCTGAACGTATTTCAGGAACTCGGTGGCGAGCGGTGACACCTGGGGATTGTTGACCACCGAGGTGATCTCGATCCAGGCAATACCGCCTTTGCCGCCGGCCAGCGGTCCCGACTTCGGCGTAATGCCGCGGATGTTCTTGTTGCCGTCGGCGCGGGCCGGCGAGGCCGAGTAGGTGCCGCCGGTCAGGTGGAAGTCAATCTCGCCCGACACCAATGCCTGGTTCATGGTGGCAATGTCACCTACAACCTTGGCACCCTTGAACACCCGCTTGGCGGTTTCGGTGAACTTCGCCACCTCGTCGTCAGTGTGGGTCTTGAAGGGATCGAAGCCGGCGATGCAACAGATGTCAAAGACGTTCCAGTCGTCGGACTCGAGTATGCCGTACTTGCCGTCATTGGCCGGATCGTTCCACAGGTTCCAGCCCTGGTCCTCAGCGGCATCGCGGCTGACCTTGTCGGTATTGACCACAAAAGAGTAGGGCCCGAAGCGCTGCGCCATGCCGATCAGCTGCTCGCCGGATTCGTCCATGGCCCAACGGTAGGGCGGCTTGAATTCCGGCATCATCTTCTCAAAGAAGGGTTCGAATTCGGCGCGGTCGAGCGGCTTGATCAGGCCTTCGGGCAGCATGACCTTGCGGGCCCAGGGGTTGTTGACGTTGATCAGATCCCAGACATTGGTTTCGCCGGCCCTGAGGCGGTTGATCATGGTCGGGTCATTGGTGAGGGATTCGGCCTTCACCGTGGCACCATGAAGGGAGCGGAAAGGATCGAGAACCTGCGCCGAGTTGTATCCTTCCCAGCAGAGGATGTTCAGTTCCTTCTCGCGCGCCGCCTCGGCGGTGCCGATCGAAAACCGGCTGCCGGCGGCAAAGGCGGCAGCCATGGCGGCCGAGCGCTGCATGAAGTTGCGGCGCGAAAGTCTCATCATTTCCATGCGTTCGTCTCCCGTGCTGTCTGCAGCCTTGGCGGCTGCGCTTGTTGCGATTTGAGCATTTTCGCGTGTGAGTGAAAAGATCACACTAGGAAAGCTTCATCATGTCCTGCACCTCGGCGCTCGACATAACGTGGCAATAGATCATGTTGATGATTTCGAGCTCCTTTCTGTGAAGTTCGTCGGATCCTGCGGCGCAGCAATCCTCCACGACAATGACATTGTAGCTTTCGTCGGCGAGGCTGCGCACCGTCGATGAAACACACTGGTCGGTGAAGATGCCGGCACAGATGACGTTCTTGATGCCGAGGTTGTGGAGAATGAGCCGGAGGTTGGTACCGGTGAGGGCCGAGTCGGTGGTCTTGGTCAGGACGATTTCATCGCCCCGGGGTGCCAGTTCTGCGGCAAACTGCGAGGCATGCTCATCCTTAGGCAGCAGCAGGTTGTTCCAACCCGGTTTCTTCTGGCTCAGGGAGCGGTCGCGGCCATCCCTGGTGTGGCAGGCGATGCGGGCAAACAGGCATTCGACGCCATTGCGGCGGAACAGGTCGAGGAGCTTTGCAGTGCGGGGAATGACAATGTTCTGCATGCGGTCGTGAAACGGCGTCCAGGCGTCGTAACGGCGGCGCTCGGCGGTCGTAAGCGTGTCGTAGCGGGGCCGTTCGAGGTAGGTATTCTGGATATCGATGACGAGAAAGGCTGTCTCATCAGGGGGCAGGACCATGTCGTCCGGCTCAGGGGCGCCATCACAATAGATCGACCGGAAATCCGTCTTCCACGACATGCTTGCGATGCTGCCAAAAATATGTTGTTAGTGCAACACGAAACTTTGAAGGTCCAACAGAGAGCAGTGTCATGGACTTCATCTTCATGCTTACCCACCATGACAAGACGGTCGACAATTGCCTTGACGTTTTCGATCAGGTCAGGGACGTGGGCCTCACCCATGTGGGATTTAAGGATGTCGGCGCCGATCTTGCGACGCTACGCCTGCTCACGGCGCGCATCAGGTCATCTGGTGCGATTTCTTATGTTGAAGTTGTAAGTACAACACCGGATACCATCCGGTCGTCGATCATCGCTGCCGCCGAACTGGGTGTCGACAGGGTCTTGGGCGGGCAGGAGACGACGTTTGCGTTAACGTCATTCGCTGGCCTGCCCGTCAAGTATTACCCGTTTCCGGGCCTGCCAATGGGTCATCCCACGCGGCTCTATGGCGATCCGGCGCGCATCGAGGCAGACTGCCGCGCAGCCATAGCGGCCGGCTGCCCGGGGGTCGATCTCCTGGCGTACCGGGCTGAGGAGGCCGATCCCGTCGAGCTGATCCGGGCGGCACGCCGCGGACTTGGTGACGATGGCTACCTGATCGTGGCCGGCAGCATCGATTCGCCGGAGCGAATCCGGGCAGTCAAAGCGAGTGGTGCCAGCGCCTTCACGATCGGTTCGGCAATCTTCGAGGAGGCCTTCGCGCCTGGCGTCAAGGGTGTCAGGGGACAGTGCGAGGCCGTTCTGGCGGCACTGGCACGATGAATGATGTGCTGAACGCCCTCATGACGGGGCGATTGCGCGATCCTGACAGCGGGGCTGTGCTGGCGGTGCCGGTCAGGTCGGTCATCATTGCCCCGTCGCTTGCTGCCGACGCCGCTGCTCTGGTGCGCCAGATTGATCTGCCGCGGCCCTACGCCGTGATCTCCGACCCGAACACCTACGAGGCGCTGGGCCGTCAGGTTGAAGCCGCGCTCAATCCAGTGATCGCAATCCGCCTGCCCGGCCGGCCGCATCCAGATGAGCATACGGCGACCGAGGTGATGCGTGCTGGCGCGGCGGCTGGCACATACATCGCTGTGGGGTCCGGGACGATCAACGATCTCGCAAAATATGCCGCTTACCGGCAGGGCAAGCGCTGTGCCGTCTTCGCAACGGCGCCGTCGATGAACGGCTACACGTCCGTCAATGTTGCCATCACAGTCAGGGGCCATAAGAAATCACTGCCGGCAATGGCGCCGGATGGCGTTTTCATAGACCTCGACGTGCTGGCCGCCGCGCCCAAGCGGCTCATCCGGGCCGGCCTCGGCGATGCCATCTGCCGGTCGACTGCACAATGTGACTGGTACATGGCTCATGTGCTGCGCGGCACCTCCTACAGTGAAACCCCGTTCAGCCTGTTCGCTGACCTTGAAGACGCCATGGTTGCGGAGGCTGAGGCGGTGGTGCGTGGCGATCCTGCCGCTATCGAGCGGCTGGCGAAGGTGCTGGTGCTCTCGGGTTTCGGGATGACGTTGTGTGGCGGCAGCTATCCCGCAAGCCAGGGCGAGCATCTGATTAGCCATTATATCGAGATGACCCACAAGCCCGATGGCGATGAACCGCTGCATGGCGAGCAGATCGCAGTGACGACACTGGTCATGGCTCGCCTGCAGGAGATGATGATCGCCGGGCCACCGCCGGTGGTCAGGCCGCAGGCTCTTTCCGAGGCGGCGCTCAAGTCGCGGTATGGGGACGAGGCGGGGGCTGCGTGCTGGAAGGAGCTTTCGCCAAAGCTGCTTGATGATGACGCCGCTGCGGCCTTTTCGGCGCTGATCGCCCAGCACTGGCCTGACCTCACGGCCAGGCTCACCCGCATGCTGCGCCCGGCAAGCGAGATTGCGGCGGCACTCGGTGCCGCAGGCGCGCCGCGCCACTACACCGATCTCGGTCTCTCCCGCCAGGTGTTCGCTGCGGCGGTGAGGCATGCGCGCGAAATTCGCAATCGCTATACCTTCCTGGATCTTGCCGCCGATTCGGGTCAACTAGCAGCGGAGCGTCTGATCGACTGATGGCCTATTTTGTGCCGCTCGAAGACTGTCCACCGGCCACACTGCGCGATGCCAAGGCGGTACTGACGGACATCGATGATACGCTGACACTGCACGGCCGGTTGCCGTCGGAGGCCTTCGCAGCCCTGGAGGCGTTGCGGGCAGCAGGCCTGATCGTCATTCCGATCACCGGGCGGCCCGCAGGCTGGTGCGACCACATTGCACGCATGTGGCCCGTCGACGGGGTCGTGGGGGAGAACGGTGCCTTCTACTTCCGTTATGACGAGTCCGCCCGGAAAATGCGGCGGGTCTACGCCCAGGGCAGTACCGAGCGCCGGACCAATGTCGAGAAGATCTGGGCAATAGCGCAGCGGGTACTTGAGAGGTTCCCAGGCACGGCGATCGCCTCCGACCAGGCCTATCGCGAGATCGATGTCGCCATCGACTTCTGCGAGGATGTGCCACCCCAGCCTCTGGCCGTTGCCGAGCAGATCCGCCGCCTGTTCGAGTCTGAGGGCGCCCATGCCAAGGTCAGTTCCATCCATGTCAATGCGTGGTTCGGTGATCATGACAAGCTCACCATGTCCCAGCAGTTCCTGCGGGAGGGCTTCGGCATCGATGCGGGCCGCGACAAGACCAGGATCATCTATGCCGGCGATTCGCCGAACGATGCGCCGATGTTCGGGTTCTTTCCCAATGCCGTCGGGGTTGCCAATGTTAAGCCCTACAGGGACGTCATGGCGGCGCTGCCGCATTTTGTGACCGAGAATGAGGGCGGCTATGGTTTCGCCGAGTTGGCGCAAGCAATTCTGGAGGCGCGCGCCCATGGATAGGCTGCCGAAAACCGTCCGCCAGGAGCGCATCCTGCAGCGTCTCAGCAATGATGTCGCGGTACGCATCTCGACGCTGGCGGACGAATTCGGGGTGACCACCGAAACGATCCGGCGCGATCTCGATGAGCTTTCGGCGCGTGGCCTTCTGGCACGGACGTACGGCGGAGCAGCGGTGCGCTCGGTAGCAGGCGAGCCGGGCGTACAAACCCGGGCGCAGGAGAATATTGCCGGTCGGCAGCGGATTGCGGCCGCCGCGGTCGAGGAAGTCAGACCGGGTGACGTATTGATGATCGATGCCGGCTCAACGACGGCGCATTTTGCGCGTGCCCTGGTCAGGCAGCCCATCGAACTGACGGTCATCACCAATTCGCTGACGGTCGCGCGGGCGCTGGCGGCCGCCGAGTCGGTTGCCGTCATGCTCTGCCCGGGGGACCTCCGGCTGACGGAGGAGGCGGTATTCGGTGTCGAGACAGTGGGGTTCCTCGAGCGATATCATGCCGATGTCGCAGTGATCGGGGCAGGCGGCATCACCCCGGAAGAAATCACCGACGCCGATGCCCTGGGCGCGGCCGTCAAGCGCAAGATGATTGCGCGGGCAAGCAGGACGGTGCTGATAGCCGACCATGGCAAGTTCGGACAGACGCAGTTCGCAACGGTCTGTGCGTCGAAGGCGATCGATCTGGTCATCACCGACGAGGTTCCTGCGCAAGTCTATTATGACGTGCTGCATGGCGTGAGGGTTGCCAGTTTCGGCAGCCGGGATGCTGCAGCGTGATTGTCGGCATTGACGTTGGCACGCAGAGTCTGAAGGCGGTCGTCGTTTCGGATCAGCTGGAAGTGCTGGGCGAGCATGCGATCGCCTACCAGCCCTCATTCCCACACCCGGGCTGGGCGGAACAGGATCCGAAACTATGGGAACGTGCCTTAGCGCCGGCCGTTCAGGGTGCCCTGCGCCATGCTGATGTCGATGCCGGAGACGTCACCTGCCTCGGGCTGGCAGGCCAGCTTGATGGCGTCATCGCCGTCGGCGCCGATGGCCTGCCACTGCATCCCTGCCTGATCTGGATGGATCGCCGGGCGGAAGCCGAAATCGCCGGCATCGATGCCGAATTGGTGCTCAAGCGCGGCGGGGTCATTCTGGATGCCTCGCATGCGGCCGCGAAGATCCGATGGCTCAAAGCCCACGTGGCCGGAGTGCAACAGGCCCGCTGCTTTCACGTGCCGGTATCCTACCTTGTCAACCGGATCACTGGCGCCGCTGTCATTGACCATGCCACCGCTTCGACCAGCATGGTTTACGGGCTACACGTGCAAGACTATGAGGCGTCCCTGCTATCTCTCTTTGCGATCCCAGCGCAGGAACTCCCAAAGCCGCGGCCGGCAGAGGCGATTGCCGGGACACTGAATGACACAGGAAGTTTCCTGACCGGCCTTCGCCCGGGCCTGCCCGTGGCCGTCGGCACGGGTGACGACTTCGCCTCGGCGCTGGGGGCCGGCCTGGTTACATCCGGGCGGTTGCTAAACGTGCTTGGCACCGCTGAGGTGACGGGTACTTTGCACCGAAGTCCGGTGATCGACGAAAGGCGGCTGGTCGAAACTCATGCCTATATTGGAGGCCAGTTCTATATCGAGAACCCGGGCTGGCTGTCCGGCGGGGCGTTGACGTGGTTTGGAAAGACGTTTGGACTCGAGGGGTTCGTCGCGCTGGACCGCGAGGCCGCGGCAACACCGCCGGGTGCGGGAGGATTGCTGTTCCTGCCGGCACTCTCCGGCGCCATGGCCCCGGAGTGGCTGGCTGCGGCACGCGGCACCTTTTTCGGGATGAGTCCGGCGCATGGGCGCGGCGATCTGGCGCGGTCAGTGCTCGAGGGAACCGCATTTGCGATGCGCGACGTACTTGACCGGGTGGGCGAACTCGGAGCTTCCGTGTCGGCATTGCGAATTGTCGGCGGGGGAGCCCGCAGCGCGTTGTGGTGTCAGATCCGTGCCGATGTCACAGGTCTGCCGGCCGAGGTGCCGCGGCGTGTCGATACGTCTCCAATCGGGGCAGCGCTGCTGGCCGGCGCGGCGTCCGGCCAGTTCAAGGATCTGGTGGCGGCTGCAGGGCAGCTGGCCCATGATATGCGCGTGGTCGAGCCCCGGCATGAGCACCGGCAGCTTTATCTCGATGCCCATCATCGCTACAGGGAGCTTTTCGCAGCACTGAAGCCCCTGTTCACATCCTGATGGCAACTTTCTTCGACCGGGACACGGCAAGACGAACGGTTACGGGGCTGGTCATCGGAACTTGCGGCGGCGCTTTGTTCACCGCCGCCGGACTGCCGGCGCCGTGGCTGGCGGGCAGCATGATTGCGGGCGTCGTTGCCGTCTATGCTGGGCTCGGAGTGACGGTGCCGGGCTGGCTAAGGGCCATCGCCTTCATCCTGCTTGGAATCCAGACCGGCGCAAGCGTCAACTGGGAGACTCTGGCCCGTGCCGGCCAGTGGCCGCTCAGCATGCTGTTGCTGGCCGTGACCGTCGTCCTTGTGACCGTGCTCTGTGCGCACTACTTCCGCCGGTTTCATGGCTGGGCGCAACCAACGGCACTCTTTGCGAGCCTGCCCGGAGCGCTGTCGATCACGCTGGCACTGGCCGATGAGGCACGCGCCGACATGCGCCGCGTCACCATTGCACAATGCATCCGCCTGTTCTTTCTGGTGGCGGCTCTCCCGGCGCTGATCTCGCTGCTGTCGCCGGTCCCGGGCTGGCTGCCGCCCGGCCGCTATCCAACCCCCTGGGAGATTGTCCTGCTGGTTGCCGCAAGCAGTCTTGTGGGAATGCTTTTCGAACGGCTGCGGGTGCCGGCCGGGCTGATACTCGGAGCCATCCTCGCCAGTGCCGGCTTGCATATTTCTGGCCATGTGGAAGGCGGAACCCCCGACATCATACTGATCCCGGCCAACGTCATCCTTGGCGTCATGATCGGGGCGCGGTTCCAGGGGCTACCATTAACCGACATTCGTGCCATGTTTGGCGAGGGCGTCGCCGGGTTCCTGTTGGCACTGGCAATCTCGACACTCGGGGCGGGGCTGGTGACCTATTTCGCCGATCTGCCATTGCCATTGACGCTTCTTGCCTTTGCGCCAGGCGGACTCGAGGCGATGACGATCATGGCTTTCGCCCTCAACCTCGACCCCGCCTATGTGGCGGCACACCAGGTTGCGAGGTATGTCGGGCTGTGCCTGGTGCTTCCGCCTTTGGCGGCCTGGTTGATCGGGCGGCAAGAAGCGCGCGCGGCTCTTCCTCCAAAGTCCCCGCAGCCATCCCCGGACCAGGAGTGATGGACGGGTTTCAGCCACTCCTGCGTTCCAAGTGCGGGCTTGCCGGTTCGAAGGCCGGGGCGGACGGATAACGGGTCGGATCTGGCCATCGGCACAGGAACCGGAGCGGACGACCGCCTGACAGTCCCGACGCGGCGCCGAATTCGCCACAATTGGTCCCAGCAGGCTGGCATCGCGCCTGCAGCGGGCCTTTACTGGTGCCGGCTGTCCAACCAGATTGTTTCATTCCGGCACAGTTGGAATCGACCGAGGAACCACGGACGTGGCGTCAGAAGAACAGACCGCGCGAGACCCCGGCGGCATGCGCGCCGCACTGCGCCGGGCACGTGTTGCCGAAGCCACACATTGCGAGGCTGTGGCCAACCTGCATGACGCCCAGACGATCCGGCTCCTGCTGCTTAAGGATGAGCTGATGCCAGTGACTGCTGTCCTGCCGTCACCTGGTCTAGTCGACCTGGCCCTGGTACCGGGCGATCCGCCGCGGCTGTGGATCGATCCGATTGCCAGCGTGGTCATGGCGCCCGATCCGCAAACCTACCGTTTCACTCTGGGGACGCAAAACGGCCGCGAGTTGCTGCTGGAGAGCCGGGATCGCCAGGAAATGGCTGAGTGTGTCCGGAATCACATCGCGCACCGCGTCGTGCAGCGGGAACGGCGGATGGCATCAGACGTAACGTCAATGCGGCAGCGAGCCAGGTACTCTCGAACGGCACTGGCTCTGGCCTGGGTTTCGGGGTTTGTGGTGGGAGCCTTGGTTCTGTATGGCGTCGGTGTCTATTCCGGCCAGTTTGGCTGGTAGCTGCCGGTAACAATCTGAAACAGCAATTGATTTGGATTTTATGCTTACCCCCGGTATCCCAGTCGGGAGTTCTGGGGAGGGTTCTCGCCCGGTCTTTCGGGCTTTAATAATGTATTGAGAATCCAAGGGGTTGAAGTTTCTTATGACAATCGAAGTCAGTACGCCGAAGAGTAGCAGTGCGCTGCGGCGGACGCCGCGCGCCAATCCCGATCTGCCCCAGAAGCTTGGTGAATTCAGTACCCTAACAGAAGGGCTGGATTATGCCGCAAAAGGTATTACGGGCTTCAATTTCTACTCGGCCCGGGGTGAACTTGAGCATGTCCTGCCCTATGCAGATCTCCGCTCTTGCGCCATTGCGACGGCACGCAAGCTCGCCGCACTCGGTCTGTCGCGGGGCAGCCGCGTCGCGGTCGTGGCCGAAACCGGACCCGAATTCATCACGGTGTTTTTTGCCTGCCAGTATGCCGGGCTGGTGCCCTGTCCCATGCCTTATACGATGTATATCGGCGGCAAGGAGGCCTACATCGAGCGGGTTGCCGGCATGTTGCGGGCGGCCCACGCGCGTGCCGCCATCACCTCGGCAGATCTGGCTTCGTATATCGTCGAGGCCGCGCGGCGGGCGGAAGTGGGGATTGTCAGGACCCATGAGGAGTTGCAAGCGCTGGCGCCGTCAACAGAGGCACTGGTGCCATTCGGAAGCGACGACATCGCCTATATCCAATACTCCTCCGGGTCGACGTCAGAACCCAAGGGCGTGCTAATCACCCAGAAGGCAGTTGTCGCGAACACCCGCAGCATCCTCGCCGATGGCATGAGAATTACACCGGCGGACCGGGCGTTCTCCTGGCTGCCGCTCTATCATGACATGGGACTTGTCGGCTTCTGCCTGTCGCCGGTCATGGGCCAGGTGACGGTCGACTATCTGTCGACGCCGTCCTTTGCGCGGCGGCCGGCGCTGTGGCTGCGGCTGATGTCGCAGAACCGCTCGACCCTGGCCTATTCGCCGTCCTTCGGCTACGACCTCGCGGCGCGCCGTATCAACGGTGAGGCGAGAACACTCGACTTGTCGCATTGGCGGGTCGCGGGTATCGGAGGCGATATGGTTCGGGCAGATGTCCTTGCCCATTTCGCCGAAGTTCTGAGCGTGGCCGGATTCGATCGTCGGGCCTTCCTGGCAAGCTATGGCATGGCGGAAACGACGCTGGCCATTTCGATCGGTGATGTTGACAAACCGATCAAAATCGACAGTGTCGACAAGATCGAGATGAAGTATTCGCGCCGTGCCGTCCCCGCCCAGGATGGCGATGCGCACAATGTCCGCAGTTTCGTAGTGTGCGGCAAGCCGCTGCCGGGAACGTTCGTCGAGATCAGGGACGATGATGGAAGGCTGCTCGGCGATCGCGAAGTGGGGCGGGTATTTGTAAAGAGCCCGAGCCTGATGTCAGGCTATTTCCGCAATGAGCCGGCCACCCGGGCGATTCTGGGTGAAGACGGGTTCATTGATACCGGCGACATGGCCTACTGGCTCAATGGCGAAATTGTCATCACCGGCAGGGCCAAGGACCTGATCCTGCACAATGGCCGCAACATCTGGCCGCAGGACATCGAATGGGCGGCCGAACACATCGAGCCGTTGCGCGACGGCGATGTTGCGGCATTTGCCATTGAAGGCGACGACGGCGAGGATGACGTGGTGGTGCTGGTGCAGTGCCGGCTTACAGATCAGGCCGAGATGGAAGATCTGCGCCGCCGCGTGGCGGCGGCGGTGCATCAGTCGGCAGCCGTGGAGTGCGAAGTCGTGCTGGTGCCGCCCAGGAGCCTGCCGTTCACTTCGTCCGGCAAGCTGTCACGGGCAGCGGCAAAGCAGAGGTTCCTTTCCGGCGAGATCGCCGAGATCAACCGGGCAGTGCCCAGGGAAGAGAAGCGCTGGCTGGAAGCCGCGCAGTAGTCAATGGGTGTCAGGATTGCGATGACCGGCGCCACCGGCTTTGCCGGTGAGCATGTTCTGCGCAGACTGCTGGCGGAAGGCCATGAGCTGCGGGCGCTGGCGCGCGATCCGCGGAAGCTTACGCCGCAAGGCAGGCTGGATGTCGTTGCCGGCGACTTGCGGTCGCCGGCCTCTTTGCAGTCGTTCGCCGCGGGTGCCGACGTCATTGTCAACCTTGCGGGTGCCACGGCGGCGCGCAGCAGGGCCGATTTCCACGCCATCAACGCCCACGGCACCCGCTTTCTGGCGGCCGCGGCGGCAGCAGCCGGAGTCAAGCGCTTCATCCATGTCTCATCGCTGGCGGCGCGCGCGCCGGAGCTTTCCCCCTATGCGGAGAGCAAGCGGGCCGCGGAGGAGGCTCTCAGCGGATTCAGTACTGCCGTGGTGTTGCGCCCGCCGGCCATTTACGGACCCGGCGATCGCGGCACACTGCCGCTGATCCGACAGCTCCTCAGACCGCTCGCCGTCATTCCAGGTTCGAACTCGTCGCGATTCTCGCTGCTATTTGTCGAAGACCTGGCGTCAGTCATTGCCGGCATGATCGGCACGGCGTTATCCGGCGTGCATGAAGTCCATGACGGCACGCCAGGGGGTTATAGCTGGGAAGACCTTGCAGAGACGGCACGCGCAGCGGAGGGTACGCCGCGGCGCGTTGCTTACCTGCCGCGGATGCTGCCTCTTGCCCTGGCCCACCTGGCCGCGCCATTGCGGGTTGCGGCGGCGCGACCACCGTTGTTTTCTCCCGGCAAGGTGCGGGAGCTCTATCATCGCGACTGGATTTGCACGGGCGGACTCACCGCGCCACGGCCGACCCCGTTTGCCGAGGGGTTCAAGCGTACCGTACAGTGGTACCGGCAGGAACAGTGGTTGCCGCCCCGGCACAACGCCGATAAAAGCCGGGCCACCGCAACTACCGGAGACCAGGGTTCATGAGCAACGGCCCCACGACCTTCGACACGCTGTGCAAGCTGCTGACGCCATTCAACAGCGCCGGTGTCAAGCTCACGCCGGAGACCGACATTTCGGCAGACCTCAACATCGATTCGGTGTCGGTGATGGATTTCGTCATGGAGGTGGAAGACACCTTCGACATCGAGATTCCGCTCAACGTGCTGTCCGAGACGCGGACCATGGCTGAACTCGTGAAGGTCGTCGAAGAGCGGGTCAGGGGCTGAGCCGATGACCGACCTTTTCGACAAGCACCGGCCGATCGCCGAACGGTTCGAACGCATGATGAAGCTCGGTGTCAACGCGGTCGGCGTCGTCAATGACCGCATCCTGTCGCCAACACGGGCTGTCATCGAGGGACGCGAGACGATCCTGGCGGGGACCAACAACTACATGGGGATCACCTTCGATCCCGATTGCATCCAGGCGGGGCAGGATGCACTCGCCTCCTTCGGGACCGGCACGACCGGCTCACGCATCGCGAATGGCAGCTATGCCATGCATCGCCAGCTCGAGGCGGAGTTTGCCCAATTCCTCAAACGCGAGCACTGCATCGTATTCACGACGGGCTACCAGGCCAACCTCGGCATGCTTTCGGGCCTGGCTGGCCCCCGAGACACGATCTTTCTCGACGCGGACTCGCATTCGTCGATCTATGATGGGTGCACGCTGTCGGGCGCCAAGCTGGTGCGGTTCCGTCACAATGACGCCGCCGATCTTGAAAGGCGCCTGGCACGTTCCGACGGCGAGGGCGGAAAGCTGGTGGTTCTCGAAGGCATCTACTCGATGCTGGGCGACCGTGCGCCACTGGCCGATTTCGTGGCGGTGAAGAAGCGCCAGCCCTTCCAGCTCCTGGTCGACGAGGCGCACTCTTTCGGAGTCCTCGGTAGAGAAGGGCGGGGCCTGGCGGAGGAGGCGGGGCTCCAAGATGAAGTCGATTTCGTCGTCGGAACCTTCTCGAAGAGCATCGGGTCGATCGGCGGGTTCGGCGCCGGCAATCACCCGCAGTTCGAGACACTGCGTTATGCCATGCGACCATACATGTTCACGGCTTCATCGTCGCCGGCGACCATTGCCACGTCCCTTGCCGCGCTGCGGAAGCTTGCCAGCGAGCCGGAGCGCCGCGAACGCCTGCGGGCCAATTCCGAGCGCCTGTTCCGGGGTTTTCAGGCGCTCGGGCTGGAGCTTGGCTGTACTGAGGTCAGTCCGGTCATCGCCGTCAAATGCCCCGACGAGCCGTCAACGATTGCCATGTGGAACGCGCTGCTCAAGGCGGGGGTCTATGTCAACATCGCCCTGCCACCCGGTACTCCCAACAGGCTGTGCCTGTTGCGCTGCTCGGTTTCGGCGGCGCACAGCGCAGCGGACATCGATCAGATCATCGGGCTGTTCGGCGAGGTCGTCGCGGCCGGCCGCCAGCGCCAGGCAGCCAGCGCCTAACGCAGGGTACCCTTGCGCAAGAGCCTGGGCAGCAGCCAAAGCCCGGTCAGTAAAGGGTGCCGGCGGTGCCAATCGGTGAGTTCAATCATCTGGCCGGAATGCCGGGCAATCTTCCAGGCGGCATAGTCGACGCCACCGCGGAAGGTGAAGGCGGCCTTGCCGAGGCGCAGCAGCGACAACGTTTTGCCAGCAGCACGGCGTATCGGCCAGTTGGCCCGGCGCGGCTGGGTGTCGGCCAGTAGCGCGGCGGCCGTGCGATAGTAGGCTGGATTGGCGTCGACGATCACGCGGTTCCGGCCGGGCGCCTCGGGTCGAAGCTCGGTGCGGTAGGTTGCCGCGAAGCCTGCAGCAAACTGCTCGAGCGGATCCATGCCGGGAGACAGGGCCCGGCAATGACCGTACATGGTCGCCAGGGCGGTGCCGGCGGCCGATATGACCGCCTGCCGACTCTCGGCATCAGCGCTGTAAAGCAGTCTGGCCGGCTGACAGAATCGCGCCCAGAAATACGGGTTCGATGAATTGCTCCCCATGCGCGCGACAAACTGGTCAAGCGGCATGACAGCGTACTTGGCATGCCAGGACGTGCCATCCTGATTGAGCTCGGCATAGTACACATTGGGTGGCACAAGGCGGCAGGCGAGGCGCGCCAGCGGATGTGCCGACACCGAGTCAAAGCCCGCGGTCAGCACATAGAAGTCCAGCAGGGTGGTGTCGGTCGGGGTGCCGCGCAGGGCGGAACCGTAGCCGAGGATGGCGCGCACGCGGCCGCCGTGCAGCTGGCGGAGGTGCGCCGCCAGGTCCTCGAACGCCTTGTCCACCGGCTGGTCGAGGGCGGTCGCTACAAGGTCTGCGATGTTCTTCATTCAGCCGCGAATGTACGTGATTTCCGGGCCGGTTTCGACCAGCAGCGGTGCGCTTGCGGGTGCGGCGAAGAATTCGCCGTCGATAACGAAGCCCGAGGCCGTGCGTATCTGGCACTGGCTGCAGGAAAAACTGCGCACACCGGGCGGCGGGGTCCGGTCCTCTCCACCATACATCGAAGGCAGCAGCCAGCGGGCAATGCTGGGCAACGGATAGGGAAACAACGAGATCCGCAGTGGCGCCGTCTTGCTGCCCCAGAACGGCCGGGTACCGAGGATCAGCCGGTCGAGCGTGGTCGCCAGCAACAGCAGGTAGGAGCCGGCGGCGCGCTCACTGCCGTCGGCGAGAACATGAATGTCGTGCGGGCGGTCGATACGGGAAGGATCGGCAGGATCCGCGCGGCTCACCATGGCCCGGGCGATGGCGAGAGCCAGAGTGGCAAATGTCGCGAAGTCGCCCTTCAGGCCAGACCGGTGCACGGCCTGCTGGCAGTAGCGGGTGGCCTGGGTCACAGCGCCGGCGCCGAGGAACATGCCATGGCGGGCTATACCGTCGGCCGGATTCGCCACGCGCAGCGTGGGCCGGGTGACGAGGTGCGCGGGGACTGCGTGCTGCATGAACTCGGCTTGCTCGGTGATGCGGGTCAGACGCAGACCGACATCGGCGGCTGTCATGTTGGTTGTGCCATGTGGCAGAAGACAGAGGCGAGGCAGGCTGGCGAAGATGCGGTCCTCGGCCAGCCGTGTCTGGACCTCCTGTATGGTGCCGTCGCCCGAGCTCAGATAGAGGTCGGTCACGCCGAGACTGGCAAGGTCCCTGAGTTCATCGGCCAGGCGGCGAAAGTCGCTCAGTAAACGGATGTTGATGCCGGGCTTGCCGGCCAGAAGCCTCGCCAGTTCGAGGCCCTTGCGGTTGACTTTTCCCGAGTGCGGATTGACGATGAGGCCGATGGTCATTGCGGCTTCGACATCCACGAGGCAAGCGGACCGTGCCGCCGGGCAGCGAGGGCCTGGGCGAGCTGCAGACCATGCAGGAGGAGACAGATCACGGTCCATGCGGCGACAGCGATCAGCCCCCAGTCCGGCCGGCCAAGCAGCGTTGCCGCCGTCAGGATGATGAGGTTGGGATTGCGGCGGGCCGTCACCTGCCGGAACAGCGTATCAATTGGCCTCCAGATGTGGATTTCCAGTCCCAGCCACTTGATGGCAACGCCTTCCATCACGCGTTGCAGGACGTAGCCTGCGAGAATGGCAACGACCACACTCCAGTAGAGTCCGGCGCTCCACATGTAGCCGGCAAACGACAGTCCCGACGCCCAGGCGATGTACCAGAAGGGCGGGTGAACGAGATCGACGCCATGGTCAAGGATGTCGCCCCATTTGCTGGAAGAGAGCGTGGTACGGGCGAGCTTGCCGTCCACGGTATCCAGGAAGGTCATTATCCAGGCTGCCGCAAGTCCGGCCATGAACTGACCATTGAGAAACAGATAGAAGGCGAGAAAGACCAGGGCGATCCCCACCAGTGTGACCATATTGGGCGTAACCCCCCGCGGAGCGAGGTAACGCGTGGCAAGAAAGGCGGGCCGCGGCCACAGATGCTTGGTCACAAGATCGGTGGCGCCCTTGTAGGTGCCCATGAACATGCGCCACTCAATGTCATCCATGCCCGATTCATCAAGCAGCAGCGCATAGGGCGTCTCGCGCTTGCGCAGGGATTTCCAGAAGTCGGCCTCGAGCGATGCCGGCGACTTCACCAGGAATGGTCCGCCTGCGGGTACCGGACTGCGGCCTTCCAAGATGCTAACAGCCGTGTCAAAGAGGGCTGGCGGCACGTGAGCCGCAATTGGCGTGCTGCCGTCCGAGGCCAGGAGCAACAGATTCCGGCGTTCGAGCAAGACCGGCAGAAGCGGTGCATCAATGACGGCGTCGCCGCGAATGATAAGCACGGGTCCGTCGTGGCGGCCCAGCTGGCCAGACTCGATGAAGATATGAGCTCCCAGCCTGGAAACCTGGCGGCGCAGGCGTTCGGCCGGTGTCAGGCCGAACAGGCGGCGGACGTCGCTGCTCAGGATGCAGATGGCCGGGGGGCGCTGGCGCGGGCCATTGGAATCGCGTTGAGCTTCTTGCCGCGCAGCGGGCGGGTCGCGCGGGTCGGCGGAATCGGCATGATGATCGGGCGCTGATTCTGGCAAGACGGAGGTTTCCTGGATGTGGTTTGGTGGGTTCTAGAGCCGCTCGACTCTGAGGGCAATGGTGGCGGCCACACCGGAGAACACCAGTAACGGCATCCATGCTGCCAGCCAGGGCATGACGAAACCCAGTTCGCCCATGGTCAAGGCTATGCCGTCCACAATGAAGAACAGGAAACCGAGACCGACACCCACCGCGAACAGATAGCCGATGCCGCCACCGCGCCGGAACCTCACGACAAGCGGCACACAGAGACAGATCATCATGAAGGCAGTGAAGATAAAGCTGACGCGCTTGTGCCACCAGGTCTGGTAGACCCATGTGGGGCGGATACCGAAGCCCAGGTTCTCGATGAAATAGGCGAGATCGCCGATGGTCATTTCTTCCGGATCGCCGGAACGGGCACCGGCAGCGGCGGGTTTCAGGTTGCCGGAGTAGATCAGCTTCGCGAGGCGGTTCGGCTGGGTATTCTCCGGATAATAGATGACGGCGTCAGACAGTTCCCAGCGTGCATCATTGAGACTGGCGGTGCGGGCAAAGATCTGTTCGGTGAGAAGCCCATCACTGTTGCGGCGGAAGATGACAACGTCGGACAGTTCAGTCGCCGACTTGTTGGCGGAACCGGCGCGGAGAATATCACTGGCTGCCCGCATCCAGATCGGATCGCGCTCGCCGAGCTTGAGTTGCTTCTCGCCATAGTCGCCAATGCCCCAGTCGCGCAGAACGGGCGCAGCATAAGGAATGCCGCGGTCGCTGATAAGGAAATGAGCACCGCCGAGCAACAGCCCCAGTGGGAGCAGCATCGCCATGATACGAACCGGTGAGAGCCCGGCCGCCCAGAAGGCGGTGGTTTCGTTCCGATAGGAGAGTTCCGTGAGGGTCAGGAGCACGGACAGCAAGACGCTGATGGGAATGAATGTCGAAACAACGGAGGGTGAGCGAAACAGGGCATAATGGGCAATCCCCCACAGCGACCCGTCATGGATGTCGAGGATCTCCTTGGCATAGGTCACGATCTCAAGGGTCAAGAGGAACGCTGACACACTAAACACGATCAGCAGGAACCGGAGCAGAATCATGCGGGTCAGCAGCAGGCCGATGGTATTCATGAATCGACCTCGTGACCGAACAGGCGCCGGATGCTGGATTTCACCGGCGCGAACCAGCGGGCCAGCGCATCGGCAAGCCGGTCAACGCCGTCGGTCCTGACACTGTAGGCATGCGACCAGAAACGCCAGCCGGCAAATGCGGCCAACAGGGCCAATGGCAGCCACATGGTAAGCCAGGGCGATACCCCCTTGGCCGAAGTGGCAATGGCGCCCTGCTCGATGATTTCGTGGAAGCCGATGAGGATCATCAGGGCTACGCCGATACGATAGGCCCTTGGGCTGCGCTTGTTGCCCAGCGCAAAGGGGATGGCGAGAATGGGTAGTAGCAGAGGAATTGCCGCATTGATCAGGCGCTTGTTCATCTCGGCGACCATCGCGTTGGTCGTGGTGCCCCTGGGTGGTGCACCGAGACTGTTGAAGAGTTCGGGGAGCGTCAGTTCGCGCTCATCCTCGCCACGCGGCCTGAAAACCTTGTCGCTCACACGGCCCAGTGGTGTATCGGTGGTGGTGAAGGTGGCGACAACGGGTGGCGAGAGCTGCTGCGCTGATCCCGGCCAGGTGGCGATGTCGAGCATGCGGCCGTCATCGAGCCGCAGGACCGGACGCTGCTTCTCGCCCTGCTCGACCAGAATCCCGCGCCGCGCCGTCACTGTCTCGATTCCGTCGGCTCCCTTGTCGTCAAAGAGGAAGATGCGGTCAAAGGCGTTGGCATCGCGATTCAGCGTGTCAATGATGAAGGTGCGGCTGCCGGCCTGCATGAACACGCCTTCCTCCGCGAGATAGAACACATCGACGTTTCGGACATCGAAGAGCACCGAGCGGTAGGCGTAGCGGGTATGCGGTTGCAGCCAGCCGAAGACGAACAGTGAGGAAAGGGAGAGCACCAGGCCAAGCACCAGTGCGGGCCTGGCCAAACGGCCAAGTCCGACTCCCGCGGCCATCCAGGAGTCGATCTCCGAATCCTTCGACATCTTGTTGAAGCCCAGCAACATGCCGAGAAACAGCGCGGCGGGCACCGCAAGCCCGAGATAGTGCGGCACCAGGTAGGCCAGCATCTCGAAGACGATGACAAAAGAGTTGCGCTTGCCGAGTGTGGTGTCGAGCAGCCGTACCATGCGCTCGGCGAGTAGCACGAGGAGGCCCACGGACATGGTGGCGAGTAGCGGCGTCAGGACCTGGCGCAGCACGTAGCGATCGAGTGTCGCGATCATGCGGCGGTCCCTGGCCAGCAGCTGGTAATGGCGGTGCGCAGTGCGTCGAATGCCAGTTTGCCGGGGGTGATGGCGGCCTGCAGTGCCGGTGGGCCGGGCCAGCCGGCGTCAGGAAATTCCTGGCCGGCATAGACCTGCGCCGTAGCATAGCGGGGAATCACATGAAAGTGCACGTGGGGGTCGACCATCATCAGCATGAGGTAGTTGATGCGGTCATAGGGGTTGAAACGGCCAAGGGTCGCTTCAATTCCCCTGATCATGTCCGGAAACTCGGCGAAGGCTGAAGCCGAGATGGTGGAGAAGGACGTTACCTCCTCCTTGCAGCAGAGCACCAGGGAGCCGAGGGTAACCTGCGCCGGGCGCAGCAACACGCACCAGCAGCGCCCGTCGTGAACGAGGCTGTCGGGGAAGCCGAATTTCAGGATCGTGGCGTGAGGCATCCGCTATCTATCGCAAGGCTAGTTCCGCAAATCAAATTCCGTTTGGGTCTCAAATTGCCCCGTCGCTGCACTCAGCGCGCGAACGGTCACCCGGGTGTGCCATTGCCCGTCGAGACGGCGGATGGCGTACTGATACCAGGCCGCGGGCGGGTAGATGGTGCCGGTGCGTGTGCTCGCCGAGGGAATGCCGATCACGTGAGCCGGCCCATGACGGGTCTCGACTGCGGCGCGCATGTGGGTGTGGGTATGGCCGAAGAGGACAAGTTCGACCCCTTGGGCCTCGATGACCGACTTGAGGGCTGCTGCGTCGTTGAGAGCCTTGCGCGGCGCGCTCTGGCCCGGCAGGGGCGGATGATGAATCAGCAGGACCCGGAAGAAGCCGCGCTCGCGCAGTGCGGCGAGAGTCTTGGCAAGGTCCTCGAGTTGCCGATTGCCGAGCGAGCCGGCAGCCAAGCGATAGCCTTGGGGTTCTGCAGAAGATGCACCGATGATCGCGAGGTTCTTGCGCTGGCGGACAAAGGGGAAGGGCGTGGCGAGATGCGCGCCCGTCGGGGCTCCCGGCATGCGCAGGTCGCCGGTCATGTAGTCAGCCCAGTGTCCGGCGCCGGTTGTCCAGGGCACTGGCACATAGGCATCATGGTTGCCGGGCACCACGGTGATCCAGCTGCCGGGACCGAAGGCGCGCAGCCAGGCGGCGGCATTGCGGAATTCCTGTGGCAGGGCGATGTTTATCAAGTCGCCGGTCAGCGCGACGTGGTCGGGCTCATGGCGCCTGATGTCGGCAATCATTGCTTCGGCAATCGCCGGCACATGCATGCCGAAGCGCTTCAGATGCCACGACCAATAGCCAATCGCACGCTTCGACAGGTAGTCGCGCGGCGAAGCGGCAGCCGGTAACGGCCCGAGATGGACATCGGAAAGATGGGCAAGCTTGAACATGCAGTTGTGGCGCGTGTCGTTGACTTCAACCGGGTCGGGTGCGAAGGAGTGGCCCGGTCATAGGCGTTCGCAGGGCAGGGGATCAAGCATCGTGAAAGTCATCATTCTTGGGGCCGGACAGGGCAAGAGACTGCTGCCGCTGACTTCCGACGTTCCCAAGGCACTGCTCGACATCGGCGGCAAGACCCTTGTCGAGCGGCAAATCGAGGCTTTTGCGGCCTGCGGCATCAAGGAATTCGTGGTGGTCACAGGCTATGCGGCGCGGCGCATGGACGAGGCGCTTGCCGCGATCGCGGCGGCCGCCGGGCTGGTCATTCGCACCGTGTTCAATCCTTTCTTCTCGGTGGCCGACAATCTCGCGAGTTGTTGGATGGCACGGCACGAGATGGACGGCGATTTTGTCCAGGTTAATGGCGATAATGTGTTTCGCACCAGCCTGGTCGAGAAGCTTCTGGCGGCGCCTGCCGCGGCGGCGACGGTGGCGATCAACCACAAGCCCAAATACGATGCCGACGACATGAAGGTCATGGTCGACGGCACGCGGCTCACCGAAATCGGCAAGACGCTGCCGCTCGAAGCCGTCGATGCCGAGGCGATCGGCTTCTATCTGTTTCGCGGCAGCGGTGCAGGCCAGTATGCCAGTATCCTGGACAATGCCATGCATGATCCTGCCGGACTGAAACAGTGGTTCCCCTCGGCGGTCGGACTTCTGGCCAAGAAGATCAATGTGCAGACCATTGCCATGGACGGGGAAGAATGGGGCGAGGTCGATTTTCCCGCCGATCTCACCGCGGCCCGCCATATGGTGGCTAAATGGTGACGCCGGCGCGATTGCGCAAGATCGCTTCGGCCTGGTCCTTGTCAGCGGGCTTGTCGACATCGATGGCGGCTTCGGCGTAGGGCATGAGAACGGGTACGGCCCGCAGCGCCAGGCGCTTCGAGGCGAGTGCGAAGGCGGACTGGAGTGAAATGCTCCCCGTTGCGTAGCGCAGAAGGGGTATCACGCCGAAGGCGCCCACCAGACGCCAGGGTTGCTTGCGCAGCCGGTCAAGCGAAGACCAGAAGGCGAGGGCGGCAAGCGCGCGTTCGTTCATCAGGGCAAAGAGGTTGCACCCCGATACACGATCACGCCCGAAGGTGAGAAAGGTTCGCCTGGCGTCGGGATAGGCGGCCAGAATCGTCTCGGCGGTGGCCAACCCGACGCAGAGGTCGGCGCCTGAGGATAGGCAGCCGGACATGAAGAAATCGAGCATGGCGTGATCCAGCAAGGGATGATCGGCTGTGGTCAGCAGCAGCGGATAGCGTCCCCGCTGTTCCCGGGCGGCGGCTGCGGCCGATGCTGCCGCGCTGTGCTCAGAACGGACCACTGTCGGTTTGCCGGTGCAGTTGTCCAGGAGTTGGGCGGCAATGGCCGGCTCATCGATCGACACGGTAATGGCGGTGACAGCGGGATGGCTCGTCAGGGTATCGACGACGCGCCGCAACATGGGAACACCCGCGAGCGGAATGGCGCATTTGTGAGTAACGCCGAAGGCGCGGGCCAGCGGGTCATCCGGTCCGCGGCCGGCAGCCAGCACGATGGCTCGCCAGGCGCCGGTCATGCGATGGTCATTTCATAGATCCGGTAGGTCTTGTAGGGCTGCGCGCCAAGTCCCTCGATGATCCGTCGCATGTCCCGGTTGTCCTCGAGAATCCAGGAAAGCTCGGCGCGTGCGGTGCCGCGGTCGAGATGATAGCGCCGGATCCGCTCGATCACCCCGAGGGCCAGGGCCGAACCCAAGGCTGTGCCATGATAGGCCTTCCGGACCCCCATCAGCGGCATGCGCACGGCCTTGGGGGCAGTCAGAAGCAGGCGCCAGGCCAGCTTGGCCCAGCCAAAAGGCAGGAGGCGGCCTCCAAGATCCGCCAGCCAGCCGTTGATGTCGGGCAGGGTGACGGCCATGGCCACCGGTTGGCTGCGGTATTCGGCAATGGCGATGTAGCCATCACTCACCAGCATCTTGAGATTCTTGCCGAGCTGGTTGACCTCTTCAGTGGTGAATGGCACGAAGCCCCAGTTGTCGCTCCAGGCATCGTTGAAGATGTCCATGACAATGGCGAGATCGCGCTCGAGGTGCTTCTTGTCCAAGGCACGCAAGGCGATGTCGGGCGCCGCCTTGACCTTGTCGGCCATGGCCTGCATGGCGCGCGGCAGCGGTTTGCGCGCGTCATAGTCATAGGCGAGCACGTCCTTCACCTTGGCAAAGCCCGCGGCCTCGAGATGGGCTGCCATGTAGGGCCTGGCGTGGCCCATCATCATGCAGGGCGGTGTGTCAAAGCCATCGACCAGCAGGCCCGTCTCGTCGTTGATCGAGAAACTGAAGGGTCCCTGCATCCGCTGCAGGCCTCTGGCACGGAGCCAGGCGGCGGCGGCGCCAATGAGCGCCGCCGAGACCGCGCGGTCGTCCGGCACGTCGAAGAATCCGAACTGGCCGGTCGCATCGCGATGGCGTTCAAGGCGCAGGCGGTCAAGCTGGGCTGAAATACGGCCCACGGGGCGGCCGGCGCGATGGGCGACAAAGAGCTGCGCCTCGGCGTGACGGAAATAGGGGTTTCTGGCGGGATCAAGGTGTTCGCGACGTTCGATGTCGAGGGGCGCGACCCAGTGCGGATCGTCCCGGAACACGTCGTGCGGCACGCGAATGAAGTCGGCGAGCCCGGTCTTGCCGTTCACTGGAACGATGGTGATGGCGGTCATGAAGTAACGAGAACCTCGTAGGGAGCACCGCGCGGCGCCCGGTCAGGCCACAAGGCTTAGTGGCCCTGCAGGACGAATACAAGTTTACCTATATAAGACATTGGAAAGAGGTTTTCTGCACACTGGGCACATGAGAAAGCTCTTGTTAACCACGGCCTCGCGCACGGTCCTGCATCCGTGGTTCCGCCTCAGCCGCGGCATGACGCTCGGCGTCAGGGTGTGCGCGCTCACGGATACAGAGGTCCTGCTGGTGCGCCACACCTATGCGCCGGGCTGGCAATTCCCTGGCGGCGGCGTCGACCGTGGCGAGACGGTGTTCGCAGCGGCTGTTCGTGAACTCAGGGAAGAGTGTGGCGTCATTGCCCATGATCTTCCTAAACTGCACGGGTTGTTCTCCAATGAGGAGCATTTCCGGGGCGACCACATTGCCTGCTTGGTGGTGCGCGACTTCAACCGCGGTCCCTGGGCGCCGACGCTGGAAATCGCCGAGGCGCGTTTTTTCCCGCTTGGGCAGCTGCCCGAAGGGACAACTGCAGGAACGCTCCGTCGCATAGACGAGATCACCCGGGGTGCCGAGCCGCAGGCGGTTTGGTAGTTTACGCGGGCGGGAAGGCGTGATATGGGCCGCGCCATGATTCTTGCCCCTGCCAGAGCATCGCGACGACGCCGTGGGATTGCCTGCGTCTGATCCGCTCCGGCTTATCGTTGCACTTCACTTTCGTAGACGACCGGCTGGTGAGCGCCTGTTCCCTTGTTTCTGCGAAGGTTGATTTTCATGACCTACACGGTTGAAGCTGCCCAGGCCTGCGACGAGGCCGCCATCGAACACCTGCTTGATCTGGCCTTCGGTCTCGACCGGCGCACCAAGACCTCTTACCGGCTCAGAGAGGGGAACCGAGCGATTGAAGGGCTGTCTCTGGTGGTGCGAGAGCCGGATTTCGGGTTGGTCGGCGCGATCAGCTTCTGGCCATTGGTCGCGGGGAGCGAAGCCACGCCACTCCTGTTGCTTGGACCACTTGCCGTCCATCCCGAACGGCAGAATCTCGGTATCGGCCTCAAGCTCATGCAGGAGGGGCTTGCCCGGGCCAAGGCGCTCGGGCATCAGCTCGTTGTGCTGGTGGGAGACGAGCCCTACTATGCACGGGTCGGCTTCCAGCGCCTGCCGGAAGGACGGCTGGCGCTGCCGGGTCCGGTCGATCCCAAGCGGTTTCTCTATCTGGAACTTCAGGATGGGGCGCTGGCCGCCGTCCAGGGACTGGTGCGCGCGCCCTGGCGGGCCGCGCAAGTTGCCGCATAGGTACCTTGTCGGCCACAACCTGCCATCCCCTGCCGGCCGGCTGTGTCAGCGGCCTTCGCGGTACCACATGCCCGAGAGCAGCAGCAACAGCGCGGCGAGGGCGAGCAGGGTAGCGAAGAGCGGAATGTCCTGCAGGCCGCGCACGCGGTACGCGCCGTTCTCCCTGAGGCCAATCCAGCCAGATCCCGCCATCTGGCGGCCGGGGTCAGCCTTGACGACCCGCGGGATGCCGCCGCGGTCAGCCAGCCAGGCGATGCCGCCACCCAGGGCCTTGACGGCGGGCGCCAGCTTCTCTTCCGTTGCGACAACGTCAGCCGTCTCCTTCGGGTCGGCGTTGCCGATCACGGCGATCGATGTCAAGTCGTCGTCGTTGAGCCGGAAGAGTCCCGCTTCGCTGACCGCGAGCCGGGCAGTCCAGAGGCCGGGGGCCTCCTCAAGGAGGTTCAGGGTTTCGGTCTTGCCCGAAGGCGTCGTGACCGTGACGGGCTTGGCGGCATCGGCCATGGTTCGCCGCTCCACCACGAGCTGGCGATTGTCCTGGCGGCCGCGGAGCGCCTCCTCTTCAAGGTCTGGTTCTTTCATCAGCCAGTGGGCCAGACGACGCAGCAATTCCGTCTGGGGGCCGCCGCCGTCATAGCCCCGGGCCCACAGCCAGCCGTGGTCCGACAGCAGCTGGGCGACACGGCCCTCGCCCTTGCGGGCCAGGACCAGCAGCGGCCGGTCTTCGATCCCCGCCATAATGGTTTCGCCGTCGCCCGGATCGGCTTCGATCAGCCGGAACCAGCGACCCCAGGTCGGTTCCTCAGCACCGCTGCCCGGCAGGCCGGCGGTCACCGGATGGCGCCGGCCCTTCTGCGTCAGCCGCGGGCGGAAAGCGCCCTCGATGACATTGCCGCTGGGCTGGGTCGAGAGCACACTGCCGAGCGGCGTGTTGTAGAGTCCTTCCGGTTCGGCGAAATCGGGACCCGCCGCGATCAGGACGGCGCCACCGCGATCGACATAGTCGGCAACATTGGCGAGGTAGGCGAGGGGCAGCACGCCCTGGCGCTGGTAGCGATCGAAGATCACAAGGTCGAACTCGTCGAGCTTCTCCACAAACAGTTCACGGGTGGGAAAGGCGATCAGCGACAATTCCTTGATCGGGGTGCCGTCCTGCTTCTCCGGTGGCCGCAGAATCGTGAAGTGGACGAGATCGACGGATGCGTCGGCCTTCAGCAGATTGCGCCAGGTGCGCTCGCCAGGATGAGGTTCGCCGGACACGAGCAGGACGCGCAGGCGCTCGCGGATACCTTCGGTGACGCTCATGACGCGGTTGTTCTGCAGCGTGATCTCCCCTTCCATCGGAGCCGCGGCAATTTCCACGATGTTCTGGCCACCGCGGTCGATGGTAAAGGGCACCTCCACCATCTGGCCCGGCAACACCTCGACCGCCTGCGGTTCGCTGTCGCCGATCTTGATGCTGACCGACACGGGCCCACCACCGCCGCCATGTTCGTCGACGCGGAATTTCAGGATCTGGTCGCGCCCGACGATGCCGAAACGTGGCGACTGTTCGAGCACGATACGGCGGTCCTTCTCGCCGCGCTCGCCGGTGATCAGGGCATGCAGCGGCCCATTGATGCCGGTCTTGGCAAGATCGGCAGGGACGTCGTGCACCTGGCCGTCAGTGACGAAAATGGCGCCGGCATAGCGCTCCGGCGGGATATCGGCGAGGGCGCGGTCGAGCGCTTCGAACAGGCGCGTGCCGTCATCGCGCGCGACAAAGCCCGACGTTGCCCCGACAACGCGCAGTTCGACATTTCCCAGATTCTGCACGGCCCGGCGCAGCGCCGCTTCGGCCTCGGCCGTCTGCGCGGCGCGTTCGCCGATGTCCTGGCTCTGGCTGCGGTCGATGACAGCTACCGCAATATCGGGCAGATACTCGCGGTCTTCGCTGTGCAGCGACGGATTGAACAAGGCGGCCGCAAGCAGCAGGAAACTCACGGCGCGCAAAGGCCAGCCGCGGGCGCGGAAGAAGATAGTCGCCAGGACGAGCAGCAGTCCGGCCGCACACAACCCGATCAGCAGCGGCACGGGCAGGAGCGGCGCAAAGACGACGTTCCAATTCATTGTCCGAGCCTCTCGAGCAGTGAAGGCACATGCACCTGATCGGCCTTGTAGTTGCCGGTCAGCGCATACATCACGATGTTGATTCCCGCCCGATAGGCATATTCGCGCTGGCGCTCGCCACCTGGCATCACGGCGAAAAGCGGCTCGCCACTCGGGTCCTGGGCCCAGGCAGCAGCATAGTCATTGGAACCGATCAGAATGGAGCTCACCCCGTCGGCATTGCCGGCAGCGGTCCCCTCGGTATCGGTGGATTCGACCCAGAGCTGGCCCAGGTCATAGCGACCGGGAAAACTTTGCAGCAGATAGAAGGACTTGGTGAGCACGTGTTCGGGCGGTACCGGCTCGAGGGCCGGAATGTCGAGCTTCTCGAGTATGCCGCGCAGCGCCAGGAGTGCGGGTGACGTATTGCCGGACAGGGCATCGAAGCTGGTGCCGTCCTCGCGGGTATCGAAGAAGATGGTGCCGCCGTTCTTCATGTAGGCGTCGATCTTGGCGAGGGCGGCGGGCGAGGGGGGCTGTGCATCGGGGAGGACCGGCCAATAGAGCAGCGGAAAGAAGACGATCTCGTCGCGCTCGATGTCGATGCCGACGGGATCGCCCGGCTCGACGGAGGTGCGGGCAACCAGAATGTTGCCGAGGCCCTGAAGGCCCTTGCCACTGACGTCGTCCACGGCGGCGTCGTCGGTAAGCACATAGGCCAGATGTGTCGCCAGGGTTGACCGCAAGCCGAAGTCGAGATCGGGCTCCTGCGCACGAAGGTCGCTGGCTGGTGCCAGCGTGAACAAGGCCAGGGCCAGGGCTGCGGCAGCACCCGACGGGCGCAGGCGCCGCCAGGCGCCGGAGAGAACGAGAGCGGCGATGCAGTCGAGCAGGAACAGGGCAAATGCCGCCGCAAACAGCCAGGGAGCCAGGGGAAGTTCGGGAACATCGGCAAAACTTCGCGTGGCGATGCCGGGCGGCAGGCCGGTGATGGGCACGAGCGCGTCGCCGGTGGTGATGATGTTGAGAGCACGCTGGGCGCCGCCGCGGCTGTAACTGCCGGCCGGACGGGCGGCGCCGGCGACCGCCTGGTCCATGTCGCGGGCGGGGATGGGGCCGGCCTCGGGTGGCGGGTCGACGAGATCGCCGGCGCCGTTCAGCACGCGCAGCGGCGTCCAGGCGGCTGAGGATTGTTCGGCGGTCGCCCCGGGGGCGGGACTGCCGCCGGCGCCCGGGGCGATGTCGAGGATCCGCCTCAGCATTTCGACGAAAAGGCCGGTTAGCGGCAGGTTAGACCAGTCGGCGTTGGCGGTGACATGGAACAGCACGATGGCGCCCTTGCCGCGCTGGGTGGCGGTCACCAGCGGGGTGCCATCCTCAAGACTGGCCCAGACGCGCTCCTGGAGACCCGCATCAGGTTCGGCCAGCACCTGCCGCGTGATGCGGACAGTGGGATCGAGCGCCAGCCCGGCAAAGGGACTTTGCTCGGGGAAGGTCTGCATGGCCTGCGGGGTCTCCCAGCTCAAGGCACTGCCCAGCGAGCGGCCGCCTTCGCGCAGGGTGACAGGCACGAGGTCGTCCTGGCCGCCAGCCAGGCGAGGGCCGGCAAAACGCAGCAACATGCCGCCCGCCTCCACCCATTTGGTCACGGCCTCACGTTCCTCGCCAGGCAGCACCCCGATATCGGCAAGTACCAGCATGGACAGGCCGGCCTCGAGCTGCTCCTTGAGGTCGCGCACATCGACCGGGCGGAAGATTTCGGCATAAGGCTCGACGGCGCGTGACACATAGTAGAGCGGCGACAGCAGGGGCTGGGCCTGTTCGAGACCGGAACCGGCCAGCAACGCCACCGTCTTGCGGCGCCAGCGGTCGTCGAACAGGAAGACGCCGCCAGCCGTCCCGCCATCGGCGATGGCAATGCGGCTCGCCTCGTTGCGCAATTCGAGCGGCAGTTCGAGCGCGGCTTCGGCGCGGCCTGCATCGCTGGCGAAAGTGAGCCGGGCCTCGGCGAGGGTGCGGCCGTTGGCGGCGTGGGCCCGGACCAACTGTTCGGCAGCGGGTCCCGGGACGCGCAGGGCCGTGACCTTGATGCGGCCGCCATCAATGACCGGAACGGCGAGGGCGCCAGGGATCGTTGCGCGGTCGGGCAGGAACACGTCGACACTCGCCCGCCCCGCGGCAAGGCCCGCAAGGCCCTCGGCAAAGCCCCGGGAGTCGCCGTAGTCAAGGCCATCGGCGAGCCAGGCGACGCGCAGGCCGTCGGCATTGGCGAAGGTCGCGCGCAGGCGCTCCAGAAGGGCCGGCCGGTCGGGGGCCAGCGCCCTGGGGGCGAGGGCGGAAGCGCGACGGGCGATATCCGGTGCGGCCGCCAGTTCGACGGCGCCCATCCGGGCTGCCGGGGCGGTGGTGGCGAGGGCGGCCGGCGCGCCATTCCGGGCCGCGCTGTCGAGCAATTCGCGCAGGATGCGGGCGCGTGCCGTCCAGTCGCGGGCGGCAGCCCAGCCGTCATCGACAACGATCAGCAGCGGCCGCGCGTCGAGCACGGGCGATCTTCCCGGGGCGTAGAGCGGATGCGACACGGCAAAGATCACCAGGGCGGCAATGGCCAGGCGCAGCAACAGCAGCCACCACGGCGTCTTGTCGGGCTGGTCCTGCTTGGAGACGAGTTCGAGCAGCAGGCGCAGCGGCGGAAACTTCACCGCCTGCGGGCGCGGCGGCGTGAAGCGTAGCAGCCACCAGATGAGCGGCAGCGCCGCCAGGCCGGCCAGGGCCCAGGGCAGGGTGAAGGTAATGGCCTCGAGGAACGGCATCGCTCAGCGCGAGCCCTGCGCGGCAACCCGGCTCTTGTCGCCACCGATCAGCCCGTGCAGGGCGAGCAGAAGATTCACCGGCGGCTGGTCGGTGCGGTGTACCGCAAAGGACCAGCCCAGCCGCCGGGCCAGGTCGCGCACCGCTTCGCGCTGGCTCAGGAACTTCTCCTGATAGGCCTCGCGCAATGTTTCGGTCTTGCCGGCCACGAACTTCAGCGGGCCACCGGCGATGTCCTGGAACTCGACGCGGCCGGTATAGGGCAGAGTCTCCTCGGCGGGGTCGACGATCTGGACGAGGTGGCCGCTGACCCCCTGGGAGGCGATGGCGGTGGCGGCATGGGCGATGGCATCGGGCGTATCGTAGAAGTCGGAGATCAGCACCACCGTGGCAAACCGCTTGAGCCTGGTGTTGAGCGGCAGATTGCCGGTCGGCGGGCGGTCGAGCAGCCACTGGGCAATGCGGACAACGGCAGGCTTGGCGTGGCCGGGCGCGTGCGGCGCGTCGAGGGCGGCGACACGCTCGTGGGCGCGAATGGCAAGGCAGGCCAGGGCCAGGGCTATAAGATCGGCGCGCTCGGACTTGGTGGTGCCGGAGAGATGCGAGCGGAAGCTCATGGACGGCGAGGAAGAGGTCCACAGCCAGAGGGTGTTGGCAGCTTCCCATTCCGTCTCGCGGATGAAGACGCGGTCGGAGCGCGCCGATTTGTGCCAGTCGATGCGCTGGGTGGCATCACCGAAGCTGTAGGGGCGGTACTGCCAGAAGGTCTCACCGGGGCCCGAGCGCTTGCGGCCATGGACGCCGAGGATCACGGTCGCCGCAATTCGCTGGGCTTCGACAAGCAGCGGCGGCAGGGCGCGCGACGTATACTCCGCGCGGTCGGTGAGCTGCAGCGCCGGATAGGCTCGCATTTCAGGCGATCAGGGATTTCAGATGCGAGATCACAGTGTCCATGGTTTGCCCCTCCGCTCGTGCCGTATAGGTCAAGGCCATGCGATGGCGGAATACCGGCCCGGCCAGGGCCAGCACATCGTCCACCGACGGCGAGAGCCTGCCGCCCAGCAAGGCCCGCGCGCGGGCGCCGAGCATGAGTGCCTGGCTGGCGCGCGGCGAGGGTCCCCAGGCGATATTGGTGTTCACGAATTGCGATGCTTCGGGACCGGGCCGGCCGCCGCGGACAATCCTGAGGATGGCATCAGCCACCTGCTCGCCCACCGGAATGAGGCGCACGAGATGCTGAATATGCAGCAGTTCGGCGGTGGTCAGGATCGAATCAGCTTCGGCCTCCATGGTGCCGGTGGTCGCGAACAGCATGCGGCGTTCGGCTTCGAGGCCAGGATAGGGCACATCGATTTCGAGCAGGAAGCGGTCGAGCTGCGCTTCCGGCAGGGGGTAGGTGCCTTCCTGTTCGATGGGGTTCTGGGTCGCCAGAACATGGAACGGCCGCGGCAGATCGTGGCGCACGCCGGCCACGGTGACGTGGTGCTCCTGCATGGCCTGCAGCAGTGCCGACTGGGTCCGCGGGCTGGCGCGGTTGATTTCATCAGCCATCAACAGCTGACAGAAGACGGGGCCCGGCACGAAACGGAACAGGCGGTGGCCGGTCTCGCTCTCATCGAGCACTTCCGAACCCAGGATGTCGGCCGGCATCAGGTCAGGGGTGAACTGGATGCGTTTCTCCTCGAGACCGAGCACCTTGCCGAGCGTGATGGCGAGCTTGGTCTTGGCAAGGCCGGGGGCGCCGACCAGCAGCGCATGGCCACCGGCCAGCACTGCGGTCAGCGCGAGGTCAATGACTTCACTCTGGCCGAAGATCACCTTGCCGATCGATTCGCGAACTTTCTCGAGGCGGGCGCCGGTCTTTTCCAGTTCGCCCACAATGTGTTTGTCTGCTTCGTTGATGATTGCCATATGGCTCACTATAGTTTGGCCGTCTGTCGCAATAATGGCAGCGGACCGAATCTGTCCCAGTAAACAGGATAGTCGTTAATGACATCCTCGTGAATGACAATGACGACACTGAGGCATAACAGCGGCGAGCCGCGGGATACGACTAACCCCTTGCGGGGCTTGCAGGATATCGCTGCTGCGGGGCGCCTGCCGCCGGTTGACCGGTGGAATCCGCCATTCTGCGGCGACATCGACATGCGTATCGCGCCGGACGGGACCTGGTATTACATGAACTCGCCGATCGGGCGGAAACCGCTCATGAAGCTGTTCGCCTCGGTGCTGCGGCGCGACGAGGATGGCAAATACTATCTCGTCACGCCCGTCGAGAAATGCGGAATCACGGTCGAAGATGCGGCCTTCGTTGCCATCCGGATGCAGGTTGCGGGCAGTGGCAGGGGTCAAGTCATCGCCTTTGAAACCAATGCCGATGACCATGTGACTCTCGACGCCGAGCATCCGCTGCGGGTGGAGGACGAAGCGGGGACCGGCGGTCTCAAGCCTTATGTCCTGGTGCGCGGCCGGCTTGAAGCGTTGGTGGCGCGGGCACTGTTCTATGACCTTGTGGCGGCCGGTACGGTCGTCGATGGCTGGTTCGGCGTGTGGTCGTCGGGCCGGTTCTGGCGCATGAAGCCGGCAGCCGAGATCGGCTACGAGGCCTGATGTTCGCTTTCGACGAAGCCGAGTTCCGGTTGCTGGCACGGCAGCGGCTGCTTGCCGTTCCGCCGGAACTGCACGCGCGCAGCGACGATGACCTCAACCCGCAATCGAGGATCATCCCGGACAATGTCCGGCCGCGCGAGGCAGCGGTGCTGGTGCCGGTGGTGCGGCGCGAGCCCGAGCTCACGCTGCTCCTCACTCAACGCACCGCACATCTCAAGAGCCATTCGGGGCAGGTGGCGTTTCCCGGCGGCAAGATCGATGCCGCCGATGCGAATGTCGTGGCGGCGGCGCTGCGCGAGGCCGAGGAGGAAACCGGCCTGTCGCGCGACTTCGTCGAACCGGTGGGCTTTCTCGATGGCTACCTCACGGGAACCGCCTATCACGTCGTGCCGGTGGTGGCGCTGGTGCAGCCCGGTTTCGCGCTGGCCCCGGAGCCCAACGAAGTGGTGGATGTCTTCGAGGTGCCGTTGCGCTTCCTGATGTCGCCCGGCAATCACCAGCGGCACAGCCGGCTCTGGCAAGGCCGGGAACGGTTCTACTACGCCATGCCCTATCACGATCGCTACATCTGGGGCGCCACGGCCGGCATGATCAAGAATCTCTACGACAGGCTCTACGCCGAGCCATGACCGCGCTGCCGTCACTTGCCGATACGGACTGGCTCAAGGCGCCCGGCCTGCAATGCGTGTTCCGGGCCATTGCAAGTGCCGGCGGCGAGGCGCGGGTGGCAGGCGGTGCGGTGCGCAACGCGCTGCTCGGCGAAGCCGTCGCCGACATCGACGTCGCGACCACGCTGAAGCCGGATGAGATCATGGCGGCAGGCAAGGCCGCGGGACTCGGGGTGCATCCGACAGGCATCGACCATGGCACGGTGACGCTCACCCATCACGGCGTTCCATACGAGGTCACGACGCTGCGCGTCGACACCGAGACTTTCGGGCGCCGGGCGCGCGTGGCCTTCACCTCCGACTGGGAAAGCGACGCTCGCCGGCGCGACTTCACCATGAACGCGCTCTATTGCGACGACCAGGGAAAAATCTATGATTTTGTAGATGGTTACACAGATATTCTGAACCGGAGGGTGAGATTCATCGATGACCCCGCGGCGCGCATCCGGGAGGATTACCTGCGCATCCTACGGTTCTTCCGTTTTCATGCCCGCTATGGCGGCGGCAGTCCTGATCGTGAGGGCTTGCGTGCCTGTATCAGATTTCGCCGCGGGCTCGATCACCTGTCGCGCGAGCGGATCCGCGCCGAACTGTTCAAGCTGCTGGTGGCGCCCGGCGCAGTCAAGACTTTGTCGATCATGGCGGCAAAGGGCATCCTCCGGCACATCATTCCGCATACTGATCAATTCGCCGCCCTCGCGCATATGGCCCGGGTCGATGCAGTGAACGGCCTGGTTCCGGATGCGTTGTGCCGGCTGGCGCTCCTGGCGCAATATCCGGATGAACTCAAGGAAGGACTGAAACTGTCGAACGAGGAGAACAGGCGCCTGGCGCAAATGACGAAGGAGATTGTCGTAAGCCCGGCACTCCGCCCCAATGAGCGGCGGGCGATGCTCTATGCGCTGGGGGTGCAGGACTGGACTGACGCGGTACGCCTCAGCTGGGCGCGATCACGGGCGCGGGCCGGCAATGGGGAATGGCAGGCACTGCTGCAGTTGCCCGGTCAGTGGCCAATTCCGCGATTTCCGGTGCAGGGCGGTGATCTGCTGCGGCGCGGCATTCCGGCGGGACCGGCGCTCGGCGAAAGATTGCGGCAGATCGAAGACTGGTGGATTGCAACCGACTTCCGGGCGGACAAGGATGAGCTTCTTGCCCGTTTCGTTCCCCGCGAAGGACAGATTTCATGAAATGGCTCATGGCCCTGATGTTCGCGCTCGCCGGTGCGGCGATTGCCGGTGCAGCCGATACGGCCAAGACCGTCAGGGACTGGTCTGCACGTTGCAATGAAAAGCTCGACTGTAAGGCCGAGGTTGCCGGATGGGGCGGCCAGGGATACCGCTTGCAGCTCCTGCGCGACAACGGGCTCGATGAAGGCTGGCGCCTCGTTCTGGTGGCGCGCAAAGTGCCACAGCCTGCCGTTGGTGTTTATCCTGTGGTGAAGGTCGACGGCGCAGAGATTGCCGCGACCGAGGTCATGGCGCTCGATGATGATGCGTCGTTCGGCTTTGCGGATGAGGAGGCCCTGCCACGCATCTTCGCAGCCATGCGCAAGGGCAGCCGTATCGACATCAGCTTCCCGGCGGAAGGCAAGGACGTCAGCGAGAGTTTCTCGCTGTCGGGGCTTTCCGCCATTATTCTGTGGGCGGATGAACAGCAGTCGCGGGTCGGTTACCCGCAGCGCGTGGTGGCCTACCCGCTGGCCCAGTCGGGAGAGGAGCTGCAGGGCGCGGCGGCGGACGCGTTCAAGGCGGAAATACTCGAGGCGAGCCCGGCCAGGGGATGCCAGTGGCTTGGCGAAGAAGCCGATCCCGCGGCGTTCAAGGTTGAGTCCTTCGTGCTTGGCGAAGGCAAGACGCTCTATGTCGTGCCGTGCTTCATGGGCGCCTATCAGGGATCGTCGATTCTGTTCCTGCGCGACGGCGACGGGCTCAAACCGCTCGCCTTCCCCGAGTACAGCGAGAGTCTGGGCTGGAGTGGAACCTTCGAGATCGGCTACGAGCAGTTCAATCCCGGGAGCAAAGTGCTGTCGACGCTGGTCAAGTTCCGCGGCCTCGGGGATTGCGGGGCCACGGCCGAGTATCAGTGGCGGCGGTTCGGCTTCAAGCTCCTCGAATACCGCTATCGCGGCAAATGTGCCGACGATCCGCCCGGCGATATCCCGGAATACCCGGTGATCTACAAGGCTGATGAAGGAGAATGACGGTGGCAGACATCCTGGTTATGAAGTCAACGGGGAAGACGGCGCCCAAGGTGGAGCTGGGTCAGGCCGAGAAGCGCCTGTCGGGCAGCTACAGGACCCGAACGTGGAATCATTTCACCGGCGAGAAGGACCGGCTCTATTGCGGCATCTGGGAATGTACGCCGGGCAAGGTTGCCATCGATTACAAGGAGTGGGAATTCTGCCATTTCATCGCCGGCAAAGCGGTTATCACCAATGACAAGGGCCGGAAATGGACGCTCAAGGCGGGAGATGCATTCATCATCCCGTCCGGCTTCAAGGGAACCTGGGAGACCGTGGAAAAAGTGCGCAAGCATTACGTCATCCTGCTGGATAAATAAGTGAAGGCGGCGCTGGTCACCGGTGCGTCGCGCCGCATCGGCAGGGCGATTGCGCTGGACCTGGCAGCGCAGGGCTATGACGTCGCGATCCACTATCATACATCTGCGAGGGAAGCTGAGGCCGTGGCCGCAGAGGTGCGCCGCCACGGCCGGCGGGCGGCGGTGGTCGGCGGCGATCTGGCCCGGCCGGATGCCGCAGGGATCATCGCGGAAGCCACGGCACAGCTCGGCCCCCTGACACTCCTCGTCAACAATGCGTCGCTGTTCGAGCCCGACGAGCCGCTGACCTTCACGGCCGAGAGCTTCGAGCACCATTATGCCGTCAATCTGCGCGCGCCGGTGTTTCTCGCGCAGGCCTTCGCGCGCCAGCTGCCGGCGCAGGTCCCGGGCAACATCATCAACCTGATCGACCACCGGATCCTGCGGCTCAATCCGAAATTCTTCTCCTACACGATCGCCAAGGCGGCGCTGTGGACGGCAACGCAGACACTTGCCCAGGCGCTGGCACCGGCCATTCGGGTCAATGCCATCGGGCCCGGCCCGACGCTGCCCAGTGCGCGGATGAGCGAGGCGGACTTTGCCCTGCAGGCGGAACTCACCCTGCTCGCACGGCGGGTCACGCCTGAGGAAATCTGTGCGACGGTGCGCTATATCCTGGCGCAGCCGGCGCTCACCGGCCAGATGCTCGCCCTCGACAGCGGCGCACATCTGTTCTGGAAGACCGATGACGTGCTGCGGGTCAAGGAGTGAGGAGGTGGGGCCATGAGCCTTGATGACGACATCGCCCGGATCAACGCGCAGGAACAACGCCTGCAGTTCGACAGTTTCGACGAGAATGCCGCCTGGGAGCTCGGCGCCATCATCCGCGACGAGGCCTTGAAGCGGGGAACCCCGGTTGCCATCGAAATCCGCACGCATGGCCGGCCGCTGTTCTATTACGCAATGCCCGGGACGACGGCCGACAATGCCGAGTGGGTGCGGCGCAAGGGCAATGTGACGCTCCGCTATTTCCGCAGCTCCTACGGGTTCGGCCGCGATCTCCTCAAGAAGGAGGCAACGCTGGGCCCCGAACGGGGCGTCGACCCGCTCGAATACGCGCCGCATGGCGGCAGCTTCCCGATCCATATCCGGGGTACGGGAGTCATCGGCGCTGTCACGGTGTCGGGGCCGCCGCAGCGCGACGACCACAATCTGGTGGTTGCCGCCATCTGCCGCTTCCTGCTGATCGATCCGGCGGAGCTGGCGCTGGGGCCGGAGTGATCTGCCGCGTCAGCCCGAAAAATACGCCCGCCGCAGTGCACGGTCGCCGCCGGGCACAAAATATCCCGTCCCCGGCCGGTCGCCGTCGATCCACGAGACGTCCTCCTTGAGGAACTTGCGTTTCAGGTCGGTCGGGGCGCCAATCCTCCGGAAAGTCAGAGACTCACGAAAAGAGTAGTGCGAGAAGAGGCGCATGAACTCGCCCGTATAGATGTCGGCCACATCCTTGTTACCCCTGATCACCAGCATATTCTCGTCATTCTTGTTGGTCGAGGCTTCGGAGAAATTGGCGGAACCGACGATGACGACCGGATCCTCGCCCAGCGGATCGATCATCATGTACTTGGTGTGCACATAGAGGACATGTGCCTCATCGGTAATCCTGTCGATCTCCGCCAGCCAGCGGTCGAAGCTGTTGGTCTCGACCTTGTTGCCGACCGAGATGACGACATTCTTCAGCTTTCTAAGTTTGTCGATCTGCCGGGCCTGTTCTCTGAATTTCTTGCCGTTGCCCTTCTTTTCCATAAGGGCGAAACGGAGAACGCCGTCCGTCTTCTCGTAGACCTTCACAAAGCGCTTATCCATCCCGAAGGCGAATGTCGCGAAAAGCGGCTTGTCGGCTGCGTCGGCAAGCTGGGCGTACCAGTCCAGTGCCGCGAGTGAGCGGCGCGGCGAGAAGATAACCTCGGTCTCCTTGCTCCAGGGAATGGGCGGCGCGGCATTCATCTGTTCGACATCGATGCCCGTGGGCTTCAGCGTTCGATCGCGGTCGAGAATGTCCCAGTAATCGCGATAGGCGCCGGCAACCAGGCTGTCGCGGACAACATGCGCATTGTTGGAATGCCCGAAAATTCCGTTCTCGCTGAGATTGGTCGAGCCAGTCCAGACCTCCGCGGCCGCACCGCTGTGGCTTAACACCAGAAACTTGTTGTGGGCGAACTGACCGGAGCGCGTGCGCGCCTTGGTGAGCGATTTTATGCCGCTGCCTTCCAGATTCTCGAGATTCTTTTCGAGCTGCGAGTCGCCATCATAGATAATTTTTACCGACGTGCCGCGGTCCTTGGCTGCCTTGAGGGCCGCATAGATTCTGGCATTCTTGAATTCGAAGAAAGCGCCGCGCAGTTCGCAGTTGGAACCGGCGCCTGCGATGAAGGCCTCGAGCCCCTCGATCAGACCGCGGGAGAGCCAGTCATAGGCTGCCTGGCCGACGATGTCGGGAGGCTGATTGAGAAAACGCCTTGCGTATTCCTGCGAAGCAACAGCGCCGCGGTTGAAGTAGACAGCGTGTTTGCCCATGTCGGTGACGTGAGTTGTTAAGGTCATTTGCACGGCCGGTCCATCCTGCAGGTTGCCCGGCTGGCCATGCCGCGCCACGACGCGGTAGGTATAGGTTTTGCCTGGCGAAACGCTGTAGTCCGCCCACTGGAAGGTCTGCAGGGGATGACGGAACGAGGACACCGGGACACCGGGATCAGGCACTTCATCCACAGACTCAAAGGTCTTCATGCCGGGCAACCAGATCACTTCGCCGTCCTCAGCGCGGGTTCGCGATATTGAGAAGCCCAGGATTCCGAGGCTCCGCATCTGCGCTTCGGCCATGTCCCAGCCGAGAACGACCACATGATTGCCCGCCACAGCAAGGGCTTTCAGCCCCGCATTCAAATCCCTGACGCGCATGAGGTTGCTCCGGCCCAGATTATCGCAAGGTCAACTTACACTTTAGGCATCGATTTGACCAGTGCCAGGCAAGGTT
>CAZIXE010000023.1:0-55893 GCA_964543235.1 uncultured Rhizobiaceae bacterium | reverse complement strand
GAACGACAGCTTCCCAAGCTGTATGTCGAGGGTTCGATTCCCTTCGCCCGCTCCATATCCTGTCTGTCCGGCCCGGAGACATGGGTAACAGATTGTACCTAAGACATGGGTGACAACCTCGTGCCGAACGGGTTGTCGATAGTCTGCAGGGTCCTCTGTTCCAGGTCGATGTAGCCCACTGTCCGGCCCGGAGACATAGGTAACAGATTGTCTCCAAGCCAGCGGGGGTGCCGTTCAGGCCGGCGGCTGGTAGTCTCGCGTCGCTTCCGGGTCGGCGGTGTCGACGGCAAGGCCTGCGATCTCCTCCCAGAGCGCTTCAGGCACCGGCACATTGGCCCAGTCCAACGCCTGCTGAATGCGCTCCGGTTTGCTGACACCGGTTATGGTCGAGGTGATGCGCGGATCGCGCATGGAAAACTGCAGCGCGACGGGTCCGATAGGAACGGCATGACGGGCACAGATTTCTTCAATGGCTCTCACGCGGCTGCGAATCCCGGGAGTCAGATCCTGATAGGCATGCCGGGCGTTCGAGGCCGCACCCTTGGCGAGGACGCCGCTGCCAAAGGGCGCGGCATTCAGTACGCCCATGCCCTTGCCATGCGCGAAATCGATCATCGCCGCGGCATTGCGGTTAAGCAGGGTGTAGCGGTTGTGGGTGATAAGGACATCAAAGTCAAAATCACGCAGCAGCGGCATCATGACATCGACGCGGCCAGCCGCCAGGCCTATCGCCTGCGCGAGGCCCTCTTCCTTCATCTTCATCAACTCATTAATGGCGCCGCCCTTGCGGGTCACCTCGTCCAGCGACAGGGCATATTCGGGATCATGCAGGTGCAGGATGTGCACGCGATCAAGCCCCATTGCCTCCAGGCTTTCTTGCAGCGACCGGCGAGCGCGCGCTGCATCGAGGCGATTGGTGGCGGGATCGCGATCAAGCTTGGTCGAGACCACGAAATCGCGCGGCAGACCGCCCAGTTCGCGAAGCACATCGCCGAGCCAGGTTTCCGCCCGACCGGCGCCATAGTTTCGTGACGTGTCGAGGAACCGGACGGGACCTGTGAGTATGGCGCGGAGCATGGCCTTGGCGGCGGCCTCAGTCACCCCGTAACCGTAGGCCTCGGGCATGCTCGCCAGCACCGATGTTCCGAGACAGAGGCGCGGAACCTTGAGCCCCGTTCGGCCAATCTGCCTGGTTTCAAGTGCGGGATTCCGCATCGCAATAACCTCCCATTCAGAAACTTCAGATTACGTTCCGAGCCCTTGGCCAACAACGAACATCGCTTGTGCACGAATGCCGGCCATGCAAATCTGCCGGCATGCGTACATGGCATGGCATTTATCTCATGCCACCGAAGCACCGCAATGGGCCGTGCGGCCAGTTGACAGATTTCAATTATCATACATAAACTGCGGATGCGATCCGCCGGAACAACTGAACAGAACGTGTCGGCGAGGATGAACGGGAGGAAAGTACGCGCGGAACGCATATCCACGAAACATTGCGCTTTACACAAGTGACAGCAGGCCGAAGATGCCGCTGTACGCACCAGGAGGACCCACAATGACTGACGATTTCGACTTCGAAGGCAAATCGCGCCGTGATGTACTCAAGGCGCTGGGGACGACGGCGCTGGTTGGCGCGATGTTTGCGCAAGCCGGTTTCGACCCGGCGATGGCGCAGGAGCTGAAGGGGGCGAGCCGGCCGCTGAAGGCGGCCTTCTCCAACGCCGGCCTGCAAGCGACCTGGTGCGCCCAAGGCAAGCAGGCGGCCGAGGCCTGGGGCAAGCTGATGAACGTCGAAATCACCTGGTTCGATGGCGAACTGTCGGCGACGAAACAGCGTGCGACCATTGACAACATGGCAACCCAGAAGTGGGACTTCGTGGCGATCCAGACGTTCGGCATCGGCACACTTAACGATCCGATACAGAAGATGATCGATGCGGGAACCCCGGTGATCGCCATGGACACACTGGTGGCACCGCCGGGAACCATCGCGATCCACACTTTCATTGCTCCCGACAACGTGATGATGGGCTCGGTGGTGGCGGACCAGGTGCTCAAGGCGATCGGCGGCAAAGGCAAGGTGGTTATGACACAGGGCGCGCTCGGCCATTCCGGCGCCCAGGGCCGGGCCAAGGGCTTCAAGGAAGTGCTGGCCAACTACCCCAATGTCGAGCTGGTCGACGAGCAGCCGGCCGACTGGGACGTCACCAAGGTCGCGCGCATCTGGGATTCGCTGCTGACCAAGTTCCCGGACCTTGCCGCAGGTTTCTTCCACAATGACGACATGGCACTTGCCGCCAACAACGTCATCAAGGCGAAGAACCGTACCGGCATCATCCTGGGTGGCGTCGATGCCATGCCGCCTGCGGTCAACGCGGTGCTTGACGGAACCATGATCGCAACGGTGCGCAACCCGTCCTGCCGTATTCATGGCTGGTCGGTGGCAGCCGGCGTTGCGGCGGTCATGGGCGGCGAGCAGGCCGGGAAGGACATTCCGAACTTCATCCTGGCCGACGGCCCGGTCATCACGAAAGAGACGGCGCCGGGACATCTGTGGCTGCAAAAGAACTTCCTGATCTAATCCGGGCAGTGACGGAGAACGCAACAGAGCGCAGCGGGGGCGCGGCAGCGCCCTTGCTGCACGCCGGTTCCAGCCACGAGGACATCCCGCCCATCCTCGAACTGACCGGCGTGTCCAAGTCGTTCGGCGGGGTTGTCGCCCTGCGTGAAGTCGACTTCACGCTTGAAGCGGGCGAAATCCATGGGCTGGTCGGCGAAAACGGTGCCGGCAAGTCGACGATGATGAAGATCATCGCCGGGGTACACACCGGCTATGAGGGTTCGATGCGGGTGAACGGCGAGCCAGTACATTTCCGGTCGGCGCGCGATGCGCTGGCGGCAGGCATCGGCATGGTACACCAGGAACTCTCGGTGGTTCCTGACCTCAGCGTGGCAGAGAACGTGTTTCTCGGGACGCAACCTGTCATGAAGGGCGGCGTGGTCGATTGGGCGCGGATGAACCGCGAAGCGAAGACGCAAATCGCCAGTCTCGGGCTGGACATCGACCCGACTACCCGCATGGGCAAGCTGCCGGTCGGACTGCAACAACTTGTGGAGCTGTCGCGCGTATTGTTCTCTGGAGCGCGCATCATCATTCTCGATGAGCCGACATCGGCACTGTCTCCGCCCGAGGTGGAACGCCTGTTCAGCGTGCTGCGCCGGCTGAAGGCCGAGGGTCACAGCACCGTTTTCATCTCGCACTTCCTCGACGACGTCCTGGAGATTTCCGACCGGGTTACCATCTTCCGCAATGGCCGCAAGGTGGCGACGGAGCGCACCTCGGCGCTGAACAAGGACATGGTCATCTCGCACATGATCGGCCGCGGTTCCGCCGACATGCATATGGGCGAGCGCGCCGAACTCGCCGGCGACGACAGTAAACCGGTGGTACTTTCCGTCGAGGGGATCGGCGACGGCAAGCTTCTGCAGGACATTTCCCTTCACTTGCGCAGCGGTGAAATCACCGGCGTCTACGGCTTCATGGGCTGCGGCCAAATCGAACTGGCGCGGGCCCTGTTCGGGAAGCTGCGCCTCAAGTCCGGCAGCATCAGGCTGGATGGCCGGCCGCTACATTTCCGGTCAACAGCGACGGCGCGGGCCGCGGGGATCGCCTATGTGCCGGAAAGCCGCCGCATGATGCTGTTCAGGACAGAACCGGTGTTCAAGAACGTATCAATCGCCATTCTCGATCGCATCAACAGGGTCCTGCTCCAGCCGCGGGCCGAACGCGAGATTACCGGCCGGCATGTCAAGGACCTGCAGATCCGGCCGCCCAGGCCTGATATCGCGCTCGGAAACCTGTCCGGCGGCAACCAGCAGAAGGTCGCCCTTGCCAAATGGCTGACCCACCTGCCCAAGGTGCTGATCCTTTCGGAACCAACGCGCGGCATGGACGTCGGAGCCAAGGAGGATGTGATCCGGATCGTCAAGTCGCTGCGCGACAAAGGCGTGGCCATCCTCGTACTCTCGACTGAACCGGAAACAATCCTTACCCTTGCGGACCGGGTGACCGTGATGAAGAAGGGCCTGGTGGCGCGCGAATTCAACCACGGCCATATCGAGAAGGCCGATTTGCTGGCTGCCGCATAGACGCCTCTCAAACAGGCGGCGCGCAGGGAAATGGGGAAGACATGTCGACGACCGCAGAACCGGCAGCAGCCAAGGGTGGCATCAAGCGATTTCTTGCCGAGCAGATGCGCAATATCGCCCCGGTGTTCACGCTGCTGGCGCTCATTCTGTTCTTCTCGATCCAGAGCCCGGTATTCTTTACTGTCGACAACGCGCTGAACATTCTCGCCAACGCATCGATTACCGGCATCATCGCAGTGGGGCTCACTTTTGTGATCCTCACAGCCGAAATCGATCTTTCGGTGGCGGCGATCGCCAATGCCATCGGCATCACCATGGCGTTCCTGACCATCCAGCCCGAATACGTGAATATTGCCACGATTCCGATGCCGGGAATCATTGCCATCATTCTGACTTTGCTAACTGCCTTCACGCTTGGTTGCGTTACCGCCTTCGGTGTCACCTGGATCGGCATTCCGTCCTTCATCATGACACTGGCGATGATGCAGATCGCCAACGGCATCTCGGCGCTGCTCGTGCGCGGACAGATCGCTTACAATTTCCCGGAATTCATCACCATGCTGGGTTCCGGGACGATCTTCGGCGTCCGGTGGTCGATCATCGTCTGCCTGATCTTCCTGCTGGTGGCGCACCTGGTGCTGACCTATACTCGGTTCGGCCGCTATGTCTACATGGTCGGTGGCAACCGGGAGGCAGCGGAGTATTCCGGTGTCAATGTCAAACTCATCATCGCGGCGGTGATGATCATCTGTGCCATGTGCTCCGGCATTGCCGGCATGCTCGGCGTTGCCTATTTCGGTTCGGCCCAGCAGAACGGTTTCGACGACTTCCTGCTAAACGCCATTGCAGCGGTCGTGGTGGGCGGTACCAGCCTGTTCGGCGGCCGCGGCGGCATCGGCAATACGATCATCGGGCTCCTGGTGCTCGGTGTTCTCAACAATGGACTCGATCTCATCAACATCGACAGTTTCCTCAAGATACTGATCCGCGGCCTCATCCTGCTCGCGGCGCTGATCATCAACGTCTACGCACAGAAGTTGCGGGAGGAATAAGCGGCAGCGTCGGCCGGGCAGTCAGGCCGAGCGGGCCGGCCGCCTGTCTTCCACATGGCCAAGCCGGCCGGATAGATCAGCGGCTGCCTCCTGCAGGCTTCGCAGGTATTCAGCATGATTGCGCAAGCCATCCTCCCGCGGTGTGACCAGGCACAATGTGGCGATGCACGTGCGATCTGCCTGGTAGACGGGGACAGCGAAGCAATGCGTGAAATTCTCCACGACACTGTTAAATGTGAAGTAGCCAGCCGCCGCCGCGTCGCGAACGCTGGCAATGAAGCTCGCGGGGTCGAGCCACTGGCCGGTCGGCAGGCGAAAATCTTCCTTCGGAATGAATTCGAGAATCTCCGCATCGCTCATGTGCGATACCAGGAGGCGGCCGGAGGCCGTCCAGGGAATGGGCACAGGATCGCCGACACTCGAAGAGATACGGAAAGGGCGTGAGCCCTCCTTCATCAAGGCAACGGTGTACTTGTTCCCCTCGAGCACGCACAGCTGAGCCGTTTCCCGGGTTTCGGCAGCGATCTTCTCCAGCAACTTTCCGCACTCGCGCATCAAGTCGAGCTGCTCGGCATAGGCGATGCCGAGGAAGTAGAGCTTGCGGCCGAGGAAGACGCGACCGCCGCCGCCGCGGTACTCCAGGGCGCCCTGGCGGATCAGGACATTCACCAGTTCATAGACAGTAGAGCGCGGCGCGCCGATCCCCTGCGCGATTTCATTGGGGCGCATGGGCCGCCGGCTCAGACGGAGGAAACCCAGAATCTCGAAAGCACGATCAATTCCCCGCGTACGCCGGCCGCTGACATCTTCGGCTATGCTGTCCATTCATCCACTCCAGAGGCCGCGAGCGTCATGGCGCCCGATAGGCGACGCAGTCGATCTCCACCTTGCAGTCGACCATCATCCGCGATTGCACGCAAGCCCGTGCCGGAGGACTGGCACCGAAATACTGGGCGTAGATGCCGTTGAACGACCAGAAGTCCCTCGGGTCGTCGAGCCAGACGCCGACTCGCACAATGTCATCGACGCCATAGCCCGCCTCGTCAAGAATGGCGAGCAGGTTTTCAATTGCCTTGCGGCTCTCGGCAACAATTCCGCCACCAACGATTTCACCGTTCTCCATGGCGACCTGCCCAGACACATAGAGCCAGCCGTTTGCCTCTACGGCACGGGCAAAGGGCAATGCCTGTCTGCCTGCTCCGGCTTCACCCGTTCCGTAACGCTTGATCGCCATTCCAGTTCTCCACATGCTCATTTGAAAGTTGAGGTCTTGAGGAACTCCGCCAGCCTGTCCGTACGGGGCCTGTTGAACATCTCTCGCGGGTTCCCCTCCTCCCCGATGCGGCCTTCATTCATGAAGATCACATGCGAGGAGACTTCGTAGGCGAAGCGCATTTCATGGGTCACCAGCAGCATGCTCATGCCCTCGCGGGCGAGATCCTTGATGACCTGCAACACCTCATTGACGAGCTCCGGATCGAGGGCGGAAGTCACCTCATCGAACAGCATCAGCTTGGGATTCATGGCGACTGCCCGAGCGATGGCAACGCGCTGCTGCTGGCCACCAGAAAGCTGTGCGGGATAACGATCAGCGCGATCACGCAGGCCCACCCGGTCGAGCCACTTGTCGGCCACATCACGAGCCTCGTTGCGGTGCATGCGCTTGACCTTCACGAGCCCAAGCATGATGTTGCCCGCTGCAGTCAGGTGAGGGAAGAGATTGAACTGCTGGAAGACCATGCCAGTCATGGCACGCTGCCGGGCGATCTCCGATTCCTTCTTTCGCCGGCGAATGCCGTTGACAATTTCGTAGCCGATTTCCTCGCCGTCGATGCGTATCGTGCCATCCTGAAAATCCTCGAGCATATTGATGCAACGAAGCATCGTCGTCTTGCCAGAGCCGCTTGAACCAATGATCGAGATCACTTCGCCCGGCCGCATGCCACAGTCCACGCCGCGCAGAATCTCAACATCACCGTAGCGCTTGTGCAGGTTGCGTATTTCGAGGAGGTTGTCGGGCATCGCAGGCTCAGAACGGAATAGCAGCCCGGCGCTCGACGTAGCGGCCGAAGCGCTCAATTGCATAGTTGACCGTGAAATACACAAGTCCCGCAAAGAAGTAGAACTCCAGGCTCATGAAGGTGCGCGAGATCACCTCCTGGACACGCAACAGCAATTCTCCGACACCGATTATTGACAGCAAAGTTGATGCCTTGACCATCTCAGCCGCGGTGTTGACCCAGGGTGGCAGGGACTGCCTGATAACCTGCGGTGCCAGGACGTAGATGAAGGTCTGCATGAATCTCAGCCCTATGGCACTGGCCGCATCAGTCTGGCCCTTGGGGATCGACTGCAGTGCGCCACGAACAATCTCACCGACATGCGAACTGCAGAAGACGGCGAGCGCCAGCACGCCCGCCTGGAGCGGTCCGAGATCAATGCCAACCGTGCTCAGCACATAGTAGCTGGAGAGGATCAGTACCAGCACCGGCGTGCCGCGAATGAAGTCGGTATAGGCCCGGACAAGCCAGCGCAGAGGTCCGGGGCCATAGGTCAAGGCAAGGCCAACTGCAATGCCGAGCAAAGACCCCGCACAGATTGCCAGGAACGATACCATGGCTGTAATGCCAAGGCCCTTCAGGAGGGGGATACGTGCCAACCACAATACTTCGAGGAATGCCATTGGATCCATCGGCGTCACCTCGGAATGGCAAGCCGGTGTTCGACCCGGCGCAGCAGCGCGGCGAGGGCCGAACAGGTGGCAACGTAGAGCGCACTCGCAACGATCCAGGTTTCAACGACCCGGAAGGTCTCGACATTGATCTTGCGCGCTTCAAATGTGAGTTCGGGTACGGCAATAGCAGCGGCCAGCGATGTGTCCTTGAACAGCGAAATGACCGTACTGCCCAGCGATGGCAGGACATTACGAAGCATGATCGGCAAGAGTATCGCGCCACGGATCTGTGCGGAGGTGAGGCCAATGGCGCGCCCGGCATCATGAAGCCCATTGGGCACGGCCACCAGCCCGCCGCGAAACACCTCCGCCAGATAGGCGCCAGAATAAAGCGCCAGAGTGGTCACGAAGCTTTCGATCTTGCCCAGCCTGACGCCCAGTTGCGGAAGCGCGAAGAAGGTGAACAGCACCAACACCAGAATCGGCGTATTTCGGATCACCGTCACGTACAGCCGTGCAGCAGTACGCAGGAAGGCGGACTTCGACAGGAGTGCGAAGGCCGTAGCAAGGCCTATCACGCTGCCGACGGCGATGGCCGCAAAGGCCAGCGCCAGGCTGAGGCCGAGACCGGCCAGGAGCAGATCAAAGCTCCGCCAGACCGACGAGAAGTTAAGCGTGTAACCCATGACTGAGCCAAGCTCCGGCAAGCCGGCGCGGCCGGCCGGCGGCCGACCGCGCATCGGGCAAGATTACTGGAACTCGACGGGAAAACCGATCTTTGGTGGCGGCAAATCCTGTCCAAACCAGGTCTTGAAGGAACTGGCATAGAAATCGAACTCGACGCCGGTCATGGCTTCGTGCAAGGCAGTATTGACAAAGTTCAGCCAATCCTGGTCGCCGCGCTTGACGCCGCAAGAATAAGTCTGGGGGTTCCAACCATAGCCGGCATCGCGGTAACGCCCGGGATTCTGGTTCATGTACCAGGCCAGGGATGACTGGTCGGTTGCAGCGGCGTCAGCACGTCCGGATTCAAGTGCCTGATAGATGAGATCAACGGATTCGTACTGGTCGACCTTTGCCTCAGGCAAGGCGGCATGCACCATGGCCTCAGCGTAGACGTTCTGCAGCACCGATACCGTTACAGCCGATCCTCCCGCCTTCATGGCGGCATAGTCGGCATATTTGCTGTCGGCCTTGAGCATCAGACCGACACCTTCGCGGTAATAGGGAATGGTGAAGGCGATCTGCTGGGCGCGTTCGCCGGTCACTGTCATGAACTGGCAGGTCAGGTCCACCTTGTTCGTGGTGATGTTCGGAATGCGTGCGTCAGAGGCCTGAATGACAAACTCGATCTTCTCGGGATCGCCGAACAGCGCCTTGGCGACGATGCGGCCCATATCAATGTCAAAGCCCTGAAGCTTGTCGTCAGCGCTCTTGAAGTGCCACGGGGCATTGGTGCTGCCCGTTCCCATGACCAGGTGGCCGCGTGCCAGGACTTCGTCCAGCTTGCTCTTCGCCTCCTGCGCCTGGGCGGGAACACACATCAATGCGAGCACGGCTGTCGCCGCAAATAGGGAGCGTTTCATGTCGCAGTTCCTTCCTGTTCGACCTAGTTTGTCCGGTATTTTGGATTAATGTCTTTAATAGTGGACAACGCATCCAAGCGCATTGAAGCGGTACTGTCAAGGCATTCAGCGGAACCGGATGGAGCTGTGGTGCGATTGCCGACCGGAAGGAGCGGGCCAGCACTAGTCGCCATATTAATGAAATCCATTTGATTTAATTTTCTTGCTGTGGTTCTATGGCGACAACAACAAGAGGCGCTCCTTGACGCTGCAGGGAACGAACCAGGAGTTCGGCAGGCCGTACAACCGGCGGATCGTGCTCGAGACAATCCGGTTCCACGGACCGATTGCTCGGGCGGAGATCGCCCGCAAGGTCGGCCTCACCGTACAGACCGTGTCCAACATCATCCGGGAACTCGACGAGCTCGGTTTCATTGCCGGGTCGCGGGCGACTCCCAAGGGCCGCGGTTATCCTGCCACCAGCCTTCGGATCAATCCGGACGGTGGCTATGCCCTGGGAATCCATGTCACACCGCTGGGATTGGAAACGGCCCTGATCAACCTTGCCGGGACGATCATCGCCCGCGAGAAACGCGCCATTCCGCAGATGGAGCCGGAAACGGCCTTTGCACAGATCGGCGAGATCATCTCGAAGTTTGCAACGGCCACGGCAGGCAAACGCATGCTGGGCATCGGGCTCGCCATGCCCGGCCCGTTCGATGTCGAGTCCATGAGTTTTGTCGGGCCGACAACACTCGAAGGCTGGAAGGGTTTCCCGGTCCAGCAGCAGCTTGCGGAGCTCTCAGGGCTGCCGGCCTTCCTGGAAGTCGATCATGCCGCCGCAGCACTGGGCGAGCGGCTCTATGGTGCCGGACAGGCGCACCGCGACTTCTATTATCTCTATTTCGGGGTAGGGCTCGGCGGCTGCCTGGTACAGGATGGCATGCCGGTGCGTGGGTCGCACCGAAATGCGGGGGAGATCGGCCATGTGCCGCTGGTTCCCGGCGGCGAGGCTTGTCCCTGTGGCAATAACGGCTGCCTCGAACGTTACCTGTCGCTTGAAGCCTATGAACGGCGGGCGCAGCTCACCAGCGACGATGGTTGGATCGCCGAGGCGGCGCCATTGTTGCGGGCCACCATCGTCATGGTCGAGAACCTGTTCGACCCGGAAACGGTGATCATCGGCGGGCTGCTGGGGTCCGACCTCATGACAAGGCTGGTGGCAGCGGCGGCACCGCTGCCACATTCCATCTCGGAACGGGCCGATCGCGCAGTACCGCGGATCATGCTCTCATCCGCCGGACCCGATGCCGTGCTGCGCGGGGCGGCAGCGCTAGCGGTTGCCGGCGTCCTGTCGCCACGCTTCGGAACCATGTTTGCGCCTCAGGAAGAGGAACGGGATCCCATGTTCAGGAGGGTGGAAGCGGCGTGACGGACGAGACGCCATTGCTGAGACTGGAAAACATCACCCGCAACTTCGGGGCCATCGAGGCGTTGCGCGGCATCAGCTTCGACATCAGGAAGGGCGAAGTGGTGGCGCTTCTCGGCGATAATGGCGCCGGCAAATCGACGCTGGTCAAAATCATAGCGGGCGGCCTGCAGCCGACGTCCGGGAAGGTGATTTTCGAAGGACAGGAGGCCAGTTTTGCCTCCCCCGCCGAAGCCAAGGCGGCTGGCATCGAAACGGTCTATCAGGACCTGTCGCTGTGCACCAATGTCGACGTCGTTGCGAACTTCTTCATGGGGCGCGAGATCGTGAAGCACTGGTTCGGCATCCCGATCCTGCAGGAGAAGGCAATGGAGGAGGCGGTTGCCAAGGCCATGGCCAATGCCGGCACGCGAATCCCGTCGCTGCGGACCAACGTCGAACACCTCTCGGGCGGCCAACGCCAGGCGATCGAACTCAACCGATTCGTCCACTGGGGCGGCAAGCTGGTGTTGCTCGATGAACCCTTTGCCGCCCTCGGCGTCGAACAGACGCGGCGCGGGCTGGCTATGGTCAAGCGCATCGCGGCGCAGGGGATCGGGGTCATCATCATCACACATATCATGGCCCAGGCCTTCCAGGTCGCCGACCGCATCGTGGTCCTGCGCCAGGGCAAGATGGTGGGAAACCTCAGAAGTGCAGATACCAGTCCGGACGAAGCCGTCCGCCTGATTACCGGCGAAGCCGTGATGAACGGCGCCCAAGAAACGAGGCCGAACGGCCCATGATTCCCCAAACGAAGAAGGAGACGTCGAATGAACCGCATGCGCAGACTGCTGCTGGCCGGCTCTGTGGCCCTCACCGCCATGGGCCCCGCCTCACCGGGCTTCGCCCAAACGAAGGGCAAGATCTACTACATGGTGCCGACGCTGCTGGATGAATTCCAGACGGAGTCGGTCAGTTCGCTGACCAAATTCCTCGGCGACGTCGGTTATGAGGTTGTCACCCTCAATGCCGACAACAAGACCGATCTGCAGCAGAGCCAGATGAACGACACGATTCTGCAGAAACCGGCGGCGATCATTCTCGCCGCGGTGGACTTCAACGCCCTGCAGCCGTCGATCGAGAAGGCGCGCGCGGCGGGTATTCCGGTAATGCAGTTCGACCGCCAGATTACCTCCACGATGAGCGATTTCACCTCCGTAGCCGGCACCGTCGAGATCGGTCATGTCGCGGCCGGGGAGGTTCAGCGCCTGCTCACCGAGAAGAACGGCGCAGTGAAGGGCAAGATTCTTCAGGTCCTCGGTGATCCAGGCGATCCCTACACGCTCGATATCCAGAAAGGTTTCGAGGAGAAGATGAAGGACTTCCCGGATGCCCAGATCATCTCGCTTCCGGCCATGCAGTGGGCTCCCGACAACGCTGGTACGATCGTGAATGACCAGATCGTTGCCAACCCGGATATCGACCTGATCTTCCTCCATGCGGCCCATCTTTCTGTGGCGGCCGTTGCGGCTCTCGAGGCTAAGGGCAAGAAGCCCGGCGACGTCATGATGATGTCGTCAAACGGCGCTCCCGTCGGTCTCGATCTTATCCGCAAAGGTTGGCTCAACGTCGAGGTCGAGCAACCACTCTACGCCCAGGCCGCAGCCATCGCGATGTTTGCCGACAAGGTGGTGAACAAGCAGGAGATCAAGCCCGGGACCTACACAGTGCTCGGCCTCGAGTCGACACTCACCATCGAGGCCTGGGGACCCAACATCAAGATCCCTGGCGCCGCGATCACCAAGGACAATGTCGATGAGCCGCGTTTCTGGGGCAATCTGAAGGCGCCGACCGACCCGATCAAGCCGGTGGAATAAGCGCTTTCGCAAGGGCCCGGGCCGGTCTCCCTTGGCCCGGGTCCAAATGTTCAATTCCGGAAATCTGCTGATGAGCTCCCGACAGCGTGCCACCATCGAGTTCGTTCTGGACAATCTAGTATGGTTCATGCTCGCCATCGTACTCGCGATCTTCTCCATGGCCGTGCCGAACTTCTTCCAGATCGGCATTTTCGCCAACATCGTCGAGCAGTCGACCTTCGTGGGTGTCATGGCGATCGGGCTGGCCATCGTGATCATCGCCGGCAACATGGACCTGTCGGTCGAGTCGGTAGCAGCGCTCGCGGCGATGATCACCGGCATCCTGTTTTGCAGCCGCGGCATCGGACTTGGCTACAGCCTGACACCCGAGTGGCTGGTGATTCCCGTGTCGCTGCTTCTATCCATGGCTGTGGGGGCGGCGATCGGTGTGATGAGCGGCTGGCTGGTCGTGCGGCTCAAGATGAATGCGTTCATCGTGACACTGGCAGCCTATATCTGGGTACGCGGACTCGTCGTTGCCATTTCGGGTGGTCGCTCGGCGCAGGATCTCAATTCCTCACTGCGTATCATCGGCATTGAAACAGTGGGATACATCCCCCTCATCGCCTGGATTGCCATTGCATGCTTTGCGCTGTTCAGCTTCATCATGGCGAAAACACCGTTTGGCCGCCATGTCACCATGATCGGCGGCAATTCGGTGGCCACATTCAGGGCCGGCATCAAGGTCGATCGCATGGTCGTCACCACCTTCGTGATGGCGGGCGCCATTGCCGGGCTCGCAGGATGGCTCTTGGCAATCCGTACTTCGGGTGCCACTGCCAATCTCGGCACTGGCATGCTCTTCAACGCGTTTGCCGCCGTGGTGATCGGCGGCGTCAGCCTCAAGGGTGGCGTCGGCCGCCTCCCGGGCGTCTATGCCGGCGTTCTCCTGCTGTCATCGATCCACACCGCCATCAACCTGATGGGCCTGCCGGCGCACTACACGCAAGTGATCCTCGGCGCGCTGGTACTGGCGGCGGTGTTGCTCGATACCGTGAAGCTCCAGATCCGCCAGAGGCTGGCATGACCGGCCGCCTCCAGAACCGCGTGGCGCTCGTGGTCGGTGCGGCCCGCGGCATAGGCGAGGGAATCGCCGAACGCTTCGTCGAGGAAGGCGCGAGTGTGGTCATCGCCGATACAGATGCCACTGCCGGCCAGCGTACCGCGGGGCGGCTGGGATGCCATTTCATTGAGGCCGATATCTCGCGATCGGAAGATGCCGAGGGCGCGGTGGGGAAGACCTTCGCCGCGTATGGCGGGCTCCATATCCTGGTGCAGAATGCCGGGATCTATCCCTGGACACTGATCGAGGACACCGAGCCCGAGGAATGGGACAGGGTCATGGCAGTGAACCTGAAAGGCACCTTTCTCGCAGCCCGCGCTGCCTTTGCGATCATGAAGAAACAGCGCGCGGGCCGCATGGTCTTCACCTCTTCGATCACCGGTCCCCGCGTAACCAGCCCGGGGCATGGGCATTATGCGGCCACCAAGGCCGGCATCAACGGCTTCATCAAGGCGGCGGCCCTCGAATTCTCCGGCTACGGCATCACGGTTAACGGGGTCGAGCCGGGCAATGTCCTCACCGAGGGCATGAAGATGCACAGGAGCGCCGAATTCATCCGCTCGATGGAGGAAGCAGTGCCGCTTGGCCGCCTGGGCACGCCGCGGGATATCGCCAATGCCGTGCTGTTCCTTGCCTCGGACGAAGCATCATACATCACCGGCACCACCATCATCGTGGATGGCGGCCAAACCCTGCCCGAGGGCAAAGACTTCAGGCTCAACCCGGACTGAACCCCATGGCATTCATCGACTTCTGCGCGATCGAACCCGTCGGTCAAGAATTTGAAGATCTGGAAACGCCAGTGCCGATCATTGACATTGACGTGCTCGAGCGCAATCTCGCGCGCTGGCAGGCCCGCTGCAATGCGGCTGGAATTGCCAATCGCCCGCACATCAAGACGCACAAGCTGGTACCGCTCGCCAAATACCAGCTGGCGCTGGGTGCGAAGGGTATCACCGTACAGAAACTGGGCGAGGCCGAAGTCATGGCCGGCGCGGGACTTCGCGATATGCTGCTCACGTTCAACATTGTCGGGCGGCACAAGCTCGAGCGGCTCGCAACGCTGGCGCAGCGTACCGACATTGCGGTGGTTGCCGACAATGCGACAGTCGTGGAAGGTCTCGGCCTTGTGGCACGGCAGGCCGGGCGGGACCTCCCAGTCCTGGTGGAATGTGACACCGGGGCCCACCGGAACGGCGTGCAAACGCCGGCCGCCGCCGCGGCAATGGCTCAAGTCATCAGCAAGACTCCCGGCCTGCGCTACGGCGGATTGATGGTCTATCCCAAGGCCGGAACACGAACAGAAACGGCGGCCTTCCTGGAGGAGGCGCGTGAGCTTGCCGCCCGTTCCGGCCTCGAGACCGAGGTGGTCTCGACCGGAGGCACGCCCGACATGTGGATCGACGATGGCCTCGAGGGGATAACCGAGTATCGTGCCGGCACTTATGTGTATTGCGACCGCTCGCTGGTGCATCGACAAAGATGCGCGCCCGAAGACTGCGCCTTGCACGTGCTTGCGACCGTGGTCAGCCGGCCGACCGAGAGCCGCGCGATCATCGACGCCGGGTCAAAGGCCTTGACGAGCGATCTCCTGGGGATGACCGGCTATGGTACGGTAGCCGAGGCTGATGGAGCGGCGGTAGCCGACATCAGCGAGGAACATGGTCACGTCGATCTTTCGCAAGCGGTGAACCGGCCGTCCGTGGGCGACCTGGTCCGGGTACTTCCCAATCACGTGTGCCCGGTCAGCAACCTGTTCGACAAGGTGGTGCTGGTGCGCGGCCGCGAAGTGATCGGTGCCGTCAAGGTGGATGCCCGCGGCAGGGTGCAGTAGCGTCAGGACGAACGGAACTTCGCCCGGAGGCCGCAAGGCTGGTCAATGGCGGCCAAAGCGCTCGTCAAAGGAATAGCCCATGCCGCGCACGGTGCGAATGGGATCGGCCTCGCGGCCGCGGCTGACCGCCTTGCGCAAGCGGCCGACATGGACGTCAACCGTCCGCTCGTCAACATAAACGTCGCGGCCCCATACGGCATCCAGCAGTTGGCCGCGACTGTAGACGCGACCGGGGTTCTGCATCAGGTGCTCCAGCAAGCGGAACTCGGTCGGTGACAAGTTGATGTCGCGCGAACTGCGGGTCACGCGGCGGGTACGGCGATCAAGTGAAATGTCGCCCGCCTTGAGTTGTTCTGCAACGGCATCCGGATTGGCGCGGCGCAGAATGGTGCGCACGCGGGCCAGGAGTTCCGGCACGGAAAAGGGCTTCACCATGTAATCGTCGGCGCCGGTTGCCAGACCGCGCACGCGCTCGGCTTCCTCGCCGCGGGCCGTGAGCATGACGATCGGGATGTCGCGGGTTTCAGGCTTGGCGCGGAGCAGGCGGCAGACTTCAATCCCCGATATGCCCGGCAGCATCCAGTCCAGTACGATCAGGTCCGGCCGCTCCTCGGCGATGAGCCGCGGTACATCTTCACCCGCCGCCGCTGCTCTCGTGCGAAATCCCTCCGCCTCAAAATTGTAGGACAGGAGGATCTGGATGGGCTCCTCATCCTCAACAATGAGAATCGATGCACTCATGACTTACCTGGAACCTCGAACGTCATTGTACTGGTATTGTCTTTTTTCGGCCGCTCGTCGCGCAGGGGCTTGCCGTGCACCAGATAGTAGATGTTTTCGGCAATGTTGGTGCTGTGGTCGCCGATCCGTTCGACATTCTTGGTGGCGAAGAGAAGATGGGTGCAGACGCCGATCATTCGGGGATCTTCCATCATGTAAGTGAGAAGCTCGCGGAAGACGGAGTTGTAGAGGGCGTCGATATCCTCATCATGCTGCCAGACTTCCATCGCGCGCTCGGCATCGCGGGCGCCATAGGCATCGAGCACACTCTTGAGCTGGGCCAGGGACAATTCCCCCATGCGGGTCATGCCGACGACGAGCTTGCGCGGCAACACGTCGGAGATGGCGTGGGCACGCTTGGCAAGGTTCTTGGCGAGATCGCCGATGCGCTCAAGATCCGAGGAGACGCGGATTGCCACAATGATCTCGCGAAGATCCCTGGCCATGGGCTGGCGCCGGGCAATGGTCTGGATCGCCTTTTCCTCGACCGCCAGCTCGAGAGCGTCAATCTTCTCGTCACCCTGGATAACCTTGTCAGCGAGGCGCGTATCGCGTTTGACCAGAGCCCGCAAGGCATTGGCCAGCTGGTCTTCCGCCAGCCCGCCCATTTGCGCCAACATGGTCTTCAGGCTGGCCAGGTCCTCGTCATAGGCCTTGACGATATGATTGCTCATTTCAATCTCCGTTACCGTCAGCCGAAGCGGCCGGTGATATAGTCCTGGGTGCGTTTGTCCTGAGGCGAGGTGAAGATCTCGTCGGTGTCGCCCACCTCGACCAGAACTCCCAAATGGAAGAAGGCGGTAAGTTGAGACACGCGGGCAGCCTGTTGCATGGAGTGCGTGACGATGACGATGCAGTAGTTCTGCTTCAGTTCGTCTATCAGTTCCTCGATGCGTGCCGTGGCAATCGGGTCGAGAGCCGAGCAGGGTTCATCCATGAGGATCACCTCGGGATTGACCGCAATCGCCCGGGCGATGCAGAGGCGCTGCTGCTGACCGCCCGACAGGCCCGTTCCCGGGTGCTGGAGGCGATCCTTCACCTCCTCGAAGAGGCCTGCCTTCTTGAGACTGCTCTCCACGATCTCTTCGAGTTCGGTCTTGTTCCTGGCAAGACCGTGGATGCGAGGCCCGTAAGCAACGTTCTCAAAGATCGACTTGGGGAACGGATTGGGCTTCTGAAACACCATGCCGACACGGGCGCGGAGCTGGACCACGTCGAGGTCGCGGTCATAGATGTTTCTGCCGTCGATCAGGATTTCGCCCGTAACCCGACAGCTCGGAATCGTATCGTTCATGCGGTTTATGGCGCGCAGAAACGTCGACTTGCCACAACCAGACGGGCCGATGAATGCAGAAACCGCCCGATCAGGGATATCGATCGAAAGGTTATGGATGGCGTGCTTGTCGCCATAAAAGACGTTGACATCCCTGGCGTGAATCTTGATGTCGCGTTCAAGCGAAATGCGCGGCGGCGCCGGTGTCTGCAAGGTGACGTTGACCATTTCGTTCATTGAGGAGCCCTCGCTACCACCGGCGTTCGAAGCGCTTGCGCAGGTAGATGGCGAGCGCGTTCATGACAAACAGAAACACGAGCAGGACCATGATGGCGGCCGCCGTCTTGGCCTGGAAGGCGACCTCCGGCAGGTCTGACCAGAGATAGATCTGCACCGGAAGAGCGGTCGCGGCATCGGTAATGCCCTTGGGAATGTCGACGATGAACGCCACCATTCCGATCATCAGCAGCGGAGCGGTTTCGCCTAGCGCATGGGCCAGACCGATAATGGTCCCGGTCATGATTCCCGGCATGGCAAGCGGCAGGACATGATGGAAAATAGCCTGCTGTTCGGAGGCACCGACGCCCAGGGCTGCTTCTTTGATTGACGGCGGCACCGCCTTGAGTGCTGCGCGGGCGGCAATGATGATGGTCGGGAGCACGAGCAGAGCCAGCACCAGGCCGCCAACGAGCGGCGCGGAGCGCGGCAGGCCAAGGAAGTTGAGAAACATGGCGAGGCCGAGCAGACCGAAGACGATCGAGGGCACTGCGGCGAGGTTGTTGATGTTGATCTCGATCACTTCGGTGAAGCGGTTGCGTGGAGCGAACTCCTCCAGATAAATGGCAGCCGCGACACCAATCGGGAGACACAGTGTGAGGGTCACAAGCATGGTCAAGACGGAACCGACGAGGGCGCCCTTGATGCCGGCGAGCTCGGGCTCACGCGAGTCGCCGGAGGTCAGGAACCGCCAGGCGAAGGCGCGTTCAATCTGGCCGTTCGCCCGCAGGCGTTCAAGCCATGCGACCTCCTTGTCCGAAGTCCGGCGGTCGGCCTCGGGCGTCGACAATTCAATCAGGCTCCACTGGCCGGCAGCAGCCTCGCTGATCGTTTCGGGGGAAAGCAATGGCTCGGCTTTCGCTGTTGTCTCGCCGAGTTCGGTGAGCCGCAAGTAACCGCCGTTGGCTACCAGGATGAGACTTGGGAGCCGATCGTTAAGGGTTTCGGCGCCAGTCACAGCCTTCACTCTTGCGTCGAGTTCATCAACCGCAGCCTTCAGGGCATCGCGGTTCGGACCCAGGCTGGCAAGGTCGGCAGTGAGCCTGTCGCGAGTCGCAGCAGCCACGGCGTCGCCGGTCGCAGCGGCGGCTTCAGCCCTCTTGAGATCCGTCTCCAAGGCGCCGATCCGGCGCTCCAGCAAACGCAGTTCACGCCGGTCACGGGCGAGTTCGGTGGAGGCAAACGACTTGATGCGTGCCAGGGCTTCGCGCAGTTCACCTGACGTGGTGGTGATGGAAAAGACATCGCCCTCGGCAGCCAGTGACAGCGTGCCCTGGCCGGCCCTGCGGACAATGCGGGTCTGATAACCTTTGAGATACTGATCGGCGTCATCGGAAAGAAGAACCGGAACCGTGACCTCGGTACCGAGCAGCCGCGGATCCCCGACGACGGCGGCGCGCAAATCATCGGCGGCGCCCGAGCTCAACAAGCCAAGCAGCAGTTTGCGGTCACTGCGGGAAGTGACGCCCGGCATCAGGTTGCGAAGCCGATCGCGGATCAATGTGTCGAAGTCGCCGCCACGGATGACAGCGGGATCACCGGTGTCATTCGGATCAAGCGCCTGCTTGTCGGCAGTTACGGTCATCACCAGCCGATGTTCGGTGAAGGCAGGAAGACCTTTGCTGATGATGTCAATGAAGAGCAAGACCAGGAACACTGCGGTGACACCGATGGCCACGATGCCGTAGGCGCGAAACCGGCGCTCGACGCGATAGCGGCGCCTCATCAGTGCTTGCCGCTGTGGCCCAGCGACAAGTGCCGCCGGTTTGCTGACAGTCAGTTCACTCATATTGCTCACGATATCTTTGGACAATCCGTAACGCGATAAAGTTCAGCGCCAGGGTGAAGAAGAACAAGACGAAACCCAGTGCGAATGCCGACAGGGTCTTGGCCGAGTCGAATTCCTGGTCACCGACCAGGATGGTCTTGATTTGGACGGTAAAAGTGGTGACCGCCTCGAGCGGATTGAATGTCAGATTGGCGGCGAGGCCGGCTGCCATGACCACGATCATGGTTTCGCCCACGGCACGCGAGATGGCGAGCATGAAGGCCGAGACGATCCCCGGCAGGGCGGCAGGGAGAACCACTCTCCTGATAGTCTCCGATTGGGTTGCACCCATGGCATAGGAGCCGTCACGAAGTGACTGGGGAACTGCGTTGATGACGTCGTCGGAAAGGGAAGAGACAAACGGAATGATCATCATGCCCATCACGATGCCGGCCGCCAATGCGGACTCGGAGGCGACGGTCAGGCCCAGCGCCTCACCCCAGCCCCGGATCAGGGGTGCCACGGTCAGTGCGGCGAAGAAGCCAAGGACCACGGTGGGTATGCCGGCGAGGATCTCTAGGACCGGTTTGGCCAGGGCGCGAAGCCGGGGGGACGCGTATTCCGCCATGAAGATGGCTGACAGTAGGCCGATCGGCCCCGCAATCAGCATGGCAATCAAGGTGATCAGCAGGGTGCCGGCGACCAGCGGCACAATACCGAAAGCACCCGATGAGCCGACTTGGTCGGCACGGATCGCGGTCTGCGGTGACCATTGCAGGCCGAACAGGAAGTCGAAGGGCGAGACCTTGCCGAAGAAGCGGATGGTCTCGAACAGTACCGAAAACACGATGCCGATGGTGGTCAGAACGGCCACGGCCGAACAGGCAAAAAGGACCACCTTGACAAACAGCTCGAAGTTGTTGCGGGCGCGGAATTCCGGTCCAATGCGGTGACGCGCCAGGACGAGTGCAAGGACTCCCGCCAGGCCGCCGAATACCATCAGCAGCCAGGAAGTTAGCGTCTGGGCACTGTTCAGCGCCCGCGCCGCCGTTTCAATATGCACCGGCGGAGTCGTTGCAGCCTGCCCCGATGCAACCATCCGGATGTCACGCAACGCGGCACTGCGCTGGGGTGAATCGCTGAGTGTGGCGGGGTCGAAACCCGACAATGCCGCATATTCGACATAGCGGGCCGCGAGCGGCGCGCCGATGACATAGACGGTGAGCATCGCGGCGAGTACGGCGCTGGCGGCGTACAGGCCATGATAGGCGGGGAGCGAGTGCCACGGAAGGCCGGCAGAGTCTCCTGCGGTCAGAGCCCGCGAACGCCCGGCAACATACGCCGCTGCCAGGAGGGCCGCGAGCATCAGAAGATAGTACGGCGTCATCTACCCCCTCACTCTCACAAATCCCACCTTACGGGAACCGCCGGGGAACCGGAGCGGCGGTCCAATCCGCCGCTCCCGCAGCGTATCGGACTACTTGAGTTCGTCACCCTTCATCGGCTCCATGGCCGTCACGACGGCGGCAACCTTTTCGTGCCGGTCGCCGGGCAGCGGAACCAGCCCCTTGTCGCCAAGGTAGCCGTCCTCACCGGTGGCCGCCTGCGAGACATACTCTGCAGCAAACTCGGCGAGGCCCGGAACAACTCCGATATGGGCCTTCTTGACGTAGACAAACATTTCGCGGGATGGCTTGTACGCGCCGGATGAAATGGTCTCGTAATCTGGAACCACCCCGTCAATCTCGACACCCGCGAGCTTGGCCACATTCTCCTCAAGGAAGGAAAAGCCGAACACGCCAAAAGCGCTGGGATTGGCCTCGAGCTTCTGGACAATCACGTTGTCATTCTCGCCGGCCTCGACATATGCGCCATCCTCACGCACCGATTTCCATACCTTATCGAAGGCTTTGGCATCCCCCTTCTTCAGGGCCGCCAGCGACTCGATCGCCTCGGCACCCTTTTCCATGAACAATTCGTGCATTGAATCGCGCGTTCCGGACGTGGGCGGAGGGCCCAGCACTTCGATGGCGATGTCCGGCAGAGACGGATCGATATCGCTCCACTTCTTGTAGGGGTTGGGGATCAGTTTGCCGTCCGCGCCTGGCACTTCCTTGGCCAGAGCCAGGAACAGGTTCTTGCGGGAAATCTTCATGGGCTTGCCCTGCTTGGACTGGGCCAGGGTCAGACCGTCGAAGCCGATCAGGATTTCGACAATGTCGGTCACTCCATTCTTGTTGCAGGTTTCCCATTCGCCGATCTTCATGCGCCGCGAGGCGTTGGTGGCATCGGGTGTGTTCTCGCCCACGCCCTCGCAAAACAGCTTCATCCCGCCACCCGTGCCGGTCGATTCGACAACCGGTGTTTTCATCCCTGTCTTCTTGCCGAACTGCTCGGCAACTGCGGTGGTGAACGGATAGACGGTGGAGGAGCCGACTATGCGGATCTGGTCGCGGGCAATGGCGGGGGCAGCAAAGAGCGCGAGAGCCGTCGCCGCAAGAAGCATGCGTTTCATGGTCCGGGTACTCCCTTGTTAGAACCGCGGTCGAGACTAGGTGCCGGCGTTAAGGCTTATGTGACACTTCCATAAAACTATTATGACAACACAAGCATCTGAAATACATAGATTAATGCCGATTTCAGCTGTGGATTGCGGCAAGCGGCAGGCGCACTGTGAAGGTGGTTCCGTGGCCCAGTTCGGACTGTACGGTCAATCGGCCGCGGTGACGATTGAGGATGTGCTTGACGATGGCCAGGCCGAGACCGGTACCGCCACGCGCGCGGCTATCCTGAACGCTCACCCGGTAGAAACGTTCGGTCAGTCGGGGGAGATGTTCCTCGGCAATTCCCGGCCCGTGGTCGCGCACCGAGAGTTCGGCGTGACCGTTTTCCCGCTGCGTCCAGATCTCGATCCGCTTGCCGCCGGCGGCATACTTGATGGCATTCTCAACAAGATTCTGCACCACTTGCACGAGTTCGTCCCACTCGCCGGTCACGACAAGTCCGGGTGCCAGGCGAGTTTCAAGCACTGCACCATTGTCGCGCGCCATAGGGGTCAAGACGTCGGTGACATGCTGGGCAACTGCAGAGAGATCGACCTCGGCGGCCGGCGGCACATGTTCACTCATCTCGATGCGACTCAAGGACAAAAGATCGTCGATCAACCGCTTCATCCGTTCTGCCTGGGTACGCATCAGTTCCAGGAAGCGGTCATGCGCCTTCTCATCGTTACTGGCCGCGCCCTGTAGGGTCTCGATGAAACCCAGCAGCGAAGCCAGAGGCGTACGCAGTTCATGGCTGGCATTGGCCACAAAGTCCGCCCGCAAACGCTCGATCCGCTGCTCGCGGGTCAGGTCCTTCAGCAGGATCAAGGCGGCGTCGAGCCGGCCGTCCCGCACGACGGGTGCCACCACGGCCTCGAAGTGGCGCAGTGTGGTTCCCCGCACCTCATAGTCTACATGGGCGGGGGCACCACTCTTCAGTGCGCGACCGAGCCCGTCGAGAACAGCCGGGGAGCGGATGGCGGCGCTGAGATGCTGTCCCCGCGGGTCGAGCCCCAGCACTTCACGGGCCCGTTCATTGGCAGCGGTTACAATGCCGGAAGGATCAAGAACCAGGCAAGGGTCCGGGAGGGTGGCAGCGGCGGCCGCAAGGACCGCCATATCCGAAGAACGCTCAGAGTCCCCGGAATGTGAGGAGTTCGGGGCGGTATCGCGCTTCCAGGGCCAGATGTTCGGCACGTATCGGACACTCTGATTCATCGGATGCAATTGCACCAGTCCTATGACAGATTTGCGTAGGCAGTAACAGGAGTGAGGCATGGGGCGGGTGCCGGTCGACCCGGGCATGATGCAGTTCTACAAGGAGCTCTCGGACCATGCGCCGCCCGAAAGCGCCGCCTGGCCACTGCCGGCACAGCGCAGGGCATGGGATGATTTGTGCCGGATGTTCCGGGCGCCGAGGCCGGAACGGATCATGGCCGAGGACCTCGATGTCGAGGGGGTGCATGTCAGGGTGTTCCGGCCCCCCGGCGAGGCGCCCAGGCCCGGTGTCATCTACTTCCATGGCGGCGGCTGGGTGCTCGGTTCCTGCGAGACCCACGATGACATCTGCGCCGAAATGGCCATGGGGGCGGACTGCATCGTGGTGGCGGTCGACTACCGGCTGGCACCAGAGCATCCGCACCCAGCCCAACTTGAAGACTCGCTCAAGGTCCTGGCATGGATGCGCGAACAAGGTCGGGCACTCGGGATCGATCCGGGACGAGTCACGGGGGCCGGTGACAGCGCGGGCGGGCAGATGACGGCGGGCCTTGCACTCTATCTGCGCGACCACGGCCTCGATCAACTTAAGGCCATGGTGATGATCTACCCGGTACTCGGTGCCGATGTGAACACGGCCTCGTATCTGCGTAACGCCGAGGCGCCCTGCCTGACACGGGCCGAAATGATGTTCTATCTCGAGAGTTTCCTTGGGCCACCTGGCGGCCGCAACTGGAACGATCCCTATGCCGTGCCAATGATTGCGACCGATCTCAGCCGGCTGCCGCCGGCCTTCATCGCGGTGGCCTCACATGACCCGTTGTGTGACGATGGCATACTGTTTGCGCAACGGCTGCACCAGGCCGGGGTTCCGGTGTTGCTTCGCGAGGAGCCGGCCCTGGCCCACAGCTATATGCGGGCCCGGCACGTCAGCACTCCCGCGGACGAAGGCTTCAAGGCGATCGTGTCGGCGCTGCACCAGCTGTCGCATCAGGGGCTGTTGCCGTCTCCTGAGTCGTGAATCTCGCCGGTTGCCAGCCAGTGTGCGCATTGGCAACCCAGTTCCTGCCCGGCACGTAGTTCATAGGCCATGTTGTCATCCGGCGTCAGACGGTCCCGCCAACGGCCGTTAGATCCCTTGTTGATGAATGTTGCGGCGCCACCCCGCCAAGCAATGCCACCGCGCGGAGCGAACTCGGCGGCATGCCGCTTCATGTAGTCGAACGTACAGTGCCGCACGATCTGCGGCATAACGGACGAATCGACAGCGATGTCAAGAAACGCGGCAATGCGCCCAATCGATCCTTCAAGATCCGCCTTGAGCTCATTGAAATGCAAGAGCAGCACATTGGGCAGATGCCGCACCGACCACCATGAGCGCACATGCTCCCAGAACGGCCAGATCGGGTAGCCATTGCCGTTGATCCAGGACAGGTAGAATTCATAGGGATCGGCGGGCCCGCGGCTCAAGGGCGGAAGTCCGGCAGGACGATCCCGATTGAACAAGTCGAGCGCTTCATCGGTGTGATTGAAATGGTGATGGTGATAACTCCAGGCGGTATCGCGGCCGTCACGGCCGACATAGATGTAGCGAGCCAGCGGGGAGAACACCAAGGCATTGACCGGGAGATGAGTCTTCAAGAAGCGACGATGGGTCTGGCGGTCAATTCCGGCGCGCAACTCCGGTGCCAGCAATCGGAAGTCGAACCAGGGCGAGAGAGTATGCACGTCGATCCCCTCGGCGCCATCAAAAATCAACTGCGCCACGATCTGCTGAACCCAGGTCGTGCCCGACTTGGCGTAGGAGGCGATGACAATATCGCCATCCCGGTATTGAAAGGAGTTCCAGACAGTCGAATCGGAGTGGTGGTTCAGGATCTCGCGGGCCTTGGCGGGCCAGACGGGCGGCTCTTCCGATGTCATTGCAACCTTCCATATTGACGATAGCGCATCACCGGGCTCCTGGAACAGGCAATATGCAGGAGGCCAAACAAAAAAGGGCTTCGGCGCCGTCACCGAAGCCCTCCGTTCGCCCGGTCGCGAGACGTAATCGCCGTCGTCACATCACCACGACCAGAGCGCCCAGCCTGATATTGGCGTAGAGTTCCATGACATCGGCATTCAGCATGCGGATGCAGCCGGATGAGGCGGCCTTGCCGATGGAAGCGGGCTCGTTGGTGCCGTGGATGCGGTAGATCGAGGAACCGAGATAGATGGCACGGGCGCCAAGAGGATTGTCGGGACCGCCGGCCATGAAGGCGGGAAGATCGGGGCGGCGCTGGCGCATCTCCGCCGGCGGACGCCAGTCCGGCCACTTCACCTTGTTTGAGACCTTGTGCGTGCCTCTCCATTCAAAGCCGGGCTTGGCGGTGGCGACGCGATACTTCACGGCCCTGCCGTTGCCGAGCACGAGGTAGAGAGCCTTGTCCTTGGTGACAACAACGATCGAGCCGGCCGGCTTGCTGGTCGCGAATTCAACGATCTTGCCGCGCTTGAAGCCGTAACTGGAGGCCGCCATGGGAACGGACGTATCGGTGCCGGGCGGCACCAGGACGATGCCCTGGAAGGGTTCGGTGTTGGCATTGGCCGGCATGGCCAGGGTGGCAGCCAGAAGGGCGGCGCCAAGAATGGATTTCAAGAGCTTCGACATGGGTGGGGTTTCCTCTCTCAGAGAACCTCTATGACCGCGGTTTTAGAGAGGGGTGGCTGAACTCAGCGTGATTGTGGCGTTTATCTGGCGTTCATTTTTCGGGAATGTGGCCTGTGCCCGTCCGCCGTCCCCTTGCCAGCCCGGCTTCGGGCGGCCACAGTCTGTCCATGACCGATACAATTGCGGCGAAATATGCCCACCTCGAAGACCCTGGAATCCGTGCGTTCATGGTCGCCGGCGAGCGACTTTACCCGCCGGATGCGGTCAATTTCAGCCTCGCCGAACAGAGGGTCTTCTATGACCGTTATTGTGCGCATTTCCGCCAGGCGCGGCCAGGCGCAGTCGCCAGCGAGGATTTCACCGTGGGCGCCGTGCCCTGCCGGATGTACCGGACCAACGGCACGGCCAGGCCGCCAGTCCTCCTTTATCTCCATGGCGGTGGCTTCGTGGTGGGCGGGATCGAAAGTCATGATGACATCTGCGCGGAACTCTGCGAGGGCGCAGATGTGGCGGTGACGGGTGTCGAGTACCGGCTGGCACCGGAACATCCATTCCCGGCGGCCTTCGACGATTGCTGGGCGGTCCTGACCCAGCTCGCAAGGGATTGGGATAAGATCGCCGTTGCCGGTGACAGCGCCGGAGCCAATCTGGCGGCGGCGCTCTGCCTCAAAGCGCGAGACACCGGCGGTCCCCACATCACGGGACAGGTGCTGATCTACCCGGGGCTTGGCGGCGACATGAGCCGGGGCTCATATGTGAGCCAGGCTGACGCCCCCGGCCTGTCGACCAAAGATGTCATCTACTACCGCGACATCTACCAGGGCGGCGACAGCAAATACGCAGCGCCATTGCGCGAGACTGACTTCCGCGGCCTTCCGCCGGCCTTTCTGGTGGCTGCCGGGCTCGATCCCCTGCATGATGACTGCTTCGACTACGCCACGAGGCTCAAGGCAGCGGGGGTTCCAGCTCATGTGCGCGACGAGCCGCTGCTGGTGCATGCTTTCCTGCGCGCCCGGCACATGAGTGAACCTGCGAAGGACGCATTCCGGGCAATAGTTGAAGCAGTCTTCTCACTCGCTTATCACAGCGAACTCCCAGAAACGGATAGTGATCCATGCTGATGCCTGCTCCCGGAACTCTCCGGAAAGTCAAGGAAATCGAGAACATCTTCATACCCATGTCGGATGGCGTGAAGCTCGCCGCGCGTATCTGGCTGCCCGAAGATGCCGAAGAGAAGCCGGTTCCGGCCATTCTCGAATACCTGCCCTATCGCAAGCGTGATGGAACGCATGTCCGCGACGCACTCACTCACCCTTACTTTGCGGCACGGGGCTATGCCTGTGTCCGCGTCGACATGCGCGGCAACGGCGATTCCGACGGTCTCATGTTCGATGAATACGCCAAACAGGAACAGGACGATGCCATTGAGGTCATCGCCTGGCTGACCATACAGAAATGGTGCACTGGCAAAGTCGGCATGATCGGCATTTCCTGGGGCGGCTTCAACGGGATGCAGGTGGCCGCAAGGCAACCGCAGGCGCTGAAAGCGATCATCAGCATCTGCTCGACGGATGACCGCTACGCCGATGACATCCACTACAAGGGTGGCTGCCTGATCAACGAGAATCTGGGCTGGGCTGCCACCATGCTCGCCTATTCGTCGCGGCCGCCGGACCCCAGGATCGTGGGGGCAAGGTGGAGGAAAATGTGGCTCGAGCGCCTTCAGAACCAGCCCTTCCTGCTCATCAACTGGCTCCAGCATCCCACTCGCGATGACTACTGGAAGCATGGCAGCGTTTGCGAGAAATTCGGCGCTATCGAAGCCGCAGTGCTGGCGGTGGGTGGCTGGAACGATGCCTATTCCAATGCGGTGCCGCGGCTGATCAAGGGGCTGAAGAGCCCCTGCAAGGCAATTATCGGCCCCTGGGCGCACAAGTACCCGCATTTTGCGGTGCCTGAGCCCCGCATCGGCTTCCTGCAGGAATGTCTCAGATGGTGGGATTTCTGGCTCAAGGGCGAAGCAACCGGCGTCATGCGCGATCCGGCGTTCCGCTACTACATCATGAATGCCGAGAAGCCCGAAGGCTACAAGGCGCACTGGCCGGGACGGTGGGTTGCCGATGAGCTGTGGATGGCGGGCAAGACCGAGATCAAGCAGTGGTATCTCAATGCGGACGGCATCGGTGGCACTGCCGGCGATGAACAGGCACTAACGATCTCGTCGCCGCAGAACACCGGGATCGACGGTGGGGAGTACTGTATCATCTGGCTTGGCAAGGAGTTCCCCGGCGACCAGCGGCGTGACGATGCCGGTTCCCTCACTTTCGACACACCGGAACTGGTCACCGACATGGACATCGTCGGAGCGCCGGTGGTGGAACTCGACTTCGCCGTAGACCGGCCCGTCGCTTTCGTCGCGGCCCGGCTCAATGATGTCTGGCCGGGCGGCGAAGTCTCCCGCATCACCTACGCGCTGTTCAACCTCACCCACCGCAACAGCCATGAGAAGCCCGAAGCGCTGGAACCCGGCAAGCGCTACCGCGTCAAGATCCGCATGGACGACATTGCGATTCGCATTCCGAAGGGCCACCGGCTCAGAGTGTCGCTATCGACAAGCTACTGGCCGATGATGTGGCCGGCACCGGAACCCGTGACACTCACTGTCTTCGCCGGCTCCTCGAGCATCCATATGCCGATCCGCCGCGAGGTGCCGAATGAGGTGCCGCTCGGCTGGAAACCAGCCGAGACCGCCGAGCCCATCAAGCAGCGCGAGATCTCGGCCCCCTGGAACAAGCGCGATGTCACCATCAAGGACGGCGTCACGACGCTCGAGATCGTCGATGATTTCGGCTGCTTCGAGATCGAAGACATAGGCCTCATTCACCACGGAATCGGCCGTGAATGGCACACGATCAGGGACGACGATCCGTTGTCGGCGGTGATGAAGACACACTGGACGGAAATTCGCGAACGGGGAAAATGGAAGACGCGGACTGAGACCTATGGTGAACTGCGCGCGACCAGGACACATTGGCTGGTGAAGGGCCGGATCGAGGTCTTCGAGGGCAAGAAGAGAGTTTTCACCAAGAGCTTCGACGAGAAGATCGAGCGGAAACTGGGTTAGCACGCCAGTAGCCGGATATTTCGCTGCGCTGCCGTCCGATACTCTCACCGCGACGGAGAATTGCAGTATCATCGAGAAAACGGCAAAGGGGGCAGAATTCAGCCATGGCGGAGGTGAGGATGATCGAAGGACGTTGCCTGTGCGGGGCGGTGAGTTTCCGGTTCGAGAGCGAGCCGGAGGGTGCGACCGCGTGCAACTGCACCGCCTGCCGGCGCTATGGCGCCTTGTGGATCTACGGCCATGAGGGCGAGGATGTCCATGTCACTGGCGAGACGGTGGCCTATGTGCGAGCCGGCGGCGGGGCGCTCAGCTTCAATTTCTGCCCGACCTGCGGAGCCATGGTGGCCTGGCGGGGGCTCAGGACCGACGCACAGGGGCGGCGGCGCATGGCCGTGAATGTCCGCATGGCGGCGCCGGAGGCGGTAGCGCATATTGCCATCGATCATTTTGACGGACTCGATACATTCGACGACTTGCCCCGCGACGGGCGCTGCGTTCGCGACATGTGGTTCTAAGGGCTGTAGGGATTACCGATCACCAATCTCTGAATGATCGCACAGTCAACAAAGCCGCCATTCCGGCTTGCCTGAATCAAGGGTGGGACGAACGGCGGGAGGTGCGTTCCGTCCACTGGCCAGAGCCTGAACCAGTTGCGTGATACAGGCCCCCACCCGCAGTGCGTGTCGGCTCAATAGGGTTTGACGGTAAAGACCTGGAAAGTGTGCATCTCGCCCTCATCATCACGAACCGAGACATATTCGCCGGGCCGGATCGCGTGGGAGCCGAGGCGGAAGCCGGCCTCATCGTCATCCGCGCGTGCGGCATCATAGTCGAAGGTCCAGGTGGCGCCACCCTTGCCGCCTGCGCGGTGCACAAGCCGGCCACGCTGTTCTTCCTCATCGGCCCAGAAACGCCTGACGGTGCAGAGATCACGAGCCGCCTTCCAGGCCTCGGCATCGAGGAAGCCGGCCTCGTCCAGGGGCGCGACGAATTCATAACCATGACGGCGCGAACCTTCGGGGAAGTCCTTGCTGCGGGCGAGGTGAAGGGTAATGCGCTTGAGATTGGTGGTGGCCGGCATGGTGTCTCCTTTCGCAAAAGGCTAGCGGAAAATATGGGGCGCGAACTTGATGCCGCTCAATGTTTTCCAGTCAGCACGGCGATGATGGCGGCACGCGCGGCGGCATCGGCAATGCCGCCATAGGGGCGCATGCGGTGGCCGGGGGTCAGAGTGTCGGGGTTGGCGATGAAGGCATCGAGATTGGCCTCATCCCAGACGATGCCGGCCTGGCGCAGGCTCGGCGAGAAGGAGAAGCCCGGGAGGCTGCCGGCTTGGCGGCCGATCACTCCGGCGAGGGTGGGGCCGAGGCGGTTGTCGCCTGCTTTCAGCGAATGGCAGGTACGGCAGGCGTTGTTGTAGACAGTCATGGGATCAGCCGCGGCGGCGGACGTGGCGAGGAGCGCGAAGAGGGCGAGGACGCGGAGGGCTGGCATGGCGCCCCCGTCAATAGAGCCAGAAATCGGCAGGCTTGAGGCCGGCGCCGGCGAGACCCTCCAGCACGAGTTCGGCGCCGGAGACATGGGTCAATACCAGGTCGGGCCCGGCTTGCGCAAAGGCGGCGATGACGTCGTGGCGGGTGAGGCGGCCGTCGCTATCGCTGTCAGCGAGACCCTGCAGCCAGGCGCGATCAAGATCGAGGCGGTCGCTACCTTGAACGAAATCGGCGACGACGGTCTGGCCGAGGCCGGTGGGGTCACCAAACCGGAAAATGTCAGCACCGTCGCCGCCGCGCAGGCGATTGCTGCCCCGGCCCGCGAAGAGCAGGTCATCGCCGGCACCGCCTGCCAGCGTGTCGTTGCCGCTACCGCCATCGAGCCGGTCAGCGCCAGAACCGCCATGGAGGCGGTCGGCGCCAGTCCCGCCGGCGAGATGGTCAGCGCCGCCACGGCCGGAAAGGGTGTCACCCCCGGCGTGGCCGAAGATCAGATCGGCGCCGGCATCGCCGGCGATCGCCTCAGCGCCGGTGCCGCCGCGCATGACATGCAGTTCGGAGAGGAGTTCGGACGACCAACCGGTCCATACCGATCCCGGCAACAGTGCACCTCCCACCGCCGCCAGATGCTGCTCGATATAGGTCATGGTGGAATCGCCCACTTCGGTCGACATTTCGAAGAAGAAAATGGAGCCGGGATCGAGGTGATAGGACCAGCCGATATTGCCGGTGAGGGGTGTCTTGACGACGGTGCCGCCAATGTGGATGGCGCCGGTTTCGCTACCGGCCAGGATGGCGCGGGCCTCGGCGATGCGCGCGGGATCGGTGAGGCGGAAGACGAAGGCCTCGCCGGAAACGTCGGTAAAGGCGAACCAGGGCATGGCGGCCCGTGCCCCGATCAGCTCGCATTCAGCTGGTTGTGTTTGCGGGTCATGAAGGACTTGGCGGTCTCAACCGCCACGGCGGCATCACGACAATAGGCATCGGCGCCGATCGCCCTGGCAAATTCCTCGTTGAGCGGAGCACCGCCGACCAGCACCACATAGTCGTCGCGCATGCCTTTTTCCTTCAAGGTGTCGATCACCACTTTCATGTACGGCATAGTGGTGGTGAGCAGCGCCGACATGCCGAGAATATCGGGCTGGTGCTCCTCGATGGCGCCGAGATATTTCTCGACCGGGTTATTGATGCCAAGGTCGATCACCTCGAAGCCCGCGCCTTCCATCATCATGCCGACCAGGTTCTTGCCGATGTCGTGGATGTCGCCCTTGACGGTGCCGATCACCATCTTGCCCAGGCGAGGGGCACCGGTCTCGATCAGCAGCGGCCTGAGGATCGCCATGCCGGCCTTCATGGAATTGGCGGCGAGCAGCACTTCGGGCACGAACAGGATGCCATCGCGGAAATCGATGCCGACAATGCGCATGCCCTCGACCAAAGCCTCGGTCAGGACCTTGTAGGGCGCCCAGCCGCGCTCAAGGAGGATGCGCACGCCCTCCTCGACCTCTTCCTTGAGGCCGTCATAGAGATCGTCATGGATCTGCTGGGTCAGTTCCTCGTCGTTCAGGCTTCTGAGGTCAAGTTCGCCTTCATCGCTCATCTGGGGCGCTCCGGGGAGATGTCTGTCGCGCAAAATATCCGGTTGCCCTGCAGCCAAGCGGTACCCGCGCGACGTCCACATGGCGGAAAGCGACGGGACTGGCAAGGCCCTGCCACAGCCCTTGCGGCGGCGCCCGCCCTTTGCCATCAAGCAGCGGCCACGGGCAAGGGAGAACGCCATGTTCGATGTTACCACCGCGAGAGACCAGTTTCCGGCCCTTGCCCTCTCCGATGCGGGCCGGCCACGGGTCTATTTCGACAATCCGGCGGGAACCCAGGTGCCGCAGCGGGTGATCGACCGCACAGTTGAAGCATTGCGGGAAAAGAACGCCAATCTCGGCGGCTATTTCACCACCACGGTTCAGGCGGATGAACTGGTGAACGAAGCTCATCAGGCGTGCGCGGATTTCTACAATGCCGCCTCGGCGCGCGAAATCGTGTTCGGGCAGAACATGACGAGCCTCACGCTGCACATGTCGCGCTGCCTGGGGCGGCAGTTCAAGCGCGGCGACGACATCGTGCTGTCGCGCATGGACCACGACGCCAATGTGGCGCCATGGCTGCTCCTGGCGGAGGATCTGGGGCTAGTGGTGCGATGGATGGATTTCGACCCCGGTACCTACGAGTTTCCCGACGATGCGCTGACACGGGTGCTTACTGCCAGGACCCGCCTGGTGGCCTTCGGGGCGGCGTCGAACTGTACCGGAACCGTCAATGACGTGAGGCGGTTCGCGGCGGAGGCCAGGGCGGCGGGAGCGCTGGTCTATGTCGATGCCGTGCAGTTCGCGCCGCATTACGCCATCGATGTCCAGGCGCTGGGTGCGGATATCGTGGTTTCCTCGGCCTACAAGTGGTTCGGACCGCACCAGGGCATATTGTGGGGGCGCGAGGCGCTGCTTGCCGAAACATTCGGCTACAAGGTCAGGCCCGCAGGCGATGACCTCCCGCACAAATTCGAGACGGGCACGCTCAGCCACGAGGGAATGGCGGGCTGCCTGGGGGCCATCGAATATCTAGAACAGTTCGGCGAAGGCGAGACGCGGGCCAGACGGATCGCCAGCGCCTGGGCGAAGCTTGCCTCCTATGAACAGCGATTGACGCTCAGACTGATCGAAGGATTGAAGACATTCCGAGGGCTGACGATCCGCGGCATCACTTCGGCGAATGCCATGCACCGGCGGGTGCCGACGGTATCCTTCACGCTGGAAGGCCACCACCCGGCCGATCTCGCCAGGGCGCTGGCTCGCGAGAACATCTTCGTCTGGTCAGGGCACAATTACGCGGTGGAACCGGTCCAGCGCATGGGACTGATGGAGAAGGGCGGCGTCCTCAGGGTGGGGCTCGCGCACTACAATACGGAAGCGGAGGTCGACGCGCTGCTCGCCGCGATGACGCGGATCGCACAGTGATGCAGGCAAGATGCCACAGTGCTCCCGTTCATCGCCACGCGGCGTAGCCCCGGCGCTGGCGGTCAATGTCACGGCGTTCACGGGCTGGTGCTTAGGTTCCGACAGATTTGACACAGATTGTACGACGAGAGGGGCTCTCCCAAGCTCGGATTGTCGAAGCTCGAATCACAGGAAAACCCCATGCAGGGGGGCGGCCAGCAAATGATGCCTGCTCTTGCCTTTGCCGTCGCAAGCGGGGAGAAGGAGGCGGGAGGATGTCATGCCATTCAAGCTCGCCATCATCGGCCTGGGAAAGATCGCCCGCGACCAGCACCTGCCCTGCGTTGCCAAGAACCCCGATTTCGAACTGGCGGCGGTTGTGAGTTCGCGGCCCAGCGACCTCAAGGTGCCGGTGTTCCGCACGCCCGAGGCGCTGTTTGCCAGCGGGATAAAGCTCGATGCAGTGTCGCTGACCATGCCGCCGGAGCCGCGTACGGCCATTGCGCTGGCCGCGCTCGATCACGGCCTCAATGTGTTGATGGAGAAACCGCCGACGCCGACGGTGGGCGAGTTGCAGGCGATCGCCAGCCGCTCGGCGGATGTGCGGCGCGTGCTGTTCACGACATGGCACTCGCAGTTCAACACCGCCGTGGACGAGGCGAAACGGCGGCTTGCCAGCAAGACGGTGCGCAGGCTCCACATCGAGTGGAAGGAGGATGTGCGGCACTGGCACCCGGGACAGGAATGGATCTGGGAACCGGGCGGCTTCGGGGTGTTCGATCCCGGCATCAATGCGTTCTCGATCATGACCAAGATCCTGCCGGCACCGGTGTTCGTGGCGTCCGCCACACTTGAAATCCCCGCCAACCGGCAAACGCCGATCGCCGCCGAAATCCGCTTCAAGCCCTCATGGGCGGATGCGGCCCAACTATCGGCGTCGCTCGACTGGCGGCAGACGGGACCGCAGACCTGGGACATCGCTATCGAAACCACAGACGGGGCGGAGCTGCTGCTGCGAAAGGGCGGGACGGAATTGCAGGTCAACGGCAAGCTCGCGGTCGCCCTTCCTTCCGCGGAATATGAGGCAATCTACGCGCGCTTTGCCGAATTGCTGGAGTCGGGACAGTCGGCAGTCGATCCGGCACCGCTGCAGCTCGTCTCCGACTGCTTCATGCTCGGACGGCGGAAAGAGACGGCGGCGTTTGCGTGAAGGGGCGGAAGCCGGCGGTCTTCGAACCCCGCGGAAGCGAGGGACCCGGAGCCCCAGGATGAGATGGAGTTTCCGCCGTAACCGCAACGTCCATCAAACCCGATACGGCACGAGCCGACGGCAGGCGGCGGGTTGCTGACTTGCGCCGGCAACGGCAGCGCCTACATAGGTCCGATGGCCCCCAACCCCGAAACCTGGCTCCATCCGACGCCACGCGGTCTCTATTGCGAGCCGGGGCAGTTCTACATCGATCCGCACCAGGCGGTGGACCGGGCCGTCATCACGCACGGCCACGGCGATCATGCCCGCGCCGGTCACGGGGCCGTGCTGGCCAGCGCCGAGACGGTCGCCATCATGAAAGTCCGGATGGGAGAGACCTGCGCCGGCGCTTTCCAGAACTACCAGTCGCCGCTGGTCATCAACGGCGTGCGGGTAGCGCTTGTGCCGGCCGGGCACATTCTGGGATCGCGGCAGGTCGTGCTGGAATGGCAGGGCATGCGCATCGTCGTGTCGGGCGACTACAAGCGCAGTGCTGATCCTGCCGCTGAACCCTTCGAACTCGTGCCCTGCGACGTGTTTGTGACCGAGGCGACATTCGGCCTGCCGGTGTTCCGGCACGAGCCCGCGCACAAGGAAGCCGCGCGGCTCGTCGGATCGCTCCGCGCAAATCCGGAGCGCAGCCATCTGCTTGGCGTCTACAGCCTCGGCAAGTGCCAGCGGATGATCATGCTGGCGCGGACAGCGGGCTATGACGCGCCGATCTACCTGCACGGCGCACTGATCGGGATGTGTGAACTCTACCGGCAGCTCGGATTCGATCTCGGCGACCTGCGGCCGGTGCAGGATGCTGCTCCCGCCCAGCTCAAAGGCGCGCTCATTCTGTGTCCGCCGTCGGCGGTCGATGACCGCTGGTCGCGGCGCTTTGCCGATCCCCTCACCTGTTTCGCCTCGGGCTGGATGCGGGTCAAGGGCCGGGCGCGGCAGCGCGGCATCGAACTTCCGCTCATCGTGTCCGATCATTGTGACTGGCCGGAGCTCATGCAGACCATCGCGGAGACGGAAGCTGGCGACATCTGGATCACGCATGGGCGCGAGGACGCGCTGGTGCACCAGACAACCAAGATGGGGAGGCGCGGGAAGGCATTGTCGCTGGTGGGTTTCGAGGATGAAGGCGACTGATGCAGGAATTTGCCGAACTGCTCGACCGGCTGGTCTACACGACCTCGCGCAATGCCAAGCTCAAGCTGCTTGAGGACTACTTCCGCGCGACACCCGATCCCGACCGGGGCTGGGCGCTGGTGGCGCTGACTGACGGGCTGCCCTTCTCGCTACCGATCCGCCGCACGCTGGCGACGATCATGGAACCGCATGTCGATCCCCTGCTCTACCAGCTGTCGCGCGATTATGTAGGCGATACCGCCGAGACCGTGGCGCTGCTGTGGCCGGATCGCGGTGCGCCGGATCCGCCGCGCATCCAGGAGGTGGTCGATGCGGCCCGGCAGACGTCGTCGCGCGGCTTCCCGCGGCTTCTCGAAGGCCTGCTCGACCGGCTCGATAGCAAGGGCCGGTTTGCGCTGATCAAGCTGTTCTCGGGGGCGCTGCGGGTCGGGGTTTCGGCACGGCTCGCCAAACAGGCGCTGGCCGATCTCAAGGGCTGCGACATCGCCGAAATCGAGGAACTGTGGCACGGGCTTGAGCCTCCATATGCGGAGCTCTTTCGCTGGATCGACAATGACGGGCCGAAACCAGAGGCCGGTGGCAAGCCGGTATTCCGGCCGGTGATGCTGGCGCATCCAATCGAGGACGGCGACTGGGCGGACCTGTCGCCCGAGGAGATCGCTGCCGAATGGAAGTGGGACGGCATTCGCGTGCAGATCGCCGCGACGGGCGGGCGGGTGCGGCTTTATTCGCGGACGGGTGATGACATTTCGGCGACGTTTCCAGATGTCATTGCAGCCTTCGCCAGTACCGAGGGCGTGCTCGACGGCGAACTCCTGGTGGTTCGCAATGGCATCGTTGCGCCGTTCAACGATTTGCAGCAGCGCCTCAACCGCAAGACCGTGACAGGCACCATGCTGGGCGACTATCCGGCGCATGTGCGGCTATACGATCTCCTGTTCGACGGCAGAGAGGATGTCCGCACGCTCGGATTCGCAGAGCGGCGGTCCCGCCTCGAGGCCTGGTTTGAGAACCATTGCCCGGCACGCAGCGACCTCAGCCCGCTGGTTGAGTTCGCCGATTTCACCCAGCTCGATAGTCTCTGGCGTGCGGCACGGGAGAGCGGCGCCGAAGGCCTGATGCTCAAGCGCAAGGCAAGCCCCTATCTGTCCGGGCGGCCGAAGGGCCACTGGTACAAATGGAAGCGGGCCGCACTGACCCTCGACTGCGTCCTGATGTACGCCCAGCGTGGCTCGGGCAAACGCTCGTCCTATTACTCCGACTACACATTCGGCGTGTGGAAGGACGACAGGCTGGTGCCGGTCGGCAAGGCCTATTCGGGCTTCACCGACGCGGAACTGCTGAAGCTCGACCGCTGGATCAGGAACCACACGGCGGAGCGCTTCGGGCCGGTGCGGGCTGTCGTGCCGGGACTTGTATTCGAGGTCGCCTTTGACGGGGTGCAGCCGTCAAGCCGCCACAAGTCGGGCGTGGCACTGCGCTTTCCCCGCATTCACCGGATACGGTGGGACAAGCCGGTCACAGAAGCCGACCGGCTGGAAACCGCCGTCAGGCTGATCCCTGCCTGACGGAGCGAACCGCCGTTTTTGCTCCAGACCTGCGTAAAGATGAGAAAATTTCATCGCCAGCTGGAAAGGAGCCGGGCTGGCGCTATTGACCCTGCAAGTACAGCGTGACAGTTTTAGTGCGAGCCAAATGTTGCTTAAGCGCGCAAATGCTCGACAATGATAACAAAAGGGGAGGCGGCCTTGCCCGATCGCGGGCACTCCGTCTCGCACGGACATCAGGAGACACCCAACATGAGCGAATTCGAGTATAAACTGAGGCTGGCGACAAAACTCGTCGGCCGGGGCAAGCTCTCGCGGCGCGACTTCGTGCAATTCCTGCTGGCAGCCGGCTTCACGACCGCTGCGGCCAACACCATGTTCGCCACCGCTGCCCGGGCCGAGCCCAAGAAAGGTGGCACCTTCAAAATGGCGAGCGGCCACGGCGCCACCACCGATACGCTCGATCCGGCCACCTGGACAAACGGGTTCCAATTCAACATGGCACAGGGGCTGTTCGGTGCCCCCTTGGTGCAAATCGACCAGAAAACCGGCATCGTGCCTCATCTCGTAGAATCCATCGAACCGGCGGACGGCGCGGCGAAGTGGGTCTTCAAGCTGCGCAAAGGCGTGACGTTCCACAATGGCAAGACCGTCACCGCGACCGATGTTGTCGAGACCTACAACTATCATCGTGGCGAGAACTCGAAATCGGCCGTCAAGTCGGCACTCGGCATCATCAAGAACATCGTCGCCGATGGGCCCGAAACCGTCATCTTCGAACTGAGCAGCGGCTCGGCCGACTTTCCTTACGTCACCTCAGACTATCACCTGCCGATCTATCCGGCCAAGGAGGGTGGCGGCATCGACTGGGAAAAGGGTATCAGCGCCGGCCCCTACATCATCGAGAATTACGAGCCGGGCGTGAAGGTGGTGGGCAAGCGTAATCCCGACTACTTCAAGTCCGACGCGGCGTGGTTCGATTCGGTGGAAATGCTGTCGGTCATCGACACTGCAGCACGTACCAACGCGCTGCTGTCGGGCGAGGTCCACTACATCAACCGTGTCGACCTCAAGACCATCGACATGCTCAAGATGAACCCCGACACGGAGATTATCAATCTCACCGGCTTCGGCCACTATGTTGCGCCCATGAACGTCACGCAGCCGCCATTCGACAAGGTCGAGGTGCGGCAGGCGCTCAAATGGGCCATTGACCGCAAGGCGCTGGTCGAGACTGTGCTGCAAGGCTACGGCACGCCGGGCAATGACAACCCGATTGCCCCGTCCATCAAGTACGCGACCAATCCGGAACCGGTCTACACCTACGATCCGGAACGGGCCAAGTCGCTGCTTAAGAAGGTCGGCATGGAGAGCCTGAAAGTCGATCTCTCGGCCGCCAATACGGCCTTTTCGGGGGCCATCGACGCGGCGCTGCTCATGCAGGCCCAGGCCCAGGCGGCGGGAATCGACATCAATGTCATCCGGGAGCCCGACGACGGCTACTGGGACAATGTGTGGATGAAGAAGCCGTGGTGCATGTCGTACTGGGGCGGGCGGCCGACCTGCGACTGGATGTTCACAACGGCCTATGAGGGCGGAGCAGCCTGGAACGACACGTTCTGGAACAACGCGCGGTTCAACGAACTGCTGTCGCAGGCACGGTCGGAGACCGACGACGCCAAGCGCCAGGCGATGTATGCCGAGATGCAGCAGATCCTGCATGACGATGGCGGCATCGTGGTGCTGATGTTCAACAACTACGTTTCCGCCAACTCGAAGGCGGTCGCCCACGGGGACCTCAACAGCAACTTCGACGATGACGGCGGCTACATCTTCGAGCGCTGGTGGCTTGCCTGATCGCCGGCTCCCAGTGGATAGTGCAAGCTCTTGGCGGCCCCGTCGTCGGTTGACGGGGCCGTTTCATCTTGTGACGCTTATGGCATAGAGCGAAAGGCCAAAGACCGGCAAGCCTTTCGCCCATAACAACCAACAGGGAGAGTGAAATGTCGGAAGTGCAAAGCAAGCTGACCCAGGCTGCGATACTGGCGGGCAAGGGCAAGGTCTCGCGGCGCGAATTTACGCAACTGGCCATTGCGGCCGGGCTTTCGGTGCCCGCGGCCACGGCTATGTTCACCGGGGCCGTGCGGGCCGAGCCCAAGCGCGGCGGAAACCTCAAGGTCGGCATCGGCCACGGCGCGACAACCGATTCCATGGATCCGGGGCTTTATCCCGATCAGTACACGCTGACGGCCCTGTGGGGCACACTTTCAAACAGTCTTACGGAGCTGGATGCAAAGGGCTCGGCGGTGCCAGATCTCGCCGAGAGCTTCGAGCCGGCGGATGGCGCCAAGAAATGGGTGTTCAAGCTGCGCCGGGGCTCCACCTTCCACAATGGCAAGGCCGTCACAGCCGATGACGTGGTTGCCTCTTTCCGGCACCATCTGGGCGAAAACTCGAAATCAGCGGCCAAATCCCTGCTGGCCTCGATGAGTTCGGTCACCGCGGACGGGCCTGAAACGGTGGTATTCGAGCTGCAGGGAGGCAACGCCGACTTCCCCTACATCGTTTCAGACTATCACCTGGCCATCATGCCGGCAAAGGACGACGGCTCTGCGGACTGGGAATCAGGCATTCGTACAGGCCCCTACGTGCTGGAGCGTTTCGAGCCGGGCGTCACCTCGACATTCAAGAAGAACCCCAACTACTTCAAGCCCGACAAGGGCTGGTTCGATACAGTTGAATGCCTGGCCATCATCGATGTTGCGGCGCGCACCAATGCGCTCAACGCCGGTGAAATCCATTACATGGACCGCTGCGACCTGAAAACGCTGGATCTTCTGAAGCAGAATCCCAATCTGGTGATTTCGGAGACAACCGGCTACGGGCACTATGTCTACGTGATGAACGTGACCGCGCCGCCCTTCGACAACTTGGATGTGCGTACCGCCATCAAGCACTCGCTCAATCGCGAAGAAATCGTCGAGAAGGTGTTCCTCGGCCATGGCATCGTCGGCAATGACAACCCGATCGCTCCCAACGTCAAGTTCGCGATCGACCCGCAGCCCCGGCACAGTTATGACCCCGACAAGGTGAAGAGCCTGCTCAAGAAGGCGGGCATGGAAAACATCGAGATCACCCTGTCAGTGGCCGATGCGGCCTTCTCGGGCGCAACGGACTCGGCATTGCTCTGGGAACAGCATGCAAAGGCCGCCGGTCTCAATCTCTCCGTGGTGCGGGAGCCGAATGACGGCTACTGGGACAATGTGTGGATGAAGAAGCCGTTTGTTGCCTCCTACTGGGGCGGCCGGCCGACCTGCGACTGGATGTTCACCACGGCTTACGCCGCAGATGCGGCCTGGAACGATACGTTCTGGAAGCACCCGCGCTTCAACGAGTTGCTGGTTGCTGCCCGGTCGGAGACGGACGAGACCAAGCGCGCGGCGATGTACGCGGAGATGCAACAGCTGTTGCATGATGACGGCGGACTCATCAATCTGGTGTTCAACTCCTATGTTGATGCCCATGTGAACACGCTTGGCCACGGCGATGTGGCCTCGAACTGGCCAATCGACGGCGGCAAGATTGCCGAGCGGTGGTGGTTCACCTCGTAGCGGGAACGAACGCCTCAGCGCCCCGGCAGGGGCGAGGGGGCACCGCCGCCTTGCGCGGCGGTTTCGCAGGGTGGGGGGAGTGCGCAAGCCTCCCCCCACACCTCTTATCGCGGCCGCGCAACGGGACGTCGAAATTTGGTGGCGCGGCGTCATCGATCTGCTAAGTTTCGCGCCAAAGGCCCGATCAAGAAGAGGCCGCCAGGGGAGAGTGAATGCATCCGATCGTTCGAACGGTGCTGCAACGCTTGGGGTTGGGTCTTCTGACCCTGTTCATCGTTTCAGTAGTTATCTTCTCGACGCTCGAGTTCCTGCCGGGCGGCTTTGCCGAGGCCATACTGGGCCAGGCCGCCACGCCGGAAACGGTCGCTGCGTTCAACAAGGAGATCGGCCTCGACCGCCCTGCCACGGTCCGCTACTTCGAATGGATCGGCGGCGTGCTGACGGGTGATTTCGGGTACTCCTATGCCGGACTCGGCGGCAGCATCAAACGCAGTGTCAGCGCCCTCATCGCGCCGCGGCTCTACAACACCTTCTTCCTGGCGGCCATGACCGCCATCATCGCGGTGCCGCTGGCGCTGTTTCTCGGAGTCATGGCGGCACTTTACCGGAACAGCTGGTTCGACCGGACGGTCAACTCGGTCACATTGACCACTATCGCCATGCCGGAATTCTTCGTGGCCTATGTTCTTATGTTCTTCTTCGCCATCAAGTTCCGCTGGTTTTATTCACTGTCGACGGTGAGCGAGACAACGCCGTTCCTGGAACATGTGACCCGGGCATTGCTGCCGGCGATCACGCTCACGCTGGTGATCGTCGCCCATATGATGCGCATGACGCGTGCAGCCATCATCAACCTCCTGGCCAGCCCCTATATCGAGATGGCACAGCTCAAAGGCGTGAAAGGGCGCGACGTGATCGTCCGCCACGCGCTGCCCAATGCATGGGCGCCGATCGTCACGGTGATTGCTTTCAACCTCGCCTATCTGGTCGTCGGTGTGGTGGTTGTCGAGGTGGTTTTCGTCTATCCGGGAATCGGGCAGCTGATGGTCGATTCAGTCTCGAGCCGCGACATGCCGGTGGTCCAAGCCTGCGCGCTGATCTTCGCAGCAACCTACATCCTGCTCAATCTCACCGCCGACATCATATCCATCGTTACCAATCCGAGGCTGCTGCATCCCAAATGACCGATACAGCTTCCCCACAACGCACCATCAAGGCCAGGCGCAGCTTCTTTGACGAGGCGTGGCGGACGCTGAAGTCTGCTCCCATCAGCGCCTGGTTCGGCATCATCGTCATTCTCATGTACGCGCTGTGCGCGATCTTTGCGCCGCTAATCGCGCCCTTTGGCGAAGCGGAAATTGTCGGCAAAGCCTACCAGCCCGGCGGAGCCGAGTTCTGGCTCGGCACCGACCAGATCGGCCGCGACATCTTCTCGCGGCTGATCTTTGCGGCCCGCAACACGATCGGCATCGCGCTGTTCACGGTGCTGCTGTCCTTCCTCATTGGCGGAACGCTCGGCGTCCTCGTGGCTGTCACGCTCGGCTGGACCGATCAGGTTCTGGGCCGTCTTGTCGATGCACTGATGGCAATCCCGGTGCTCATCTTCGCACTCATGCTGCTGGCCGTTTTCGGCAAGTATGTCGTCAACCTGATCATCATCCTGGCGCTGCTGGATTCCACCAGGGTGTTCCGGCTCGCCCGTGCCGTGGCCATGAATGTCGTGGTCATGGACTATGTCGAGGCCGCGAAATTGCGCGGCGAGAAGCTCGGCTGGATCATGCTGCGGGAGATCGTACCCAACATCATGCCGCCGCTGGTGGCCGAGTTCGGCCTGCGCTTCTGCTTCGTGTTCCTCACGATCAGCGCGCTGTCTTTCCTCGGCGTCGGCATCCAGCCGCCGACCGCCGACTGGGGGTCGATGGTTGCGGAGAACAAGACACTCATCACCTATGGCAATCCCACTCCACTCTACCCGGCCGGCGCCATCGCCCTTCTGACGATCGCGGTCAACTTCGTGGTGGACTGGCTCCTGCACATGACAAGCGGTTTGCCCGATGTCGACTGATTCCTCCCGCAAGAAAGGCGAAGTCCTGCTCGACATCAGGGGCCTTCGCATCGAGGGCCAGAGTGAAGACGTCTGGCACGAAATCGTCAAGGGTGTCGACCTGACACTCAGGCGCGGCGAGGTCCTGGGCCTCATCGGCGAGTCAGGAGCGGGCAAGTCGACGATCGGCCTTGCCGCCATGGGTTATGTCCGCCCCGGCTGCCGGTTTGCCGGCGGTTCGGTGGTGTTCGACGGCATCGATCTCCTCGCCGCCGGCGAGGAGGAAAAGCGGGCTTTGCGCGGATCACGGATCGCCTATGTCGCGCAGAGCGCTGCCGCCTCCTTCAATCCGGCACACCGGCTCATGGACCAGGTGATCGAGGCGGCAACCGACCACCTCGTGATGAGCCGCGAGAAGGCCGAGGCAGATGCACGCGACCTGTTCCGGCGCCTCAAACTGCCCAACCCCGACAAGATCGGGGACCGCTATCCCCACCAGGTATCAGGCGGCCAGTTGCAGCGCGCCATGACCGCCATGGCGATGTCGTGCCGGCCCGATCTCATCATCTTCGACGAGCCGACAACGGCGCTTGACGTTACCACCCAGGTCGAGGTGCTGGCAGCGATGCGCTCGATCGTCGAACAATTCAACACCGCAGCGATCTACGTCACCCACGATCTTGCCGTGGTGGCGCAAATGGCCGACCGCATCATGGTGCTCCGGTACGGCAAGCTGGTCGAAGAGGCGCCGACGCGCGCCATGCTCAAGGAGCCCACCCAGGACTACACCAAGACGCTGTGGTCAGTGCGCAAGCTTGCCAAGCCGGAATCGCCCAGCGACGACATCATCCTGCGCATTCATGACGTTGATGCAAGCTATGGCGGGCTGGTCAAGGTGCTCGAGAACGTCACCGTCCAGGTGCCACGCGGCCGCACGGTTGCGGTGGTGGGCGAGTCAGGATCGGGCAAGTCAACGCTCGCCCGGGTCATCACCGGTCTGCTGCCGCCGGTCAAGGGCGAGGTCTACTTCAATGGCACGCCCCTGCCCCGGGCGCTCAAGAACCGTGACAAGGACACGCTCAGGCGCATCCAGATGATCTATCAATCGCCCGATACGGCACTCAATCCGCGTCACCGGGTGCGCGACATCATCGGGCGGCCGCTGGAATTCTATGGCGGCCATACCGGGACGGCGCGCGATCGCAAGGTTGTTGACCTGCTCGAACAGATCGAGATGAGCGAGGAATATATCGACCGCCGGCCGGGCGAGCTGTCCGGCGGACAGAAACAGCGCGTCTGCATCGCCAGGGCGCTCGCGGCCGACCCCGAGTTCATCATCTGCGACGAAGTGACCTCGGCCCTCGATCAGATCGTGCAGGAAGAAATCCTGAAGCTGTTGCTGCGGCTGCAGGAAGAGAAGAAGCTCACCTACCTGTTCATCACCCATGACATCGCCACGGTCAGGGCGATTTCCGACGAGATCGTGGTGATGTTCCAGGGCAAGGTGGTGCAGCAGGGCCTCAAGTCCAAAGTGCTGTCGCCGCCCTATCCGGCCTACACGGAGCTGCTGCTGTCGTCGGTGCCGGAAATGGATCCGGACTGGCTCACGAATTTGCTGGCGAAGCGCGAGAAGGTGAAGGCGGGAGCGAACTGAAGCGCGGCGCCAGGCGGGCGGTGGCCAGGCGGCGCTGGCGCGATATGCCGTGCTCGGTCTTGTTCCAGTGGAAGGGCGCGCGAACCAGTTGCCAGAGCGCCAGCCAGGCGGCGGCAGAGATCAGCAGCCAGTAAAGCGGCATGGTGAGAAGCGTCAACGCCCGGCCGCGGCTACCGCGCCCCCCAAGGGCAAGGCCCGCTGCGAAGATTGCCGACAGATAGCCGGCGACGAGAACAGCCAGGTTGAGGCCTGCCGCCAGGGTCACGAGCCAGCCGCCCCGCTCAGGGAAGAAGTCGCCGGCCAGGATCGACCAGCAGGTAAGGCCCAGGAACAGAGGATGGAAGAGCGCGGAGGCGATGACGCCGAGCAGTACTGCTTGGGTTACCCAGAAGCCCCGCCAGCCGAGGTCGCGATGCAGCCGCCAGGGCGCGCGCATGTGAACGAGCCAGGTCTGCATCCAGCCCTTCAGCCAGCGGGCGCGCTGCTGCATCCAGTTGCCCAGTGCACAATTGGCCTCCTCCCAGGTCCGTGACGACAGCATCCCGGTACGATAGCCGAGGCGGGCGAGCCGCAGTCCCAGATCGGCATCCTCAGTGACGTTATAGGCGTCCCAGGCACCGGCCCGGCGCAGCGCATCGGTGCGGAAATGGTTGGAAGTGCCGCCCAGCATGAGCGGCAGGCCGAGACGGGCCAGTGCCGGCAGCAGGCGCCGGAACAGCCAGGCATATTCGGCCGTGAACTGGCGCGACAGCCAGTTTTCGTTGGGGTTGTAGAAAGCGAGCTCGGCCTGCAGGCAAACGGTGCGCGGGTCGGCGGCGGCGAATGCCGCTGCAGCGGCGCGAAGCTGGCCGGGATGGGGGATATCCTCGGCATCATAGATGGTCAGCAGATCGCCGCGGGCAAAAGCCAGGGCATAGTTCAAAGCCTTCGGCTTGGTGCGGGGGCCTACCGGGGGCACGGCGATGATCTCGACATGGGCAGGCAGGCTGCGCGCGGCCAGCGCCCGGCGCATGGCGAGATCGGTCTTCTCGATGACCAGCTTGATGTCGAGCAGCTGCGGCGGGTAGTCGATCGACAGCAACGCATGCAGCAACTGATCGAGCACCGCGATCTCGCGATAGAGCGGGACCAGTACGGTATAGACCGGCAGATGAGTTGGAGGATCGGGCCGCGGCGGGCGGGGAAGCGGCAGGACACTCAGGATGCGCAGGCCGATAACTGCCAGGAAGAACAGCGCGAAGGCAAAGCCCGACAGCAGCCGGAACGCCGCAAATGGCAAAGCGAGCACTGCGGCGGCCACGGCGAGGAAACACAGTGCCGCGCAAGCGGCCTGGCCGGGCGCAAGGCGCATTCCTGCCGACCATCCCGGCAGGGCACTCGGCAGGCTCGCGGCGCTGAGCCAAGTGAGCTTCCTGGCGAAGAGATCCTGCATGGTGTGCTTCAATTCATCGGGATCGGCTACGGCCCTGACGTCGAGACCCGCCGCTGCCGCCACCGCCTCGGCGTGGCGGCCAGCCGTGGCATAATGCACAACGCCGGGCGCCCAGGCGGCTGCAAAGATCCTGTCGCGCAAGGCGATATCAATCTCGTCGTCCGGCAGGCGGCGCAGCGCTGCTGCGATCCCGCGCCGCGTCAGGACAGGCAAGACTTCGCCGTTTTCCGGGGCTAGATTGGCGCCGGAAGTTGCAGCGGTCGACGCTGCGACGGTACTCACTGACCGCGTGCCTGACGGATTCCGCCGAATGGAAGACCCCAACCGCCATCACATAATGTTGCCGCTAGGGGCAGCATGATGCGTGCTCCCGCCAAAATTGCAATCGGATTCTTCGCGCTGTCGCAGGTCATCGCGGTACGGGCCGAGGACACGGCACCCTACGACGTGCCGCTCTACCGGCATGTTGAAGAACTGAAGAAGCCGCCCCCGGCCGAGGGGCTCAGTACCATCCGCCTCCTAACCGACGAGGACTTTCCGCCCTACAGCTACCGCGATGCCAATGGCGGGGTGACCGGTCTCAACGTGGAACTGGCGCTGGGCGTTTGCTCGGAACTGGCGCTGGCCTGCGAAATCGTTGCGAAGCCCTGGGCGCAGCTCAGGCCCGCTCTCGACAGCGGGGAGGGAAATGCCATCATCTCGGGGATGCGGCTGACCGCGGAGAGTGCCGAGGGACTGGATACAACCCGCGCCTTTTTCCGCGCGGCCGGCCGGTTTGCCGTAAGACACGACAGCGAAATCGGCGAAGTCACGCCCAACCAGCTTGCGGGCAGGAAAATCGGCGCCGTCGAAGGCAGCGGCCACGCCGCCTGGCTCAAGCGCTATTTCCCCAAGTCAGAGATTGTCACCTTTGCAGCGACGGCGGAGGCGCGGGCCGGGCTCAAAAACGGCAAGACTGACCTGCTGTTCGCTGACGGCGTTGACCTGGTCTTTTGGCTGAACGGAGAGGATTCCGCCAAATGCTGCAAGCTCGTGCCCGGCGCCTTTGTCGATTCGAACTATTTCAGCAATGCCATGTTCTATGTGGTGCGGCGCGGCGATACGCCGTTGCGTCGGCTCCTTGACCATGGGCTCGATCGAATGCAGACCAGCGGACGCTTTGCCGAGATCTTCCGGCGCTACGTGCCGGCCAGCCCGTGGTGAACGAAGGCCTCGGCACGATTGCCGACAGCATCACTGAGACGTACAAAACCCTTCTCGGCGGCCATGCGGCCTATGCCGTCCAGGATGTCCCGCACCAGATCCGGTCCCTTGAACACCAGCGCTGAATAGAGCTGCAGGAGCGAGGCACCGGCCTCGACCTTGGCCCAGGCGGTTGCGGCATCGGAAATGCCGCCAATGCCGATCAAAGGGATGGCGCCCTCCGTCAGAAGGCGCAGCCGGGCTAGCTGCAGGGTCGCGAGCTTGAACAGGGGTTTGCCGGAGAGCCCACCGGCTTGGGTTTTCAGCGGCGAGCGCAACGGTGGCCGGGCAATGGTGGTGTTGGAGATCGCTATGGCATCCACACCCATCCGGACGCAGAGGCCGGCAATGTCCCTGAGCTCCTCGGCAATGAGGTCGGGGGCAAGCTTGAGAACCAGTGGTATGGGGCGCAGGCCCTGCCGCACCGCGATCAGGCTGGCGAGCAGACGTTCCAGCTCGTCGGGCGATTGCAGGGCCCTGAGGCCGGGCGTATTCGGTGACGAGACATTGACAGTCACATAGGACGCGACTTCGGCAAAACAGCGAAGTCCCTCGACATAGTCGGCCACGCGATCGGGGGAGTCCCTGTTGGCGCCGAGATTGACGGCAATGATGCCGCCGGCCTGCCGCCTCGCCTGCAGGCGTGCCAGCACGCGGTCATGGCCGTCATTGTTGAAGCCCATGCGATTGATGATGGCCCGGTCTTCGGTTAGCCGGAACAGACGGGGCCGCGGGTTGCCCTGCTGGGGCCGTGGCGTCACACTCCCCACCTCGACGTAGCCGAAGCCCAGGGCCAGCATGGCGTCCGGCACTTCACCATTCTTGTCAAAACCGGCGGCCAGGCCGAGCGGGTTCGGAAAGTCGATGCCCATGACCCTGCAGGCCAGAGCCGGATTGGCGGGCCGTGGCGCGGGCCTTGGCAGGACACGCAGGGCGTGAAGCGTCAGCCCATGGGCGGTTTCAGGGTCGAGCGCGTGGAGTAGCGGCCGGGCCAGCGGAAACAGGCTGCCGAGGAGGCTCATGCAAGGACATCCGGCGGAAAGACGTGTCGTTCGCCATCCCATGGCAGGCATTTGACCCACAACACGGCTGCCAGTGGCAGTTCGCCGTAGATGTGCGGAAACAGTTCGCCGCCGCGCGAGGGCTCCCATCTGAGCGCACTGCCAAGACTTCTGTCGTCGACCGCAACAAGCACCAGATCCGGCCGGCCGGCAAAATGGCGCCGCGCCGTCTCACGGACCTGTTCGCCGGTCGAAAGATGGATGAAGCCGTCCCGTCGGTCAGCCGGTGAGCCCTGATAGCCGCCGGCGGCCGCGGCCGCGTGCCATTCTGGGCCGGGACAGATCTTGTAAATCACGGGCATCGAGGGGCGGACCATATCGGGCAAAAGAGTGCTGGACAATCGTCGTTTTCAGAGGTATGAGTTCCTATAAGTACGGAATCGAAACCCGTAAGAGGCGAATCAATCCATGTTTACTCACAAGCAAGTCTGGGCGGCAATCGACACGATCGCCGAACGTTACGGATTCTCTGCGTCGGGTCTTGCCAAGAAATCAGGCCTAGATCCCACTTCGTTCAATCCTTCCAAGCGGTTCGGCCCGGATGGACGGCCACGCTGGCCGACGACGGAGAGCGTGTCGCGGGTGCTCGAGGCTTCCGGCGCCTCGATCGAAGAATTCATGGAAATCCTGGCCGGCCGCAAAGGCCAGCCGCCGAAGCGCAAGGAAATCCCCCTGCTCGGCCTCGCACAAGCCGGCAAGGGTGGATTCTTTGACGATTCCGGGTTTCCGACCGGCGCAGGCTGGGAGGAAATCGAGGTACCGGGCATCACCGACCAGAATGCCTATGCACTGGAGATCACGGGCGATTCGATGCTGCCGGTGTATCGCGAGGGCGATATCATCATCGTGTCGCCGGCCACCACGTTCCGAAAGGGCGATCGCGTCGTGGTCAAGACGCGCGAAGGCGAAGTGATGGCGAAGATCCTGCAGCGGCAGACCGCCAAGACCGTCGAGCTCTCCTCGTTCAATCCCGAGCACGAAACCAAGACCTTCGACACGAAGGACATCGACTGGATCGCCCGCATCATCTGGGCAAGCCAGTAGCCTCTAAACTGGCAGTTCGCCGTTCAGCGCCTTGTCGATCAGCGCGCAGGTGTTGGCGATCCCGTAAAGTGCGACGAAGGACCCAATGCGGGGGCCTTTCTCCTCGCCGAGCAGTACCTGGTAGAGCATGTTGAACCAGGCTTGCGACACGCCGGCGGAACCGTCCTTCTGGACGGTCCTGTAGGGATCGCGGCGGCCAATGTCATAGACCTTCTGCTGAATGACCTCAGGGCTCGATCCTTCCGGCAACTCGGCCAGGGCGGCCGCGAGATCGGCCAGGGCCCGGCGTTCGTCATCGGTCGGCAGACGGTAACGCTTCTTGGGCTTCACGAAATCGCGGAAGTAGCGGATGGCATAACCAACCTGGGCGTCGAGGCGGGGATGGCTGTGGGAGGCAAGCTCCGGCGCATAGCGGTTGAGGAAGGCCCAGAGCACATCCTTGTCCTCGGTGTTGGCAACCGCGACAAGATTGAGCAGGAGCGAGAAGGAAACGGCTCCCTCTTCGGGCGGTGGCGGATGGCCATTGTGGATGTGCCAGAGCGGGTTGACCAGCCGGTCCCTGACGGGCTGGCGCGGGAAGGCCTGCTGGAACTGCATGTACTCATCGACGGCGCGGGGAATCACGTCGAAGTAGAGCTTCTTGGCCTCGCGCGGACGGCTGTACATGAACAAGGACAGCGAGTCGGGATCGGCATAGGTCAACCATTCGTCAATGGTGAGGCCGTTGCCCTTGGACTTGGAAATCTTCTGGCCATTTTCATCGAGGAACAGTTCATAGACAAAGTGTTCCGGGGCGACACCACCAAGGATCTCGCAGATCCGGTCATAGATCGGGGCGTTGGTCTGATGGTCCTTGCCGAACATTTCGAAATCGACGCCCAAGGCGGCCCAGCGCATGCCGAAGTCCGGCTTCCACTGCAGCTTGGTGCGGCCGCCACGCACATCGATGGTGACATCGGTGCCGTCCTCGTCGGCGAAGGTGATGGTGCCCTGCTTTGCATCGATTGCCTTCATCGGCACATAGAGCACGCGACCGGTGGTGGGCGAAATCGGGAGAAAGGGACTGTAGGTCGCCTGGCGCTCTTCGCCAAGCGTCGGCAGCATCACCGCCATGATGTCGTCGAAACGCTCGAGCGCACGGATCAGCACATCATCGAAGCGGCCCGACTGGTAATAGTCCGTGGCGCTGGCGAATTCGTACTCGAAGCCGAAGGCGTCGAGAAAGCGGCGGAGCATGGCGTTGTTGTGATGGCCGAAGCTCTGGTAATCGCCGCCGAAGGGATTGGGCACGACAGTCAGCGGCTTGTGCAGGTAGGGTTCGAGGGCAGCGCGGTCCGGCACATTGTCCGGAATCTTGCGCATGCCATCCATATCGTCGGAAAAGCAGATCAGCCGCGTCGGAATGTCGGAAAGCAGCTCGAAGGCATGGCGCACCATGGTGGTGCGGGCCACTTCGCCAAAGGTGCCGATATGCGGCAGGCCCGATGGGCCATAGCCGGTCTCGAACAGCACTTCCGACTTGGGCTTCGGCTGCCGCTCGATGCGCTTCAAGAGCTTGCGGGCTTCCTCGAACGGCCAGGCCCGGCTTTCCATGGCGGCGGCGCGAAGGGCGGGATCGACGGGCATTCTTCTCTACTTGCTCCGGGGAAGGGACGGCGGGCCTGTTTAGGAAGATCAGGGGGCAGCGTCAATTGCGCAACGCCCCGTCCGGGCCGCAGGGCGCCAGCCGGAGCCAGGAAGGACCAATCAGTCTTCTCTTTCCTCAGCCCGCGTGTTTCCTGAGGAACTCCACGGTCCTGCCCCATGCGAGGGCAGCTGCCTCCTTGTTGTAGCGGGCAGCATTGGTGTCATTGTTGAAGGCGTGGTTGGCGCCCTCATACATGTACAATTCGTAGGTCTTGCCGTTCGCCTTCAGGGCCTCTTCATAGGCGGCAATGCCGGCGTTCACGCCCTCATCGAGCCCGGCATAGTGGAGCAGCAGCGGCGCGGCGATCTTCGGCACATCGGCGGCATCGGGCTGGCGGCCATAATAGGCGACGCCGGCGGCGAGATCCGGCTCGTTGACCGCCAGACGATTGACGGCGGCACCGCCCCAGCAGAAGCCGACCGCACCGGCCTTGCCATTTACATCGGGACGGGCCTTGAGGGCTGCCACCGCGGCGCGCGAGGTGGCGATGACGTCTTCGGGTTGCAGCTGGCCGATCATGTCGCGGGCCCTGTCGGCATCGTCGGGGGTGCCGCCCATGCCGGCGAGATAGTCAGGGGCGAGTGCTACGAACCCTTCCAGCGCCATGCGGCGCGCAACGTCCTTGATGTGCGGGTTGAGACCGCGATTCTCATGGATCACGACCACCCCCGGAAAGGGGCCCCCGGTCGCAGGTCTGGCAAGATAGCCCTGACCGCCTGGGAAGCTCAGTGACTCAGTCACAATGCGGCTATCGTTCTCGGCAACGATCTGGGCCTTGGCATAATTGTTCTCAAGCAGCGGCAACAGCGCGTTGGCCGCCGCAGTCGAGCCGGCAAGGATCGAAAGTTTCTCAAGAAACTCGCGGCGCGGCATGGCACCATGGGTGAAACGGTCGAATAGGCTGATGAATTTCTGATCCATGACAGGTTTCCCTTTCGATCGGTCGGCGAGTTATCGTATGGGCTGATTCCCGGCAGGACCATGACAGACCCCATCACAATTGCGAGAACGGCGCTTGGTGGTTGAGATTCCTTCGGCAGTGCTCGCAGGAGTGAGTCTCGCCACCGCCAGCGGCGAGATCGTCGCAGCGGCGGAGGGCCTGGCCAGGCTGGCAACGCAACCACATCTCGTCTGCCACGCCGGCTTTCTGGTCGAGCGGCTGGCCTTTGCAGCGGAAGCGCCCAAGGCCCTGGTGCGGCAGGCCCGCGAACAGCGGCATTTCGATGTCGCGGAACTCTTCGCATTTGTCTGTCCGGCACGCATGGCGGTGCCGACGCCCGCGGGACTGGCGCGCGCGCTGGGAATGGCGGCCAACGCCCCGCTCCGGTCGGTGGCAGACGCACTCATCGCGCGGCTCGCTTCGCCCCAATATCCGCAGCCGCGCGAAGCCGCCGAGACGGCTGCATTCCTCGCCCGCACGCATTGGCCCTGGGCCAGACCCGTACTTGAGGCCCTCATGAAAGCCCACCCCCGGCTCGATGTCGGGACCTTCGCCACCGGCCTCAACGTCTGGGACCGGCTTGAGGAGTGGGAAGACGATGGCGGCCGGCCGCCGGGCACGCAACAGCCGGTCGCCATCGAGGAGGCACAGGACCTCCTCGACCGTCTGCTTGGTGCGGATGCCGAAGCCAGGCCACAACAGCGCACCTATGCCGGCCAGGCCACATTCGCCTTCCAGCCGCGGGAACGGAAGGAAGAGAACCATATCCTCCTCGCCGAAGCCGGGACCGGGCTCGGCAAGACGCTGGGCTATCTGGCGCCGGCCTGGCTCTGGGCGCGGCGCAACCACGCGCCCGTGTGGGTATCGACCTATACCAAGAACCTGCAGCGCCAGCTCGATCAGGAATGCCAGCGCCTGGTGCCGGACCCGGAGGAGCGGCAGCAGCGGATCGTGGTGCGCAAGGGCCGCGAAAACTACCTGTGCCTGCTCAACATGCAAGAGGCGCTGGGGCGGATGACGGCGGGCAGCCCGCGTTCGGCGCTGCTCGCGGCGCTGATCGCGCGCTGGGCCAGAGCGAGCCGGGACGGCGACATGGTGGGCGGCGACTTCCCCTCCTGGCTGCTCACGCTGTTTGGCGAGGTAGCACCGGAGGGCGAGGGCCGCGGGCTATCCCCTGCCTCGCTCGGGCTCACCGACCGGCGCGGCGAATGCATCTATGCCGCCTGCCCGCATTACAAGAAGTGCTTCATCGAACGCGCCATCCGGGCCGGCCGCAGGGCCGACATCGTTATCGCCAATCACGCCTTGGTGTTGCATCAGGTGGCGGTGGACCGGGCGCTCGGCACGGCGCAGACGGAAGAGGAGCAGGCCGCGCCCGGCGGGGTGCGGCGGCTGATCTTCGACGAGGGCCATCACCTTTTCGATGCCGCCGATTCCGCCTTCTCCGGCCACCTGACGGCCTATGAGACAGCGGAACTCAGGCGCTGGCTCAGGGGACCCGAGACGCGCGGGCGGCGCGGACGCGGTCTCGCCGAGCGGGTGGGCGATCTCACTGCCGGCAATGACAAGGCCGAAGCGCTGCTGCAGCAGGTTCTGAACCAGGCGCGCATCCTGCCCGGTCCGGGCTGGACCAACCGGGTGCAATCCGGCCTGCCGGACGGCGTTACCGAACGGTTCCTGGCCCTGGTGCGGCAGCAGGTGCTGGCGCGCGCCGAGAGCGATCCGCAGCATTCGCTCGAGACCGACTGCCTGCCGCTGGTCGATGGTCTGGCGGAAACGGCAGGAACGCTGGCGGCAGCGCTGATCGACCTCAAGCGGCCCATGCTGGCGCTGGCCGCCGAACTTGCCCGCAAGCTTGACGAGGAAGCCTCTGACCTGTCCAGCTTCGACCGCGGAAGGGTTGAAGCGGTGGCGCGCTCGCTGCGGCGGCGCGCCGAACTCGCGATTGCCGGGTGGATCGACATGCTGTCGCGGCTGCTTGAACAGAAGAACCCGCTATTCGTCGAATGGTTCGCCGTCGAGCAGGCGTTCGGGCGCGAAGCGGATGTGGGCATGCATTCGCACTGGATCGATCCCACCGAGCCCCTGGCCCATGCGGTGCTGAAAGAGGCCGACGGCGTCATCATCACCTCCGCCACGCTCAAGGACCGGCCGCCCGACATCCCGGATGACTGGGCCAATGCCGAAATGCGCACCGGCGTTGTCCATCTCCCCTACCCGGTCCACCGCGCATCCCATGAATCGCCCTTCGACTACCGGGCCATGAGCCGGGTCATCGTCGTCAACGATGTCAACCGTGACGAGATCGATCAGGTCGCGGCGGCCTATCGCGAGCTGTTCCTCGCCGCGGGGGGCGGCGCGCTCGGCCTGTTCACGGCAATCGCACGGCTCAGGGCCGTGCACAGGCGGCTGGCACGGCCGCTCGCCGCCAGGGGGCTGCCACTCTACGCGCAGCATGTCGATCCGATCGACACGGGAACACTGGTAGACATGTTCAGGGCCGAGCGCGACGCCTGTCTGCTCGGCACCGATGCGGTCCGCGATGGCGTGGATGTGCCGGGCGAGAGCTTGCGCCTGATCGTGCTGGACAGGGTGCCCTGGGCAACGCCGACGATACTGGAACGGGCGCGGCGCGAGGCCTTTGGCGGAAACCAGTACCAGGACATGGTGGTGCGCCTCAGGCTCCGCCAGGCCTTTGGCCGGCTGATCCGCACGAAAGACGACCGCGGCTGCTTCGTCATTCTCGATGCCAGGCTCGCCACGCGATTTGCAACAGCGTTTCCGCCCGGCATCAGGCTCGAGCGGCTGGGGCTCGTCGAAACGATCGAGGCGGTAAGGGCGTTTCTGAATCGTGGTTGAGCCTGCCGAAGAACGATTCTCGACGTGGCGGCGGCAACAGGCGGATCATGCAGCACCCATGATGCGATGGGCAAACCGCCGACTGGACAAAGCGCAACTGCCCCGCTAGCCATGCGCCCGGAATGTCGGAGACCGCCATGGCGCACACGATCAGCACGGAACAGGCCCTCATCTATGTGATGGTGATGATGTCGGGGGTCGAGGGCCGTATCAAGACGACGGAACTGAAGGAGATCGGCGTGCTGGTGCAGACCATGCCGGCGTTCAAGCATTTCGACCGCGAGCGGCTGACGACGGTGGCACAGGAGTGCGGCGAGATCCTGCAGGACAATGAAGGGCTGCAGACAGCACTCGGACTGGTCAAGGAGGCACTGCCGCCGCGGCTGTGCGAGACTGCCTATGCGCTGGCCGTCGAGGTAGCCGCTTCCGACCTCGCGGTCGGCAAGGAGGAGCTGCGCTTCCTTGCCATCCTGCGTGACGCCCTCGGCCTCGACAAGCTGGTGACGGCGGCGATCGAGCGTTCGGCGATCGCCCGCTACCAGACGGTCTAGCAGGCTGCTGAAAAACTCTCGACTGTTTTGAGTTTTGATGATTCCGTGTC
>CAZIXE010000022.1:0-58682 GCA_964543235.1 uncultured Rhizobiaceae bacterium | reverse complement strand
TTGAATCAAACCCGCAACTGATCCGCAAGCGAATTAATAGGTCCTGAGCCTAGCAATTTAACTGTATTTTACTGTGCCATCTTGAACTTCACTTGGCCAGAAGTACAGTCTATCCTGTGTTTTCACCCCATCCAAATCTTACCGTTGCGGTTGCAAGCCGTCCATTGTCTTACCGCCAGGAGATCGACGGATTGCGCGCAATAGCTGTGACGGCTGTTGTGCTCTTCCATGCAGGGTTCTCGCCATTTGCGGGCGGCTATGTCGGGGTCGACGTCTTCTTCGTAATCAGTGGATACCTGATCACGGCGATCATCTTCACTGAGAAGCTCAACGGAACATTCTCACTGAAGGCTTTCCTGGCGCGGCGGGCGCGCCGCATCCTGCCGGCTCTCTACTTCGTCATGCTCTGCTCGATGCCGTTCGCGCTCTGGCTGATGCTGCCATCGGAGCTGACCGATTTCTCGGAGAGCCTGCTGGCCGTCAGCCTGTTCGCCTCAAATTTCTACTTCTGGCACGAGACCGGCTATTTCGGGGGATCGGGCGACGACATGCCCCTGCTTCATACCTGGAGCCTTGCGGTCGAAGAGCAGTTCTACCTGGTGTTTCCGCTGGTCTTCATTGCCATCTGGAAAGTCGAACGGCGCTGGCTTCCCTGGCTCCTGGCGGTGCTTGCTGCGGCGAGCCTGCTCCTGGCCGATCTGGGGGCACGTATCGAGCCGACTGCCAATTTCTATCTCGCGCCAACCCGTGCCTGGGAGTTCCTCGCCGGTGCGCTTTGCGCCATCTATCTTCATGGCCGGACAGCCCCCCGGAGCAATCTGCTGTCATTGACAGGGCTGGGCTCGATCGGCCTTGCGGTCTTCACTTTCGATGGCCAGACACCATTTCCATCGCTGCTCGGGCTTGCCCCGGTTCTCGGCACGGCGCTGATCATCCTGTACGGCTCCGGAGGGACGCTGATAGCGGGACTGCTGGCCGCCGCACCGCTCAGGACCATCGGCCTCATGAGCTACAGCGCCTATCTGTGGCACAATCCGCTGTTCGCCTTTGCACGGCTCGGATTGGAAGGCGAACCGGCGACGGCGGAGGCGCTGCTGCTGGTCGCCGCGGCCTTCGGGCTCGGCTATCTCACCTGGCGATGGATCGAACTGCCATTCCGCCAAGCGCACTACATGCAGTCCCGCCGGGCGATGGCCGGTGGCGCAGTCGCATTGATTGTCGCTGCGGGTATCAGCGGCGTGTTCACGCAGGGCATGCTCATGCAGTATCCGGCTCCCGACCGCTATCTTGCCGGCCTCGACAACGAGACCGAGAGCGCGTTTCTCGACAGGCGATTCAAATCGCTGCTGCTGAAGGAGTTCACCAATCAGGGCAAGCCCAGAATCCTGGTGATCGGCGACAGCTACGGGCAGGATTTCGTCAATGTTCTCTACGAAGGCGGCATGTCCTCCGGCCTCGATGTCTCGACCTACTCGATCAAGCCACGGTGTGGAAACCTGTTGCTCGGCACCGACTTCTTCGCCGCATTCGGTGTCGACCAGGAATACCGTTGCAGCATGGTGAAGCGCTATGACGATCCCCGCCTGCGGCGCCGGATTGCCGAGGCGGACGTGGTGGTGCTGGCCTCAAGCTGGACTGAGTGGGAGGCGCGGCTGCTACCCCGGAGCCTGGCCAACATCGACGCCATCACGCAGGCGAAAATCCTCGTGCTGGGTCGCAAGAACTTCGGCCAGGTGGATGCGCGTGCCCTGCTGGAAATGCCCGAGAAGGCACGCCCCATGGCGCGGGTGACCACCGCCCTCCAGCACATTGCCGTGAACACTCTGATGAGACAGACGCTGCCTCCCGACGCCTTCATCAACTTCCAGGAACTGGTGTGCGAGTCCGAGCAAAGCTGCCCCGTCTACACCGATGAACTCGAACTCATATCCTATGACGGCGGGCATCTGACGAAAAGCGGAGCGCGATTCGTTGCCAGAAAAATCTTCGCCGATTCCAGATTGAGGAACCTCCTGACGCAGAGCCCGAAGGCCGGCCTTGCCGCAACCAGCCGGCAAGGCCCTGAATCCTGACGGCGACGCCGATGGCGCCCGGCAATCAGTCGAGATCCTCGACCGGCCCCTCGGTGACGCCGTGGATGCGGTGGGCCAGCGAGGCCTGGATGAAGTCGTCGAGGTCGCCGTCGAGCACCGCCTGAGGATTGGTCGAGGTGTGGCCGGTGCGCAGGTCCTTGACCAGCTGATAGGGCTGCAGCACGTAGGACCTGATCTGGTGGCCCCAGCCGATATCGGTCTTCTGGGCGTTGGCGGCGTCGACCTTTTCCTGCTGCTTCTGCAGTTCAAGCTCATAGAGTCTCGCCTTGAGCATCTTCCAGGCGGTGGCGCGGTTCTTGTGCTGGGAGCGCTCGCTCTGGCAAGCGACCACGATGCCGGTCGGAAGATGCGTGATGCGCACCGCGGAATCGGTCTTGTTGATGTGCTGGCCGCCCGCTCCCGAGGCGCGATAGGTGTCGACGCGGCAGTCGCCCTCATTGATGTCGATTTCGATCGCGTCATCGATTACCGGATAGACCCAGACCGAAGCGAAGGAGGTATGGCGCCTGGCGTTGGCGTCATAGGGCGAGATGCGCACCAGCCGGTGCACGCCCGATTCGGTCTTGAGCTTGCCATAGGCGTTGTGGCCCTTGATCTGCAATGTGCATGACTTGATGCCGGCCTCTTCGCCGGGATGCTCGTCGAGCACTTCCACCTCATAACCATTCCGCCCGGCCCAGCGCACATACATGCGCATCAGCATGGCGGCCCAGTCCTGGCTCTCGGTCCCCCCCGCCCCGGCGTTCACCTGCAGAAAGGTGTCGTTGGCATCGGCCTCGCCGGAGAGCAGGGTATCGAGCTCACGTTCGGCGACATCGTTCCTGAGTTTGATGAGGGCCTTTTCCGCTTCGGCCACGATGCCGCTGTCACCTTCCAGCTCGCCAAGCTCGATCAGTTCGGCATTGTCGGAAATGGCGCGCTCGAGGCTGAGGATGCCGTTGATGCGGTTGTCCAGGTCCTGGCGCTTGCGCATCACGTCCTGGGCCTTCTGGGGATCGTTCCAGAGAGCAGGATCTTCGGCGCGGGCGTTCAGTTCGGCTAGTCTTCGCTGGGCATTGTCCCAGTCAAAGATGCCTCCTCAGCAGTGCCAGGGACTGCTGCATTTCGTCTACGAGAGAAGTAATTTCGGCGCGCATGTGGCAAGATATGGGGTTGGGTTGGTCGTGGCTCAATAGAGGCCGCCGGTGCCAGTCGTCAACCCGCCATCGATGACCACGCCCTGACCATACGGCCGGTCGGGGTCGCTGGCTTCGCTTTCGAAGTTCCGGTTGCGCGTGGATGGTGTGTTCTTTTCGGCGACGGTGGCGCCCTCGCCGATCACGCTCTTGTCCTGGTCGGGATCATCGCCCGGCTTGAAGGCCTCGAGAATGACGCCATCCTCGCCGAAGATATCACGCTTGCCGGACTTGGCATTGATGGGAATGAGTTCGATGGCACGCGGCACGCGGAAGGGTGTGGCCGGCTTGCCGCGCAGCGCCTGTTTCATGAAGTCGGCAACGATCGGTGCGGCCAACTCGCCGCCGGTGCGGCCCTTGCCCATGGGCTTGGGGTTGTCATAGCCGACATAGACCCCGACGGTCAGGTCCGGGGTGTAGCCGATGAACCAGGCATCGCGCTCGTCATTGGAGGTGCCGGTCTTGCCGGCCACCGGCTTGCCTACCGACAGCAGCTTGCGGCCGGTCCCGCGCTGGACCACGCCTTCCATCATGGAGGTGATTTGGTAGGCGGTGTAGGGGTTCATGGCCTGGGGGCGGTTGTCGAAAAGTTCGGGTTCGGGCTGGTTCTGCCATGCAGAGGCGCTGCAGCCCATGCATTCGCGCTTGTCATGCTTGAAGATCGTGCGGCCGTAGCGGTCCTGAACCCGGTCGATCAGCGTCGCCCGCACCTGCCGGCCGCCATTGGCGATCATGGAATAGGCGGTGACCATGCGCAGCAGCGTGGTCTCGCCAGCCCCCAGGGCCATGGCGAGCTGATTCGGCAACCTGCTGTAGATGCCCAGCCGGACCGCCAGGTCGGCGATCCTCGGCATGCCAAGGTCGTTGGCAAGGCGGACGGTCATGACGTTTCGCGATTGCTCGATGCCGCGGCGGAGCGTCGAGGGGCCGAAGAACTTGTCCTGGTAGTTCTTGGGCTTCCAGATTTCGCCATTGGTCAGCTTGAACTCGACCGGGGCGTCGAGCACCACCGAGGCGGGGGTATAGCCATTGTCGAGGGCCGCCGCGTAGACGACAGGCTTGAAGGATGATCCCGGCTGACGCAGGGCCTGGACCGCGCGGTTGTACTGGCTGCGGCCGTAAGAAAAGCCGCCGACCAGCGCCAGGACGCGGCCGGTGTGCGGATCCTGGGCGACGAGTGCCCCTTCGACATCCGGCATCTGGACGAGATGGAACTGGCCCTTGTCGGCAGCCGGTGCGACGTAGATGACATCGCCTTCGGCCAGCACGTCCGGAACCTGCTCGATCTGCGGCCCCAATGCCTGCCCGTCGACATAGGATCTCGCCCATTTGAGCAAGGGCAGCGGAATGGTGCCTTCCTCGCGCGCCGCCTCGACGGCCCCATTCGGCAGGGTGCGCGGCTGCAGGCCAATGCGAGCCTCTTCGGGAGTGACCGCAAGCACCACTGCCAGGCGCCAGGGCGCGACATCGGCAGGAATCCTGATCCTGGCCAGTTCCGGCCCCCAATCGCCGCCAGTCTCCATGCGGCGCAGCGGCCCGCGGTAGCCTCTCTTGCGGTCGAACTGGATGAGACCACGGGCGAGCGCCTGACGGGCAATCACCTGGAGCTTGGGATCAAGGGTGGTCCGCACCGACAGACCGCCGCGCATCAGCTTGTCTTCGCCATAGATCTCCAGGAGCTCGCGGCGCACTTCTTCGGCAAAGGATTCGGCAGCAAAAAGCTGCGCGCCCGAGGGCCGCGGATTGACGGTGAGCGGTGCCGCCTGGGCGGTCTTCATCTCCGCTTCGGTGATGAAGCCGTTGTCATGCATCTGGCCCAGCACCCAGTTGCGGCGCTCGATGGCCCGTTCGGTGTCGTTGTAGGGATGGTAGTTGTTCGGCGCCTTGGGCAGGGCGGCAAGATAGGCCATCTCCTCCAGGCTCAGCTCGTGCAAAGGCTTGCCGAAATAGTTCAGGGCGGCGGAAGCGACGCCGTAAATGTTCGATTTGGGAAAGGTGCCAAGGAAGATCTCGTTCAGATAGAGTTCAAGTATCTGATCCTTGCTGAAGGCCTGCTCGATGCGCTGGACGATCAGCGCCTCTTTCAGCTTGCGTTCGAGGGAGCGCTCATTGCTGAGCAGGAAGTTCTTGGCCACCTGCTGGGTGATCGTCGAGGCACCGACAATCTGGCCCTTGCCGGCCAACTTCACCTGGAGATAGCGTACGCCGGCCGAGGCAATGCCCTTCCAGTCGAGGCCGCCGTGCGAATAGAAGGTCTTGTCCTCGGCCGAGAGAAAGGCCTCGATGAGCTTCCGGGGCACGGCACTGATGGGCACGAACAAGCGGCGCTCGGCGGCGTATTCGGCAAGCAGCGAACCATCACCGGCGTGAATCCGGGTCATGACCGGCGGCTCATACTGGGCAAGCTGGCGGTAGTCAGGGAGGTCCCGTGACTGGTCCCAGATGACATAGGCCAGCGCGCCGGCGAGGCCGAGAAACACGGCAAAGCCGAAGGTGAAGAGATAGCCCAGAAATCGCAGCATTGCCTGTCTGTCTGCCCCCAGTATCGGCCGGACCGGCGCATAGCATGTCTGGGCGGCCGCCCCAAGCCGTTACATCCGGGTCAGGGCTAACGGCCGATTATGGCGCCTGCGGGGCAAGGGCCGATCACTGGCGCTGGGCGATCTCGGTGGCGAAATAGCGTTCGATAGCTGCATTGAGGGCTGCGGCCGTGCGCTTGTGCCAGGCCGGGTTGGTGAGAAGCTCTTCGTCCGAATGGCTCGAGAGGTAGCCCAGTTCGAGGAGCACGGAGGGCACGTCAGGGGCCTTGAGTACCACGAAGCCCGCCGAGCGCACCGGTTTGCCGGTCATCAGGGTCACAGCCTTCAGTTCGACGGCCGCCTTGCGGGCGAAGAACATGGAATGGGTCCGGGATTCACGCTGCACGAGATCGATGAGGATATCCGTCACTTCCGGGCTCTCGTGGCCGAGGTCGACACCGGCGATGATGTCGGCGCGGTTCTCCTTCTCGGCAAGCGCGGCGGCCTCGGCGTCGGAAGCCTTGTCGGACAGGGTGTAGAGGGTGGCGCCGCGCGCGGACTGGCCGCGGACCGTATCGGCGTGCACCGCAATGAAGAGATCGGCCTGGTGATCGCGGGCGATGCGCACGCGATCCTTGAGCGACAGGAAGCGGTCGTCGTCGCGGGTGAGGCGCACATCGAACTTGCCGGCTGCCTGAATCGCCTCCTGCAGGGCCCTGGCGAAGGTCAGTACGACATCCTTCTCGCGCGTCTTGTTGAGGCCAATAGCGCCCGGGTCCATGCCGCCATGGCCGGGATCAACGACGATGAGGCGGCGTTCACGCGGCTTCGCGGCGAGCTGCACCGCTGGGGTTTCGGGCTCCGCCGCAGCGCTTGCCTCAGGCGATGCGGTGGCACCCGACCCGGCGCGGTCCTCCTGCTCGCGGTAGGCCCGCTCGAATGCCGCGGCAGTCGTCGCGACCATGTCGACAACCAGCCGCGCCGGCTGGTCGTCCTGCGGCTTCAGCATGAAGGTCTTGGCGAGTTCGACCGGGCCTTCGGTTTCAATGACGATGCGCGCCTGGGTGCCGCTCAGGGCGCCAAAGCGGTATTCGCGCACCAGCCCGGTCGGCTGGCCGCCCGATCCCCTGGGCAGCTTGAAGTCGACGATCGGCAGATCGACGATCACGCGGTACGGATCGGGCAGGACATAGGCATGGTAGGAAAGTGAGGCGGTCAGGTCGGCGACGAAGCGGGTGCGTGTCTCATTGCCGTTGACGCGAGCTGCCGTCAGCTGCGGCGGTTCGGCCGCAGCGGCGGTCGGGCGAGGCAAGACGCCGACGAGCAACGCCGCGATCAGCAGCACGGCAATTGTCACGCTGTGCAGAGCCCTGTAGCCGCGCATTCCCCTTGATCCGTTAGCCGGGCCTATCCGTTTGCCGCCACGCTAGGCCCCGGTGGTTAATCCTTGGTTTCGCCTGAGCGGCCGCATTCGCTTCCCTTGCGGCAGTGGACGAGGCTTGCCAAAGGCAGGGCTTGTCCCCTATCTAGGCTGACACTCCGGCATGAGATTCCCTTGTTACGGGCGTAAAGTCTTACGGAGCGACAATTTCAGCTTTACTGGGGTTCCGGGAACCCAAGCCATCCCCAGGCTGAAGCTTTTGCAGGATCCATCGGATGGGTCCGCCTGCCAGACGGGAGCATGTTCCCGCCAGGGCGGCACAAGAAACCGCTCCGGGTCGAACCGGAGCAAATGGAAACTTCGGGAATGAACCAGTCCGCAACGCGCATGACAGGAGCAGGGCCAAGGGCCATGAGCTGCTTCCTGGCGAGCCTGCGCGGCATTCCCCTATCGCGCGCGCCGGCCCGCGGGGCCCCAGCGGATCTTGATCCCGGAATGAGAGCACAGGGTTGCTCGCCGCCAGGCCGCGCCAAGGAAAGACAGACATGGGCAGCAAAATGCTCATCGACGCCACCCACAAGGAAGAAACCCGGATCGTGGTGGCGCGCGGTAACCGGATTGAAGAATTCGACTTCGAAAGCGCTTCGCGCAAACAGCTGAAAGGCAACATCTATCTGGCCAAGGTGACGCGAGTCGAGCCGTCACTGCAGGCGGCATTCGTCGACTACGGCGGCAATCGCCACGGTTTCCTGGCCTTCTCGGAAATCCATCCCGACTACTACCAGATTCCGGTCGCCGACCGACAGGCCCTGCTGCGGGAAGAGGAGGAAGAGGCCCAGCGTCACGCCGCGGAGGAGAACCATCTGCCCGGCGACGATCCCGAGCCCGAGATGGCGAGCACCGGCGAGGCCGGCACCGCCGAGACGGCGGAGCCTGCCGATGACGACGTCAATGGCGGTGACGAGAACGGCGCCGAAGAGCCGTTGGAGGCGGTTCCGCATCCCGAGCACGGCATCCCGGCCGAGACCGGCAGCGGGGTTGAGACCGTCGAGGAGGACGCCGAAGCGCAAAAGATCGAGTCGGTCGGCGCCGAGGACGCCCTGGAAGAGGTGCCGCAGCGGGTGCGCCGCAAACCCCGCCGCACTTACAAGATCCAGGAAGTGATCAAGCGCCGGCAAGTGATCCTGGTGCAGGTCGTCAAAGAGGAGCGCGGCAACAAGGGTGCCGCACTCACCACCTACCTGTCGCTGGCCGGGCGCTACTGCGTGCTGATGCCGAACACCGCGCGCGGCGGCGGCATATCGCGCAAGATTACCGATGCCGGCGACCGGCGCCGCCTCAAGGAAGTGGCACGCGACATCGAAGTTCCGGAAGGCATGGGCCTAATCGTTCGCACGGCCGGGGCGCAGCGCACCAAAACGGAGATCAAGCGGGACTTCGACTATCTGATGCGGCTGTGGGAGAATGTCCGCGACCTGACGCTGAGTTCCCAGGCGCCGGCGCTGGTTTACGAAGAAGGCAGCCTGATCAAGCGGGCGATCCGCGATCTCTACACCAAGGACGTGGACGAGGTGGTGGTGGAAGGCGAGGCCGCCTATCGCGAGGCCAAGGATTTCATGAAGATGCTCATGCCTTCGCATGCGAAGAACGTGAAGCTCTACAAGGACTCGCGGCCGCTGTTTTCGCGCTACCAGATGGAGACCCAGCTCGACGGGCTGTTCTCGCCCACCGTGACACTGCAGTCCGGCGGTTACATGGTCATCAACCAGACGGAAGCGCTGGTATCGATCGACATCAACTCGGGCAAGGCGACGCGCGAGCACAATATCGAGGACACGGCCCTCAAGACCAATCTGGAAGCATCGGAAGAGGTCGCCCGGCAGCTCAGGCTGCGCGACCTCGCCGGCCTCATCGTCATCGACTTCATCGACATGGAGGAGAAGCGCAACAACCGCGCGGTGGAGCGCCGGCTCAAGGAGGCGCTCAAGCATGACCGGGCGCGCATCCAGGTCGGCCGGATCAGCCATTTCGGCCTGCTCGAGATGTCACGGCAGCGCCTCAGGCCCAGCCTGCTCGAAGGCTCGACCAAGGTCTGCCCACACTGCGAAGGGCGCGGCATCGTACGGTCGATCTCATCCTGCGCGCTCACCGTGTTGCGCATGGTGGAAGAGTACCTGATGAGCAAGAAGGCCGAGAACCTGACGGTCAAGTGCCATCCTGAGGTGGCCTTCTACATCCTCAACGACAAGCGCGACCACCTGCTCAACCTGGAAGCCGCCTATGGCGTGTCGATCTTCATCAGTCCGAGCGGCGAGGTTAAGACTTCACAGGCGGTCATCGAGCGCGGCGGCGAACGACAGGTGCAGATCCGCAAGCCGCAAGCGGTGCCGGTGAAGATCGACTCGGCCTTCGCAGAAGAAGAGGAAGCTGAAGCAGAAGGTGGGGTTGAGGCTGAGGAACCGGAAGAGGCGGAAGCGGCGGCCGGCGCCGAGCCATCGGATGACAGGGAAGAGCGAGACGACGAGCGGCGCGGCCGGCGGCGCCGGCGCGGCCGGCGGGGCGGGCGGCGTGGAGAGCGTGGCAGCAGCGCGCGGCCGACCGTCGAGGAAGATGAAGGCGGTGAAGCTCCCGAGGCGACGGCCGGCCATGGCGGCGCGACAGATGCAGCGGAAACGGCGCCGCCGGAGGACTACGAGGAGCCTGCTGAGGCCGGCGAGGAGGAACGCCGTGCAGAAAACGGCCAGGGCCGAAGCCGCGGGCGGGGAAGGCGTGACCGCTGGGGCCGGGAGCGCCAGCGGCGGAGCCGGGCACCGGAGGAAGCTGCCAGCAGGGGTGAGGAAGCAGCGGGGCACGGCGCGGAGGAGCGTCCGGCACCAGCCCGGAACGTCGAGGCAGAACCGCCCGCGCCGACTGCGGCAGCGGCAGTGGTCCAGGCGGACATCGAGCTTGTCACCCCGCCGGAACCGGAGCCGCGCAAATGGCAGCCGCCGGCGCCGACCGTGACGGTACCCGCAGGCGAGCGCAAGGCAGGGTGGTGGAGCCGCAAGTCGTAGGCCTGTCCAGGGCCGGGCTGGAGCGCAGCGCCTGACACTTCGGCGCTGTCGATGCAGCTTTTGCGTGAGAATTGCGCTGTCGCTGTCGCGTCAAGTACGCAGCGGCCGCAGCGTCTGCGACGGTCATCAGCACTTCACTGAAGGTCTGTTCATCGTCCGCTCCGCATCTGTGTCAGATTGGGAAAAACTGGGGAACTGGCAAAGGACCCTGTCGATTCCGGCTGTTGCGCACGTAATTAGCCCGTTCTTAACGCCTGCATAACGTAACTTTCACAAACGCCGCGTTAAACGGATGTTCAAGACTGAAACAGTGAGTCTTTGCGTCAATTCAGTCGGGAGTTGTGTATCGCGTACTTGCCGGGGGCGGTGAGAAGCTGACAGGTTCCCGAAGATGTCGAGTGGCAGTTGCATACCGGTTGTGTGTGCCTGGCGCGGCGCTCCGGTCCTGGGCGAAGGAGGCCGACCGCTATGCAGGACGATCGAACTGTCCAAGTGGGCGATAAAGCCGCGTTGTCCAACGAAAGGCGCGGCCGCCGAGGCGGCGCCATGCTGGCCGGCATGGCGCGGCCACAGGGCCGCGGAATCCGGAACCACAACATCTTCGGGCTGATCGTCGAGACAGCGAGCAATTTCCTGCCGGCGACCGGCTGCATCCTGAGCCTGCATGATCTTACCACCCACGCGGCGCGGGCGGTGGCCTCAAGCGGCCTGTCGCCGGAACTTGCAGGGCGCGTGATCAACGCGCTGGCACGCCGGCACGCCGGCACGAGCGCCGCCGAACTCCGGGGAGGCTCGGTTGCCCGGCAATTGCCGATCCTGCACGGCACGCTGATCGAAGACCGTGACAGGCGCTGGGTGCTGAGCGTGGTCAGGGATGCCGGGCCGGGCAGCTTCACCCGCGCCGACGTTCAGACGCTCATGAAGCTCAGGGGGCTGTTCCGGGCCGCGCTCGAGCAACACATCCAATCGATGTCGCTCTATCCGGCGTGCTGGGCAATCGTCGAACAGCATTCGAGCGGAATCGCCCTGCTCCACAAGGACGGTTCGATCGCTGCCGCCAACAAGAGCGCCCTCCTGCTGCTGCAGGGCGGCAAGCGGGGGCTGGCCATCATCAACAACCGGCTGTGCTGCCCCGATGCCGGGAATTCGCTGCGGTTGCGCCAGGCGCTCGAGGAAGTGCGCTACACCAGGAGCGGTCACGGCCGGGCCTTCATGATCGAAGGACCCAAGGGCGGCAGCCTGCTGCAGGTCAACCTGGTCAGGCTCGGCGATGATGAGAGTTCGCACAAGGATGTGAGCATCGCCGCCTTCATCACCGATCCCGATTTCTTCGCCGGACCCAGCATCGAGCACCTGCAGACGCTCTACAATCTGACCCGGGTCGAAGCCGAGGTCGTGCAACTGATCTGCCGGGGCTGCAGCCCCGCGCAGGCGGCACAGAGACTGCGGATCAGCGTGCACACGGTGCGCAGCTATCTCAAGGCGATCTTCTCCAAGATCGGCGTCAACCGGCAGGCCGACATCGTCCGCCTGGTGGCCAATTCGCCGGCCCTGATCCAGACACCGAACTGAGCACCCCTGCCCTTCCGCTTGCCGCCGGCCGCGGATGGTTTCTGCCGGTGCCGGCGCGCGGCCCGACAGCTCCTCGCCCTCCCCGCCGCCCGGCGCCAAACAAAGTGGCGGCCGCACGAGGCGGCCGCCTTCTGTCAGGAGGACAGGCCCGGATCAGACCGGCAGCAGGTAATCGTTGCAGAAGTGGACCGGATCCGGGGCGTAGCCGCAGTCCGGTTCCTCGGCTTCAATGCAGCAATACAGGTCAGCCAGTTCCGGCTGCGTCCACTTGTCGATGAACAGGAAGTTGCCGGTGTTGTTGCCGTAGTCGTTGATGTAGAAGTCCTCGTCGAGGTCGGTGTAGCCCTCGGTGAAGTATGCGGAGGCGTTCTTCACCAGCACGAAGGTGTTGTCGTTGAAGCGGATGGAAACGTCATTCTTGATGCCGTCCTTGTCCGCCGCGATGAACCAGATCTTGTTGACCCAGTTCCATTCCGGACCCTGGCCGCAATAGACGATCTGATCGCCTTCGTTCCAGTCGCAGATGATGTCGCGGTTGAGCCAGCCCTCCGTACCTTCGCCCTGCTCGAAGACGTAGCTGTCATTACCCGATTCGCCGCCCATGGTGTCGCGGCCGGCGCCACCCTTGATGATGTCGTCACCGGCGCCGCCCTTGATCAGGTCGCGGCCTTCGCCGCCGGACAGGCGGTCATAGCCGTCGCCGCCCCAGATCTTGTCATTGCCGTACTCGCCCAGCACGACATCATCGCCCGCCCAACCGACCAGGCAATCGTCGCCGTCGCCACCGAGGATATCGTCGTCGCCGTGACCGCCGCCGATCCAGTCGTTGCCGCATTCGCCGGCAATATTGTCATTGCCGTCGCCACCTTTGATGACATCGTCGCCGTCGCAGCCGCAGAGTTCGTCGTCACCGCCATTGCCATAGATGGTGTCGTTGCCGGAATCGCCGTTGATGGAATCGTTGCCGTCGCCTGCGCTGCCATCGCCGGTGCCGGTGTCGCCGGAAATGAGGTCGTTATCGGCGCCGCCATAGATCGCGTCATCGCCGGTTCCGCCCTCGATCACGTCGGCATCGCCTTCTTCGCCGTCATAGAGCAGCGTCATCTCGCCCATGCCGCCGCCGGTGCCCTCGCCGTCGTCCGGGTACTTGCCATAGTCGTATCCGCCGACGATCACGTCGTTGCCTTCGCTGCCCTTGAGGTAGTCGTTGCCCTGCTCGCCGAAGATGGTGTCGTTGCCGCCATTGCCATCGATGATGTCGTCGCCGCAGCCGCCGAGGAGTGAATCGTCGCCGGCGTAATAGGGGCCGTAGGGATCGCCGATATAGTTGAAGGTGTCGCCGTAGATGCGGTCATTGCCCTTGCCGCCATCGATCCAGTCGACGCCGTTGCCGCCGTGGACTTCGTCATCGCCGCCCAGCGCGCAAATCTTGTCGAAACCGCCGCCACCGAGGATGAAATCGTCATACTCGGTGGTCTCGAGACCTGGATCGCTTGGCAACCCAAATACCGGTCCGAAGTGCTCGCTCTTGTTCGTTCCCTGGATAAATGCCATCGACTCTGTCCCTGTTCTCTACCGCCCGAAGCTCCCAACGGCCCGGCCGCGGATCGGGTGCATTCGACCGCGGGACCAGGCCGGTCGCACCCCCCATTTGGGTATGACTTCGGCAGTGCCTGCGCGGCGTGCGCAGATATGGATGGAGCGTCGCTGCATGGCGGCCACAGCCGCAGCCAGCGGACCGGACAGTGGCGGGCCGGATTCGCCTCCGGCGTCTCAAACTCGCCTCATTTGCCGCAGATGAGGCTGCCATGACGATCCTGGGATGTTACGGCCTCGGCCGCCGGTTGGGCGCCCTGTTCCTGGCGCTGGCCGTGGCGCAGGCCGGCTTGCCCCCAGTCGCCGCGGCAGCCGGCAAAGGCCCGCCGCTGATCCGCGATGCCGAGATCGAGAATCTCATGCGCATCTACACCAAACCGGTGTTCAAGGCGGCCGGGCTCAACCCCGCCTCGGTCAAGGTCTATGTGATCAATGACGGGCGCATCAACGCCTTCGTGGCGGGGGGACAACGCATCTTCATCCACACCGGGCTGCTCAGCCAGGCCAAGACGCCCAACGAGGTGATCGGCGTTCTCGCCCATGAAACCGGGCACATTGCGGGGGGCCATCTGGCGCGCATGGGCATCGAGCTTGAGCGGGCGAGTTACCTGAACATCATCGGCATGCTGGTGGGCGCGGCGGCGATGGCCGGCGGAGCCGTCAGCGGCGACGGCAATACGGCCCGCGCCGGTTCGGGTGTCATCATGGGAACCCAGGGGCTGGCGCAGCGCTCGGTTCTTTCATACGCACGCGCCATGGAATCCTCGGCCGATCAGGCGGCGCTGCGCTATCTTGACGCTACCGGCCAGTCCGGCCGCGGGATGCTGGAGCTGTTCCAGAAGCTTCTCAACCAGAGTGTGGCGTCGCTGCGCCAGGCCAATCCCTACCTGCAATCCCATCCGATGCCGCTCGAGCGGATCCGCGCGCTCGAAAAGGCGGTAAAGGCCAGCCGGAATTACGGGAAGCGAGACGATGCGGGGCTGATGCTGCGGCACGAGCTGATGCAGGCCAAGCTCACCGGCTTCCTGGCCAAGCCGCAGGAGACGCTGCGGCGCTACCCGCCGTCGGACAAAAGCCTGCCGGCACGCTATGCCCGCTCCATCGCGCTGTTCCGGCAGGGCGATTTGCGCAATTCGCTTCCCATCATCGACGGACTGATCGCCGACGTTCCGCAAAACCCCTATTTCTGGGAGCTCAAGGGCCAGGCGCTGCTGGAGGGCGGCCAGCCGCAGAAGGCAGTGGCGCCGCTGCGCAAGGCGACCGAATTGCTGCCTTCGAGCGGGCTCCTGCAGATCCTGCTCGCCCAGGCCCTGGTCGGAACCGAAAACAGCGAGAATGCCCGGGCGGCGGTGAGCGCGCTGCGCAAGGCAGCCAAGACCGAGGATGATGCGCCAATCCTCTACAAATACATGGCCATGGCCTATGGCCAGATCGGCGACGTGCCGCGCGCCGACCTGGCAACGGCGGAGGCCGCGTTCCGCTCCGGCGACCGGGAACTGGCGAGCGAAAAGGCGCGGGCGGCCCTGAAACGCTTCAAGAACGGCACGCCGGAATGGCTGCGCGCTAACGACATCTTGAATTTCGCTGGAAAAGAAAGTGACGGATGATAGTAATCATCCATTGCTGGCAAGGAAAAACTTCATGACAAGCTTGCGCCTGCTTATGACATCGGCCGCCGCCGGATTGGCGCTCAGCGGTGCTGCCGCCATGGCCGGCGAATTCAGCGATGCCCAGAAATCGGAGATCGAGGGCATCATCAAGGAATATCTGCTGCAGAATCCCGAAGTGATCCGCGACGCGATCCAGGAGCTCGAACGCCGGCAGGCGGAACAGGAGGCGCTGGCCCAGCAGGAGGCGATCAAGGAACATGCCAGGGCCATCTATCATTCCGAACAGGACCTGGTCGGCGGCAACCCGGAAGGGACGATCGCAGTCGTCGAATTCTTCGATTACAACTGCGGCTATTGCAAGCGGGCCTTCAAGGATGTGATGACCATGATCGAGAAGGACAAGGACGTCCGCCTCATCCTCAAGGAATTCCCGATCCTCGGCCCCGGTTCAACCTATGCCGCCCGGGCGGCGCTGGCGTCGCGCGAACAGGGCAAGTACTGGGAGTTCCACCTTGCCATGTTGCAGCACAATGGCCGGATCGACGAGGCCGCCGTCGACAAGATCGCGGCGGATATCGGTCTCGATGTGGCCAGGCTGCAAAAGGACATGGAGGCGCCGCGCGTCAGCGAGGCGCTGCAGGCCAACATGCAGCTTGCCGAAGCGCTCAGGATCAACGGCACGCCGGCCTTCATCATCGACCAGACGCTCATTCCGGGCGCCGTCGGCTATGCCGGGCTCGCGGCGGCCATCGATGACGTGCGCAAGGCGGGCGGCTGCCAGATCTGCTGAGGCGGCGCCCCGCCATTTCAGCGCTTCCGCCGCATCCGGCTCTCGCCTATAAGTGACCGCCACACAATGCGGAATCACTCAGTCGCCTCATGAAGCCGGTGTATGTCCTGAACGGACCGAACCTCAACCTCCTGGGCCTGCGCGAACCGGCGATCTATGGCAGCGACACGATCGAAGACATTGCCCGCGCCTGCGAGATCAAGGCCGCGGCACTCGGGCTGAGCGTCGAGTTCCGGCAGACCAACATCGAGGGGGAACTGGTCAACTGGATCCATGAGGCAGGCCAGCGCGCCGCAGGGATCGTGATCAACGCGGCGGCCTACACGCACACCTCGGTCGCCCTGCATGATGCGCTGAAGGCCGCCGGCGTGCCGGCGATCGAGGTGCATCTTTCCAATGTTTACAAGCGCGAGCCGTTCAGGCACCACAGCTACATCGCAGCGGCGGCGCACGGGGTCATCTGCGGGTTCGGCCGGCACGGCTATGAATTGGCGCTGGAGGCCCTGGCCCGCATCGTGACCGCACCAAGCAAGGACTAGTTCAACGATGGCAACCAGGAAGAAGGCGCCGGCCGCCGCCAAACCGCAGCATTCCGAGCTCGACATCGTGCGCAGCCTGGCCGGCATTCTCAACGACACCGGCCTCAGCGAAATCGAACTGGAGAAGGCCGGCGTGCGCTTCAAGGTTGCGCGGCAGGCAGCGGGTGCAGCCGCCACCCTCGCGGGCGTGCCGCATGCCGCGCACCCGGTACCGGCGCTACACCATCCGGCCCCGCCGCCACCGCCGCCGGCAGCCGAGCCGGCAGTGCGCAGCGACAGCGCCAACGCGGTAAAGTCGCCCATGGTGGGGACGGTCTTTCTGGCGCCGGCCCCCGGGGCTGGAAACTTCATCGAGATCGGCCAGGAGGTGCGGCAAGGGCAAACCCTGCTCATCATCGAGGCGATGAAGACGATGAACCAGATCCCGGCGCCGCGGGCCGGCAAGGTCACCGCCGTGCTGGTCGAAAACGGCCAGCCCGTCGAATATGGTGAGCCGCTGGTGGTCATCGAGTAGCAGACGATGTTCGAGAAAATCCTCATCGCCAACCGTGGCGAGATCGCGCTCCGGGTCATGCGCGCCTGCCGGGAACTCGGCATCGCGACGGTCGCGGTCCACTCGACCGCCGACGAAGAGGCGATGCATGTCCGGCTTGCCGACGAGAGCGTGTGTATCGGGCCGCCGCCGGCGCGGGACAGCTACCTCAATATCCCGGCGATCGTATCGGCCTGCGAGATCACCGGCGCGGAAGCCGTTCATCCCGGTTATGGCTTCCTGTCGGAGAACGCCAAATTCGCCGACATCCTGTCCGAGCACGGCATCAAGTTCATCGGCCCGTCAGCCGAACACATCCGGGTGATGGGCGACAAGATCGAGGCCAAGCGCACCGCCAAGGCGCTCGGCATCCCGGTCGTGCCGGGTTCGGAGGGCGGCGTCTCCGACATGGCCGAGGCGCTCAGGCTCGCCCGCGACATCGGCTTTCCCGTATTGATCAAGGCCACCGCCGGCGGCGGTGGCCGCGGCATGAAGGTGGCGCGCTCGGAGAATGAACTCGAGACCGCGATCCAGACCGCCCAGAGCGAAGCCAAGGCCGCCTTCGGCAACGGCGATGTCTATATGGAGAAGTATCTCGAGCGCCCGCGGCATATCGAGATCCAGGTGCTCGGCGACGGCAAGGGCCATGCCGTGCATCTCGGCGAGCGCGACTGCTCACTGCAGCGCCGCCACCAGAAGGTCTGGGAGGAGGCCTTCTCGCCGGCGCTCAATGCGGCACAACGCGACGAGATCGGCGGCAGGGTGGCGCAGGCCATGGAGCAGCTCCGCTATGAGGGGGTCGGCACCGTCGAGTTCCTCTATGAGGACGGCGAATTCTATTTCATCGAGATGAATACGCGGCTGCAGGTCGAGCATCCGGTCACCGAGATGATCACCGGCCTCGACCTCGTCCAGGAGCAGATCCGGGTGGCGTCCGGTGCCGCCCTCAAGTACCGCCAGTCCGACATCAGGTTCAGCGGCCATGCCATCGAGTGCCGCATCAATGCCGAGAACTGGCAGACCTTCGCGCCGTCGCCGGGCCGGGTGGATGCGGTGCATGTTCCTGGCGGACTGGGGGTGCGGATCGATTCGGCGCTTTATGCCGGCTACCGCATTCCGCCCTACTACGACAGCCTGATCGGCAAGCTCATCGTGTTCGGGAAGTCACGCACCGAATGCCTGATGCGGCTCAAGCGGGTGCTGGCCGAATATGTGATTGAGGGAGTCGAGACGACGATCCCGTTGTTCCAGAACCTGCTGGCGGAACCCGAGATCATCGATGGCCATTACGATATTCATTGGCTGGAGAAGTTCCTGGCACGCCCTGAACCATGACGACGATTACGCCCCAGGTGCTCCTTCGGGCCTATGCGGCGGGTATCTTTCCCATGGCAGAAAGCGCCGAAGACAACGCGCTCTACTGGATCGAACCGGAGGAGCGGGGCATCTTTCCTCTCGATGGCCTGAAGATTTCGCGCAGCCTGCGCAAGCGCATCCGCCACCGCGACTATGAGATCCGCGTCGACACCGCCTTTGCGGAGGTGCTGGCCGGCTGCGCCGCGAAATCACCGGGGCGCAAGACGACCTGGATCAACAGCCGCATCCGGTCCCTGTACGGCCAGTTGCACCGGATGGGCTGCTGCCATTCGGTCGAGGCCTGGCGGGGCGATGCACTGGTGGGCGGCCTCTATGGCGTCAGGATCGGCGCCGCCTTCTTCGGCGAGAGCATGTTCTCGCGCGCCCCCGATGCGAGCAAGGTGGCGCTCGTACATCTCGTGGCGCGGCTCAACTATGGCGGCTTCCGGCTGCTCGATGCGCAGTTCCTCAATCCGCATCTCGAATCGCTCGGCGCCGTGGCGATCAGGAAGGCCGACTACCACCGGCTGCTCGAGCCGGCGCTGGAACAGAATGCCGATTTCGCGGCCTTCGCCGGCGATGACGATCCCGAGATGGTGCTGCGCCATGCCAGGGGCGCTCACAACAGGGCGAGAACCGCTGCCGCGTCGGCTTCGGGATCGGCGATGGGATAGCGCAGCGCCGCAATCCGCGCCTCGCCAACAATCAGGGTGAGACGCGAGAGATAAGTGCCTTCCCCGGCTTGGAAAACCGGCAAGCCCAGGGCGGCGGAGAGGTGCTGCTCGCGGTCCGACAGCAAGGGATAGGCGAGACCCAGGCGCGTGGCGAATTCCAGCTGCCATTCGCGATCCTGCAGGCTGATCCCGAACAGCTTCACATCCCGATTCAGGAATTCATGATAAAGCCTTGAATAGGCTTGGGCCTGCGGCGTCGAACCATGGGCGCCGGGGATCGTGTCCCAGCCCGGCGGATCGGGAACACCGGGCCGGCCGCTATAGGGGTAGAAGAACAGGACCGCCCGTCCCGGCAATCGCGCGGGATCGACGCTCCCGCCCACGGTCGACGGCAGGGCTGCGGCCGGCAGCGGCCGGCCGATCAGGTGCTGCAGCGGCATTGCCTAGCCGCGCTCGCGCAGCAGCCGCGACTTCTCGCGGCTCCAGTCGCGTTCCTTGATCGCCCCGCGCTTGTCATGCAGCTTGCGGCCCTTGGCGAGCGCCAGGTCGACCTTGGCGCGGCCACGATCATTGAAGTAGATCTTCAGCGGCACAATGGTGAGGCCCTCGCGCAGCACGCCCTGGGCCAGCTTGTCGATCTCGCGGCGGTGCAGCAGCAACCGGCGCGGACGCTTCGGTTCATGATTGAAGCGGTTGGCCTGGACATATTCTGGGATGTTGCAGTTGAGCAGATAGAGGTCGCTGCCCTTCATGGCGGCGTAGGCCTCGGCCAGGTTGGTGCGGCCGGCGCGCAGCGACTTGACTTCCGGCCCCCGCAGCTCGATGCCGGCCTCGAAGTTCTGCAGAATCTCGTAATCGAAGCGGGCGCGGCGGTTCTCCGCCACGACCTTGCGTCCGGCTTCCTGGCGCGACGCCTTGGCGCCGCCTGCCTTTGACGACATCTCAGTTCAGCAGTCCGGCATGCACCATGGCATCGCGCACCTGCCGCTTGGTGCTGTCCGAGCACGGGACGAGCGGCAGGCGCAGATCGGGCTGGCAATGGCCAAGCAGGCTCACGGCGTATTTCACGGGGGCGGGACTGGTTTCGACGAACAGAGCAATATGGAGCGGCATGAGCCGGTCCTGGAGCCTGAGGGCCACGGTGTAGTCGCCGCGCAGCGTCGCCTCCTGGAACTCGCTGCACAGGCGTGGCGCCACATTGGCTGTGACCGAAATGCACCCCACCCCGCCATGGGCGTTGAAGGCCAGCGCGGTGCCATCCTCGCCGGAGAGCTGGATGAACCTGTCGCCCGACAGCAGGCGCTGGCGCGATGGCCGCGTCAGGTCGGCGGAAGCGTCCTTGGTGCCGATGATGTTGGGGCAGTCGCGGGCCAGGCGCGCCAGAGTTTCCGGAGAAATGTTGGCGACGGTGCGGCCCGGCACGTTGTAGACGAAGATCGGGATGTCGACGGCATCGGCAATGGCCTTGAAGTGGGCGTAGAGCCCCTCCTGGGTCGGCTTGTTGTAATAAGGGCAGACGACGAGTGCGGCATCGGCACCGGCCGCCTTGGCAAATTCGGTGTATTCGATGGCCTCGGCGGTGCTGTTGGAGCCGGTGCCGGCAATGACGGGCACCTTGCCGCGCGCCTCCTCGATGCAGATCTCGATCAGGCGCTTGTGCTCCTCAGGTGTCACCGTCGGGGATTCGCCGGTGGTGCCGACGGGCACGAGGCCGTGGCTGCCTTCCTTGATCTGCCAGGCGACGAATTTGCGGAACGCCGCTTCATCCACCTGGCCATTCTTCATCGGCGTAATCAGGGCGGGGAAGGATCCACGGAACGTCACGGCAATCTCCTGAAAGTAAGGAATTGATAACCAGCGCCATCTAGCCTCAACTGAACGTGCCGGGCGCGGGTTGCGCGGCACCATAAACGTTCGCTGTCCAGGCGGCAAGCAGATGGCCTCATTGAGGCCGCATTCGGAATGGAGCCTGCGAGCCGGACAGCTGCACAGGTGCAGGGGATGGTATGGTAAGTGGGGTTGTTTATCGCGTCGCTGTCGCCGCGATGCTTGCCACCGTGGTGCCGGCTCTGGTGCCGGGCATTGCCGTCGCGCCGGTGATCGCCGCGCCGAATGTAAGTTCACTCGCCGTACAGGCCGCCGATGCCGCCTTCAAGGGCCGCTTCGCCGAAGCGGGACAGCTGGCGGCGCGTTCCGGCGATCCGGCGGCGCAGAAGCTCGTCGAGCTCATCTACCTCAAGACGTCATGGAAGGACGCGGGCTATGCCCGGATCATGGCGTTCCTGTCGGCCGCACGCGGCTGGCCGCTTTCCGAAACGCTGGCCAAGCATGCCGAGCGGGCGCTGTGGTCGAACGGCAATGAGGCGGCGACAGTGCTCGCGCATTTTGCCGAACGCCAGCCAATGACGCCGGAGGGCTGGCTCGCCCTGACGCGCGCCAGGCTCAATCATGGCGACCGCAGCGGGGCGCGCAAGGCGCTCATGAATGCCTGGCTGAGCGGCGATCTCGATGCCAGTCTCGAAAAGGCGGCCGCCAGCGAGTTCGCCGGGGTCCTGACCAAAGACGATTACAAGCGCCGCATGTGGGTGCTGGTCTATGCCCAGGAGACCAATGCGGCGATCCGCGTGGCGAAACAGCTCGCCGGCGAATTCCAGGCGGCGGCCAAAGCGGCACAGGCGCTGATCCGCGGCACCGGCGATGCCGAAAGGCTGTACTCCAGCCTGTCGACAAGCATGCGGGCGCAACCCGCCATGCAGTATGCGCTGGCGCGCTACTACCGCAAGCTCGACCGCGACAGCAAGGCACGCGCCATCCTGCTCAAAATCCCGGCCGACCATGCCGTCACGGGCGGCGGCGAGGCCCTGTGGATCGAGCGCAGGATCATGGCGCGGCGCTCGCTCGACCGTGACAGACCCGATGGCTGGAAGCTCGCCTATGCGCTGGCGCGTGCGCATGGTTTCGCCAGCGGCGAATACCACAATGAAGGCGAGTTCCTGGCCGGCTGGATCGCCCTGCGTTTTCTCAAGGATCCGGCAACGGCGCTCAGGCATTTCGGCAATCTCGACCGCAAGGCGGAAAGCCGGACCGACCTGGCCCGGGCCGCCTACTGGACGGCGCGCGCCCATGCCGCGCTGGGCAACGGGGCCGCCGCCAAGAGCGCCTATCGCGAGGCCGCGCAGTATCACACGATCTTCTATGGCCAGCTGGCGCGCGAGCAGCTCGGCCTGGCGCGCAAGCCGATCCCCATCACCGGCGGCAAGCCCAGCGCCGCAGCGCTGGCGCGGGTGGAGAATGACGAGGTGGTGCGGGCGTTCCAGATGACCGCCCGCGCCGGCCGCAGTGCCGATCTCAACATGTTTCTGTGGGCGATGTCGTCGCGGTTCAAGACGGTTGACGAGATGAATGCCGCCGCCAGTATCGCGCACGAGGCGGGCGGGGCGACGCTGGCACTCCGGCTGGCCAAGCTCGCCGGCCAGAAGGGGATCGACATCGATCACTGGGGCTATCCCACCAAGGCCCTGCCGAGCTGGAGCAGGATCGGCCCGCCGGTCGAGAAGGCGATGGTCTATGGCCTGTCGCGGCAGGAAAGCGAGTTCAATGCCAAAGCCGGCAGCAAGGCGGGGGCGCTGGGCCTGATGCAGCTGATGCCGGGAACGGCAAAGCTGGTGGCCAAGCAGTACCGCGTCCCCTATAGCGCCGGCAAGCTCACCGATGACCCCGCCTACAATGTCAAGCTGGGCGCCGCCCATCTCGGCGATCTCATCGCCGAATACCGGGGCTCATATATCCTGACGCTGGTCGCCTACAATGCCGGGCCGCGCCGGGCGCGCGAGTGGATTGCCGCCTATGGCGATCCGCGCAGCAGCAGCGTCGATGCCATCGACTGGGTCGAATCCATACCGATCCAGGAGACGCGCCAGTATGTGCAGAAGGTCCTGCAGAATGTGCATGTCTATCGCACACGGCTCGAGCCCGACTCGATGCAGGCGATGTCGGCCGATCTGAAGCGGGGCGGAACGACGGCGATGTCGACGGCCAGCACCAGTTCACCGGAAACAATCACCTGCGCGGCCAGCGCCGCCAGTATCGCCGGGCTGATCAGCAACTGCGACTGAGCCGATGGCGGCTTACAGCGATGTCTGGTTTCAGGCCGGTGACGGACTGCGGCTGTTCGCGCGCGACTATCATCAGGCCGGCACGGCCCGCATCCCGGTCTTGTGCCTGGCGGGGCTGACGCGCAACAGCAGGGATTTCGAGCCGGCCGTTCCGCAGCTTGCCCGGCAGCGGCGGGTGATCACGCTCGACTACCGCGGCCGCGGCCGGTCGGATCGCGCCGAAGACTGGACAACCTACCGCCCGGAAATCGAGGCCGATGACGCGTTGCGGCTGCTGCAGCATCTCAATGTGGCGAAGGCGGCCATTCTCGGGACGTCGCGGGGCGGTATCGTGGCCATGGTCATGGCGGCAAAGGCCGGGGAACGGATCGCCGGCGTACTGTTCAACGATATCGGTCCGGAGATCGAGGCCGCGGGGCTGATGCGGATCCGGCAGAGCATCGACCAACGCGGCAATGTTGCCGGGTGGGACGACGCCGTCGCCATGCTGAAAGCCACCAATCCCGGCTATGACACGCTCACCGACCGGCAATGGCTGCAGATGGCGCGGGCCGTCTACCGCGATGAAGGCGGCCGGCCGGTGAGCGACTTCGATCCGCGGCTGGGCCGCACGCTGCCGCCGGCGGAGGACATCGCGGCGGGCAAGGTTCCGGCCCTGTGGCCGTTGTTCGAGCTGCTGGCCGACCGGCCGGTCAGCGTGCTGAGGGGGGAACATTCGGATCTGCTGAGCAACCGCATCGTGCAGGAGATGGCGCGGCGCCATCCGGCACTGGAGGCCGTCACAGTGCGCGACCGCGGCCATGTTCCCCTGCTCGATGAACCGGAAGCGACGGCCGCCATCCTGCGCTGGCTGGAGCGGGTGGACGCAGCCGGCTGAAAGACGACCCGCGCGTTCCCGACTGGCCAGCCCGGGGGCGCCGGGCGGTCAGCGCATTGCGTTGCCGGCGGTGAATTGGCTCACGAGGTATCAGGACCGGCGACGGCCAGGGCCAGCCCATGGCATTCGGCGAGGATCGCCTGCACTTCATGGTCCGCGTTCTTGCGTGAGCCCGGCGGTGACCCCGGGCGCAGGGCCGAGGCAGGTTCGGGGCGGCGCGCCGTGCCGGGCCTCGCCCGCCAGCGGACATAGCGCCGGGCCTGGCGCGGCAGGTCTTCGAGCGCCGCCTTGATCGCGGCGAGACGGCGGCACAACGGCACCGCGTTGACGGTATTGTCCGGCGGCGGGGCCGCGGGTGGCACGTAGCCGGGCCGCAGGAATGGCGGAATGCGCGGATCGAAATCACTGCCGATCACGCGGATGCGGGGTCCGATCCCGGGGCCCCTGGTGCGGCGGAAGCCAGTGACGCCGTCGCGGCGGCGGCGCGGATCGAACAAACGGAACGCCATGCCGCCCTGCCCCTTGCCGGCAAGGCTGAGCCCGGCGGGGGCGGGGCGCAGCCGGTACGGCTTCACCACCATCCCCTGCGCCGCAATGATGATGAGACGCCGCACGGCCGCTTCGGCCGGCCGCAGCACGCCCAGCACCGCGCGGTGAAGCGGTCTGGACAGGCGCGCGACGGTCCCGCCTTCGGCAAGGCCGATCATGGCGAACAGCGTCGCAACAATGCGCAGCAGCGGTTGGCGGTTGCGTTCGATGGCCAGGGCCCAGTCCATACAACCAGTATAGAACATAACAGGAACAAGATCAAGCGGCAATTTACGCCGAGTGCCAGGCAACGGCCCGGTGGCGGGCATTGGTGGCTAGAGCTGCATGATCTTCGGTGGAACTATCGCAAACTCTCCATGGCCGCCCCTGAGGCGGCCATCCAGACTGGATGGCAGGCTCAAGGCCTGCCATGGAGAGAGTTGGGGAGCGATTCTGCCAATCTTCATTCCGCTCCAAAGCTCAGCTGCGGCGGGTGCGTTCGCCCGACTTCCGCTCGCCCGAGCGGTCGCGCAGGCCGCCCGTGCCATAGAGGCGGGCGAACTCCTCCTCCCTGCCCTCCGCGAGCAGTTTCGCCTGCTCGACCCAGGCCTCGCGGACGATGCGCCCGTTAAACTTCAGGTGGTCGTCAACCCAGGCAATCTGCTCCGCTGACCATGCGGCAATCTGATCGAAATGATAAAACCCAAGATTGTGAAGAACACGTTCGTTCTTGGGTCCGATCCCGGAGATGCGCTGCAGCTTGTCGGGCTTGCCGCCGCGCGCCCTGGCGATGCCCTTGGGCCGTTCCGGCCGCCCCATAACGGGCGCCGGAGGCGTTGGCGCTGGCGCATCACTGCCGGCAACCGGCGGGGTCGAAAGGGCCGCCGGCGGTGCCGATGGCGTCGCCAGCGGGGCCGGAATGGGCCCCGGCGGCAGCGGCGCGGGGCGGGCGACGCGCCGCGTTCCCACCGCCTGCCGGCGGGCAAACCGGCTGCGCAGGAGCCAGCCCAGGATGCAGCCGACAACGAAGGCCAGCAGCACCCAGAGGAACAGTTCGATCAGATAGTGTGTCATGCGCCAGCTTCCCTGTCAGCGCCCGCGGCCATTGCCGTAGGTCCACCAGCCCACCGCCACGCCCAGCACCAGCGCCAGCAGCAGCCACGGCCAGTGGTGACCGAGGATAATCCCGGTGTCCTTGAAATTCCAGAACTCCATCATCGGCTTAGCCCCCTGCTCAATTGATGGCGGTGATCTCGATGCGGCGGTTGAGAGCGCGGCCTTCGGCGGTGCCATTGGACGCCAGCGGCTGCCGCTCGCCGAGACCCACGGCCTGCAGGCGCGCCGGCTCGACACCCGCCGCAATCAGCGCCTTGCGGACCGCCACGGCGCGGCGCTCGCTCAGTGCCTGATTGTAGGGCGTCGAGGCGCGCGAATCGGTGTGGCCGGAGACCGTAAATTTCAGATGCGGGCAGTCCTTCATCAGCTGCGCAATGCCGGCAATGGCCGGCGCGGCTTCCGGCCTGATGCGCGCCCTGGCAGTCTCGAAGGTGATCGGCCTGAGTATCAACAGCTGCGCCAGCTCGGCATTGCAGTCGCGGCCGGGCATCGGCGCGGGGACGGGCTGGGCCATGACCAGTTCCTTCACGAGGATCTCGAATCTGGTCTGATCGGCCGCCGTGCGGCCACGCGCATCGGCATTGACAGCAACGACATCGTAGCTGCCCGGCGGCAGCGGCGCGTCAAGCACCAGCGCCCAGTTGCCCTTGCCGTCCGTTGTCAGCGACGGTGCCGTGCCGAGCGTGTGGGTGCTGCCGGCCACAGTCACCGACAGGGTCTGCGCATCGCCCTCGGCCCAGGTGCCGGTGATCCGTTCAGGGCTCTTCTCGCCGGAAAAAAGGCCCACGGTTGGCGATGCGGGACCCATCGCGTCGACGGTCAGCTCACCGGCCGTGGCATCGCGCAGCACCGCGCCATCGGCGCCCGTCGAAACGACCTCGACATCGTAGGTGCCATCGCGCAGCGGCACCGGCACCGGCAGCCGCCAGTTGCCCTGGCCATCGGACACGAGGCCGGTTGCCTCGCCAAGCCGATAGGTTTCGCCCGCCAGGGTGACAGCCAGGCTGCTTCCCGGCATTTCGCTCCAGGTGCCGGCAAGCTCCGGCCGCGGGACGGTGGCGGCCGTCACCTGAATGGTGGGCGGCTGGGCCACGATGCCCGGTGCCGGCGCGGCCTCGGACTTCTTCTCGAGGATTTCGAGCTCGTCGCGGGTGTCGTCGGAACTGCGATTGCCATTGGCATCGGTGGCGACGGCAATCACGTCGTAGCGGCCGGGCTTCAGGGCTTCGGGGAGTTTCAGGCTCCAGTTGCCGCGGGCATCGACCAACAGCGCCGCATCACGGCCAAGCGTGTAGACCTTGCCGGCGACGGCCACAGCGAAGGTCCTCGATTCGGGATCCATGGTGCCGGCGAGGACCGGCTGCGGGTCGTCGCCGCTCAGCGCCGCGATCGTCGGCGGTGCCGGGCCGGTGAGGTCGATGGTGATCTCGCCCACCGTCGCATCGGAGGCGCGGTTGCCATAGGCATCCTCGGTCACCACGACAACGTCATGCACACCTTCGGGCAGCGGCACCTCCGGCTTCAGCGACCAGACACCTTCAGGCGATGCGGTGACACCGGCATCGGTGCCGAGCACATAGACCTTGCCAGCGACGGCGATCGTGAGCCGCCTGGCATCCTTTGCCCAGGTGCCATTGATGGCAAGCTGCGGATCGTTACCGGCAATGCGGTCGACGGTTGGCGGATCGGGCGGGACGGTATCGATCGTCACCTCGCCGACCGTGGTGTCGGAGCTGCGGTTGCCGTAGGTATCGGAGGCAACGGCGACGACATCGTAAATGCCGTCCTTCAGCGCTTCCGGCAGCTTGAGCGACCAGTTGCCGGTTCCGTCCACAGCCAGCGCCGCGTCGGTGCCCAGCGTATAGACCTTGCCGCCAATCGCGACGGCAAAGCTCCCGATATCAGGCGGGACCGTCCCGGTGATGACGGGCGCCGGGTTGTTGCCGGCCTGGGCATTGACGGCCGGCGCCGCGGGGCCGGTGAGATCGATGGTGAGCTCGCCCACCGTCTCGTCGGAGGAGCGGTTGCCCAGACTGTCGGCAGTGACGACGACGACATCGAACACGCCTTCGGGAAGCGGCGATTCCGGGGTGAGCGTCCACAGCGTCTCGCCCAACCGCTCGAGGCCGGGGTCCTTGCCCAGTACATAGAACTTGCCGTTCAGCGCCACGGCGAGGGTCGCGGCGTCTGCCGCCAGCGTGCCGCCGAGGCGCGGCTGCGGATTGTTGCCGGCGAGGCGATCGACAGTCGGCGGCGCCGGCGCTTTGGTGTCGATGACAAGCTCGTTCAGCGTCCGGTCGGAACTGCGCTCGCCCATCACATCGGTGGCGACCACCACGACATCATGGGTGCCGTCCGGCAGCGGCTCGGGCGGGACCAGTTTCCAGTTGCCATCGGCATCGCGGGTCAGCGCCGCGTCCTTGCCACTCGCATAGACCTTGCCGGCGACCGACACGGCAAAGGACTGGGCCTTCCTGTCGATGGTGCCGCCGATCTCGGGAGCGGGGTTGGCGGTCACCAAGGCCGTGACGGTGGGCACGGCCGAGGTGATGGCCACGACGATCGCATTGCTGCGTTCCGACCGGCTGACATTGCCCGTGGCGTCGGCCGTTTCGACGCTGACATCGTAGGTGCCGGTCCCCAGCGGCGCCGGCAAGGCGAGCGCCCAGGCGTTGCCGGCGGTGGTGAGTCCCATGTAGACGCGGTGCTCATAGGTGCTGCCGGCGACGGTCACCCGCAAGGACCTGGCGTCGGTGCTGTCCCAGGTGCCGGTGATCTCGCGCAGCGGCGCATCGGTGCTGAGCGCGTCGACGGCGGGCGGCGCGGGCGGCGTGCGGTCGACGGTCACGGCGGCTGCAGCGGTCGTCGTGACGGTGTTGCCCGCGGCATCGGCAGCCGTGAGCACCACATCATGGCGGCCCTCATCGAGAGGCTCGGGAAGATCAAGCGTCCAGGTTTCATTGCCGGTGCGCAGGCCGAGGAATGTGCCGCTGACATAGGTACGCCCGGCCACCGAAATTTCCAGTGTGGCCGAATCCTTCCGATCGAAGGTGCCGGCGAGCCGGGCAACGGGCGCCGCCGACAGGACCGGTGAGACGGTGGGCGCGGCCGGCGGGGTCAGGTCGACGGTGATGGCGCCGGGATTGATGGAAGAGGAGATGTTGCCGGCGGCATCGGCCGTCTCGATGGCGACCGTGTGACGCCCCTCGCCCAAGGGTGCGGCCAGGGCCAGCCGCCATTTGCCGCCCGGCGAGACCGTGAGGCCGTTGTAGACGCCCTTCTGGTAGGTGCTGCCGCCGGCGGTCACCTTCAGGCTGGTGGCGTCGGCGTCATCCCAGGTGCCGGTGAGGACGGTCACGGGTGCGGCGGCCATGACCTGGTCCACAGTGGGCGTCGCCGACGGCTTGGAATCGACGATGATTGCCCTGGCAAACCGCGCCATGGCGACGTTGCCGGCGGCATCAGCATTGGCAACGACGACGGCATGCGAGCCTTCGCCGAGCGGCTGCGGCAGATCGAGCACCCATTTGCCCTTGCCCGCCGAACGCAGCCCCATGAAGGTGCCCCGCTCATAGCTGTGGCCGTCAACCGTCACCGTCAAGCGGCTCGCCCCCGCCTCATCCCAGGTTCCGGCAAGCCTGGCGACGGGCGCAGTTGCGACCATTTCGACAACGCCTGGAGGGGCCGGCGACACGCCATCGACAAGGATCGCGGCCGCGTTTTCGGCAGTTGCGGCATTACCGGCAGCATCCGCTGTTTCAACCTTAGCGGGATACTGGCCATCCGGCAGGTCCGCCGGCAGGGCAAGGGACCATTTTCTATCTTTGGTTGCAAGCTCCGGGTCAGCGCCCAGTACGTAGGTCCTGCCACCAAAGGTGACCTTCAGCGATGTTGCGTCGCCTTCGGCCCAGGTTCCGGCCAGGGCCCCGGGCGGGCGCTGGCCGACAAAGGAGTCGATCGTGGGGGTGGCCGGCGGGGCGCGATCAAGGACGTATTGGCCTGGCCAATCAGCCCTGGCGACGCGTTTGAAGCGGTCCACGACCTCGGCGGAGACGTCCATCGCTCCGTCGGGCAGGCCCTCGGGCGGGACCAGCGACCAGTTGCCCCTGCCATCGGAGGTTAAGCCGGGGTCGGTGCCGAGCACGAAGGTCTGGGCGCCGAGGGTCACGGACAGGCCGGCGCCCGCCGCCTCGGGCCAGGTGCCGGTGATGGGGGCTGCGGGATCGGCGGTGACGAGGCTTGCGATCGCCGGCGGAGCCAGCGGCGGGGCCAGGCTTAAGCCTGTGGCGTCAACGCGGCGGATGCCGTAGGTCGTGGCCAGCGCTTCCCGCGCCGCGGCAAGGGCCGCATCGGTAGGCCCCTCGCCCGAGACAACGGCATCGCGGCCGTCGACCGCAACCTCGGCCCAGCCGGCGCCAACAGCGGCGAGGCTGGCCCGCGCCGCCTCTTCGAGGCGCTGGTCAAGGCCCGGCGCGCCGAACCACCAGGCGCCCAGAAACGGCAATCCCGCCCCCAGAATTCCCGGCACGATCCACTTCTGCGGCCGCACACCCATGATCGCAATCCCCCATCACCCTGAACAGCCGGCGGGCATGCCGGCCCCGCGTGGCCTCACGCCCACTGCCCAGCCTGTTTCGATAGTGCCATTCCCCCACCCGCGGCAACCGCCAAAGCTATCGCATTAACCAATTGTTAACACAAGTCCGGGCCGACCGATTCCCATGCCCGGCAAGGCCGTCTACACTGAGCCCAGACTGAATCGGAAATCACCGCGTTGTGCTGTTTCTGAACAGGTCCGGGCGAGGGCTCAGGAGGCCGATTCCGGCACGCCCAAAAAGTGTTGCAATTGAGACACAAGCGGCGAAATTCTGGCCACGCGGCTGGAACGTTTGTTGACCTTAACCCCCCAAGAAGCGAGAAATTACCCATGCACGATTCATCATCGTGCAACGTCCTCCAATGCCATAAGCAGGGGATCGGGGGGCAGAGTAAACTCCGGAGAATGTGGGAGAACCATAATGAAGATGATGAAACTGGCGCTTCTCGGTGGTGCGGCGTTCGCCGTCACAGCCGCGAGCGCTCAGGCGGATGAGCTGGCCGACCTCAAGGCCCAGCTCGAAAGCCTGCAGAATCGCGTCGTGCAGCTCGAATCGCAGCCGGTCAACGTGCCGTCGGGCGCTTCGTTCCTGACGTTCGGCGAGGGGACCCTGAACCCGATCCTGCTGGATGAGCGCCGCCAGGATCGCAACCATGCCACGACGAACACGATCACCGTCATGCCGACGGCCGATGCCGCACCGTCGACGGTGGTGACGTGGAACGGCGAAATCCGCGCCGCGTTGACATGGACCGAGGACGGGGATCTCGACGCTGGTGCCGACGGACTGTTTGGCACGGCCGACGACGAAACCGATGACGATATCGAGGTCAATACCCGGGCCCGTATCTGGGTGACGGCGACAACCGATACGGCGGTTGGTGAAGTCGGCGTCTATGCCCGTGTGCAGGGCACGGCCGATGACTTCGATGCCAATGCGGCTACCGTCAACTCGTATTATGGCTGGTGGAACTTCGCTCCCGGCTGGACGTTCAGCGGCGGCTATCGCGGCACGCTGGCCAACGTCAACCATGGCCAGGACGAGAATGCCACTTTCGGCACGACCGTGTGTCTGCGTTGCGGTGACAGCGAACAGCTCCGCCTGACCTATTCGAGCGGTCCGTTCGAGTGGAACGTGGCGATCGAGGACTATGAGCCGTCCGATGACTCGGGTGTCGATTCCGATCTGCCTGCTGCCACAGCCAACCTGAACTGGAGCAATGACAGCATTTCCGCCCGTATCATGGGCGGCATCGGCCAGAACGATGAGACCGGTCCGGGTAATGCTGGCGACGAGACCGACTGGATCGTCGGCGTCGGTGCGACCTTCGGCCTTGGCGACATGGCCGTCCTGTCGCTCGGTGCGGATACGGGTTCGGGCTGGCGCGATGGATCTGACGATGACTTCTGGGGTGCGAGTGCTTACTTGCGCTTCGACATGTCGGATGCCACCTATGCCGAAATCAGCTACGGCATCGAGGACATCGATGATGTGGCTACCCGCCAGGTCGTCAACGGCGGTGTCTATTACGCCCCGGTCGATCAGCTGACCATCGGTATCCAGGCCGACTGGACCAACGTCGATCCGGATGGTGCGGACGACGACAGCCAGATGACGGCTTCGTTCGTCACCTGGTGGCGCTTCTAATCGCCACACGCGATCATGAAAGTGGCCCGTGCAAGCACGGGCCATTTTCTTTTGGCGGGATGCCTTGTTGTGGCCGCAAGCCGTGGGTAGTGCCAGAAGCGGATCAGGGCGGGACAATCCCGGTCACAGTGGGTATGACGGAACATAACAAGCGATGAATTGCCTGACTGCATTTCGCAGCTCCCTTTCGCGTGCGCTGGTTCTCGGCAGCATGCTCGGGCTTGGCGGCTGCGTTTCCGACGGCGGCACCGAACTCGAAAGCCGGACCATCAATGTTGCCAGCGAGGAAGGGGTGGCGACACCGGCGGGCGGCGGCCGGGCAATCGATGCGCTGGTCCGGCAGACGGGGCCCAGCTACGTGACGCTGAGCGTGACCGAAGTCACCGGCGGGTCCGATACGGGCGGCGGCGGCAAGGACAGTTTCAAGCGCGGCGTGACGGCCGGCAGCGGCTTCGTGGTCGATGGCAGCGGCTATGTGCTCACCGCCGCGCATGTCGCGGTCAAGGCCGGGAATACGGTGTCGGTGCGGGCGGCGAACGGGCGCGTCTATTCGGGGCGGGTGATCGACATCCGGCCTGACAACGACATGGCGCTGATCAAGCTCAAGAGCTTTTCGGGCAAGGCCGTGACGCCGGCGGCAACAGCCTGTGTCAGCAAGGGCGAGGGCGTGTTCTCGCTCGGCAAGCCCGAGGAACAGGGAGACACCGCCCGGCTCGGCCATGTCGAGGCGGAACGCTTCGGAAGGCCGGTGAGCTACGGCAAATATGGCTATCCCGATGCCATGGTGCTCCGGATGGACACCAAGCGGGGCGAATCGGGCGGCCCGCTGTTCAACCGCAATGGCGAACTGGCCGGCATGGTGGTCAGCACGCTGGCGGACGGCAATGGCCGGCCGCTCAACCTGGCGCATGCCCTGCCCCTGTCGCAGATCGCACCATTCCTGTGCGCCAATATGAGCTGCCCGCCACGCTGGCAGCAACTCGCCGGCCCGGACGGCGCCTGTGCCAGCTGAGCGCGTGGCCTCGCTCAGCGAGGCGGTTGCGGCCCACCGGAGCGGCAAGAGCGACCAGGCCGAGGCGCTGTACCGGGCGATCCTGCGCCGGGAACGGCTCAATTTCGATGCCAACAACCTGCTCGGCACCCTGCTCTGCCAGCAGCAGCGCTTCGATGAGGGGCTCACCCTGCTGCAGCGGGCCGTCAAGGCGCGGCCCGGCTCCACAGCGGCGCAGCTCAATCTCGGCCACGCCCTGGCCGGCCTCAACCGGTTCGCCGAGGCTGAAACCCACTATCGCCGGGCGCTCGATGCCGCGCCGGAGCAGGCCCAGGCCCTGCGTGCCCTGTGCCGGGTGCTGGTGCGGCAGGAGCGGGCCGGCGAGGCGCTGGCCTTAAGCGAAGCAGCGCTGCAGAAGGCACCCCAATCGGCGGAACTGCGGGCCGAACACGGCGAGCTTCTCGCCGCGCTCGGACGCGACGGCGAGGCGATCGAGGCCTTGCGCGCGGCACTGGCGCTCAAGCCGGCGCTCGCCCCGGCGCGGCGGCGGCTGGCCATTCTGCTCGCCCATGACGGAAACTATCTCGACACACTTCCGGTGCTCGAGACCTTTCCCGATGACCCCGACTGCCTGATTGCCCTGGCCAAGGCCTACCGGCAGGCGCAGATGCCGGCGGCGGCCCTGGCGGCGGGCGAGCGGGCCCTGCAACTGGCGCCGGAGCGGAGCGATGCGCAGGTGCTGATGGCGACGCTCAGCGCCGATGGTGGCGGACGCGCTAAGGCCTGCAAGCAGTTCCGGGCAATCCTGGCGACGGGCCGGTCCGCGACGGATGCGCTCTACGGCCTGGCGCTGGCCGGCGCGATTGAGCCCGACTCTCCCGAGGGTCAAAAACTCGCCGCCCTGGCAGCGTCACCGCCGGACAATGCCGGCGAGCGGCGGCTCGTGCACTTCGCCTGCGGGCAGATGCTGGACCGGGCCGGCGCCCCGGCCGCAGCCTTCGCGCAGTACCGGCTGGCGCATGCCGCCGGAGCCGGCCGGTTCGACCTCGATCAGTATGTCCGGTTCGTCGACGCGCAGATCGCCGGCTTCGACAGCAGGCTGGTGCGGGAACTGGCGCAGCAGGGTTCGGAGAGTTCACAGCCGGTTTTCATCGTCGGCCTGCCGCGGTCGGGCACGAGCCTCATCGAGCAGATCATTGCCAGCCACCCCGATGCGGCCGGAGCGGGAGAGCTGGAAGAGATGCGGGCCCTGGCACGGGGCGCAGGCTTCAGCATCGCCAGACCGGCGGTCTTTGCCGAGACCCTGGCCAAGAAGCAAGGGCAAACCGCCGGCGCCGCGGCGCGGACCTATCTGCAGGCGCTGGCAAGGCGCGGGCACACGGCCCTGCGCGTCACCGACAAGATGCCGCACAATTTCGAGGTGCTCGGCTTCATTGCGGCAGTGTTTCCGCAGGCCCGCCTCATCCACTGCCGGCGCGATGCCGCCGACACCTGCCTGTCCATCTACACCCAGAACTTCGGGCGGGCCCACGCTTACGCCGACGATCTCGAAACACTCGGCGGCTACTACCGGCAGTACCGGCGCCTGATGGATCACTGGCATGATGTGCTGGGCGAGCGGCTCATGAGCATCGACTACGAGGCGCTGGTGGCATCGCCAGAGGCGGAAACGCAGCGCCTGCTGGCCCATGCCGGGCTGGCGTTCGATGCCCGCTGCCTCGCATTTCACACATCCGATCGTGCCGTCACCACCTTCAGCCAGCACCAGGTCAGACAGCCTCTATACGCCAGTTCCATCGGCCGCTGGCGGCGATATGGCGAACAGGTCCTCCCCCTCCTGCAGGCGCTCGGGCCCTACGCGCCCCATTGATCAGGGCATGAGCACCGTGCTGCCGGTGGTCTGGCGCGCCTCGAGATCCTGGTGCGCCCTGGCAGCGTCCTTGAGGGCATAGCGCTGGTTGACCGGGATCCTCACCTTGCCCGATGTCACCATGTCGAAAAGGTCCTGGGCGGTTTCGCGGAGTTCGGCGTCGCTTGCGGTGTAGGTCATGAGCGTCGGGCGCGTGACATAGAGCGAGCCCCTGGCGGCCAGAAGCCTGAGATCCAGAGACTTCACCGGACCCGACGCATTGCCGAAACTCACCAGCAGACCGCGGGGCTTCAGGCAATCGAGCGAAGTGAGCAGCGTAGCCTGGCCAATACCGTCGTAGACGACGGGAACCCCGGCTCCGCCGGTCAAGTCACGGACACGCTGCACCACATCTTCGCTGCGATAGTTGATCACGTGATCGCAGCCGTTGCGGCGCGCCAGTTCGGCCTTCTCGTCAGAGCCCACGGTGCCGATCACCGTGGCACCCAGCGCCTTGGCCCACTGCGTGGCGATGACCCCGACGCCCCCGGCGGCGGCATGCAGCAGGATGGTCTCGCCCGGTTTCACCACATAGGTGGCGCGCAGCAGGTAGCGGGCCGTCATACCCTTCAGCATCATGGCGGCGGCGGTCTCATCAGCGATGCCGGCAGGAAGGGGAAGCGCATCGCGGGCCGGCATGTTGCGCTTTTCGGCATAGGCGCCGACCGGGCCGGTGCCATAGGCGATACGGTCGCCGACCTGCAGATGCGTGACGCCTGCCCCCACGGCCTCGACGACCCCCGCAGCCTCCAGGCCGAGGCCCGAAGGCAGCGGCACCGGATAGAGGCCCGAGCGGTGGTAAGTGTCGATGTAGTTGAGGCCGATGGCGGTGTGGCGGACGGTGATTTCGCCCGGGCCCGGGGGGCCGAGCGGCACGTCAACATACTCCATCACGCCGGGGCCGCCGTTCTTCTCTATCCTGATTGCTTTCACCATGGGTCTCGCCTCATTTCAGTCCGGGTCCGTCCACAACCGGGAAAACGCCCCGACCAGGCGATCCCAGGCCAATTCCTCAAGCGGAATGATGCGCACATCAAGGACGGCGGCCTTGCCCATCAGGGCAGCGTACCGTGGCACGCCGCGCATCTCATCGTGCAGGTCGGTCGTTACCAGGATGGCGACGCGCTCGCCAGGCCTGCCGAAATGGTCGGCCAGATTGTCAGCCTCGTGGAGCGCGTCCATGAGCCGGTTGCGCTGCTTGCGGTCCTCGATGTTGAGCATCGAGCGCAGCGCCTTGCAGGACACGAAGCCCAGGCGCTCGTCGCGCCTGAGGATCAGATCAATTTCATTTTCGCCAGCATAGCCGCCCGCCGACCAGCCGACGATCTGGCCATACAGCGCCTCATCGGCGCCGGCCTCGACGGCCGCGAGGTATGCCAGTTCCTCGAGCCAGCCGCCGCTGATGAAGCGCTTGCCGGCCACATGTGCCACCGGCCTGCCGGCCGCTTCGGCCGTTACGAGCCCGAAGCGCTGCAGGTGTGCGACGAGGTCGGCCGCGATATGGCTCTGGCCGGGATCAGGAGGGTCAAAGGCATCGCGCAGCAGACTGTCGCGCAGGCGTTCGAAAACGGGATAATGATCGGCGATGCGGCGCGTCAGGCCGGCTCGGGCGGCGGCCAGATGGCGATCGCCGCCAGGGCCCTTGAGCCAGGCGCCACGACGCTGCAGCAAGTCCTCGATCGAAACCGTCATGGCCTGGGCTTTTGCCTCAAATCCCCGGCGGGTCCAAGTGCGATCAAGGAGATTGCACTTGAAGCCCGGATGGGGCCGTGGGAAAGAACTGCGTCACCCGGCCATGCAGTCCAACGATACACTATGAGTCCCGGATCGAATCCGGCAATCGCAGCGGTCGAAGCCCCGCCGATCGCCGAGGCCATGAGCTGGCTGCCGCCGGGACCGCGGGAACGAGCGCTCATCAATCTGAGCCAGGCGGTGCCGAGCTACCCGCCGCATCAGCGCCTGCAGGATGAGATCGCGCGACTGGCCTATTGCGAGGATACAGGCCTCTACAGCGACATTGCGGGCACGCCGGCGCTCAGAGCGGTGCTCGCGGCACACATGGCAGCAGAATATGGGGGACGCATCCGGCCGCAGCAGGTCGCGATCACCGCAGGCTGCAACCAGGCCTTCAGCCTTGCCGTGATGGCGCTGGCCGGACCCGGCGACAACATCATCCTCCCGGCCCCCTGGTACTTCAACCACGACATGTGGATCCGCATGATCCGGGCGGAGGTCAGGGTCATCGGAACCGTCGATGGCGGCACCACCCTGCCCCGTGTTGCGGATGCCGCCCGGGCCATCGACGGGCGCACACGCGCCATCGTGCTGTGCAGCCCGAACAATCCCACCGGGGCAACCTATCCGGCAGCACTCATCAGCGAATTCTTCGCACTGGCGCAGGCCCGCGGCATCGCGCTGATAATCGACGAGACCTACAAGGATTTCCGGCCCGCCCCGGCACCGCCGCACGGGCTGTTTGCGCAACCTTCGTGGGAGCAAACCTTCATCCAGCTCTACAGTTTCTCGAAGAGCCTGGCGATGACCGGCTACCGGGTCGGATCGATCATTGCCAGCGAGGCCTTCATTGCCGAAGTCGAAAAGATCATGGACTGCATTGCAATCTGCGCGCCACGCATCTCGCAGGATGCGGCGCTGTTCGGACTGCGCCATCTCAGCTCCTGGACCCGTGACAAGGCGGCGGAGATGGCGGCGCGCGCCGCGGCGCTCAGGCTGGCCTTCACCCGGCCGGGCCTCGACTACAGTATCCTGAGCGCCGGAGCCTTCTTTGCCTATATCCGCCATCCATTCCGCGGCCGGGCGGCAAAAGACGTGGCACAAATGCTGGCGCGGGGGCACGACCTGCTGTGCCTGCCGGGCAGCATGTTCGGACCGGGGCAGGAGGACTATCTTCGCCTGGCCTTCGCCAATGTCGGCGCGGAAAAGATGATGGCGATCGCCGAACGACTTGCCGAGAGCCAGAAGACGCCGTTCTAAGCCTCCGCCTGTTCGGCCAGACGGCGGCGGTTCTCGATGATGTAATAGCCGCCGGCGCGGCTCAGCACGCGCTGGCGAATCCATTGGTTGATGGCGCGGCTGGCATTCTCGCGCGCCACTCCGGCCATGGCGGCGATGTCGGACTGGGTGACACGCTGGGCAATGCGGCGGCGCTCGCCGTCGATCGATTCGCCGAGACTGTCTGAGAGCTGCAGGAAGGCCTTGGCGACGCGGCTGGCAACGCTGGCAACCGTCTGGGCCATGGCGTCCTCCGTGGTGCCGCGCAGGCGGCTGGCGAGGATGCGAAGCGCATGGCGGTAGACCTCCGGATGCTGGTCGGCAAAACGGAAGAAGACATCCTTCGAGAGGTAGGCGAGCTTCGATTCGCGAATGGCGATCACGGTTGCCGAGCGCGGCTGGTCATCGAACAATGCCATTTCGCCGACAATGCTGCCCGGGCCGAAAACGGCCAGCATCCGTTCATGGCCCTCGGCACTGATCAGCACGGCCTTGAGCGCGCCGGACTGGACCACGTAGCAACCTTCACCCTCATCGCCGGCCGAGAACAGGGTCTGGCGGCGCTCCGCCAGAACCGTCTGGGCCTTGCCGAGAAGTGCGGTCCAGAGTTCGGGCGGCAGGCCGGCAATCGAGGCCGGGGTGGCCGGCAAGCGTCCGGCCGCGCGTGACAGGGGAGGAGCCATGGCAGTTCGAGGCTAGTGGGGTTTGACCCGGTCATCAAGCCTCGCGGGAGGCGCGAGCCGCCAGGATCTGCGGGTTCCGGGGAAAGCCGCCGGCCAGTTTCAAAGCCAAAGGGGGCAGGTGGCGGCCGATGCAATCGCCGCCCACACAGGCAAACTGCCGCGACATGTCCACGGACCGGTCAATAGGCCACCCGCTTGTAGTAGCGCCGCGTCGTCAGAGGGTGGTTGCGCCTGGCCTCGAGATGAGCGCTCAGGCGCTCAAGCACGGCCGCCAGGACAATCGGCGAAACGAGTGCGCGCGTCTGCGCCGAGAGCTGACCGAGGTCGAATGCCGCCGTGTCGAGAACGAAGAGCTTATCCGTGTGTTTCGCCATGAAGCGCTCGGCCACAGGCCGGTAGCGGTCCTCACCCTTGAACAGGATGGCACTCACCCCCTTCTCCATGAGTTCGAGCGTGCCGTGAAAGAAATCCGCGGCATGCACGGGGCGGGTTCTGATCCACTGCATCTCCTCGAGAATACACATGCCGTAGTACCAAGCCTGCGGCCAGCAGCCGCCAGCGGCGGAGATGATATGGTAGAGTTCGTCCCTGATCGCATCGGCATAGGCCTCGGCGCGCCGCTCGAAGGCCCGCTTGGCCTGCACCAGAAGCCTCGGGAGGTCCTGCAACTCGGCCAGCACCGAACGGTAGTCCGGAAACTCGCCCCGCCGGCTCATGGCGGAAAGCGCAATCAGAAGCGATTGCAGGTAAAAGGATTCGGACGAGGTGTCGTCCTCGGCAAAGTTGACGAGTGCATGATCGGCGCCTTCAGCCAGCGGGGTTGCGGCGTTACCTGTAAGGGCGACGACAGTGGCGCCACTGGCCTTGCATTGTGCGAGTGTTGCAACGCTTTCACTGGTGGTTCCGGACAGGGACGGGATGACGACGAGCGATCGGGGGCCGAGGCTAGCGTGACCGCCGCACAGGAGCTCGGCAGAAATCTCCGCAAAGACCGGCAGGCGCGACTGGCGCTGCATGAGCTGAGCTGCCGGCAGCATGAGGATGGCGGCGCCGCCGGTACCCAGAAAGAAGATGTTGCCGCCCTCATGCGCCAGGTGCTGCGCCAGGATGGCATCAATCCTGGGCGCCAGGGCGATCGCCCCGGACTGGATGCGCAGGTACCTGTCCTCGTCGAAATTCAGCATGCCATAGCCTCGCTGCAACTGTGGGCAAGCGGGCGACATAGCAGGAGGCTGCGCTTCAAGCAAAGCGCGGCAAGAGGAGGCCGAGGGTGTCATTGGCCCTGGCATAAACGGACATGGTTGGCGCTGTCCTCGAAACAGGTGGCGGTGGCCGCCGAGACATTGGCATTGCGCGGGCCCGTCACTCGCGGCAGGCGAGGATCGCCGCGGTCGTGAGCTCGCCGGCTGCTCCCCAGCCCTCTTCGCCCCTGGGGATTGCGGGCCGGAACCGCTCGTAGAGGTGGAACGCTCTGGCAGCGAGGTCCTCCGGCGGAAAGGCCATGGCCAACTCCGCCATGGCACGCGTGAACGCCTCGAGTTCGCCGCCGAACTTGCCCGCCAGGTACTTCTCGACGCTCTCCGGGCTGGTGGGCTTGCCCTTGCTCAGGGCACGGATGCCCTGGGCGGTCGCCACGGCCGGAATGGCGCGATGCATGAGATCGATCTCGAACTGGCCAGCCACCGCATGTTCCGCGCGCTTGCGGGCAACGGTTTCTGCAGACGGCTTGAACAGGCCCAGCGACCTGCCCTTCGAATAGGCGTTGAGGCCCGCAAGCGCGCGCCCCAGAGTCAGGGCCTCATCGTGATCGAATCCCAGCCGCTCGGCCACAACCGTGGCCCACAGGGTCAGCACGGGGGCGCGGTTGATGCGCATGGCCACGCCGGCAGTCATGACCAGCGGTTCAGCAGCCACAGGACTGCAGATATGACGAGGCTGAGGACGAGGCCCGTGCCCAGCGGCGCATAGAAGGTGAAATTGTCCCGTTCGATGACGATGTCACCCGGCAGGCGGCCGAGGCCCAGCCGCCCCAACAGGGGCCAGAGCAGACCGGCGGCCACCAGGAGCAGGCCGATTGCAATCAGAGTGCGTGACATCCCCATGTCCTTACGCGGCAAAGGACCAGACAATGCCGATCGGCGCCCGCCGGCAGGTGCTACACTCTAGCAGGCCCGGGACCGCGGACAAACCGCGGCGGCGCCGGTTTTGTCCGGCGGCCAGCTGTGCTATTCAATCCTGACGCAACAGGTGCCTGCGATGTTGACATCTTTCCGGGAGCATCTGGCCCAAGCTTCGCGCGATATCCAGGCTGCACTCGCAACCGGGCAGATCAAGGGTTACACCTGGGTCGCGATCGGTATCGTGACCATTGTCGTCGTCTACTGGTTCTGGAGCTGGACGAAGAACCGGTAAGGGCGAAGCGGCGCCGGGCCTATCTCGGGCCGGCTGGCAGGGTGTTGCCGGCACGCAGCGGAGCGACGTGACCGGCAAAGGATTGGCAAATCTTTTCAATGGCTTATGGCGGAGACGGAGGGATTCGAACCCTCGATACGGATTTAGGTCCGTATAACGGTTTAGCAAACCGCCGCCTTCAGCCTCTCGGCCACGTCTCCTTGAGCGGGCTTCTTGCCTTGGATTCTCCCGCCATGCAAGCGCAGAACAAGCCCCTGTCCGCAGAGGATGCAGAGCAATTTAGAGCGATTCTAAATCCGAGTAATTTAGTCGGTTTTTGTTGACAGGCAAGATTCGCGCATCTATTCGGACCCTATTTCAAGGAGAAGAGCCTATGCTGACACTGTCCCGCCGCCAGTTCATTGCCGCCGCCGGCGCCACGCTGGTTCCCCTGCCCGCCTTTGCGGCGGAAACCGTCAACGTCTACTCCTACCGCCAGCCATCCCTGATCGATCCGCTGTTCGCGGCGTTCACGAAAGCGACCGGGATCCAGGTCAAGGTGATCTTCGCCGAGAACGGGCTGGTGGAGCGCATCGCCCAGGAAGGCCGCAACAGCCCCTGCGACGTGCTGCTGACGGCGGATGTCGGCCGGCTGGTCGAGGCCGCGGACCGCGGGCTGGCGCAGGCGGTGAGTTCGGCGGCCATCACCGGCAAGGTCCCGGAAAATCTGCGCGATCCGGGCAATCTGTGGTTCGGCCTGACAATGCGGGCCAGGGTCATCTACGCATCGGTCGAGCGGGTGCCCGACCAGGCGATCAGCTATGAAGACCTCGCCAGCGAAAAGTGGGCGAAGAAGATCTGCATGCGGCCCGGCAACCACCCATACAATCTGGGGCTCATCGCCGCCTTCCTGGTGCACAAGGGCGAAGATGCCACGCGCGCCTGGCTCAAGGGGCTCAAGGCCAATCTCGCCATCCAGCCCAGCGGCAACGACCGCGCCCAGGCCAAGAGCGTGTTCGCGGGGGAATGCGACCTGGCGATCGCCAACACCTATTACATGGGCAAGATGCTGACCAATGACGAGGAACCCGAACAGAAGGACTGGGCCAGGTCGGTGCGGATCATCTTCCCGGCTTCGCCCGATTTCGGCACGCATGTGAACATCTCCGGCATGCTCATGGCAAAGCACGCGCCGAACCAGGCCAACGCCCTGAGACTCATGGAGTTCCTGGCCAGCGACGACGCGCAGCGGCTCTATGCGGAAGGCAATTTCGAGTATCCCGTCAACCCCGCCGTGCCGGCTGCCGAAATTGTCCGGTCGTGGGGCAGCTTCACGCCGGATACGCTCAATGTCGCGGAGATCGCCCGCAGCGAGGCCGCCGCGGCCAAACTCGTCGACGAGGTTCAATTCAACGACTGAGCTGCCGCGAATTTCATTGCATTCGCTTGCCGTTTCGCCAAGATGATCATGGTTAAGTCATTCTTAGCCATGATCGCGGAGACTTGGTGCCCGCTACGGCGTTAAGTACAGGAGTTGAGTATGCGGATGCAGGCGATAGTCGCACTCACCGGCCTTGCAGTCCTTGCCGGGTTCCCGGCCCAGAGCCTGGCAGCCGAGACGTTCATTCCCGGAGGCCACAGCTACGGGCCCGACAGCGGCGGCCTGCCGCCGCTCAACTCCGCGGAGGACCGCATCAACCTCGAGGCCGACATCATCGAATCGGAAATCAACGTGGTGCAGCGGCAACGCAAGCTGCAGGACAATGAGTTCAACCGCTTCCTCTACAGCCAGAGCCTCGACGGCTCTGAATACTACCGCTGGGACTATTAGTTGAGGGTAAGCCAGCTGCGGGCCTGGCGCTGGGCCTCGGCGATCTGCGTGGCGGTCATTTCGCGGGAAATCTCGCAGCGGTATTCCCTGGCGGCCTGACTGCCCTTCAGCGCGGCGAGATTGAACCATTTATGGGCGGCCACCAGGTCCTGCGGCACCTCGCGGCCAATACAGTACATCATTCCCAGTTCAAAAAGGACGTCCGCGCTCAAGGCGTTGGGTGCCGCGGCGCCTGCGTCAGCCATTCCGGCCAGTTCAATCCGAGCCATCTGAATTCTCCCCAATGGGTGTTTGCTGCCTGCGGCCTGCCGTCCACTTGTAGTCCCCGGGAGGTTTGGGCCGGCGCTGCGGATTTCGCCGCCGCGCAGATGCCATCTTGTCGCCATGAATCGAATCCGCGGTTAAGCGGCAGGCTTAATCAGCGGTAAAGCCGTGACTCCTGGCACGCGATATAATTACGGTATTTCAATTACTTAGACTGGTTCAGAACGATGATTTTACGGTATCGGTTCAGCGCCCATTCACCAGATTTGCCGATGCCAGATCTGTAACCGGCCATGGTTACGAAGGCCGCCGGATGTCGCTGTTTGAAAAGCTCCCGGCCTGCATCATGGCGGGCCGATGATCCCGGCCCATCGGGGGTCCCTCACCGGTCAGGAGTGCGGAATGGCCACGGTAATGGTGATCGGATTGTGGTCAGAACCGGCGTTGGGAAGAATGCGCTGGTCTTCGATCACCCGGATTGCCGGGCTGACAAAGACATGGTCGATGGCCAGTTGCGGCAGCTGCCAGCGGGCCGGCCAGCTGGGCAGATAGGTGAGCCGGCGCAGGCCGGTCCGGTCGCCAAAAGTGCCGATCTGCCGCGAGAACGGCGTGGCATTGAAATCGCCCATGACGACAACCGGAGACGGAATGCCCGCGACCAGCCTGGCAAGATGTCCGAGCTGGGTGAACTGGGCCCGCTGGTGGGGAAAGCGCAAGGTGTGCACAGCCACCAGCGTGAGATTGCCGAGCTCCGGCCCGAAGCGGGCCAGCGCATAGGGCGGGCCGTCCCAGGTGACACGGGCCTGCGGTGGCTCGGCAAAGGGGTGTTTCGACAGGATGACCAGGTTGCAATAGGCAATCTGCAAGCAATCAAACTGGTGCGGAAAGCGTGACTTCAGTGCCTCGAGGATCGGCTTCTTGTTGGGCCCGAACTCCATCAAGGCGACGAGGTCCGAATCCTCGTCCTGTATGACACGCGCGATCGCATCGACATTGTCGTTGCTGTACCAGCTGTTGAAGGAAATGAGCTTCACCGGTGTCTCGTCCGGCGCGATGGAGGCCATGGGGCGCGGCACGCCGCTCACCTTGTGGGCGTAAAGCGGGATGGCCAGGCAGCCGGCGATCATGACGGCCAGGGCAGTCAAGACCCGGGCGCGCGGCATGACAAAGCCCAACAGGAACGCCGCCAGGGCCACGGCAAAATGCAGGGTGAACTGCGCGAAGACGTCGAAATGGATCCACAGCGCCCCGAGCCTCCCGGCACCGAGACTGGCGGCCGCCAGCAGCATCCCCATGGCACAGGCCATGCGACCGCGGCGGCGGCGACGTGGCCGGGCTCCGGTTGCTCCATGTAGTGCTTCAGCGGCGGCAACGGCTCTGCCGCGCGGCGGGTTGTCCAGCAATCGATGGCCTCAATCAGGGGATCAGATCAGCCGGCTTTCCATCGGCAGGATCTGTTCCGGTGTACCAAAGCCGGGCAGCGCTTCAAAGCGCTTCTTCCAGTCCTGGATCCGCGGATAAGGTGACAAATCGATGGCCGCTTCGCCAGCATAGCGAACGACGGCATATATGCCGATGTCCGCAATGGTCGGTTTCTTGCCGACGATCCATTCCGACTTCGCCAGTTCGTGGTCGAGCAAGGACAGCGCCTGTCGCGCTTCATCGAGGTACATGTTCCGCACTTCGTCGCCAAACTGGCGAAAACCGCGGCTGCGGGCCCGCAATCTCAGAATGGGCAGTGACAGTTTGTCCCACTGCCAGAACAGCCATTCGCGGATGCGCTGGCGTTCCAGGGGGATTTTCGAGTCGAATTTGTGGAAGCTCTCGGCAAGGTGCTCGAGTATCGCCGCGGACTGGCACAGGAACATCTGCCCATCGCGCAGACATGGAACCTGGCCATAGCGGTTCTTGACGAGATAGTCCGGCTGCTTGTGCTGGCCTTCCCTAAGGTTAATGTGGATATAGGAGAACGGGTAGCGGCACAGCGACAACATGAGGGCGACCGTATAGGTCGGACCCGACAGCATCGAGCCATGCAGCGTGAAGCGCTCCTTGTCGACTCCCGGACTCCCGCCGGCAGCTTTGGCCGGCTTTGAACTTATTGATTTCCTGACGTTTTTTTGCTTCGCCACGATCTTCGCCGGGCGCGATGGCTTCTTCTTCAAGAGCTTCCTTGCAGCCGGCTTCTTTGCCGCCTTTTTCACAGGCTTGGCCATCGATTTCCTCCCGAATCCGCCCCACCCCAAACAATCCGGGTACGGACTATACAGGGATTCTGCCAGAATTGAAATTGAACGCTAAACTATTGTAAAGATTACATTTACCAAGAATCACGGTAGCCCGAGCCGGCGCCGCAGGGCGGCGTTGACGGCCTGCGGGTTGGCTTTGCCACCGGTGGCCCTCATGACCTGGCCAACAAACCAGCCGAGCATGTTGGGCTTGCTCCTGACCGCTTCCGCCTTGTCGGGATTGGCAGCCACGATCTCGTCCACAGCCTTGTCGATGGCCCCGGTATCGGTCAGCTGCCGGAGGCCACGGGTTTCGACAATCGCCTTCGGCGAGCCACCTTCATTCCAGACGATTTCAAAGACGTCCTTGGCGATTTTTCCGGAGATGGTGCCGTCGGCTATGAGATCGACAATCTCGCCCAATTGTGCCGCCGATACGGGGGTCTCCTCGATCCCCCTGCCCTCCTTATTCAGCCGGCCAAACAGCTCGTTGATCACCCAGTTTGCCGCCGACTTGCCATCACGCCCGGATGCCACAGCCTCGAAGAATGCGGCATTGGCCTGCTCGGCGATCAGGACGCCGGCATCGTAGGCCGACAGGCCGTACTGCGTCATGAAGCGGGCTTTCTTCTCGTCGGGTAGTTCGGGAAGCGTGGCCGCGACCCGGTCGATCCAGTCGCGCTCAATGACCAGGGGCAGGAGATCGGGATCCGGGAAGTAACGATAGTCATGCGCCTCCTCCTTCGAGCGCATCGATCGCGTCTCACCCTTGCGCGCATCAAACAGGCGGGTTTCCTGATCAATTGTCCCGCCATCCTCCAGAATGCCAATCTGGCGGCGAGCCTCATAGTCAATCGCCTGCCCCATGAAGCGGATCGAATTGACGTTCTTGATCTCGCACCGGGTGCCAAATGCGTCGCCGGGACGGCGCACCGAAACATTGATGTCGGCACGCAGCGAGCCCTGCTCCATGTTGCCGTCGCAGGTGCCGAGATAGCGCATGATCTGGCGAAGCTTGGTGACATAGGCCTTGGCCTCGTCGGCCGAGCGCATGTCGGGCTTGGAAACGATCTCCATCAGGGCGCAGCCGGACCGGTTGAGGTCGACGAAGCTCATGCTCGGATGCTGATCGTGCAGGGACTTGCCGGCATCCTGCTCAAGATGGAGACGCTCGATCCCGACGTCGACGGATGTGCCGTCGTCCAGCTCGATCTTGACTACGCCTTCACCGACAATCGGCTGTTTGTACTGGGAAATCTGATAACCCTGCGGCAGGTCGGGATAGAAGTAGTTCTTGCGGTCGAACACCGAGCGGCGGTTGATCTCGGCCTTCAGGCCGAGGCCGGTGCGCACCGCCTGCTCAACACAGAAGGCATTGATAACCGGAAGCATGCCCGGCATCGCCGCGTCGACCAGCGACACATGGTCGTTCGGCTCGCCGCCAAATTCGGCGGAAGCGCCGGAAAACAACTTCGACCTGGCAAGAACCTGGGCGTGCACTTCCATGCCGATCACGATTTCCCAATCGCCGGTTGCACCCTTGATCCAATCTTTCCTGTCAGCCACGCGCCTGGCAGATTCCATGTCCCGTTTCCCTGATCCGGGCCGCTTTGGTAACGGCTCGCCTGCGCCTCTTCAAGGGCCGGAATGGCGGTCGAGCTCGCGCGAGATCGACCTCGCGAGCAGGATGGCCCCGCCGAGCAGCAGGAGGAGCACAATGATGAATCCGATATCCTGACGGCTGAAGGGGGCGAGGCTATCGGGTGTCCAACGCCTCCAGACTTCGATGCCGAGGAACAGGAAAACGAGTGCCGCCGATCCCATGACCCCGGCCCTCAGGATACGCAGCAAGATGCGCAGTAACGGTGACATCCTGTCCGGCTTCCCCTTGCCGCCCCGCCCGTGCTACCCGGGCCTTAAGCATCATCTTGCATGATCCCATGGCGAAATCCAAACCCGACAATTCCCGACTTCACCCGCAAACGCGGCTCGTGACCGCGGCGCGCGACTACAGCGAGCACGGGATCGTCAATCCGCCCGTGTATCATGCCTCCACAGTGCTGTTCCCCACAGTGTCATCATTACACGACCGGTCACAAGCCTATGTCTATGGGCGGCGCGGGACGCCGACGTCGCGGGCGTTCGAAACCGCCATTGCCGAGCTTGAGGGCGGGCATGATGCCAAGGCTTGCCCGTCGGGCCTGTCGGCCATTTCCAGCCTGCTCCTCACCATGCTCAAGGCCGGCGACCAGCTGCTCATGGTGGATACGGTCTATGCGCCGGTGCGCCACTTCTGCGACACGCTGCTGGCGAGGCTGGGGATCGAAACGGTCTATTACGATCCCCTGGTGGGCAAGGGCATAGCCGAGCTGATCGGCAGCAGGTGCCGCATGGTCTATCTCGAGAGTCCGGGATCGCAGACCATGGAGGTGCAGGATGTTGCCGCCATCGTGGAAATGGCAAAGCACAGGGGCCTGCTGGTCGCCATCGATAACACCTGGGCCGCCGGCCACTACTACAAGCCCTTCGCACATGGCTGCGATTTCTCGATCCAGGCCGCGACCAAGTATATTGCGGGCCATTCGGATACCAGTCTTGGTGTAGTCACGGCAGCAAAGACGGTCTGGGACGAATTTGCGGAGGGCCATGGCAGTCTCGGCCAGTTCGCGGGACCGGACGATATGTATCTGGCGCTGCGGGGCCTGCGGACCCTCGATGTCCGACTCGAGCGCCACATGCGCAATGCGCTTGAAGTCGCCGAATGGCTGAGGCAGCGGCCGGAGGTCGACGCCGTGCTGTACCCAGCCCTGCCCGGCGCGCCGGGCCATGCGCTGTGGCGGCGCGACTTCACCGGCGCCAGCGGCCTCTTCTCAATCATCCTCAAGCCCTATCCGCCGGCGGCCGTGGGGCGCCTGCTCGATGGCCTGTCGCTGTTCGGCATCGGCTACAGCTGGGGCGGATTCGAGAGCCTTGTGGTGCCCTTCAGGCCGCAGCGCACCGCCACGCAATGGACATCCGCAGGACCCTGCCTGAGGCTGCATATCGGACTTGAGAATCCTGCCGACCTGATTGAAGACTTGCGTAACGGCTTCGAGAGGCTCACAGCGCCATGACTGCCCAGCGCAAAGTTCTGAATGTCGGCGGCAACAACAAGCAGATCCCCATTCCCTCCTATTACCGTGAGTTCGAGCATCTGCTTCTCGACATCGATCCGAGGGGCAAGCCGGACATCGTTTGCGACGCGCGCAATCTGGCAAGTCTCGAACCGGGACAATTCGACGCCATCTACTGCTCGCACAATCTCGAACATTTCTATGCACATGACGTGCAGCAGGTGCTGAGGGGGTTCCTGCATGTGCTGAAGCGCGACGGGTTTGCCGAAATCAGGGTGCCGGACCTCGACCTTGTCATGAAGACCTATGTCGAGCGGCAAATGGACATCGAGGACAAGCTTTACGATTCGCCGGCGGGGCCGATCATCATCCGCGATGTGCTCTATGGCTATGGCAAGGAGATCGAGCGGTCGGGTGTCGACTTCTATGCCCACAAGACCGGCTTCACGCAGAAGTCGCTTACCAGGGCGCTGTTTGCGGCCGGGTTCCGCCATGCCCTGCGGCGGAGCGGGCGGGCCTTCGAGCTGCTAGTCATCGCCTTTCCGGAAGCGCCGACCAGCCATCATGCGAAGCTGCTGGGTTTCCAGCTGCCGAAGCAGAACGCTGCCTGACATTCATTGATCCTGGCGCAACCGTGATTATCTGGTGGCGGGCCAACAGATTGCGGAGGGCATGACATGTTGCAGTGGCTGATCATTGGGGCTGCCCTGTTTGCGGCCGTCACGGGTGCCGGGGCACAGGAGGCCGACGACCCGGAACTCATCTTCAAGAAAACCACGGTCTGGCGCATGCTCTCGCCCGACGCAAAGCTTGCGACCTATGCCATCGACGATCCGCTGGTTGACGGCGTGGCCTGCCACTTCACGGTGCCGGAGATCGGCGGCTGGAAGGGGTGGGCCGGGTTTGCCGAGGAACGGTCGGAAACGTCGCTGGCCTGCCGGCAGATCGGCCCGATCAGCTTCAAGGGCCGGTTCGAGCAGGGTGCCGAGGTCTACCGGCAGCGGCGGTCGCTGTTCTTCAAGAAGATGCAGATCGTGCGCGGCTGCGACAGCAAACGCAATGTCCTCGTCTATCTTGTCTACACCGACAAGCTCATCGAGGGATCACCCCAGAACTCGACCTCAACGGTGCCGATCATGCCGTGGGGGACGCTGCCAGCACCACAATGCAATGACTATCTTGAGCGCTAAACTGCTGTAATAGAAAGCGTTTCCTGCCGCGTTAACGCCGCCTGAGGCGCCGCCAAAAACAACTACCGGCGCCGCGCAATTAACGTTAATGTTGAGCCCGTGGTCAGGGCCTGACCACGAGATGCGGCGCGTTTGTGAGTGAGGGAAGTCAACCTTGTCCTGCCGCCCGCGTCTTTACGCCATGGGGATCGTTGTGCCCCTGGCGATCATGCTGACGTCGCCGTCCGGCCCGGTCATGGCCCGTCCGGACGATCTTCCGGTCGAAAGCTACGTCGCGTTGGTGAGGTCAACGCCACCGGAAACCAGGCCGCTGTATTCACTGGCCAAGGCTCTCAAGGGAGAAGCACCGCGCAACGCCAAAGGGGCCCGCAAGGGACTTGACCGGCGGCTGTTGCGGCTGCTGGCGATCATCGAGAATCACTTCGGCCGGCCGGTCATCGTCTCATCCGGCTGCCGGTCGGGAAGCCGCAACCGCCGCGTGGGTGGCGCGCGCCATTCACTTCACCTGCGCTGCATGGCGGCCGACATCAAGCTGGCCGGCGTTGCCGAAGGTACCCTGTTGCGGTTTGTCTCGCGATTGCCCGACCGCGGCGGCGTCGGCATCTACTGCCGAAACAGCATTGTGCATGTCGATGTGGGGCCGCGGCGCAGCTGGCAACAGGGATGCAACCGCTCGGCCAAGACGTTCAAACACCGTGCGAGCTACAAGCAGAAGAAGAGGAAGTGGCGCCTCAAGCGGCGATAACATGCGCGCTGGCTGACCAGAACAGCAACAGTTGCGAATCGATACCTTCGCCGGAGCGCTGTGCTGGTGGCCCGCCAGGCGCGCGCAGCGCGCTGTTGCACAAGGCAGCGATTAGCGTTAACCAGCCTCTCAAGAGCTGCTTCATTTTGGGACAGGGGATTTCTATTACTTAATGCGAACAGCCCACCGCGCGGAGAAACACGCGCCTCGGGGAATGCCGTCCCGCAACGATAAAGGTCGAAAATGACAACCACACCAACAGTCTGGCTGCCCGAGTTCACGGTCAATGCAAACAATACGACGGGGGTTCAAGGACAGCCCCAAAGCATCGTTCTCGCCGACGGGCGAATTTTCGTGGTCTGGACCGATTCGACCAATTCGGTGAGTACAGCCGCAGGCGACGATGTCATCGGCCAGTTCTATGACAGCAGCGGCCAGGCGATCGGCTCGCCCTTCCAGGTCAATGTGACCAATGTCGAGTTCAACGAAGGCAAGTCCGACATCGTCGCGCTGCCGGATGGCGGATTCTTCGTGGTGTACCAGAGCACAGGCAGCGCCAATGGCGAGCAGGCGGCCATCCGGTTCAACCGCTACAACAAGTTCGGCATCCACATGAAGAGCGGCACCATCGAAGCCGGAACAATTGGGGGTACGGAGAACTCCAATCCGTCAGCCGTGCTGCTGGCGGACGGTTCGGTGGCGGTGACCTATCAGACGAAGAACCCCGATACCGGCGACGTCAATGTCTACATGCGCATCGTCACGATTTCGTCGACCGGGCAGACGGTCGGCGCCAGGCTGAACGCGGCGTCCAATAACGCCGCGGCCGCTGAGGCCAATGGCGAATCCACCCAGCTATCGGACGGCAATCTGGTGACGGTCTATGACCGCGGCGCGGGTGTCCAGTTCAGGACGATTGACACCTCTGGCGCGGCGGTCACGGCGGCAGCGAACCTGTCGGCCAGCGGTTCCGACTCCGACATTGCGGCCCTCGCCGGCGGGGGATTTGTCGCCGTCTGGCGCGACGGCGCGGGCAACGGCTTGCAGGCCGAAATCCGCAACAATGCGGGTGCGGTGGTAAAGGCGGCCTTCCAGATTGCGGCAGAAGGTGCGGCGCCAAGCAATGCCGATGTCGTGGCGCTAAAGGACGGCGGTTTCTTTGCTGCCTGGAAGGACGGCGCGAGCAACAAGCTCGTGGGCCAGCGCTATGACGCCAGCGGCAACACGGTCGGCAGCATCGTCGAGATCGCTACGGGCGCGGCAATAAAGGATACGGCGCTAACTCTGGCTGGCGACGGCCGCATCCTTGTATCATTCGTCAACGGTTCGGGCGAAATCTCGCAGGTGGTACTCGACCCGCGCGAGACTACCATCAATGGCACGGAGAAGGCGGATGCGCTTGCCTCCCGGGTGGAAGGCGCCACGATCAATGGGCTGGGCGGCAATGACACGATTACCGGTCTCGACGGCGCCGACCGCGCCAGCGGCGGCGCCGGCCGTGACAGCATGGCAGGCGGGGCCGGCAATGACACGCTGTTCGGCGGGGCTTCGGACGACACGATAACCGGCGGCGCCGGCGCCGACACGATGCGCGGGGAGGACGGCAACGACGTCTTCTTCTTTGGCGCCAACGACAATGCGGCGAGCGATTCGGTCGACGGCGGCACTGGAACCGACAGCCTTGTCGTTGTCGGATCGGTCAACTTCTCCGCCACGACGCTCGCTGCCATCGAGAGACTGTCATTTGCGGACAATGCGGCGGGCGCCAAGACCGTCACGGTGAAAGCGATCAGCATTGGCAACGGACTCGCCAGTAACCTCGCTGTCGATTCCAGCCTGGGCAAGACCGATACGCTGAAGATCACCATGGGAACTGTGAGCAGCCTGGATCTGTCGCAGTTCACGTTCCAGGATTTCAACAGCGGCGGTACCGAAAAGGACAGCATCGCAGTGGTTGGCGACGCCACCAGCGAGTCGGTCATCGGGAGTTCGGTCAAGGATATTGTCAGAACCTTTGCCGGCGATGACACGCTGGATGGCAGGGGCGGCGCGGACCGGCTGTTCGGCGGGAAGGGCAATGATACCTACTTCGTCGACCGGCGGGGCGAGGCAGTCGAGAAGCTCAATGAGGGCCTCGATACGGTCAATTCCAGCGTGAGCTACACGCTGGGGGCAAATCTCGAGATTCTCAACCTGCTCGGGAGCGCCAACAGTTTTGCCACCGGCAATGCCGGCGACAACACGATCAACGGCAGCAGCGGCAGCAATACCATCAACGGCAAAGGCGGCAATGACGTGCTCACGGGCAACGCCGGAGCCGACAAATTCCGGTTCGACACCGCGCTCAACGCCACCACCAATGTCGACCAGATCACGGATTTCACCGTGGGGGCCGACAATATCGTATTAAAAAATTCGATCTTCACGGGCCTGGCGGCCGGGAAGCTCGCGGCCTCCGCTTTCGTCAAAGGCACCGATGCACACGATGGCAACGATCGCATCATCTACAACAGCGCCACGGGCGAATTGTTCTTCGACGCGGATGGAAACGGGGCGGGCGCCAAGGTGAAATTCGCGGAACTGGACTCCGGTCTCGCACTCACCGCCGGGCAATTCCTGGTGGTGTGATACCAGCAAAGCACCCGGCTTGACTAACTGGAAGTTGGCGACCCCGGCAGGACTCGAACCTGCGACCAACAGCTTAGAAGGCTGCTGCTCTAATCCGCTGAGCTACGGGGCCACTAATGTGTCCAGTTGTCGCGCCGACCCCAGCGAAAATTGTCCGCGTAGGCCTTGCGCTGAGGGCGGATAACCGGTTCAGGCAGTATCTCATAGGCGATGCCGTGGCGCAGCGCATATTCAACTGCCTGCTGCTGGGTGCCAAAGCTGAGCCTCACCTGCTGGCGGGTATCGCCTGACGAGGTCCAACCCATCAGCGGGTCGGCGATGCGCCGTTCCTCGGCCTCGAACTCGAGCACCCAATTGTTGGACTTGCCCTTGCCGGACTGCATGGCATTGCGGGCCGGCCGGTAAATGCGTGCAACCATTCTCGCCTCTTGGTTCAAGCAGGACTGGTCGGGGTGGCCAGATTCGAACTGACGACCCCCTGCGCCCAAGGCAGGTGCGCTACCAGACTGCGCTACACCCCGTGACCGTTCCTGAATTCCGGCGCTCTTATACGACTTTGGCAGCCCCGGGCAAGCGCCGCTGTTCAACCAGGCGTATCCGGGATCAGGCGATGCAGGACCCGGTCGCCCGGAGCGAGGCCGATGCGCCGGGCCGTGCCCGCCGGTACTTCCAGGACGAAAGCCACCGGTTCGCCGCTCTCAATGATGTCTTCCGACATGGGGGTGGTGTTCTCGGCAATTCTTGCAATCGTGCCGTTGGCGCGGATAAAAACCATGTCGAGCGGGATATGGGTGTTCTTCATCCACATCATCACCGGCCGCGTCTGCTTGAAATCGAAGAGCATGGCGCGGCCTTCGGGCAGACGGTGGCGAAACATCAGGCCGCGGGCGCGCAGTTCATAGGAATCGGCGATTTCTGCAAGCAGGGTCACATCGCCCGTGGCAGTTCTGAGCACAACAGGCTCAACGCGCGCAACCGGCACGTCATTGGCCGCGGCCATGCCCAGAAACACGACCAACAGGCCGCACAAGAACGCCGAAACGCCACGCACCGGCTAATCCTCACATGCCCCTTTGCAGACCGTCAATTGGTATGGGGCGGTCCGCCCTCCAGCGTCAATCTGACTTCCGCCGCCATGTGCCCCTTGGTGCTCTCGCCGAAACGGACATAGACCCATTGGTCGGGGGTCAACTCGGCGATTGCCGTCTTCCTGAGGGTCTCCATATGGACAAAAATGTCCGGACCGCCTTCTTTCTCGGTCAAGAAGCCGTAGCCCTTCGCGCGGTTGAACCACTTCACCCGGGCCCTGATCCAGCCACTGGTCGGTGTCACGGCGACGTGGGTGCGGCTTGGCCGTTCAATCGGATGAATCGCTGTCGATGTGTCTACCTTGAGCACCCGCAGGCACTGGTAGCCCTTGTTGCGTTCGACAACCTCGCAGGTGACGCGGGTGCCCTCAAGCGGCGCGTCAAAACCATCGCGCTTCAGGCAGCTCAGATGCAACAACACGTCCGCGATGCCGGTATCCGGAATGATGAAACCATAGCCGCGGGCCACATCAAACCACTTGACGAACCCCGTAACCTGAAAAATCCGGACGCTAGCTTCAGGACTCTGTACTTCAGGCTTTACACCCGCACCTGCCCCTTGAGGGCCGATCCCCGCCATGACTTTACACCCGACCTTATTATGGAGCGGCCGTTGCCTCCTGCTCCACGATCCTCGGATTAGATTGATCAAGTCGCTCTGATTTGTACAGACGGTGCATGCAGAGCGCGTGTGGATAACGCTCGAGACGTGTTTCAAAGTGGAACAAGTCGCCGAATAGCGATTGCAAGCTTCTATAAAGTCTTGGAAATTTTCCGCGCCATGATACCGACCAGTGATTGAAATCGTGCGGAAATGTCGTCACGAAATCGCCGATGGACGGGGTTTTTCGTCAGTACAAGGAGTGAAAAGGCGCAATGCCGGGTCCCGCCCCAAGTGATTCGTTAGGTCAAGCGCTCCGCCACTGCGGCCAGGACATCGCCGACATCGGCATTGACCACCAGATCGGCAAGGCCGTCAATTCCGGTGGGCTCGCGGTTGACGATGATCAGCTCGGCGCGATTCTGCTTGGCAAGAACGGGAAAGCCGGCGGCCGGGTAAACCTGCAGCGATGATCCCAGTGCGAGGAAGAGATCGGCATCCAAGGTGGCTGCGCGGGCGCGCGCCAATTCGGCTTCCGGCATGGGCTGGCCAAAGGAGATGGTTGCCGACTTGACGATGCCGGCGCACGTGACGCAACGGGGGGCACGGTTGTGCCTTGCGATCATTGCCTCGACCCAATCCAGCTCGTGGCGCTTGCCACAAGCCAGGCAGGCGGCATAGGTGCCGTTGCCATGCAGTTCAATGATCGCCTCGGGCGGCGTCCCCGCATCGGCATGGAGGCCGTCAATGTTCTGGGTGATAACGGCGTTCGCCTTGCCGGTTTTCACGAATTGGGCCGCAATGCGGTGCACCCGCCCCGGCCGGGCATGCCTCACCTTGGCACGGATCGCAAGAAAGCGCCGCCAGGCCTCCAGCCTGGTCTCCTCGGAGGCGAGAAAGGCGTTGAAATCAATCGGCTTGTTGCGCGTCCAGAAGCCGCCAGGCGAGCGGAAATCAGGGATGCCGCATTCCGTCGATATGCCGGCCCCGGTGAAGACCGTGATGCGTGCGGCGCGCTGGACCCTACCGGCAAGCTCGTCTATCCCGATTGCGGCGTTCATATCCAACCCGGAGTCCCTTCCATGAAGTATCTGCATACCATGATCCGCGTCTCGGACCTCGATCAGTCGCTCGACTTTTTCGTGAACAAGCTCGGTTTTGTCGAACAGCGCCGCCACGAAAGCCCGCAGGGGCGCTACACGCTCGTCTTCGTGGCCGCGCCGGAAAGCCCCGAAACGCCGGTCGAACTGACCTATAACTGGGACCCAGAAGTCTACAGTGGCGGCCGCAATTTCGGCCATCTGGCGCTGGAGGTGGAGAATATCTACGAATACTGTGCCAGACTGCAGCAGCAAGGCATCACCATCAACCGCCCGCCGCGCGACGGCCGCATGGCCTTCATCAAGACGCCCGACGGGATCTCGATCGAGCTTCTCAACAAGGGCGGGGCGCTGCCCAAGCAGGAACCCTGGGCCAGCATGGCGAATACCGGCACTTGGTGATCAGGCCATGAGCTGGCCGCCGTTCACCTCAATCACCTGGCCGGTGAGATAGCCCGAGGCCCAGTCACTGGCCAGGTAGAGAAAGGTACCGGCGCAGTCCTCGGCGGTGCCGAGTCTTCCCATCGGGATCGTCCTGCGGGCTGCCTCGCGCTTGGCCTCGTCGGAATGGCGATCATGGAAAGCGGTGTGAATGGTGCCGGGCGACACGCAGTTGACGCGGATGTTCTCGCCCACCAGCTCCTTGGCAATCGATTTGGAAAAGGCCGATACGAAGCCTTTTGCACCGGCATAGACCGTGGAGCCGGCGCTGCCGCCGAACTTGGCGGCGATCGAGGTGACATTGATGATGTTGCCCTTGCCCCGCCTGCGAAACACCGGCAGGACTGCCTTGCAGCAGAAGACAAGCTGACGGGCATTGAGATCGATGACCCTGTCGAAGAGTTCCTGGCCATAGTCTTCGAGATTGCAGCGTTGCACCATGCCGCCGGCATTGTTGACCAGAACGTCGATCGCGCCGAAGCGGGCCACAGCCGCGTCAATCAGGCTCTCGGGCGCATCTCTCTGCGTCAGGTCCAGCCGGATGGTGGCTATGCCGGCGGCCTCGAAGGTATCGAGTTCCCTGCCGCCGCCCAAGTACTGGGCGAGCACCCGGGCCCCCGCGCGGTGGAACGCCAGCGAGGCGGCTCCACCAATTCCCGTGACACCGCCCGTGACAACAATCACCTTGCCTTTCAGGTCATCAAACATGAGTCTCTCCGCTATCACTCCTAGTGGGGCTTGCAGGTCGCCATGATCAAGAGAAAAGCGGTCCGGCGCCGCTGCCGGAGACCGGAATGATTGGGCGGGCGGTCCTGGGCTGGCTCTGCATCATCGCCGTCGAGACGGTCCTGGGCACCTTGCGGGTGTTCTTTCTTGAGCCCGCCTTGGGGGAGCAGATTGCCGGCACCGCCGGTTTCGTCGCGGCGCTCATCGTCATCTATGTGGTGGCATGGTTCACGATACCGTGGATTGCACCGCCAAACTCGCGCATCTGCCTGTCCATCGGCCTCCTCTGGGCTGCACTGACGTTCGGGTTCGAAATCGTGCTGGGCCACCTGCGCGGCTTCGGCTGGGAGCGGATTTTGCGGGATTATGATCCGGCCCGCGGGGCGCCCATGGCCTTCGGCCTGCTGCTCTTGGCGCTTGCACCGCTCATCGCCTGGCAGTTGCGTCGGGGCTGGACAAGGACCCGGTCCTGATGACCAATCGTCTGCGGGCAATACCTTGATTCTGCCGAAATGTGGCCGCGTGCTAAGGCAGGCCGACAGGAAGCAGCGGCAAGACCGGGAGCACAGAATGGCGTTGCAATATCATCTCTCGAGAAGGCCCCAGTGTCCAACCGGGCTGGGACGGCGGGCGTTTCTTGCCGGCGCCGCGACGTTCATTGCCGCCGGTCCCGGCCTTGCGGCGAGCGGTGAGGGCGATGATCCCTATCCCTTGCCCAAGTTCAATTACCGCTCGATTCCCGAGCCATTCCGTCCCGCCGTCGTCGCCTACAATGGGCGGCAGTGGCCGGGGACCATCATCGTCAATACCGCGGAGCGGCAGCTCTTCCTCATCCTGGAGGGGGGCAAGGCGCTGCGCTGGGGCTGTGCTGTGGGCAAGGACGGCTTCCGCTGGGCGGGGCTTGCCGATGTCGGCAGGAAAGTCATGTGGCCGCGCTGGACGCCGCCCAAGGAGATGATCGAGCGTTCGCCCGAGAAGGCACAATGGGCCGGTGGCATGCCGGGCGGACCCGACAATCCGCTGGGCGCGCGGGCACTCTATCTGTACCAGAACGGCCAGGACACGCTGTACCGCATTCACGGTACAACCGAGCCGCAATCGATTGGTAGGCGGGCGTCGTCAGGGTGCATCAGGATGATCAACCAGGACGTGATCGAACTCTTTCGGCGCGCGCCGATCGGTACGCGCGTCGTCGTCATGGCGGAGGGTGTGTGACCAAGATTGCGGGAAGTTGCATGATACGGCGCACTGTCGGGCCGGCATTGGCGGCCGTGCTGGCGATCTCGGCTTCGGGATGTTCCTCGAGCCCCGATCCTGACATCGAACCTGCCGACATTGCGGCAGAGCCGATGCAGCCGGTGGCGCCACCGGCGGCGGCACTGCCCACCGGGAATCTGTCGGCCGGACAGATCGCTGCGGCGCTCAGTGAAAAGACCTTCACCTACGCCGCCCCCGGACGAAGCGGGACCGTCACCTATTATGGTGATGGCACGTTCAGCTATCAGGAAACCGGCAAGGGTGCAGGCACCGGAATCTGGCAGGCGAGTGACGGCAGGCTGTGCGAGGCCTACAATCCGACAAGCTTCCTGCCGCGCGGTACGCCGTCGACCTGCCTGCCGCTCGCCTCGGACGGGGCGAGCTTCACCGCTGGCCAGATGGTGCTGCGCCCCGGCTGACCGGCAGCCCCGCGCCACATTCCCCCGGGGGCCAGCCTCATCTCACGACCCGGAAGAGGGGCCGCGATGCCTCTGCGAATTGCACTGAAAACGTGGCTGAATGGCGCGCCCTACGGGAATCGAACCCGTCTTTGCAACGTGAAAGGCTGCCGTCCTAACCGATAGACGAAGGGCGCGCGGATACGGGAGAGCGCTCTATAGGGGGGAACGCCTGCCAGCGCAAGCACCGCGAGCCCCCAATGTAGAGAGCACATGATTTGTCCGGTCTAGGTAGCGAATGATCTGTCCGGTTTG
>CAZIXE010000021.1:0-58896 GCA_964543235.1 uncultured Rhizobiaceae bacterium | reverse complement strand
GTGAATGGTGCCCAGAAGAGGACTCGAACCTCCACGCCTCGCGGCGCTAGTACCTGAAACTAGTGCGTCTACCAATTCCGCCATCTGGGCACGGACGGGGCGTAGATAGAGGAGGGCACCCCGGGTGTCAACGCGCGCTTCTCGGCCGCATGTATGGTTCAAACACATAAAGAGTTCTTTATATCCTTATTGCTCTCACTCTGCCGCCCTGCTATAGGCCCGGCCAGAGTTTGGGACCATCAGCCGAGGATCGAAATGACAGCCAGGGACTATATCGTCGCCGATATCGGGCTTGCCGAGTGGGGCCGCAAAGAAATCGAGATGGCGGAAGTCGAGATGCCTGGTCTTATGGCGACTCGTGCCGAGTACAAGAGCCTGCAACCTTTGCGCGGCGCCCGCATTTCGGGCTCGCTCCACATGACCATCCAAACCGCCGTGCTCATTGAAACCCTGGTGTCGCTCGGTGCCGAAGTGCGCTGGGCATCCTGCAACATTTTCTCGACCCAGGATCACGCAGCCGCCGCGATCGCCGCTGCCGGCGTCCCGGTCTTTGCCTTCAAGGGTGAAAGCCTTAGAGAATATTGGGAGTTCACCGCCAGGATCTTCGAGTGGCCGAATGGCCAACTGACCAACATGATCCTCGATGACGGTGGTGACGCAACGCTCTACATCCTGCTCGGCACAAAAGCGGAAAAGGACCCGAGCCTCATCGCCCACCCCACCAGCGAAGAGGAAGAATGCCTCTATGCCGAGATCAGGAAACGCATCAAGAGCCAGCCGGGCTGGTTCGACAGGGTAAAGGCTTCGATCATTGGCGTTTCTGAGGAAACCACCACCGGTGTTCATAGGCTTTATGAGCTTCAGAAAAAAGGTGAGCTGCCGTTCCCTGCCATCAACGTGAATGACAGCGTCACCAAGTCCAAATTCGACAACAAGTACGGCTGCCGCGAGTCGCTGGTTGATGCCATCCGCCGCGGCACCGACGTGATGATGGCAGGCAAGGTCGCGGTAGTTTGCGGTTACGGCGATGTGGGCAAAGGCTCGGCCCAATCGCTCAAAGGCGCCGGCGCCCGCGTTATCGTCACCGAAATCGATCCGATTTGCGCCCTGCAGGCGGCGATGGATGGTTTTGCCGTCCAAACGCTTGAGGATGTTGTCAGTCACGCCGACATATTCGTGACGGCCACTGGCAACAAGGACGTAATCACGGTCGACCATATGCGCCAGATGAAGGACATGGCGATCGTGTGCAATATCGGTCACTTCGATAACGAAATACAGGTGGCGGCTCTGCGCAATTTCAAGTGGACCAACATCAAGCCGCAGGTCGATATGGTGCATTTTCCGGCCGGTAACCGGATCATTCTTCTCTCGCAGGGCCGCCTCGTGAACCTGGGTAACGCCACGGGCCATCCGAGCTTCGTGATGTCGGCATCATTCAGCAACCAGACCCTTGCTCAGATAGAGCTCTTCACCAACGCCAAGACCGGCAAGTATCAGAATCAGGTCTATGTGCTGCCCAAACACCTCGACGAGAAGGTGGCGAGCCTGCACCTTGCCAAACTGGGCGTGAAGCTCACGACCTTGCGTGACGACCAGGCGGCCTACATTGGCGTCACCAAACAGGGGCCCTTCAAGCCGGAACACTATCGCTACTGATCCGGATCACCATATCTGGAGGGACCTGGCCTCACAGCCACATCTTGCGGGATTCCGGCCCGATTCATTTGCCTGTATAAAATTGGCACGGATGCTGCCGGTGATTCGGCGGCCCGTCTGGAACCTCAACTGTCAGTCATTCGCGTGCGCGTCACCTAGGGGGCCGGAACATGGCGTTCCGGCGGGGGAGCGGCAGGGATGCGTTTTGCCCTGCCTTGGAAATAGTGGGAGCTTCGGGTTCAACTTGGCGGCAGAATCGAGCATGGCGGCGGGCCTGACCGGTCTGTTCAACACGGAGATTGCCTCCCCCGTCTATCTGACGATTGTGGCTGCGTTGGGCGTTCTGCTTTGGGCGTTCTTCGCATTCCGCGGCGCCGCATCGCGGGCCAAGGGCATGGGTCGGGCCACCGATGAATTGGAAGCCGCGCTCAATGAAGCGGAGGCTGCGCTGGCTGCCGAGCCCAACGTGCTCTTCATCTGGCGCGGAAGGGAAGGCCATCCGGACCGCATCATCAACAACATGCATGGTGCTGCGCGGGTCCCGGAGGATCCGCAACAACTGATCGATTTTGCCGGCTGGCTCGAACTTGAATCGGCCAATGCGCTCACCCAGGCCATTCATCGCATGCGGGAAACCGGTCAGCCTTTCAACCTCGGAATCAAGACTGCCGGCAGCGAGTTGCTTGAGGCCGATGGTCGTGCCGCGGCCGGTCTTGCCACCTTGCGAATCAGGCCAATCGCCGGCGAGCGTGCCGATGCGACCAAATTGGCCTACGACGCGAGGCGGCTCGGCAAGCAGGTGGAGCGTCTCAGCGCCCTCATCGACTCTGCTCCCATGCCCATCTGGATGCGCGACGAGAACGGCGATCTCATCTGGGTTAACCGCGCCTATATCAAAGCCGTCGAGGCTACCGGGATCGATGCGGTTATCCAGGGCAAGCTCGAGCTTGTCGATCGCCGCAAGATCGAGAAATCGGAAGCGGCGGCAAGTGGCATCGATGCAGGCTACATAGGCCGTGCCCACGCCGTGATCAGCGGCGGCAAGCATGCCCTCGACATCCACGAGTTTACGCTTTCAGCCGGAGCCGCCGGCTATGCCTTGGATGTGACCGCACTCGAAGAGGCGCGAAAGGAACTGAAACGCCATATCCAGGCCCATGCCAGCACCCTGGACAAGCTCAGCACCGCCATCGCCATTTTCGGTCCGGATCAGCGTCTGCTTTTCTTTAATTCTGCCTATGTCGAGCTCTGGGGTCTTGAAGCGGACTGGCTGGCGACCAATCCGCGTGACGGCGAGATACTTGATCGTCTGCGCGAGCGCCGGTGCCTTCCGGAGCAGGCCAATTACCGCGAATGGAAGGCCAAGCACCTGCAGGCCTACACGACTATCGAGACACGCGAGAGCTGGTGGTACATCCCCGATGGCCGATCTCTGCACGTGATCTGCGAGCAGCATCCGTTCGGCGGGGTTACCTATCTGTTCGAGGATGCAACCAAGTCGATCCAGCTTGAAAGCCGCTATAATGAATTGATTGGCGTTCAGCGCGAGACGCTCGACAATCTCCATGAGGGCGTAGCGCTGTTTGGCTCGGACGGTCGCCTCAAACTCTATAATCCGGCGTTTGCACGCTTTTGGTCGCTGCCGCCTTCCTTCCTGGAGAAGGAGCCTCATGCCGACCAGGTCGCGGCAGAGAGCCTCAAGGTGCACAATGACCAACTGCACTGGGACGAATTCAAGTACGCCGTTACCGCCCTCGATACCTCGCGCCGTCCGCTGAAAGGTCGCCTGACCCGCAAGGACGGACTTGTTCTGGAGTTTGCTTCCGTACCATTGCCTGACGGCAACACGCTGATTACCTATGTCGACGTTACCGACAGCTCGCGAATCGAGCGTGCGCTGCGCGAGCGGACCGAGGCCCTCGAAGCCGCCGACCGGCTCAAGACTGGCTTCATGTCGAAGGTCTCATACGAACTGCGCACTCCTCTGACCAATATCTTGGGTTTTGCCGAAAGCTTGTCGCTCGGTATGGCCGGTGAGCTCCAGTCGAAGCAGCATGAGTACCTTCGCCACATCCAGACCTCATCGCAGGATCTGCTCGCCGTCATCGATGCCATTCTCGACCTCACCACTATCGATGCTGGTGCCATGGAGTTGAAGCTTGAGCGGCTGGATATCGTTCAGATCATGGAGGAGGTGGCCGAGGCCATGGAGCCGCGCGTCGCCAAGCATGACCTGACCGTCAGAATCGAAGTAGCCGAAGACGCTGAAGGCTTTGTGGGCGACCCCAAGCGGGTCCGCCAGATCCTGCAGAACCTGCTTTCCAATGCCATAGGCTTCTCCACCAAGGGCGGTTCGATCCGCCTGGGCACCAGGCGTGATGGCCCCGATATACTGCTCTGGGTCGCCGATACCGGCCGCGGCATCGAGCCGGAATTCCAGCAGAAAGCCTTTGACCGCTTCCAGTCGAAACCTGTAACAGGCGGTCACCGTGGGGCGGGTCTGGGTCTTGCCATCGTCAAGAGCTTCGTTGAGCTGCACGAAGGCAAGGTTTCCCTCCACTCGCAGGTTGGAAAGGGTACCACTGTTGTCTGCCGGTTCCCTGTCGATGGGCCTGGCATGCGCAAAGCGTCGTGAGCCGTGAATTTTGTCACTGCAACCCGGCATCTGCCGGGTCCCTCCGCTACCGAAGATCTGGGCAGGGAACTGGCTCTCATCGCCAGTCCCGGCTCGGCCATTCTCATCGAAGGTGATGTCGGTGCCGGCAAGTCGACCCTTGCCCGCGGCTTCATTCGCGCACTTGCCCTGGGCGATGACACCTTCGATGTGCCAAGCCCGACATTCACGCTGGTACAGTCCTACGATCAGACCCGCGTTCCCGTTCTACACGCCGATCTCTATCGCATTCGCGACACCGCAGAAATCGACGAGCTGGGTCTCGATGAGGGTCTGCGTACCGGACTCGTGGTCGTGGAGTGGCCTGAGAAGCTGAGTCATCGGCTTACCGGCAATATCCTGCATGTCCGTCTCGAGGGTCGCGGTGGCGAACGCCACGCTACTCTCCTTGGCCGGGGCCGTTGGGCATCCGCGCTTGGCCGCCTCGCCGCGATCAGCGCTTTCCTTGAGGAGACCGGTTGGACCGCGGTCACTCGCAGTTTCCTTGAAGGAGATGCCTCTTTCCGACGTTATGAACGGCTGTCGCGCGACAGCGAAACTTGCGTTCTCATGGATATGCCGCCAAGGCCCGACGGCCCGCCGGTGAGGGATAACAAGCCCTACAGCCAGATCGCCCACCTTGCCGAGGACATCCGCGCCGTGGTCGCCGTCAATGCCGAACTCTGCCGTCGCGGCTACAGCGCGCCCCAAACTTGTGTCGCCGATCTCAACCGTGGTCTCGCAATAATCGAAGATTTGGGCAACCAGGTCTATGGCCGCATGTTGCTGGCCGGAGAGGATATGAGCGAACCATTGCACGAGGCCGTGCGACTGCTGGCGGACATTGCTGTTGCCGAATGGCCTGCGAAGGTTCCGCTACCCGGCGGCGGCTTCCATGAGATTCCCCTCTACGACAGCGGCGCCTTGGCCATCGAGACATCATTGCTCGCCGACTGGTATTGGCCACATCTCAGGAACGGCTGCATTGACGACGATTCCCGCGCGGGTTTCGAGGCGGCCTGGGCGCCGCTGTTCGAAAAGATGAAGCCTGGCCGCCCGGTTTGGGTATTGCGCGACTTTCACTCGCCCAATCTCATGTGGCTCCCCCGGCGTGAAGGTCTGGCCAGGGTCGGCATCATCGACACCCAGGACGCTGTGCTGGGCCACCCCGCCTATGATCTCGTCTCCCTGCTGCAGGATGCCCGCGTCGACATTGCAACAGAGCTCGCAAACGAGCTTTATGCCAAATATGTAGATGAACGCCGCGCACGCGGTTCCTTTGACAGGATAGAATTTGGCGAGGCCTTCGCCATCTTGGGCGCCCAACGCGCTACCAAGATTCTTGGTATCTTTGCGAGGCTATCGAGGCGCGACGGCAAGCACGGCTATCTGAAGCACCTACCCCGCGTATCGCGCTATCTTGAGCGCAACCTCGCACATCCAGCGCTGGCGGAATTGCGCGAATGGTATGCGCGTCACCTTCCCGCCGCCCTGCGTGAAGGCGGTTCCACATGAAGCAACCGGTGAGCAGGGCCATGGTGCTGGCGGCTGGTCTCGGAATCCGTATGCGTCCCTTGACGGATTCAACGCCCAAGCCCTTGATTGAAGTCGCCGGCCGTCCGCTCATCGCTTATGCCATGGACCGCCTGCGCGAAGCCGGCGTTATCGAGGCGGTAGTCAACGTCCACTATCTCGCGGGACATCTGGAAGACTGGGCAGCCACGCAGAAATGCCCGCGCCTCGTCATATCCGATGAACGCGCCACACTGCTCGATACGGGCGGCGGTATCGCCAGGGCCTTGCCCTTGCTGGGGCCGGATCCCTTTTTCGTGCTCAACAGCGATTCCTTCTGGATCGACGGGCCGATGCCGGCCCTTCAGCGGTTGGCGGCCCATTGGGATGCGGCGGACATGGACTGCCTGCTGCTGCTCTGTCCTCTCTCCCAGGCCGTCGGTTACGAAGGCCGGGGTGATTTCGTCTTGGATCGCGCTGGCCGGGCAAGTCGCCGTGAACACGGCGAGGGTCTCGTTTATGCCGGCGCCTACTTGGTGCATCCGCGCCTGTTTTCTGCGGCCCCTCGCGGCAAGTTTTCGATGAATGTCCTCTGGAACAAGTCCATTGCGGAAGGCCGGCTGTACGGCCTCGTCCATGACGGACGTTGGCTCCATGTCGGAACCCCGGACTCGATTGCCCGCGCCGAAGCAGCCCTGCGTGAGGCTTGATCCATGAGCGTGCGTCAAACGCTGCGGGTGTTCACCGTTCCGCCAAGTGCCGATTTCCTGGCCGAACTGGCGAGGGCTGTTCTGCGCGGCGGCTTCCCCACGCCTGAGACACCGCCGCCGGGTCCTGCCGATCTTGCCCGCTGGACCATTCTGGTCCCGACTCGCAGGGCGGCCCGGGCACTCGAGCAGATCTTCTTGGACGTCACGGCAGCGCGAGCCATGGTGTTGCCGGCCATCCGCCCCATTGGAGATGTCGACGAAGATCTGCTCGACATTCATGAGCCGCCGCCATCGCCCGCAGAAATCGCAATCGACCCGGCCATCAGTGGACTGGGACGCGACTTCCTGTTGACCAGTCTCCTCACCGAATGGGCAAACGGAATGCCGGGCGAGCCACTTGCCCGCGAGATCATCGACTCGCCGTTGCAGGCGCTGAACCTGGCCCGTGTCCTCGGCCGCCTCGTTGATGACTGCGAGGCTCGCGGCATCGAACTCACTGCCGCTGTGCACCACTATCAGGGTGAATTGCCGGTGCACCGCGAGGCCTTGCTGGCTTTTCTCGACGTTCTGATAACGCGTTATCCGGCGCGACTCCATGAGATGAGCCTGATCGGAGCCATCCGCCGGCGCAGCCGTCTCATTGAAATGGAAGCGGAACGCTTGCGCAGAACTTCGCCGGCATATCCGGTCATTGCTGCGGGATCGACCGGCTCTATTGCCGCCACGGCTTCGCTGTTGCGAGTCATCGCCGGCCTGGACCAGGGGGCGGTAGTGTTACCTGGTCTCGACCAGGACATGGACAGTATCGGTTGGAATTCGCTTGGCGATCCCGCCGATCCGCACGCTCCGGCGCATCCCCAGTTCGGCATGTTCCATCTGCTACAGGGAATGGGACTTGAACGGGGCCAGGTCAAACTGCTGCCCGGCTTGACGTTGTCCACCCTGCAGCGGGATCGGGCTTGGCTGGTAAGCGAGATCATGCGCCCCACCGCAACCGCCGAAGCCTGGCGTGATGCGATGGCAGAGAACTATCCGCGGGTAAAATCCGCGCTCTCAGGCGTCGAACTGCTTGAGGCCGGATCGCCGCGCGACGAAGCCAGCCAGCTTGCCCTTTGTATCCGGGCCCATCTCGCCGAGAAGGATCGTACAGTCGCGCTGGTTACACCCGATCGTGAACTGGCGCTTCGGGTCCGCACCGAACTCGCCCGATGGCGTATAGACGCGGATGATTCGGCGGGAATGTCGCTGGCACGCACGCCGCAGGGAAGCCTTTTTACATTGCTTCTGGCTCTGCTCGATTCGCCGCACGACCCGGGTGCCTGGGCTTCACTCGTCCATCACCCGCTTGCCCGCTTCGGCGCCGGCCAAAGCCACAGTGCCCGCGCCGCCGTGGCCTTCGATCTCGTTCTGCTCCGCTACCGGCAATGGCGCGGCGATGTTCGCGCTCTCCCCGGCTTGTTGGCAGACGCCCGTAAGGACCTCGCCGCGGATCGCCACGCTCATGCTGCCTTGAAGCGCCTCACTGCGGAGGATTTCGGGGCTCTCGAATCTCTGGTGGAATCTGTGCGAGCCGTCCTTGGTCCGCTTCTAGATCTTGCTGGTGACGGAACAACAAGGCCGCTGCGCGAGAGCGCCGATGCGGTCATCGAGGCCTACGACAGTATCGTAGGTCCTGAAACGGCCTGGTCCGGGTTTGCGGGGGAAGGCCTGTCAGCAGCACTGATCGCCATCCGTCAAGAGGCCGATCTCTATCCGCGCTCGACCTTTGCAAAGGTTGTGCCGATCCTTGCGGATATCATCCGGAGAGGTCGGGTCAGGACCCCACTGCGCGGGGGCGCGCGGCTGGCCATTTTGGGTCTGCTCGAGGCGCGCCTTGTGCGTGCGGATGTAACCATTCTTGCTGGTCTGAATGAGGGCACCTGGCCCAAGCAGCCGGACGCCGGGCCCTGGCTCAACCGGCCGATGCGTCGCGACCTGGGGCTCGACAGCCCCGAGCGCGAGATCGGCCTCGCCGCCCACGATTTTGCCGAAGCCTTTGGCGCGCCCCGTGTCGTGCTGAGTTGGTCACGGAGGATCGCAGGCGCGCCGGCCACCCCGTCGCGCTGGCTGCTGCGACTCCGGATGCTTATGAAAGCGGCAGGCCAGGATACAGTGACGGATTCGGACTGGCAGTCCTGGGCGAAGGCCTTCGACAAAGCGGCTGAGGTGACACCGGCGTCTCGCCCCATGCCAAGGCCCCGCGTGAGCATCTCTTCAATCAGTGTGTCGCAGGTTGAGAAACTCTATCGCGATCCCTACGCCATCTATGCCGAAAAGATCCTGGGTCTTGCTCCGCTCAGTTCCTATGCCGGTCGTCCTGAGGCCAGCGAGCGCGGCCTGTTCGTTCATGCCGCGCTCGAGGAGTTTACGCGGAAATTCGCAAGGGCGATCCCGGATGACGCCGTGAACGAACTGCGGGAGATCGGCCTGAAGATCTTCGGCCCGCGCATGCGTGATCCCGATATCAGCAGCTTCTGGTGGCCCCGCTTCTGCCGCATTGCTGCATGGTTTGTCGAGGAAGACAGGAGGCTGCGTGCTGATGTCGAGGCCTGTCTGGTCGAGAAGGGCGGAAGCCTGACACTCGACGTGGCCGGTGCCGGCACGCGCCTGTCGGGCCGTGCCGACCGGATCGATCTGTTGAAGGATGGCACGGTCAGGATCATCGACTACAAGACCGGAACGTTTCCCTCGCCGAAACAGGTCATGAGCGGTTACGCGCCGCAGCTACCACTCGAGGCCGCCTTGATCGGAAGGGGTGCCTTCAATGACGTGCCGCCGCGGAAAACCTCCTCGCTGCTCTACATGAAACTCTCCGGCGGCGATCCGCCGGGCAAGAGCAACATGCTCGAAGTGGGCCCGGTCATGGATCTGGCGGAAGAGCATCTGCAGATTCTTGCGACAAAGCTGACACAGCTTTTTGCGGGGGCGGAGGCCTGGCTGCCGCGCCGTGCCATGCGCTCTACGCGCGACATCTCGGAATACGATCATCTCTCGCGCTTCGCCGAATGGGGGGCGCGATGAACGCCCCCTTGCAGGTCAGTCCAAATCAGCGGTTGGCCTCCGATCCCGGCCAGTCAGTCTGGGTCAGCGCCAATGCCGGTTCCGGCAAGACCCATGTCCTGGTCGACCGGGTCGTCCGCCTGTTGCTCTCGGGAGCCGAACCGTCGCGCATCCTTTGTCTGACCTTCACCAAGGCGGCTGCGGCGGAAATGGCCAACCGGCTGTTTGGCAAGCTGGCGGAATGGACGATGCTTCCCGACGATCAGCTCCAGGCGCATGTTTCCGCCATCGGCCACACGGACGAAGGACAAGTCGATCTGGGTCGGGCTCGCCGCCTCTTCACGCTGGCGTTGGAGTCACCGGGGGGTCTACGTATCCAGACCATTCACGCATTCTGCGAACGACTTCTGCAGGGATTCCCGGTCGAGGCCGGCGTGATTCCGGGCTTCACGGTCATGGACGATGTGCTCACCAATGCCACGCTCGCGGAAGCCCGCCAGAATGTCTTGTCCCGCCCGGGTGATGGTGGCCCCGCGGCCGGAGCCCTGCACAGGATAGTGGCACGCGTTGACGCCGCTCAATTCGACGAACTTGTCGGCACTCTCTTGAACAAGCGTCTTGAAATCGCCGACGTGCTGTCTGGCCAGGACCGGGTGGAGGCCGCCGTGGCTGCGCTCACCGCGGCGGCCGGACTCCCCGCCGGCACCAGCGCCCAGGCCGAAGAAAATGCCCTCTACGATATTGACGCAGAACTCTATGGGGAACTCGCCGGTGCGCTGCGCCAGGGCACACAAAAGATAGACGCCGGCAATGCCAACATCATCGAAAAGGTCCTCGCGTCTTCCGACAGGGAAGTGCGACGGGAGAGTCTGAGGAAGCTGTTCACCACCAAGGAAGGCCAGCCGCGCGCTGAATCCGGTCTGATGACCAAGAGTCTGGGCAGCAGGTTTCCGGATCTCCGCGATCGCTTTCTCGCGGAACAGCGCCGCGTGCTGAGCCACCTTGATAATCTGGCATTCCTCGACATGCTTGCGGCCACGCAGGACCTGCTTACTCTTACTTGCGGAATCATGCAGGAATTCGAACGGCTTAAGCGCCAGCGCGGCTACCTCGATTTCACCGATCTGATCGAGCGCACGCGTCGGCTACTGACCACCGCGGGCGCCTCAGCCTGGGTACTCTACAAGCTTGACGGCGGCATCGACCACATCCTCGTTGACGAGGCCCAGGACACGAGCGGCGCCCAGTGGGACATCATCAAGGCACTCACCCTGGAGATCTTTTCGGGACAGGGTGCCCGAGCCGACGTCACCAGGACCCTTTTCGTTGTGGGCGACCGCAAGCAGTCGATCTTCAGCTTTCAGGGGGCCGACCCAGCAGCTTTTGACGTCAGTCGCGAGCACTTTGAGGTGGAGATCACTGAAAGCCGTCAGCGTTTCGCGTCGGTGGGTCTCGTTCAGTCCTTCCGCAGCGGCCCGGCCGTGCTGTCCGCCGTGGACAGCATCTTCCGTGATGCCGCAGCACGCCAGGGTCTCGAATCCAGCCTCGATCTGGCGATCTGCCATCAGGCTCATCGCAAGACCGCCGCAGGGCTGGTTGAGCTCTGGCCGCTGCCGGAGTCCGACTCCGGGGATGAGCCACCACCGCTCGAGCCTGTCGATGCGATGCCCGCCGATCACCCCCGGCGAAAGCTGGCGCAAACTATCGCCGAAAAAATAAGCGGATGGATCGGCAAGCGTCCGCTCGAGGCCCATGGCCGCACCGTGGAGCCGGGTGACATCCTTATCCTCGTGCAGCGGCGCAACCTGCTCTTCGAGGCGTTGATTGCCGCCCTCAACAAGCACGCCATTCCGGTCGCCGGTGCCGACCGTCTGAAGCTCGGCGAGCATATTGCTGTCCGTGACCTCCTGTCTCTTGCCCGTTTTGTCATACTGCCGGAAGACGATTTGAGCCTCGCCGAAGTGCTCAAGAGTCCGCTGAATCCCGAAAGTTTTGACGATGACCATCTCTTTGCCGTTGCCCACGGCCGTGATGGCTGCAGCCTCTGGCACAGTCTGAAGGCGAGTTCACACGGTGCCACCATAGCGTTTCTGGACAGGACTATCGCTCTTTCACAACAGCTTACCCCCTTCGAGTTCTTCAACCGCATTCTGCTTGATGGCGACCCGTCGGGACGGAAGCGCATCTATGCCCGTCTCGGTCCCGAGGCCGCTGATGCAGTTGATGCATTTCTCGACCGCGTGCTTGATGACGAACTGAACTATCCGCCTTCATTGCGCGGCTTTATATGCCGCTTTGAGGCCGAGACCATCGAGATCAAGCGCGATATGCAGAATCAGGGTGGTGAGGTCCGCATCATGACGGTGCATGGTGCCAAGGGACTTGAGGCAAATATCGTTATCCTCGCAGACGCTGCCGACATTCCCAACAGCAATGCCGACACCGCCTTGCTCATGGTGAAATCGGGTAGTGCAGCGGCTCCACTCCCCTTCTGGTCCTGCAAGAGTGACATCAGGCCCGCAGTGGTCGAGCAATGGAAGGGCGAGACGGTAGCCCGCCGCATGGATGAGTATCGCCGTCTGTTCTATGTCGCGCTGACCCGGGCCTGCGATGAACTCTACATTTGTGGCGTGCCCGCCAGAGGGAGAGCCAAGGATGAATCATGGTATCGGATGGTCGAACGCGCCATGACCGTGGAACTCGGTCTGGTACCGGATTCTGAGGGGGTTTTGCGTTATCGGGGAGGCATACCCGCTCCGCTGGAGGAAGCACAGCCAAAAACCGGCCGCGCGCCCGGGCCTCTGCCCGTCAGCCTGCGCCAGCCACTGGCTGTGCCCTATCGGGCGCGTCCCTGGCTCCGCCCGAGTGATCCCGAATCTGGGCCGGAGCTGGGACCGGGTCGCAGCCCGCGCGATGCCAACGACTTACGCCGGTTCCGCCGCGGCATCCTGATCCATAAGCTGTTGCAACTCTTGCCCGGCATCGATCCCGATCGCCGTGCCGCTGCAGCCGGCAATTTCATGCGCCGCCACGCCATCGCCGATGATGATGCCGAGGCCATCGCCGCAGAAGTGTTGGGCCTTCTCGCCCATCCTGACTACGCCCCGTTCTTCGCTACGGAGAGCCTCGCCGAGGTCCCGATCATCACCCATTTCGGCGGCACTCCACAGTCTCACCGCATCGACCGCCTGGTGGTCACTCCCCGGTCGATCCACATTTTGGACTTCAAGACCGACCGCAGTCCCCCCCGGGGAATCGATGACACACCGCAATCTTACATCACCCAGCTTGGTCATTATGCCCGGGCCATGGCCGAAATCTATCCGGATCGCACCATCACGGCCGCCCTGCTCTGGACCGTGGTGCCACGCTTTGTGATCATCCCGGCGGAAGTCTTGCAAGCCACGGCCTGAGACATGATCATTGTGCCAATGCGGCACAGGAAGGCCTTTCATAATGCCGAGAGTAGCCGCCTCCCGCCTCGACTGGGTGGATTGCGCCAAGGGGATCTGCATTGTCCTGGTCGTGATGATGCATTCAACCCTCGGTGTTGAGAAGGCCATGGGCGAGCTGAGCTGGCTTCATCCCTTCATCGATTGGGCGAGGCCCTTCCGAATGCCGGACTTCTTCTTGATCTCTGGCCTCTTTTTGGCCAGCCGCATCGACCGGCCATGGCGCCAGTATCTGGACAGCAAGGTCGTTCACTTTGCCTATTTCTACGTCCTGTGGATGACCATCCAGTTCGCGGTCAAGGGACCCGGCATCTATCTGGAACAAGGGCTTATGGGATTGGTAGACGGTTGGCTGACGGGTTTCATTGAACCCTTCGGCACGCTCTGGTTCATCTATCTGCTGGCCGTCTTCTTCATTGTGGCGAAGGCCCTCCGCCGGGTGCCGCCCGTTCTGCTTCTCGCTGCCGGCGCCGTGCTGGAGGCCGCCCCGATCGAGACGGGCTGGCTTCTGGTCGACGAATTCGCTGCGCGCTTTGTCTATTTCTTTGCCGGCTACTGGCTGGCCCGCCACATCTTCGCCTTCGCAGCTGCTGTCGACCGCCAAACAAAGCCAGCGCTGCTGGCCGGCCTGGTCATCTGGGCCTGGGGAAACGCCATCCTCGTCGATGCCGGCTGGTCGCAGCTCCTAGGCATCAGCCTGGCCATGGGTTTTGCCGGGGCTGCTGCGGTTGTCGTGATGGGTGTATTGGTGAGCAGGCTGTCACTTGGACATCCGGTGCGCTATTGCGGGGCGAATTCCATCGTCATCTATATTGCTTTCTTTCTGTTCATGGCGGCAGGTCGCAGTATCCTCGTGAAAACCGGTCTCATCGACGATCTGGGCCTCGTGGCGCTCCTTGTTACCGCTGCGGGTGTCGCAGGACCGGTGTTGCTCTTCTGGTCCGTCCGCAACACTCCGCTCGCCTTCATTTTTGCTAGGCCGCACTGGGCAAGACCATGGCAGCAGCCTGTCATGAAGTTCAGTCCCACCTGACCATGGTGTCTGGCATCGTCTGAACCCGGGTGGCATAGTGCCGCCCATGTCGAATTCAGCTGCTCTCAAGCCCGGCGACCATCTCTATCTGATTGATGGTTCCGGCTATATATTCCGCGCCTACCATGCACTGCCGCCCCTCACCCGCAAGAGTGATGGCCTGCCGGTCGGCGCCGTGCAGGGCTTCTGCAACATGCTCTGGAAGCTGCTCAAGGAAACCAACCAGGGCCAGAAACCCACCCATCTGGCCGTCATCTTCGACTATTCGGCCAAGTCTTTTCGCACCGACTTGTATCCGGAATACAAGGCGCACAGGCCGGAGCCTCCAGCCGATCTCCGACCGCAGTTCGGTCTCATCCGCCAGGCGACTCGCGCCTTCAACGTCGCCTGCGTCGAACAGGAAAACTACGAGGCCGACGATCTCATCGCCACCTACGCCAGACAGGCAGTCGAGGCCGGCGCAACCTGCCGGATCGTATCATCCGACAAGGACCTGATGCAGCTGATCCGGCCGGGGGTCGCCCTCTACGACACCATGAAGGACAAGGAGATTGGTGAAGCGGAAGTGCTCGAGAAGTTCGGGGTGCCGCCGTCGAAGGTCATCGATGTGCAGGCCCTCTCCGGTGATTCCGTCGACAATGTTCCAGGCGTGCCGGGAATCGGGGTCAAGACCGGCGCTCAGCTTATCAACGAATACGGAGATCTAGAAACGCTGCTGGCCCGCGCCGGAGAGATCAAACAGCAGAAGCGGCGCGAGAACCTGATCCAGTTCGCCGACCAGGCACGTATCTCCAAGCGCCTTGTAACGCTCGATGATCATGTTCCCGTGATTCATGACGTCGCGAGCTTCGCTGTGGATTCGCCCCGCGCCTCCGAACTGATCGGCTTCCTCAAGGCGCTTGAGTTCTCCACTTTCACCAGGAAGGTCGCCGGCGAACTCGATGCCGACATCAATGCAATAGATCCCGTGCCGGTTGACGTGAAATTCTGGCCCCCCGAAGGCGAATCACCGGAAACCCAAGCCCTCGCAACCGCTGCTGCTGCGCCTGCGGATCAGCCCGCAGCCGTAGCGCCCCGGTCACAGCCGGAACAAGCCCCGGCACCGTCATCAGGCGTCACCGCGAGTGAAGACGTGCAGCGTGAATTGCGCGCCGTTCCCGTCCGGCATGGCGACTACCAGACCATCCTCTCGCTTGAGGCCTTGGATCGCTGGATTGCCGAGGCGACCGATCAGGGCTACGTCGCCGTGGACACGGAGACAGACAGTCTTGATGCGATGCAGGCAAATATCGTGGGTGTGTCGCTGGCGACCGCGCCCGGCCGGGCTTGCTACATCCCGCTGGCCCACAAGGCGTCAGGCTCCGGGCTCTTCGGCGGCGAAACGCTCGCCGGTCAGATTGCGGTGGAGCAGGCGATCGCCCGCCTGAAACCGCTGCTCGAAGACAGAGCCGTGCTGAAGATCGGCCAGAACCTCAAATATGATATGCTTTTGCTTTCGCGCTACGGCATTGCCGTGACGCCGATCGACGACACCATGCTGATGTCCTATGCCATTGAATCCGGCGAAAACGGCCACGGCATGGATGAGCTTGCGGTAAAGCACTTGGGTCATAAGCCCATCGCTTTCAAGGACGTGGCGGGCACCGGCAAGTCCATGGTCACGTTCGATCGCGTGCCGCTCGATCGGGCCACTGCCTATGCCGCGGAGGATGCCGATGTCACGCTGCGCCTCTGGAAACTCTTCAAGCGGCGCCTTATCGAGAAGCGGAAAGTCACCGTCTACGAAACCCTCGAACGGCCGCTGGTACCCGTCCTGGTCGCGATGGAGCGCGCAGGCGTGCTCGTTGACAGGAATGTGCTCGCCCGCCTCTCCCAGCAGTTTGCTGCGAGCGCCGATGAGATTGAGAAGCAGGTCTACGAATTGGCAGGTGAGCGCTTCAATATCGCCTCGCCGAAACAGCTGGGCGATATCCTGTTCGGCCGGATGGGACTTGCAGGCGGCCGCAAGACCGCCACTGGTGCCTGGAGCACGGATTCCGACGCGCTGGAGGATCTCGCAGCCCAGGGCGTGGAGTTGGCTCGCCGTGTCCTCGACTGGCGCCAGCTCGCCAAGCTTCGTTCGACCTATACCGATGCCTTGCCGGGCTTCATCAATCCGCTGACTGGCCGCGTTCACACGAGCTACGCCATGGCCGCGACCTCCACGGGCCGTCTCGCCTCTACCGATCCCAATCTTCAGAACATCCCGGTCCGCACCGAGGAGGGCAAGCGTATCCGCACCGCATTCGTCGCGCCCGAGGGTGCTAGGCTCATCAGTGCCGACTACAGCCAGATCGAATTGCGGGTACTTGCCCATGTCGCCGACATTCCGCAGCTCAAGAAGGCCTTCGCCGAGGGACTCGATATTCACGCCATGACGGCGTCGGAGATGTTCAATGTGCCTGTTGAGGGTATGGATCCCCTGGTCCGCCGCCGCGCCAAGGCTATCAATTTCGGCATCATCTATGGCATTTCTGCCTTCGGTCTCGCCAACCAGCTTTCCATTTCCCGCGAGGAGGCGGGCGAGTACATTAAGACATATTTCAAGCGCTTTCCCGGTATCCGCGACTACATGGAAGCGACCAAGAAGGCGGCACGTGAGCAGGGCTATGTCGAAACCATCTTCGGCCGCCGCTGCCACTTTGCGCGCATCAACTCGCCCAATCCCTCCGAGCGTGCCTTCATGGAGCGTGCGGCCATCAATGCGCCCATCCAGGGCGCTGCTGCGGACATCATTCGCCGTGCCATGGTCAGAATGAGCGGCGCATTGATTGCGGAAGGGCTTTCAGCCCGGATGCTTCTCCAGGTTCACGACGAACTGATCTTCGAGGCACCCGCGGCTGAAACTGAGAAGACCATGGCCGTGGTGGCGCATGTCATGGAAAAGGCACCTGAGCCTGCTGTTAAGCTCTCGGTGCCTTTGCAGGTTGACGCGCGCGCGGCCGGCAATTGGGAGGAAGCCCACTGACGGCGCGGGCAACCCTCAGCCCTGTTCGATCAGGTGGATGAGCAGCGCCACTTCGCGCGCCAGCCGGTCGTCGGAGCGCAGCTGTTCCTCGATTTTCCGCACGGCATGCAGCACGGTCGAGTGGTCACGGCCGCCAAATCGCCGGCCGATCTCCGGAAGTGAACGGGGTGTCAGCTTCTTGGCGAGATACATCCCGACCTGCCGCGGGACCACCACAGAGCGCGATCGCCGCGGTGACAGTAGGTCGGAACGTGCCACATTGTAATGCCGGCCCACGATCCTGAGGATATCCTCGATCTTGACCCGACATTGATCTGGCGCCTGCGCCATGTCGCGCAGGATCATTGCCACCATGTCGAGCGATACGGGCCCAGTCTGGTGAAACTGCTGGTAGGCGGCGATCCGGTTGAGCGCACCTTCGAGCTCGCGGCCGCCCCCGGTGATCCTGTTGGCGATGAGTTCGGCGATTTCGGCATCGAGGACGAATCCCGGAATACGCTTCCCCATCTCCTCCACGCGCCTGGCCAGGATAGCACGGCGCAGCTCCAGTTCCGGTGGCTCGATGTCAACGACCAGCCCGCCCATCAGCCGCGACCGCATCCGCTGGTCGATCGTGTCGAGCTGCGCCGGTGGCACGTCGGCCGCCACCACGACCTGCCGCTTCGCATCGACCAGCGAATTGAAGGTGTGGCAGAACTCCGCCTGCATGGTCTTGCCCTGCAGGAACTGGAAGTCATCGATCAGCAGCACGTCGACGGCCTGGAACTGATCCTTGAACGCCAGCGTATCGCGCTGCTTGAGGGCCGCGATGAAGTTGCACATGAATCGCTCGGCGGTCAGAAACATCACTCGCCGGTTCGGATGCTGCTGCCTTATGCGCCAGGCGATGGCATTGAGCAGATGCGTCTTGCCGAGGCCCGCCGCTGAATGAATGAACAGGGGATTGAAACTCAGCGGGGCATTGGCCTCCGCATCGGCCACCCTGACTGCCGCCGCATGGGCGAGCGCATTGGCTTTGCCGACTACGAACGTCTCGAAATTCTGGGCATCGTCGAGCTGGGATCCTTTTTCACCGCCAACCAGCGGCATGTTGGCGCGTTTGTCTTGGGAGGCAGCGTTGGCCGGCGCTGACGAAGCTCCGTTTGCCCGATGCTGCGCGTGCGCCACCCGCGAGGCAGTTCCCCGCGTTCTCACTCTCACCTGAATACTGTCGATCGGGCCCAGTTCCGCTTCCGAGATCTTGTGCAGCCGCGTCTGGTAGTGGGTCTCGATCCAGTTGCGCAGGAACCGCGTGGGGACCGAAACTGCCAGCCGCCCGTCACTCCAATCCTCGGCCTCCATGCGTGCAAACCAACTCGAGTACAGATCTTCCCCCATCTCCGCCCGGAGCCGCTGCGCAATGCGCTCCCAGCTCCGCTTGATTTCTGCGCCCGCTGCTCCAGTCATGAGTTCAATGCCCCTTCTTCTTGTTCTGCTCACTCGAAAAATGTGCGCAGCAGACCTTCCGCCGCTTCCGCAAAGAAGCGCCAGCCGCCGCGCCATCAATGAAAGGAACTCTAAGTAGTCCTAACGATACCTATGATTGCTGTTCTGTGTTCCCCGTTGATCACACGAACATCCATCACCCATACCTCACCCGTCAGCCTCGGCATGACACCAAGGCCAAGTTGAACTTGACGCAGAACAGACAGGTGGGCTGCCGCCCTAAGAACGACCTCCGGTTCCGCCGCAACAGCCGGGAACCGGCTGCATAACATGCCTCCCCCGCCGGGGCCTCAAGGCATGCAAGAAGATTACCCGATCGGGTTTTCGCGTTTCAACGGGCGAAAGCGCTGCAATCCGTACACGGATGAACCATCATCCATCTCCCTGCCGCGGGGCTCGTCAGTTCCTGGCAGCAAAACCTTGACTTAGCGAAGAGATTCGAGCGGCGGATTTTTTCAGGGCGGACTGCGTTAAATTTGCAACACCCCCATCTTTTGCATCTTGGGCCTTGCCCGATTGCCACGCATTCCGCGTTCGGGCTGGCAATTCTCATCCAACTATATGAAAATGAAACACAAATTCTGTCTGAAACGCTCCGTTCCCGGACAAACAAAAACGGCGCCGGTCCCTTGTCTCGGCGCCGCTCATTAACTTTTGTGGCAATTGCTTAGGCTTGCAGGGCCTTTATGCGTTTGCTGAGCCGCGACACCCGGCGGGCTGCCGCGTTCTTGTGCAGCACACCCTTCTGGGCGCCCCGCTGCAACTCCGGCTGGGCAGCCTTCAACGCCGCCTCGGCCGCCACCTTGTTGCCGCTGCGTATGGCTTCTTCCACCTTCTTGACGGCGGTGCGAACCTGGCTCAGGCGATTCTTGTTGATGGCAGCACGTCGGGCCGAGACGCGAACAGCTTTCTTTGCGGAACTGGTATTGGCCATGGGTCTAACCTCTAAACAGCACAGGCCCGGCAGGGCGGGGCCAACCGGGCGCTTCGATGGCGCGCTTATAGAGGCACACTCCCCGGCCGTCAAATGATCTGTTCATCGATTGCGAAAGGCGGGTTTCCGCTTGGCGCTGAAGGCAGCCATGCCTTCCTTCTGGTCGGCGAGTGCAAACATGGCCTGAAACAGCCGCCGTTCGAAGCGGATACCCTCCGCAAGCGGCAGCTCAAAGGCGCGGTCGACGGCCTCCTTGGCCATCAACACCGCTGGCAGCGAGAACGAGGCGATCGTCGCAGCCGCCGCCAGGGCTTCTGCCATCAGCCGCTCGGCCGGTACCACCCGCGCCACCAGCCCGGCCCGCTCCGCCTCCGCCGCATCGATCATCCGGCCGGTAAGGATCATGTCCATTGCCTTGGCTTTGCCAACCGACCGTGCCAGGCGCTGTGTGCCGCCGGCCCCCGGCATGATGCCGATCGAGATTTCCGGTTGGCCGAACTTCGCGCTGTCCGCCGCGATAATGAAGTCACACATCATGGCGAGCTCGCAGCCGCCGCCAAGGGCAAAGCCTGCCACCGCGGCAATGGCAGGTTTCCTGCGGCAGTTGATCGCCTCCCACTCGTCAAGGAACCCGTCGAGATAGGTTGCAGGGAAGTTCAGCTCCTGCATTTCCTTGATGTCGGCGCCCGCCGCAAATGCCTTGTCCGAACCGGTGATCACCACGCTGCCGATAGCGCTGTCCGTATCGAAGCCGGCGAGCGCGGCGCCGATCTCGCGGACCATGACCCGGTTGAGCGCGTTGAGTGCCTGTGGCCGGTTCAGCCGGATGATTCCGACCGCTCCTTCGGTCTCTGCGAGAATGTGCTCATAAGCCATGGGCTCTCCTATTTCTGGCATTTCGGGCAGTAGAAAGTCGATCGGCCAGCCTGCACTTGGCGCCGGATGGTTCCGCCACAGCCCGGCCGCGGGCAAGGGGCTCCGGCGCAATCATAGACCCGGAAGCGCTCCTGAAATGTCCCGGAGGCCCCGTCCGTTGCCGCATAATCGCGCAGCGTTGAACCGCCTGCCATGATCGCCTCGTTCAGCACCTCCCTGATGTGTCTCACCAGCAATTCGAGCCGTGCATCCGCCTTGCCGCGCCGCACCAATGTGCCGGCCTTCCGCTTCGGTGATAGCCCGGCCCGATGCAATGCCTCGCAGACATAAATGTTGCCAAGTCCGGCAACGATCCGCTGGTCGAGCAAGGCCGCCTTGAGCGGTGCCGTCTTGCCGGCAAATGCGCCGGCCAGCATCGTGGCGTTGAAATCATTTCCGAGCGGCTCGACGCCGACATCTCTAAGCAGCTTGTGCTGATCGATCTCATCCGCGGGAAAAAGGTCCATGAGCCCGAAGCGCCGCGGATCGGAGTAAATGACGCGCGTGCGGTCCTCGAGATCGAAGACCACATGGTCATGTGCTCCCTGTGCGGCGGGATCGCTCGCCTGTTCAAAATAGAGCTCGCCCAGATTCCGGGTTCCACCCTGCGGCGCGACCACCGTGAACCTTCCGGTCATGCCGAGATGGATGAGCAGGCAGTCACCGCCTTCCACGGCCCCCAGGATGTATTTGGCCCGCCGCGCCAGCCGGTCGATGCGCCGTCCGGAGAGCCGCTCCGCGAAGCCCTCCGGGAACGGGAACCGCAGATCCGGCCGCCTCACCTCGACGCGCGTCAGGCGTTTGCCTGCCATGGCGTGGTTGAGGCCCCGCACGACTGTTTCGACTTCAGGGAGTTCGGGCATCATGGCTGGTCTAGAGAGATCGTGGCGTCACGGCAATGGAATTGGTTAGGGCTCTTGCGCTAGAAGGACGGTCATGACCGGACCAGACAACGATCAGGTGCCCTTCGGCTTCCGCAGGGTGGCCGAGGACGAGAAGCAGGGCCTCGTCAACGAGGTCTTTTCCAAGGTTGCGGACCGCTACGACCAGATGAATGATCTGATGTCGGCCGGCCTGCATCGGTTGTGGAAGGACGATCTCGTGAGCTGGCTCAATCCACCACGCGGTACCACCGCCTTTCACGTCCTCGATGTAGCGGGCGGCACCGGCGACATCGCTTTCCGTATCATCAGGGCCGGCGGCACCGGCACGCATGTCACTGTTGCCGACATCAGCCCCGAAATGGTGGCCGAGGGCCGCAAGCGCGCGGAAGCCGCAGGACTGCTGGCTGCCTGTGATTTCACCGTTGGCAATGCCGAAGGCCTGGCTTTTCCCGACCGCAGCTTTGACGCCTACACGATTGCTTTCGGCATCCGCAATGTAACCCGCATCGAGCGTGCCCTGGTCGAAGCCTTTCGCGTGCTGAAGCCCGGCGGCCGCTTTCTCTGCCTCGAATTCTCGCATGTCGACGTGCCGGGCCTCGCCGCCCTTTACGACGCCTATTCCTTCACGGCCATTCCTGCCATCGGCAAGGTCGTCACCGGCGACGGTCAGCCCTACCGCTATCTGGTCGAGAGCATCAGGACCTTTCCGGATCAGGAAAAGTTCAAGGCCATGCTTGTGGCGGCCGGCTTCGCGAGGGTGCACTACCGCAGCCTCACCGGCGGCATTGTTGCCATGCATTCGGGCTGGCGCATTTGATGGCGGCTGCGCCGGCACAGATCTTCCGCCTGTTGCGGGCCGGCCGCACCCTGGCGCGCTACGACGCCTTGCTGACCCCGGAGCAGCTGGCCGAATTGCCGCTTGCCGCGCGCGCCGGCCTCAAGCTGGCCCGCCTCGGCGCTTCCGCCCCCGCGGCCGGTACAGCCGGCCGTCTCACCGCCGCCCTCGAGGAACTGGGCCCCAGCTACATCAAGTTGGGACAGTTCCTTGCCACGCGCCCCGACATCGTCGGCGCCGGCCGCGCCGACGAACTGCGCGCCCTGCAGGACCGGCTGCCGGCCTTTTCCATGGAAGAAGCAAGGGCGGCGATCCGCGCCAATCTCGGCGCCCCGGTGGAGCAGCTCTTCAGCGAATTCGGTCCGCCCGTCGCCGCCGCCTCGATCGCCCAGGTACATCGCGCCCGCACCAGTGACGGTACCGATGTTGCCGTGAAGGTGCTACGCCCCGGCATCGAGAAGCGCTTCGCCAATGATCTCGCCAGCTTCTATTTCGCCGCGCGGCTGGCCGAACGCTTCAGCGCCGAAATGCGCCGGCTTCGGCCCGTGGCTGCCGTCGGTACCCTCGCCCAGTCGATGAAGCTCGAACTCGATCTCCGTATGGAGGCGTCCGCTATCGCCGAGATGGCCGCCAATGTCCGCGATGATCCCCGCTTCCGCGTACCTCGGGTCGACTGGACCCGCACGGCCCGCCAGGTACTGACCGTCGAATGGATCGACGGCACGCCGCTCTCCGATGTTCCGGCCCTTGCCTCCCGCGGCCTCGATCTGGTGGCCCTGGGCGATCTCGTGATCCAGAGTTTTCTCCGTCACGCCATCCGTGACGGCTTCTTCCATGCCGACATGCACCAGGGCAATCTGTTCGTCGATCCCGAAGGCAACCTCGCCGCTGTCGACTTCGGCATCATGGGCAGGCTGTCGCCGCGCGAGCGCCGCTTCCTTGCCGAAATTCTCTATGGCTTCATCACCCGCGACTACCTGCGGGTCAGCCAGGTCCACTTCGAGGCGGGCTATGTGCCGTCGCATCAGGACCCCGCCAGTTTCGCGCAGGCTCTCCGCGCCATTGGCGAACCGATCATGGACAAGAAGGCTGAGGAAATCTCCATGGCGCGGCTCCTCACCCAGCTCTTCGAGGTCACCGGTCAGTTTGACATGCAGACTCAGCCCCAGCTTCTGCTGTTGCAGAAGACCATGGTCGTTGTCGAGGGCGTGGCCCGCACCCTCAATCCCAAGCTCAACATGTGGACGGCCTCCGAACCCGTGGTGCGCGAGTGGATTGAACGCAAGCTCGGTCCCCTGGGGCAGATCGAAAATGCCGCCGAAGGTGCGGTGACCCTGGGGCGGGTTTTCGCCACGCTGCCCGATGTCCTCTCCGAAGCACAGCGCGCCACCCACATGCTGGCCGAGATGGCCGGTTCCGGTGGCCTGCGGCTTGACCGCGAAACCACCGAGGCCCTGGCCGATGCCCAGGCGCGGCGCGGCCGCACCACCCGCGGCGCTATGGTCGCAGCCGCCCTGGCGCTTGTGGTGATTGCCCTCAACCTCGTTTTTGGCTGACGCTTGGCGCGCGCCCCGGGAAACTGGCATAATGCTGCAATGAACGCGCTCTCCCGCAAAACGGTGCTTCTCATCGTCGGCGGCGGCATTGCCGCCTACAAGACGCTGGAACTCGTCAGGCTGCTCAAGGGCCAGGGCTGCGCTGTCACCTGCCTCATGACAAGGGCTGCGGCCGAATTCGTGACACCACTGTCGCTGGCCAGCCTTTCCGGCAACCGGGTCTACAGCGACCTCTTCAGCCTGACCGACGAGGTGGAGATGGGGCACATCGAATTGTCGCGCGCCGCCGATCTCCTCGTCGTGGCTCCCGCCACGGCCGACCTGATGGCGAAGATGGCCCACGGCCTCGCTGACGATCTTGCCTCGACCGCGCTTCTGGCCACCGACAAGCAGGTGCTGATCGCGCCCGCCATGAACGTCCGCATGTGGACGCACGCCGCAACCCGGCGCAATCTCGAACGGCTCAAGGCCGACGGCGTTGCCGTCATCGGTCCCAATGACGGCGAGATGGCTTGTGGCGAATTCGGTCCGGGCCGCATGGCCGAGCCTGCGGAGATCGTAGCCGCCATCGGCGCGCTGCTGGCGCCCGCCGCCCGCCCGCTGGCCGGCCGCAAGGTCGTGGTAACCGCCGGTCCCACCCGCGAGCCGATCGACCCCGTCCGTTTCATTTCCAACCACTCCTCGGGCAAGCAGGGCTATGCCATCGCCGCCGCCGCCGTGGCGCTGGGAGCCGAAACCGTCCTCGTCTCGGGTCCGGTCGATCTGGCCATTCCGCCGGGAGTCCAGATGCGGCCGGCGGAGACGGCGGTAACCATGCTGCGCATCTGCGAGGACGAACTGCCCTGCGATATCGCCATATTCGCTGCGGCCGTGGCCGACTGGCGGCTGGCCGAACCTGCGCCCGAGAAGCTCAAGAAGACCGGAAAAGGACCGCCGCAGCTGGTTCTCGTGGAGAATCCGGATATCCTTCGTACCATCGCCACCCGCAAGGTGATGCGCCCCCCGCTGGTCGTCGGCTTTGCCGCCGAGACCGAAGCGGTCATCAGCCACGCCCGCGAGAAGCTGAAGCGCAAGGGCTGCGACCTGATCGTCGCCAACGACGTCAGCCCCGAGAAAGGGGTCTTCGGTGGCGACCGCAACACCGTTCATCTGGTGTCGCCCGATGGCGTGGAGACCTGGCCCGAAATGTCGAAGCAGGACGTTGCCCGGAGACTCATGGAGACCCTGGCCGCCCGCCTGCCCGCCACCGCCAAAGCCGCCGAATGATCCGTGTGCAGATCAGGCGCGTCGCCGGCGGTGAGGGCCTGCCGCTGCCGGCCTACGAGACGGCGGGAGCCGCCGGTATGGATCTGCGCGCTGCCCTGGACGTGGTGATCCCACCCGCCATGCGCGCTCTGGTGCCGACCGGGGTGGCGATCGCCTTGCCGGAGGGCTACGAAGGCCAGGTCCGGCCGCGTTCCGGCCTGGCGGTCCGCCATGGCGTCACGGTACTCAATGCGCCGGGAACCATTGACAGCGACTACCGCGGCGAGATCAAGGTTCCACTGATCAATCACGGCGAAACCGTGTTTCGCATTGCCCGTGGCGACCGCATCGCCCAGCTGGTGATTGCACCCGTCGTGCGCGCGTCCCTGGCCGAGACCGACACGCTGGATGAAACCGCCCGCGGGGCCGGCGGCTTCGGTTCGTCGGGAGCCCGCTGAATGGCGCTTTCTCCTGACGAACTGCAGCGCTACGCCCGCCACATCGTGCTTCACGAGGTTGGAGGTCCGGGCCAGCAGAAGCTCAAGGCAGCGAAGGTCCTGGTGATCGGCGCCGGCGGCTTGGGCTCGCCCGTTGTCTACTATCTGGCGGCGGCGGGTGTCGGCACCATCGGCATCGTTGATCATGACGCCGTGAGCCTCTCCAATCTGCAACGGCAGATCCTGCACACCACCGCCCGGGTTGGCATTGCCAAGACGACAAGCGCCCGCGAGACCGTGCACGCCCTCAACCCGCATATCAATGTCATCGAGCATGCGACGCGCATCGATGCTCGCAATGCGCTCGAACTCATTGCCCAGTACGACATCGTTGCCGATGGCTGCGACAATTTCCCGACCCGCTTCCTCGTCAGTGACGCATGCTATCTCGCAAGGAAGCCGCTGGTCTCCGCCGCCGTCGGCCAGTTCGACGGCCAGCTTGCAACCTTCAAGCCCTATCTCACCGCGCCCGATGGCAATCCCTATCCGACCTATCGCTGCCTGCATGGCGAGATCCCGCCCCGCGAACTGTTCCCGGCCTGCGAGGAAGCGGGCATTCTGGGCGTCTTGCCGGGCATCGTCGGCTCCATGCAGGCGATGGAGGTGATCAAGGAGATCCTCGAGATCGGCGACAGTCTTGCCGGCAAGCTCGTCATGTATGACGCATTGGCGGTGCGCCTCTATGTGGCCGAACTTGCCTGGAATCCCGACAATCCGCTGAACGGGCGCCACCCCTCGATCCGCGACCTCTCGCATTTCGCCTGACCTGACCCTGCGTTGCCGCAGCGGCAGCGTGACTGACCGCAATGCTGAAGATTCGTCCGGGCAAAGCTCCGCCGCTGGTGGTTCCGGGATCAGGCGGCCGGAACCGGGGAGATGAGGGGCTGGCGCGGCGGCCTTTCGCCACTCAAAAGGGTAAGGCAAAGCATGTGGCCCCTGGGGCCGCCACGCCGCGGGATTTTGGCCGCTCGTTCCGGGACTTCGGGACCCGTTGCCGGGACCGTAGCATCCGCGCCGTCCACCTGCGATGGTCCGGGGCCGGAACGGGGCTCCTGGTTGCGGCTGACCCCGTCGGTCAACCGGTTTCAGGCCCGCATCTCCGGCTCCGGTCTGCGACGGCTCGCGAACCGCCCCTCCTGAGCAGGAGACACAGGCCTACTAGAACATAATAGGAACGATGTCAACAGTAAAATCATCCCCTGTGAGAACTGTCCTTGCCGGGCCGTCGCGCCTCACCGGCCCCTCCGGCGCTGCGCGACAGGCATGGCAACCGGCAGCACCCGCATCGCGCCGGCCTGTCATCCGGTTGACAAGCGCCCCTCAGAATTTGACAAGATCGTCTCGCCGGGCGATAAATCATATAAATGGGAAAGATCACGATTCAGGATGTCGCCCGCATTGCCGGCGTCAGCGTGGCGACCGTTGACCGCGTCTTGAACCATCGGCCGGGCGTGCGGCCGGTCACCGTCGAGCGCGTCGAAGGCGCGATCCGCGAACTGAATTACCAGCCCGATCGCATTGCCGCGCGGCTCGCCCGCTCGCGCGAATACCGCTTCTGCTTCGTGCTGCCTACCGGCAACAACTCTTTCATGGTCAGCCTCGGCGAGGAGGTGCGCGCAGCGGCCGAGCGCATGGCCGCCGAGCGCGTGACCATCGACATGCGCTTCACCGACGTCTTCGACGGCAATCTCCTCGCCAGCACCCTCGATCAGATCGGCGACATGTATGACGGCGTGGCGGTGGTGGCGCTCGACCACCCGGCGGTGCGCGAATCGATCAATGCCCTCGCCCAGCGCGGCGTCGTGGTGGTGACGCTGGTCTCCGATGTGCCGGGTTCGAAGCGCGCCCACTATGCCGGCATCGACAACTCCTCGGCCGGGCGCACCGCCGCAAGCCTCATGGGCAAGTTCCTGGGCAAGCGGCAGGGCGAAGTCGGGCTGATCGCCGGCTCGCTCGCGCTGCGCGACCACATCGAGCGGCAGTTCGGCTTTGAACAGGTCATGGCCCATGAGTACCGCCACCTGAAGATCCTGCCCGTGCGCGAAGCCCGCGACGACTGGCAGAAGGTCGAGGAGGTCGCCGTCCAGCTCCTCAAGGAGCATCCCGACATGATCGGCATCTACAATGCCGGCGGTGGCACCCGCGGCATCATCTCGGCCCTCGAACGGCTCGAGCGCGGCCGCGACATCGTCTTCATCGCCCATGAGCTGACCGACCATGCCAGGAAGGCGCTGATCACCGGCACCGTCGATGCCATCATCAACCAGGATGCCGGTCACGAGGTCAGGAGCGCGATCCGTGTACTGCTCGCCAAATGCGACAATGTTCCGCTGATCGAAAGCCAGGAGCGCATCCGCATCGACATCTTCATCCGCGACAATCTTCCGTGAGGAGCCGCCATGTATCTCGGACTTGATTTCGGCACGTCATCGGTGAAGGGCGTGCTGATCGATGCCAGGCAGAAGATCGTCGCCACGGCTTCGGCCCCGCTCAAGGTCTCGCGGCCCCATCCCGGCTGGTCCGAGCAGAATCCGGAAGACTGGTGGAAGGCCTGCAACACCGTCGTGAAGACCCTGGGCAGGATGAAGCCCAAGGCCGTTGCCGCCGTCGCGGGGATCGGCCTCTCCGGCCAGCAGCATGGCGCCACCCTGCTCGATGCCGCGGGCAAGGTGTTGCGGCCCTGCATCCTCTGGAACGATGCCCGCTCCTTCCGGGAATGCGAGGACATCATGACGCGCGAGCCGGGAGCGGTACCGCTGGCCGGCAACATACCGCTCGCGGGCTACACCGCCCCCAAGCTCGTCTGGGTCAGGAAGCACGAGCCAAAGGTCTTTGCCAGGGTCGCCAAGGTACTGCTCCCCAAGGACTACATCCGCTACCGCATGACCGGCGAATATGCCTCCGACATGTCGGATTCCTCCGGCACCTTCTGGCTCGATATCGCCAGGCGCGCCTGGTCGCCGCTTCTGCTCAATGCCTCCGGCATGGCGCCGGAGCAGATGCCGCACCTCTTCGAGGGCACTGATGCCACGGGGCAACTGACCCCCGCCGTGGCCAGGGCCTGGGGCATGCCGAAGCGCCCGGTGGTGGCCGGCGGCGGCGGCGACAATGCCGCGGCCGCCTGCGGCATCGGGGCGGTGACCGACAATGCCGCACTGGTCTCGATCGGCACGTCTGGCGTCCTGTTTGTGTCCAACGACAAGTTCCGCCCCAATGCCGGCCGCATGGTACATGCCTTCTGCCATGCCGTCCCCAATACCTGGCACCAGATGGGCGTCATCCTGTCGGCCGCCGCCAGTCTCGAATGGCTGGCCGGCATCCTCGGATCGCCGGCGCCCAGGCTCACGGCAGCCCTCGGCTCCAGACTTGCCGGGCCATCGCCGGCCCTGTTCCTGCCCTATCTCTCGGGCGAGCGCACACCGGTGGGCGATGCCCAGGTGCGCGGCCTCCTCATGGGGCTGGGCCATGAGACGGACAAGAAAACCCTGACCCACGCGGCCCTCGATGCCGTGGCCTTTGCCTTCCGCGATTCGCTCGAGGCGCTCAAGGATGCCGGCACCGAGGTGAAGCGCGTCACCGCGGTGGGCGGCGGTTCGAAATCGGAGCTGTGGCTGAAGATCATCGCGACCGTGCTCGGTGTTCCTGTCGACCTGCCGGCTGCTGGCGATGTCGGCGGGGCCTTCGGTGCGGCGCGGCTTGGCCTCATTGCCGCGACCGGCGCCGACTACCGCAAGGTGCTCACCGCCCCGAAGACCGCCCGTACCATCAAACCCGAACCCAAGGCGCGCGATGCCTATGAGGCGCACTATCGCCGCTATGTGCAGATCTATCCCGCGATCAAGGAGATCTATCGCTGATGATGAAATTCTATTCGATCACTGACCCGATCAGATACGAAGGGCCCGACTCGAAGAATCCGCTGGCCTTCCGCTGGTACAATCCCAGGCAGAAGGTCCTCGGCAAGACCATGGCGGAGCATCTGCGCTTTGCCGTGTGCTACTGGCATACGCTGTGCTGGCCGGGACTCGATCCCTTTGGCGGCGAGACCTTCCATAGGCCCTGGCATAACATGGCCGATCCCATGGACGCGGCACGCATGAAAGCCGAGGTGATGTTCGAGACGCTGCGCCTGCTCGGCGTCGAGTTCTTTACCTTCCACGATCTCGACATCGCCCCCGAAGGCAAGTCGCTGAAGGAGTTCAATGCCAACGTCACGGCGATTGCCGGCATCTTCGAGAAGCTGATGGCCAGGACCGGCAGGAAGCTGCTGTGGGGCACCGCCAACATGTTTTCCAACCGCCGCTTCATGGCGGGAGCGGCGACCAATCCCGATCCCGACGTCTTTGCCTATTGCGCCGCCCAGGTGAAGCACTGCCTCGATGTCACCAAGGGACTCGGCGGCGCCAATTACGTCATGTGGGGTGGCCGCGAGGGCTACGAGACGTTGCTCAACACCGATATCGGCCGCGAGCTGAAACAGGCCGGCCGCTTTCTGTCGCTGGTCGTCGAGTACAAGCACAAGATCGGCTTCAAAGGACCGATCCTCATCGAGCCCAAGCCCAAGGAACCGACCAAGCACCAGTATGACTACGACGTGGCCAGCGTCTATGGCATGCTCGAGGCCTATGATCTGAAGGCCGACGTCAAGCTCAACATCGAGCAGAACCACGCCATCCTGGCCGGCCACAGCTTCGAGCACGAGATCGCGCTCGCCGCAGCACTCGGCATCTTCGGCTCCCTCGACATCAACCGCGGCGATGATCTCCTGGGCTGGGACACCGACCAGTTCGCCGTCAAGGCGCCCGATATCGCGCTCGCCATGTATGAAGTGCTCAAAGCCGGCGGCTTCACGACCGGCGGCATGAATTTCGACGCCAAGATCCGCCGCCAGTCGATCGATCCCGACGATCTGTTGCATGCCCATGTCGGCTCGATGGATGCCTGCGCCAGGGGCCTTCTCATCGCCGCTAAAATGATGAAGGATGGCAAGCTGCAGAAGCTGGTGGATAAGCGCTATGCGAAATGGCAGGAACCGAAGAACCAGGCCATGCTGGAGGGCAAGGAGAGCCTCGACAGGATTGCCGCGCGCGTGCTGAAGGAAGGCCTTGACCCGCAGCCGCGGTCCGGCCGCCAGGAGTATCTCGAGAACCTGCTGAACACTTACGTCTAGGGAGGAACTTCATGGCAACCAACATCAAGGGTCCGGCGATCTTCCTGGCCCAGTTTGCCGGCGATGCCGCGCCTTTCAACTCCTGGGATGCGATCACCGGATGGGCGGCGTCCCTCGGCTACAAGGGCGTGCAGATCCCGACCTGGGACGGCCGCATGATCGACCTGAAGAAGGCGGCCGAGTCCAAGACCTATTGTGATGAATTGCGGGGCGTCGCCAACAAGAACGGCATCGAGATCACCGAGCTGTCGACACATCTCCAGGGCCAGCTCGTCGCCGTCCACCCCGCCTATGACGAAGCCTTCGATGCCTTTGCCCCGAAGGAAGTGCACGGCAATCCCAAGGCCCGCCGCGCCTGGGCCGAGGACCAGGTGAAATATGCAGCGAAGGCTTCGAAGAACCTGGGTCTCACCGCCCATGTCTCCTTTCCCGGCGCGCTGTGCTGGCCCTTCCTCTATCCCTGGCCGCCGCGCCCGCCCGGCCTGATCGAGGAGGGCTTCGCCGAACTTGCCCGCCGCTGGAAGCCGCTGCTCGATGCCATGGACGAGAATGGCGTCGATGTCGGCTTCGAACTGCATCCTGGCGAGGATGTCATGGATGGCGTGACCTTCGAGATGTTCCTTGACAATCTGAAGGGCCACAAGCGCTGCCGGATCAACTACGATCCTTCGCACTTCGTCCTGCAGCAGCTCGACTATCTGGAATTCATCGACATCTACCACGAGCGGATCTGTGCCTTCCACGTCAAGGATGCCGAGTTCAACCCGACCGGCCGCCAGGGCGTCTATTCCGGCTTCCAGTCCTGGGTGAACCGCGCCGGCCGGTTCCGCTCGCTGGGTGACGGCGAGGTCGATTTCAGCGCCATCTTCTCGAAGCTCGCTGCTTACAATTATGACAGCTGGGCGGTGCTTGAATGGGAATGCTGCCTCAAGGACTCGCAGCAGGGTGCTGCCGAGGGTGCGCCCTTCATCGCCGACCACATTATCAAGGTGACCGAGAAGTCCTTCGACGATTTTGCCGCCGGCGACAAGGATACCTCGAAGATCAAACGCATGCTGGGCATTGGCTGAGGGAGGCACATCATGGTTTCAGGCAGAAGCGATGCAACCGGCGGCCGCGTCAGGCTGGGTATGGTGGGTGGTGGCCAGGGCGCCTTCATCGGCGCCGTGCACCGCCTTGCGGCGCGCATGGACGATCACTACGAGTTCGTGGCGGGGGCTCTTTCCTCCGATCCGCAGCGTGCCAGAGCCTCGGGCGAGGAACTGGGCCTGGCGCCCGACCGCATCTACACCGACTTCCGCGCCATGGCGAAGGCGGAAGCAGGACGCCCCGACGGCATTGAGGCCGTCGCCGTCGTTACCCCCAACAACATGCATGTGCCGGTCTGCAAGGCCTTTCTCGAAGCCGGCATCCATGTCATCTGCGACAAGCCGCTGGCCTTCAGCCTGAAGGAGGCGAAGCAGCTCGAGGCCTTGGTCAAACGCAAGAACAAGCTCGTCTTTGCGCTGACCCACAATTATTCCGGCTATCCCATGATCCGCCAGGCCCGCGACATGATCGCCAGCGGCCTGTTGGGACCCATCCGCTATGTGCAGGCGGAATATGCCCAGGCCTGGCTGGCCACGCCCCTGGAGAAATCCGGGCAGAAGCAGGCCTCCTGGCGCACCGATCCCAAGCAGACCGGCGCCGGCGGCGCCGTCGGCGACATCGGCACCCATGCCATGCAGCTTGCCTGCTTCGTGTCGGGGCTGACGCTCGACCAGCTCTCCGCCGATCTCACTGCCTTCGTGAAAGGCCGCAAGGTCGATGACAATGTCTCGGTCCTGCTCCGCTTCAAGGGTGGCGCCAAGGGCATGTTGTGGGCCAGCCAGATCGCGGTTGGCAACGAGAACAACCTGACGCTCCGCGTCTATGGCGAGAAAGGCGGCTTCGAATGGGCCCAGGAGAATCCCAACCTGCTCTGGTACACCGAGCTCGGCAAGCCCAAGACCCTCATTACCCGCGGCGGTGACGGTGCCAATGCCGCCGCCGCCCGCGTCACCCGCGTCCCCTTCGGGCACCCGGAAGGCTATCTCGAGGGCTTCGCCACGATCTATACGGAAGTCGCGCGTGCCATCAAGGCCGCCCGCGCCGGCAAGAAGCCCGACAAGGCGGTGACTTTCCCCGGCATCGCCGACGGCGTCGCCGGCATGGCCTTCATCGAGGCTTGCGTGAAATCCTCGGCGAAGAACGGCAGGTGGACGAAAATGGGATAGGCATTGATTTCGGGCTATCCTGTCTGTATATACAGCTATCTTGTATAGGATAGCCGATGGCATTTCACATTCGCAATAAGGAAACCGAGCGCCTGACTCGCGAACTCGCAAGGCAGGCAAAGCTGGGTTTGACTGAGGCAGTGCACATGGCGGTAACGAATGAAATCGAACGGCGGCGGTCGCGGCCGTCGGTTTGGGAGCGCACCGCGGCGCTGCGCGCCGAAGTCATGGCGCGGGTGAAGCATCCGGAGCCGGTCACTAAGGAATTTCGCGACAGTCTCTACGAGTGAGCATGTTTATCGACGCATCGGTCATCGTTTCCATTTTGACTGGCGAGGAAACGGCCCCCGGGCTCTCATCTGCGCTGGATGGCCGCGAGGGCTGCATCACCTCCGCGATCGCAGTCTGGGAAGCGGCAGCTTCGATTTCGAGAAAGACTGAACGCCCGGCTCGCGACGAGCTACGCCCGATTTACGCATTCCTGGAACTCGTCAAGGCCAAGATCGTGTTTGGCGACCTCGAGACTCTCGAAACGGCAGTCGCTGCGTTCGACCGGTTTGGCCGTCGCAGTGGTCATCCGGCGAATCTGAACCTGGGCGACTGTTTCTCCTATGCATTCGCCAAACGCCGCAACGTCCCGTTGCTTTTCGCCGGCAAGGACTTCCAGTTCACGGACGTGAATAGCCACTGACTGTTTCGGAAGACGCGTGCGACAGCGCCCGAGCGGCTTCGCAACTTTCCAACTATCGCTCCCGACGTTCTCTCGCACGTGCGAAACGACCCTCTTGCGTGTTTAGTTTAGTAGTGTTACTAAACTAAACAACTAAACAAGAATTCCCGCGTCATCAGGGTGCGGGATGGCTCGGCGGGCTCTGCGTCGGACCCGGCCCGGGCGTCCAATATGGGAGGACACCACATGAAGACGTTTCTGAAATGCGCGACGGCCCTTTCCGCCGCCGCTCTCGTGCTTGGCTCCGCTCCGGCCAGATCGGAAGCCTCGGAATTGACCCTGTGCTGGGCCGCTTGGGATCCTGCCAATGCGCTGGTTGAGCTTTCCAAGGACTTCGAGAAACAGTCCGGCATCACCATGAAGTTCGAGTTCGTGCCCTGGCCCAACTTCGCCGACCGCTTCCTCAACGAGTTGAACTCCGGCGGCAAGCTTTGCGATCTGCTGATCGGTGACTCGCAATGGATCGGCGGCTCCGCCGAAAACGGCTACTACGTGAAACTCAATGATTTCTTCGACAAGGAAGGAATCAGCATGGACGACTTCGCGCCCGCCACTGTCTATGCCTACTCGACCTGGCCCAAGGGTACGCCCAACTACTGGGCGCTTCCCGCCATGGGCGATGCCAATGGCTGGTTCTATCGCCGCGACTGGTTCGCCAAGCCGGAACTGCAGGCCGAATACAAGGCCAAGTACAATCGCGATCTCGCCCCGCCCAAGACCTGGAGCGAGCTCAAGGACATCGCCGAATTCTTCCAGGGCCGTGAGGTCGACGGCCAGAAGGTCTATGGCGCCGCGATCTTCACCGAACGCGGCTCCGAAGGCATCACCATGGGCGCCACCTCCGCCCTCTACTCCTTCGGCTTCAAGTACGAGAACACGCCCGGCAAATATGACATGGATGGGGCGGTGAACTCCGAGGACTCGGTCAAGGGCCTCGAATTCTACAAGGAACTGTTCAAGTGCTGCACGCCGCCCGGCTACACCGACGCCTACATGGGTGAAGGCCTCGATGCCTTCAAATCGGGTCAGGTCGCCATGATGATGAACTGGTTCGCCTTCATGCCCGGCATGGCCAAGGACGAGAAGGTCGGCGACAAGACCGGCTTCTTCGTCAATCCCGCCGAAAAAGTGCCGGCATCGACGCTTGGCGGCCAGGGCATCTCCGTTGTCTCCAACACCGACAACATGGATGGCGCGCTCGCCTACATCAAATGGTTCGCCCAGCCGGACGTCCAGAAGAAATGGTGGTCGCTCGGCGGCTATGCCTGCCACAACGCCGTTCTGAATGATCCGGGCTTCAAGGACTCGCAGCCTTTTGCCGCGCAGTTCCTCGAAGCCATGGCCGGCGTCAAGGACTTCTGGCAGGAACCGGCTTACGCGTCGCTGCTGCAGGCCATGCAGAAGCGCTTGCACGACTATGTGGTGGCCGACAAGGGCACCGCCAAGGAAGCGCTTGACGGCCTCATTGCCGACTGGACCGAAGTCTTCCAGGAGGAAGGCAAGATCTGAGCAGGCAATCTTGACACGGAAACTGTTCCCCGTCTCCCATGCGGGACGGGGACAGGTATCACACGGCCCTATGCCATGAACACCATCGATCATATTGCCGACAACGCCGCCCGCCTGACACCCCCGCGGCTGCGCCATGCGGTGCGCGGCATTTCCGATCGCACCATTGCCTGGCTGTTCATCGCGCCGACCATTCTGCTGCTGCTTGCCATCAACATCTTTCCGCTGATCTGGACCATCTATCTGTCCTTCACCAACTACCGTGCCAATCGTCCCAATGCGCCGGTCAAGGGCGTCGGCATCGAGCACTACCAGAAGATTCTTTCGAGCCCCGACATCTGGGCTGCCATGCAGGCCACCGCCCATTTTGTGTTCTGGACCATCCTGCTGCAGACCGTGATCGGCTTCGGCCTCGCCTACCTGATCGACCGCAAGTTCCGCGGCCATGCCTTCTGGACGACCGTGATCCTGATCCCGATGATGCTGTCGCCCGCCGTGGTCGGCAATTTCTGGAAGTTTCTCTATCAGCCGCAGATCGGCCTGTTCAACTACATCGTCTCGTTTTTCACCGGCATCCCGCCCTCCTCCTTCGAGATGCTGGGTTCGGTGACGTTGGCCCCCTGGGCCATCGTCATCGTCGATACCTGGATGTGGACGCCCTACGTGATGCTGATCTGCCTCGCCGGTCTGCGCTCCATCCCGGACTACATCTATGAGGCAGCCGAGGTCGACCGCGCCTCGAAATGGCAGCAGTTCTGGTCGATCACGCTCCCCATGGCGCTGCCCTTCATCATGCTGGCGGTACTGTTCCGCGGCATCGAGAACTTCAAGATGTTCGACATGGTAAACCTGCTGACCGGTGGCGGTCCTGGTTCCACCACCGAAGTCGCCTCGATCACCCTGAAGCGCGAAGCCTTCGAGAAATGGCGCACCGGCTTCTCGTCGGCCTTTGCCATCATTCTCTTCGTGACCGTCTTCGGTCTCGCCAACATCTATGTCAAGGCATTGAACCGGGTGAAGCAGAGATGAGCAACTACCTCGCCACCGCCCATTCCGTGGTCGAACCCTCGCCGCTCGCCAGGCGCGTGGCCGCCGGCCTCGTCATCTTCTACGCCATTGTCACCATCATTCCGCTGTTCTGGATCTTTGCCACCGGTTTCAAGACGCCGCCCGATTCGATCTCCTATCCGCCCAAGATCGTCTTCGAGCCGTCGCTCGAAGGCTACTGCAATCTGTTCACCACGCGCACCCGCCAGACCAGGGAATACATCGAGGCGCTGGGCCCGCCCGCCGGCGTCTGCGATGAAGTCACCCGCCGCCGCGAAATGGTGATCGCCGGCTCGTCGAACTATGCCCCGCGCTTCCTCAACTCGGTGATCATTGCCTTTGGCTCGACCTTTCTCGCCGTGACCCTGGGCGTGCTTTCCGCCTACGCCTTCTCGCGCTTCAAGGTGCCGCTTGCCGACGATCTGCTGTTCTTCATCCTCTCGACCCGCATGATGCCGCCGATCGCCGTCGCCATTCCGATCTATCTCATGTACCGCGAGCTCGGCCTGTCCGATACCGCGCTCGGCATGATCCTGCTCTACACGGCCGTCAATGTCTCGCTCGCCGTGTGGCTGCTCAAGGGCTTCATCGACGAAATTCCGCGCGAATACGAGGAAGCCGCCATGATCGATGGTTACACCAGGCTGCAGGCCTTCTTCCGCGTGGTCCTGCCGCAGGCCGCCACCGGCATTGCCGCTACCGCCATCTTCTGCCTGATCTTCGCCTGGAACGAATATGCCTTTGCGGTGCTGCTCACCTCCGGCACGGCCCAGACCGCACCGCCCTTCATCCCCACCATCATCGGCGAAGGCGGCATGGACTGGCCCGCTGTCGGCAGCGGCACCACCCTGTTCCTCATCCCGATCCTGGTCTTCACCATCCTGCTCCGCAAGCACCTGCTGCGTGGCATCACCTTCGGCGCGGTGCGCAAATGACCGACTTTCTCGCCGGACTCATGAAACTGCGGCGCGGCCCCTGGGAAAACCTCGCCACCCTGATCATTGCCGCGGGTGTCCTCATGCTGCTGCAGCCCGTGTCGATGACGCTCTACACCTATTCATTCGTCACCACTCTTGTCGGCACGGCGATGTTCGTCATCGTTTCGAAGTTTCCGGAGTAGGCCATGGCGGAAATCCGGGTCCAGAATCTCCAGAAGAAGTTCGGTGACTTCGTTGCCGTGAAGGATTCGAGCTTCACCATCCCCGATGGCTCCTTCTTCTGCCTGCTGGGGCCGTCGGGCTGCGGCAAGACCACCACATTGCGCATGATCGCCGGCCTGGAGCTTCCAACCGCCGGCATGATCTTTCTGGGCGGCGAGGACGTCGCCTTCAAGCGTGCCTCGCAGCGTGACATCGCCTTCGTCTTTCAGCTCTTCGCCCTCTACCCGCACATGAATGTACGCAGGAACATCGGCTTCCCGCTGAAGTGCCAGGGCCTTGCTGCCGCCGAGATTCGCAGCCGCGTCGAGGAAACCGCCAGGCTGCTCCGCATCGACCACCTGCTCGACCGGCCGGTTTCAGGCCTCGCCGGCGGCGACCGCCAGCGCGTGGCGCTGGGGCGCGCCATTGTGCGGCGGCCGCTCGCCTTCCTCATGGATGAACCGCTGGGAACCCTCGACGCCGAGTTCCGCGATCTCATGGTGCGCGAGCTCAGAAGTCTGCACGATCGCATCGCGGCCACCACTGTCTATGTCACTCATGACCAGCATGAAGCCATGGCCATGGCCGACCATATCGCCATCATGAACCATGGGATCGTCGAGCAGCTGGGTTCGCCCCGCGACATCTACGACCGACCCGCCTCGATCTATGTCGCGGACTTCGTCGGCTCTCCGCCCATGAACCTGATCCCCTTCGCCGGCCCCGTCGCCAGGGGCATGAAGACCGTCGATATTGCCGGCACCAGCATCAGGATTCCCGAAATCCGCGAGGATGTGGCCGGCCGCGACTTCGTGCTCGGCGCCCGCCCCGAGCACATCCGCTTCAGCGATGCCTCGGGATTCCGCGGCGAGGTCTACGGCACCGAATATCTCGGTACCACCCAGGTGGTGACCCTGCGTACCGAGCGCGGTCTGGTCAGGGCCCGTGTTCCGGCCACCACGCGCATATCGCCTGGCGAGCGCGTCGGCCTTGACTTCCTGTCGAACCGCCTGTCGCTGTTCGACAGGACGACCGGCCGGGCGGTCCGCAGCAGCCTGTACGAGGTGCCCGGCCATGGCTGATGTCTCGCTCCGCAATGTGACCAAGCGATTCGGCCGTGTCACCGCCGTGCATGGCCTCGACCTTGATATCGCCGATGGCGAATTCGTCGTGTTGCTGGGACCCAGCGGCGCCGGCAAGACCACGACCCTGCGTCTGGTTGCCGGACTGGAGCGGGCCGATGCCGGTGAAATTCACATTGACGGCCGCAACGCCTCCGGCCTCGAGCCTGCCGCCCGTGACGTGAGTTTCGTCTTCCAGCAATATTCGCTCTATCCGCACCTGAGCGTCTACGACAATCTCGCCTTTCCGCTGCGCAGTCCCGCCCGGCGCCTCGCCGAGGACGAGATCCGCGGCCGCGTCGAGCGCATTGCCGAACTGCTCCGCATTGCCCACAAGCTCCGCAACAAGTCGACCCAGCTGTCGGGCGGCGAGATGCAGCGCGTGGCGATCGGCCGTGCCCTGGTTCGCCAGCCGGCCATCTATCTGATGGACGAGCCGCTCTCCTCCCTCGACGCCAAGCTCCGCGGCGAACTGCGCCTCGAGCTCAAGCGCATCCAGCAGGATCTCGGCGCCACCATCCTCTACGTGACCCATGACCAGATCGAGGCCATGACCATGGCCAACCGTATCGGTGTCATCAATGGCGGCCGCCTGATCCAGCTCGGATCTCCGCGCGAGGTCTACGAAAACCCGGTGTCCTCCTATGTCGCCCAGCGTCTGGGCCAGCCGCAGATCAACCTCATTCCCGCCGGCCTGTTGCCGGGCGGCCGGATGCCGGCGGGCACTGTGACGGTCGGCGCCCGGACCGAGCACCTCGCCATCCGCCGGGTCAGGTCCGGCGACGGCGTCGTCGAGCGCGTCGAGCATCTGGGCGACCAGACGCATCTTCATGTCCGGCTCGGTGCGGCTGCCATCACCACTCTGGTTCCGCCCGATGACCGGCTCAGGACCGGTGACAATGTCTCGCTGAAGCTGATAAATCCTCTGTACTTTGGCGCCGATGGCATGCGCCTGCAGGGAGGTTCGCGATGAAGGTAGGATTCAATCTGCTGCTGTGGACAACGCATGTGACCGACAGGCATGTGCCGCTCCTCAGGGACATCAAGAAGGCCGGCTATGACGGTGTCGAGATCCCGATGTTCGAAGGCACCCCGGATCATTTTGCGAGGCTCGGCGAAACCCTTGACCGCATCGGCCTTGAGCGGACCTCGGTGGCAATCCTGCCCTCCCCGGACGCCAACTCCCTCAGTCCCGATCGCGCCTCCCGGGCCCGCGCGCTCGACCACCTGAAATGGGTCATCGACTGCAGCCATGCGCTGGGCTCCCGCATTGCCGGCGGGCCCCTGCATTCGGCCATCGGCTATTTCTCGGGATCCGGGCCGACGGCCGCCGAACGCAAGCGCGCCGTCGCCTTTCACCGCAAGGCCGGCGACTACGCGGCGAAGAAGAACGTTCGCATCGCTGTCGAGGCGCTGAACCGCTTCGAGTGCTACTTCCTCAACACCATGGAACAGCTGAACGGCTATCTCGACGAGGTTGATCACCCGGCCATCCAGGGGATGTATGACACCTTCCACGCCAATATCGAGGAGGCCGATCCCATCAAGGCACTGCGCACCATCCGCCCGCATCTGATCCACTTCCATGTCTCGGAGAATGACCGTGGCACCCCCGGCAAGGGTCATGTCCCTTGGCTCGAAACCTACCGTACGCTGAAGAAGATGAAATACGATGGCTGGCTCACCATCGAGGCCTTCGGCAGGGCGCTCCCTGCCATTGCCGCCGCCACCAAGGTCTGGCGCGATTTCTTCCCGAGCCAGGAAAGCGTCTACCGGGATGGCGTCCGGCACATCCGCAGCACCTGGGCCAAGGCATGACGGTTGACCTTGCCAGATTCATCGATGCCGTGGCCGACCGCATCGTCGCCCATGCCGAGGAACTTACCGCGCTCGACAGCGCCATTGGTGACGCCGATCACGGCCTCAACATGAAGCGCGGTTTCGAGGCGGTGCGCGCCGACCGGGCCGCGATCCTCGCCAAGCCGCTGCCCGAGGCACTGAAGTCCATCGGCATGACGCTGGTGATGAAGGTGGGCGGTGCCTCCGGACCGCTTTACGGCACCCTGTTCATGACCCTCGGCAAGGAACTGCCCGCCGAGCCGGTGACCGCCGATCTTGCCCGCGCCATGCGCGCCGTGGTCGACGCCGTCAAGACCCGCGGCAAGGCCGACCTCGGCTGCAAGACCATGCTCGACGTGTTGGGGCCGGTCGCCGCCGCGCTGTCCAACGGCGCCACCCTCGCCGCGGTCCGCGAGGCGGCAGCGGAAGCCGCCGAGTCCACGATCCCGATGAAGGCGACCCGTGGCCGTGCGTCCTTCCTCGGCGACCGCTCCATCGGCCACAAGGACCCGGGTGCGCGTTCGAGCCAGCTGATGATCGAAGCCGTCTGCGACGTGCTGGAGGGCCGGGCATGAGCGGCAATGTCGGTATTGTCATCGTTTCCCATTCGCCCGACGTCGCCAGGGGCGCCGCCGACATGGTGCGCCAGATGGTGGGTGACGGCGTTCCCTTGAGCCATTGTGGCGGCAATCCCGATGGTGGACTCGGGACCAGTGTCGAGAAGATCCTGGCGGCCATTGACGAAGCCTGGTCCGACCGCGGCGTGGCCATCCTCGTCGATCTGGGAGGGGCCGAAACCAACAGTGAAATGGCCATCGAGATGCTCCCACCCGAGCGCCAGGGCAAGGTCGTGGTCTGCAACGCCCCCATCGTTGAAGGTGCCGTCATGGCCGCCACCGAATCCTGGGGTGGGGCGAGCCTCGAGGATGTTCGGCGAACCGCCGAGGAGCTGTCGCCGCAATGAACGGTACCGTCATCGACTCCGTCATCATCACCCACGATATCGGCCTGCATGCCCGGCCGTCGGTGAAATTGACGAAACTCGCCAAGGGCTTTGCCTGCCGGCTCGAGATTGCGGCCAGCCCGGCCGGCCCCTGGATCGATGCCAAGAGCATCGTCAAGGTCATGGCGCTGAAGGCAAAGCAGCATGAGCCGCTTCACATCCGCGGTGAGGGCGAAGGCGCGGCTGCGGCAGTTGCCGCCCTCAAGGCGCTGATCGAGCGCGACTTCGACGAGGACAGGCTCGATGCGGCCGGAGCGTGAACTGCGTGGGCGCCCCGCCGCCGCGGGGATCTTTATCGGCCCGCTGCTGCCCCTGGCCGGCGACGCGCAAGGCCGCCGCCAGTCGGGCGATCCCGCGCGCGAGAAGGCCGATCTCGAAGCCGCCATAGCCCGCGCCGTCGCTGACATCGCCAGACTCGCCGCATCTGCCGGCGGTGAGGCCGCCGACATCCTTGGCTTTCAGATCGCCATGCTTGAAGACGAGGCCCTGCGCGAGCCGGCACTGATCGGCATCGCCAAGGGTGCGGCTGCCGATGCCGCCTGGACCCAGGCGCTCGATGCCGAGATCGTCGGCTACGAACTGTCGGATGATGATTATTTCCGGGCCCGCGCCGCCGACCTGAAGGACATCCGTGACCGCGTGCTGCGCAATCTCGCCGGTATTGGCCAGGCCATGCCGCGCGGCGGCGCCATCCTGGCCGCCGACGATATCCCGCCGAGCCTGTTCCTCGAGACCGACTGGTCGAAGGGCGGTGCGGTGGCGCTGGCGGCCGGGAGTCCGTCGAGTCACGTTGCCATGCTGGCGCGGGCGCGCGGCGTCCCCATGGTGGTTGGGCTGGGGGAGTCGGCCATCCAGCCGGCCGACGAAGCCATCGTTGATGGCGCCACCGGTCTGTTGCTGCTCAATCCCGGCGACAATGCCAGGTCGCACTGGCTGATGCAGGCGGAACGCCTTGCCGTCCTGCGGGCCGAACAGGAAAAGCGCCTGCGCGAGCCGGCCTGTCTCAAGGATGGCACGCGCATCGAAGTGCTTGTCAATGTCGCAGGCATCGATGAACTCGCGCACATCGATCCTGATTCCTGCGATGGCATCGGCCTCATGCGCTCCGAATTCCTCTTTCGCGACGGCGCTCCGCTGCCCGGCGAGGAGCAGCAGTACCTCACCTACCGCCGCTTCCTCGAGTGGGCCGGCGGCAAGCCGGTGACCATCCGCACCCTCGACATCGGCGGCGACAAGCCGATCCGGGGCCTGACGCCCGATGGCGAGAGGAACCCGTTTCTTGGCTTGCGCGGCATCCGTCTCATGCTGGCCCGTCCCGATGTCTTCGCCGTGCAGCTCCGCGCCCTGGCCCGCGCCGCCGTCCACGGCAATCTCAAGGTGATGTTGCCGATGGTGACGGTCCCGGACGAGATCGCCAGCACTGCCGCGCTCCTCGATGCCGTGATCGCCGAACTCACGGCGGCGGGCACGCCCTGCCGGCGGCCGCCGCTCGGCATCATGGTCGAAGTCCCAGCCGTCGCCATCGCTCCCGAAGCCTTCCTGGCCGCCGACTTCTTCTCGATCGGCTCCAACGATCTGACCCAGTACGTGACCGCCGCCGCCCGTGACGAGGCCGCCGTTGCCGCCCTCAACGATCCCGCGCACCCGGCCGTGCTTCGCCTCATCGCAGCCGTTGCCGGCTTCGGCCGCGATCATGCCGTGCCGGTGAGCATCTGCGGTGACATGGCGGGCGACCCGCGCCACGCCGCAAGCCTGGTGGCCGCGGGCCTCCGCTCGCTGTCAATGGCGCCCTCGGCCATTGCCGCGGTCAAGGCAGCGCTGGCGGAGCTGTGAGTCATGGCCGAACCGCTGCGCGAAGGCGATCCGGTCGCGGCCTACAAGCACATGCTCGAGGAAATTCTTGAGCGCCGTCCCTCCGGCACCCGCCAGCGCCTTGCCGCCGCGCTGGGCAAGAATCGCAGCTTCGTCAGCCAGATTACCAACGCCGTCTACCCGACCCCGATCCCGGCCAACCATCTCGAAGTCATTTTCGAGGTCTGTCACTTTTCTCCCGAAGAGCGCCGCCGCTTCATCGAACTCTACACCGCCGCGCATCCGCGCCGGCCGGCCCTCGTCCACGAGGCTCATCGGCTCAAGCCGCATACCGTCTATTTGCCCGACCTTGGCGACGACACCCGCAACGAGCAGCTCCATCATCTCGTGACCGACTTCGTCCGCCAGATCGCCAGGCTCGTGGAGGAACAACCGAAAAAGGGGAGACGCAAATGAAGAAGCTGATCAACCAGGTCGACGCCGTTCTGACCGAGAGCCTGGCCGGCTACGTTGCCGCCCATGCTGACATCGTCAATCTTGGAACCGACGGCAAATACGTCATCCGCAATGTCCTGAAGCCCGGCAAGGTCGGTCTGATCTCCGGCGGCGGTTCCGGCCATGAGCCGCTGCATGCCGGCCTGGTCGGCCATGGCATGCTCGATGCCGCCTGCCCCGGCCAGGTCTTCACCTCGCCGACGCCTGACCAGATGCTGGCCGCTGCGGAGGCCGCCGACACCGGTGCCGGACTCCTGTTCATCGTCAAGAACTACGAAGGCGATGTCATGAACTTCGACATGGCCCGCGAGATGTGTCGCGGCGCCGTCGATACCGTGATCACCAATGACGACGTTGCGGTGGAGAATTCGCTCTACACCACGGGCCGCCGCGGGGTCGCCGGAACCCTGGTGGTCGAGAAGATTGTCGGCGCCGCCGCCGAACAGGGCGCAGACCTCGCCGCCTTGAAGAATCTGGGTGACCGCACCAATGCGGCAACACGCTCCATGGGCGTGGCCCTGACCAGCTGCACCGTGCCGGCCGCCGGCAAGCCCACTTTCGACATCGGCCCCGACGAGATGGAGATGGGGGTGGGCATCCACGGCGAACCCGGCCGCCGCCGTGTGAAACTGAAGAGCGCCGATGCGATTGCCGAGGAGATGCTCGAGGCCATTACCGGCGATCTCGGAAGGGGTGGGGATGTATTGCTGTTCGTCAACGGCTTTGGCGGCACACCCGCCATGGAACTCTATCTCGTCTACAACAGTGCCCGCGCCATTCTCGGAAAACGCGGCTTCTCGATCGCCCGCTCGCTGGTCGGCAGCTATGTCACCTCCCTCGACATGGCGGGCTGTTCCATCACCGTGACCAGGCTGGACGACGATCTCGCCAGACTCTGGGACGCACCGGTTCACACCGCAGCCCTGCGCTGGGGCATGTGACGGCCGCCTGAACCTGTTGCCTCGCGCCTGGCCTTCCGCCATGCTGGGCGTGAGGCGCAGGAAGCGCCATGCGGGGTGCCATGGCCAGATACAACATCGTTCTCGACGAGAAGCTCTATCCTTACTTCCGGAAAGTGGCCTATGACGAGGCGCCGGTACTGGCCGAACTGCGCGAGCGCACTTCCACCCTGCCTCTCGCCGTCATGCAGATATCGCCGGAGCAGGGGGCCTTCATGGCCATGCTGGTGAGAATCGCCGGCGCCCGCCGCATCCTCGAGATCGGCACCTTCACCGGCTACTCCTCGCTTGCCATGGCGCTGGCCCTTCCCGCCGGCGGTCGTCTCCTTGCCTCCGACGTCAGTGAGGAATTCACGGCCATTGCCCGTGAGTTCTGGGACAAGGCCGGTGTTGCGGACAGGATCGCCCTGGTGCTGAAGCCGGGCAGCGAGGTCATTGGCGGTCTGCTCGAACGGGGCGAAGCCGGCCGCTTCGACATGATGTTCATCGACGCCGACAAGGAAAGCTATGATGCCTACTACGAGGGCGGCCTCAAGCTCCTGAAACAGGGCGGGCTCATGCTGATTGATAATGTGCTGTGGGGCGGCGATGTCGCCAATCCGGACAAGACCGATACCGATACCGAATCCTTCCGTGCACTGAACGCCAAGATCAGGAACGACCCCCGCGTCGATTTCTGCATGGTGCCCATCGGCGACGGCCTCACCATGGTGCGCAAGCGATAACAGGAGCTGCAGCATGAAGATTCATCCGGAAACCGACATTCTGGTCGTCATTGACGTGCAGAATGATTTCTGCCCTCTCGGCAATCTTGCTGTCGCAGATGGCGACAAGGTGGTGCCCGTCATCAACGCACTGGGCCGCGAATTCCGCCACGTGGTAATGACCCAGGACTGGCATCCCGACGGCCATTCCTCTTTCGCCTCGAGCCATCCGGGCCACGCGCCCTTCACCCAGATCGACATGCCCTATGGTGCGCAGACCCTGTGGCCCGACCACTGCATCCAGGACTCGGCGGGCGCCCTCTTTCACCACGAACTCGAATTGCCGCACGCCGAGCTCATCATCCGGAAAGGCTTTCGCAAGGAGGTGGACAGCTATTCGGCCTTCTTCGAGAACGATCATCGCACGCCCACCGGCCTTGCCGGATACCTGCGCGAGCGGGGCTTCCGGCGCGTCGTCTGCGTCGGCCTCGCTTTTGACTTCTGCGTGCGCTATTCGGCGGAAGACGCGGTGGCGCAGGGTTTCGAAACGGTTGTCGTGGAGAACGCCTGCCGCGCCATCGATCTCAACGGTTCCGCCGAAGACACGCGGCAGGCCTTCCGTCGGATCGGCGTAGAACTGCTGCCAAGGCTGTGAGAAACCTCAGCCGCCGGGATGCAGGCGGCGGTAAAGATCGTCATACGAAGCAAGCCCATAGGCGCCCATCGTATCGCGCCAGCGCGCTGCAAACTTGTCCCGGATCGCATCGGTTACCGTGGCCTTGCCTGCGCCGGCCTGTCCGGATCTGACTTTTGAGGCATGCCCACCAGCGGGAAGCCCGAGCGCCGCGTCTCGCGATTGTCGCACCAGGTGGTCGTCGAACTGCCGCTCGTGACGTTTCATGAAATCGAGGCTGGCCTGCGCTGTCGCGATGGCCCGCGCCTCGGGACCGATCGATCCGCCGATGAAATCGGCGACGCGGTTCACGATGCCGGGCAAATCGCGTTTCATATGTTCGAAGCATACCAGCAGGATATCCGGGCGGTGCCGCTCGGCCCACCAGGAGCGTGCGTGCCCCCAGTAGCTCCCGCCGGTGTCATCTCTGCCGAGGTAGGTGTCGGCAAACTCGGCAAGCGCGATGGCGCCCCGCTCGAAAATCCAGCCGTCAAAGAAATTGTAAAGCGAAACCATGGCGTCGATCGGGTCGCGCAGAACGACGATGTAGCGACCGCCCTTGGGGATCCTGTTCCAGCCGAGATGCGATTTGAACGCCCGTGGCTCGGCAACCTGGGGCGCTTCCGGGTCCACGCCCATGTCGTGGGCCATTTCGATCCACGGTATCACTTCCGTGATCTCGTCGAAGTCCATCGACCCGCCGGTCCTGAGCCCGTGCACAATCTGTTGCATCCAGGTCGTGCCGCATTTGGAATAGGGCGAGATGAAGATGTCGGTCGGCCGCGGCTGGTAGGCAAGGCCGCGGGTGACATTGGCATCCGTTGAAAATCCTTTCATGCATTCCAGCACTTCCGGAATTGTCCGGGGGCGTTCGCCGCGCGCTCTGTAGTCCACAGTTTCTCCGTTGCTGCTCTGTTTGCCGGCTCAATCCCTGGCGCCGGGCACCACCGCGGCGCAAGGAGTGTTTCAGTGAACCACCTCGGGCACCCGCTCGGCGGGCGGCGTGTTGCGGCTTCGCCCACAGCGCACGATGCCATCGATCATTACCATGCCGATGCCGGGAAGGTCGCCGAGCGCGATGCTCTTGAGCACGTCCGGCCCCGCCGTGTGCTGCGCCCGGTCGATGAATACGAAGTCCGCCGGCCGGCCCGGCTCGATCAGCCCGCAATTGAGCCGCCGCTGCCGCGCCGTGTTGCCGGTGGCGCAGGCAATGGCCAGTTCCGGCGCCAGCCCGCCGAGCCCCGAGAGCAGCGCGATCATCCGCAGGATGCCGAGTGGCTGCACGCCGGATCCCGCCGGCGAATCCGTGCCGAGGATCACCCGGTGCAGGTTCTTGGTGGCGATGGCAGTCTTGAGCGCCGCGATCGCCACACGCTCATTGCCGTTGTGAACGAGTTCGATGGCCCGGCGCGAGACTTCGCATAGCTCGCAGACATGGTTCTCGGGCAGTGAGGTGTGGCCGCCATTGATATGGCCGATCACATCGGCATCGGCCTCCAGCACCGTGTCCTTGTCAATGAGGCCGGAGCCTGGAATCGATGGTCCCCCGGTATGGATCGTGGACTGGATGCCGTGTTTCCGGGCCCAGGCCACCATTTCCTTCGCCTCATAGCCGGCCTTGACCGAGCCCAGCCCCACTTCGCCGATCAGTGTAACACCGGCCTTCGCCAGCTCGGCGAAATCGGCCTCGACCATGCCTTTTTCGAGGAGCGGCGCCCCGGCATGAAGCTTGACTCCGCCCGGCCGGAAGGCTGAGAAGGCCCGCTGTGCGGTGATGGCCAGGGCCTTGACCCCGGTCACGTCCTTGGGCCGCCCCGGCAGATGCACCTCGCCTGCCGACACCATGGTGGTGACCCCGCCATTCAGGAACGAATCGATCCAGCCGATCTGGTTCTGGCGCGGCGTCCAGTCGCCGAATACCGGATGCACATGGCTGTCGATGAGGCCGGGGATCAGCGCCGTCCCCTTGGCATCGATGCTGAGGTCAGGCCCATCCGTGTCCACGTCCTTGGCCTTGCCGACTGCAGTGATGACGCCATCAATGCACACCACCGTATCGGCATCGGCGAGCGGCGCATTCATGTCGCCGGTCACCACGAGCCCGATATTCTTGATGACCACCTTGCCCCTGGGGCCTGCCTCCGCCGGACCGTGAGCCATGCGTTCCTCCCTGATCTGGCCGAATTGTCTTGCGCCTTGACCCCTTTGGCAAGCCTCGTCACAAGAAGCGGATGCAGACCGCCTTCCTCGCTGCGCCCCCGGTCCTGATCCCCGTGAAGGGCGATGGCGGCGCCTTCCCGGTACGCCGCATCTATTGCATCGGCCGCAACTATGCCGATCACGTGCGCGAAATGGGCAACGACCCGAAGTCCGACCCGCCGCTCTTCTTCATGAAGCCCGCCGACGCCATCGTCCTCGACGGGCGCTTCCCCTATCCCCCGGCGTCCGGCGACGTGCACCATGAGCTGGAACTGGTCGTGGCCCTGAAAGGGGGCGGCGAGGTTTTCGGCTATGCCGTGGGCCTCGACATGACGCGCCGCGATCTCCAGGCGATCGCCAAACAGGGCGGCAGGCCCTGGGAGGCTGCCAAGGCCTTCGACCATTCGGCCCCGGTTAGTGCGATTGCGCCCATCGAATCGACTGGCCGGCTGACCCGCGGTGCCATGACGCTCGACGTCAACGGCGTCCGCCGCCAGGCGGCCGATTTCGGCGACATGATCTGGAGCGTCGACGAGATTGTCGCCGAACTGCAGCGCTATTTTACCCTGAAGCCCGGCGACCTGATCTTCACCGGCACCCCGGCAGGCGTCGGGCCCGTCAAGCGCGGCGACCGGCTCCATGCGGTGATCGAACACGTCGGCAGTCTCGACGTGGAGGTCGTCTGAACGCCGTGCCAGGCAGTCTCAGAGGCATAGTCCTCATGCTCGTGGCGATTTGCCTCTTCGCCATGCTCGATGCCACCGCCAAATATGCGATCCAGACGGTCCCGCAGCCCGTCGCCGTGTTCTTTCGCTACTTCATTGCGTTGCTGCTTGCGGCCGCCCTGCTCTGGCGGGCCGGCGGGCCCGGACTTCTGAAGACCCGCCATCCCGGTTGGCACGGGCTTCGCGGCCTCATGCTCATGGCCTCGACCACGCTCAACTTCCTTGCCATCAGCTATCTGCAGCTGGCGCAGACTGCGGCGATCTCCTTCACCATTCCGCTGTGGGTCTGCGCCCTCTCGGTCCTGCTCCTGGGCGAGGAGGTGGGGATCCGGCGCTGGGCAGCCGTGATCGTGGGTTTCCTCGGTGTGCTGGTCATCATGCGGCCTGCCACCGCCGGCTTTCACGGTGCCATGCTGTTCTCTCTCGCCTCTGCCTTCTGTGGCGCCATCTACAACATCGGCACCCGCAAAGTGGGTGGCACCGACCGCGCCGAGACTTCGCTCCTCTATGTCTGCATCGTCGGCTCGCTGAGTGCCGCCGTCCCCCTCGCCTGGTCGTGGCGCGCGCCGGAGGGAACGGAATGGCTGCTCCTCGCCGGCATGGGACTGTTCGGCTGCCTCGGTCATCTGCTCCTTGCCGAGGCCCATCGCCTCGCCCCGGCCTCCGCGCTGGCGCCCTTCGTTTATACCCAGATCGTCTGGATGATCCTGTTCGGCTATCTCGTCTTCGGCGACCGCCCGGACCACTGGACCCTGGTCGGCGGCAGCATCGTCATCGCCAGCGGCCTCTATGTTTTCGCCCGCGAACGCGCCCGCGGCATCTCGCGGCCCGCGCCTGCGCCGCAGGACTGATTACAGCGCCAGCGTATAGGCTGTCTTGATCGTGGTGTAGAATTCGACCGCGTGACGCCCCTGTTCGCGTGCGCCGTAGCTCGAGCCTTTGCGGCCGCCGAACGGCACATGGTAATCGACGCCAGCCGTCGGCAGATTGATCATCGCCATGCCCGCCGCCGAATGCTTGCGGAAGTGCGTGGCATGCTTGAGCGACGACGTGAAGATCCCCGATGACAGGCCGAACGGCGTGTCGTTCGCCACACTCAGCGCCTCCTCGTAACTGTCGACCTTGATCACGGAAGCCACTGGTCCGAAGATTTCCTCGCGGTTGATCCGCATGTCGTTCTTCGTCTTCACGAACAGCGCCGGCGACAGGTAATGGCCCTTGGTATCGCGGTTGAGCAGTTCCCCGCCCCAGGCCAGTTCCGCCCCATCCTTGCGGCCGATGTCAATGTAATTGAGATCCTGCTGCAGCTGGTTCTCGTCCACCACCGGGCCGATCACCGTGCCCTCCTTCAGCGCGTGATCCACCTTGAGCCCCTTCATCGTGGTCACCATCCTGTCCACGAAGGCATCATGGATTTTCGCCTGCACGATCAGTCGCGATGAAGCTGTGCAGCGCTGCCCGGTCTGGTAGTAGGCGCCGTCGATCGCCGCGGCTACCGCTGCGTCGAGACTGGCATCGTCAAGCACCACCAGTGGATTCTTGCCGCCCATCTCGAGCTGGAACTTGGCACCGCGCCGGGCGCAGGCCATGGCAACCTTCGCCCCCGTCTCGACCGAACCCGTGAACGAGATCGCGCTGACATCTCTTGAGTCGAGCAGCGTCTGGCCGACTACCGAACCGCGCCCCATTACCAGATTGACCACGCCTTTGGGGAAGCCGGCGCGCGACATGATTTCCACCAGCATCCAGGCGGTGCCCGGCACCAGGTCGGCCGGCTTGAGCACCACCGTGTTGCCGAAGGCGAGTGCCGGCGCCACCTTCCAGGCCGGGATGGCGATCGGGAAGTTCCACGGCGTGATGAGGCCGACGACACCCAGCGGTTCCCGCGTCAGCGTCACATCGACATTGGGCCTGACCGACGCGACATGGACACCCTCCTGCCGGAGCGCCTCCTGGGCATGGAACTTGAAGATCTGCGCTGCCCGGATGGTTTCGGCGATGCCGTTGGCCAGCGGCTTGCCCTCCTCGCGCGACAGCATGCGGCCGACCTCGTCCTTGCGCGCCATGAGTTCTTGGCCCACCGCCTCCAGACAATCGGCGCGCTGCTGCGGGCTTGCCTGGCTCCAGCCGGGGAATGCGGCTCTGGCCGCGGCGATCGCCTCTTCTGCCTGGGCGCCATCCGCCTGGGCATAAACGCCGATGACATCCGCGACGTCCGAGGGATTGATGTTCTCGCGCACGCTCTTGCCTGCCACCCATTCGCCGTTGATGTAATTCTTGTGAACCGTCATTCTCTGCTCCTGTGACCGGGCGCGGAAACTAGCATGCGCCTTGAGGGAGGCAAACATGCGGATTGGCTTGGTAGGTGCCGGACTCATGGGCCATGGCATGGCTGTCAATCTCATCAGGGCGGGCCATGCCGTCACCGTTATCGCCCACCGCAACCGCAAGCCCATTGACGATCTGCTGGCGAAGGGAGCCGCCGAGGCACTCTCGCTGGGCGAGCTTGCCGAAACCACCGATGTCATCCTGCTTTGCGTCTCGACGGCCAGGGTGGTCGAAGACACGGTTGACGCCTTGCGCAGCCACCTCCGGGCCGGCCAGATCATCATCGATGCCGGCACCACCGCGCCGGAGACCACGCGCCGCCTCGCCCGCGAAATGGGTCGCTTGGCCGTGGGTTATGCCGATGCCCCGATAACCGGTGGACCGGCCGAGGTGCTCAAGGGCGAGGCCGGCGCCCTTGTTGGTGCCGACGACCGCACTTTCGCCGCCATTCGCCCGCTGCTGGCCTGCTATGCGTCAACGATCAGGCATTTCGGCCCGCCCGGTGCCGGCCATACCGCCAAGCTCATCTCCAACTTTCTCGTGACCGGCATGATTGCGCTTGTGACCGAGAGTTTTGCTGCCGCCCGGGCCGCCCATCTCGACTGGAAAGACCTCTACGAGGTCATGCTCAACGGTTCCGGCAATTCCGGCGTCCTGCGCAAGATGGTGGGGTCGGCCCTGGACGGCGACTTCGACGGCTACCGATTCTCCATCGCCAATGCCGCCAAGGACATCGGCTACTATCTCGAGCTGGCGGAACATCTGCACCAGGAGAGCGCGCTCGCCGGGGCGGTTGCGGAGACGTTCGCTCGCGCGGTAGAGACGGGTCATGGCGGGCGCCATGTCAGCCATCTCCTCGATCCCGCCATTGATGATGTCACCTGATGCTCAAGCTCAACCCCAACGTCACCGCTATTGAAGAAGAATCGGCCTTCACCGTCCTGGACCGCGCCAACGCGCTCAAGGCCAGGGGCGCCCCGGTCATCAATCTTGGCATTGGCCAGCCTGACTTCACCCCGCCAAAGCATGTTCTGGCGGCCGCGGAAAAGGCGGTACGCGACGGCCCGCACGGCTATTCTTCGCCGCAGGGCCTGATCCCGCTGCGCGAGGCGGTGGCGGCCTATGTCGGCGGACGTTTCAAGGTCGCGGTTCATCCCGATGAAGTGGTGATCGTGCCGGGCGGCAAGGTCACCATTTACTTCGCCTGCCACATCTTCGGTGGTCCGGGAGCGGAGATCCTTTATCCCGATCCCGGCTTCCCGCCCTATCGCGATGCCATCCGTTCCAGCGGGGCGCGCCCCGTGCCCTATCCGATCCGCGAGGAAAAGGACTTCGGTTTCGATGCCGCGGAGGTGTTGTCGCTGATCACCCCGGCAACCCGCATGATCATGATCAACTCTCCGGCCAATCCGACCGGTGGCGTCGTCGACGCCGGCGAACTGGGAAAGCTGGCCGCCGGCCTGTTGCGCCATCCTTATGTCGCCATCCTCTCCGATGAAATCTACAGCCACCTGGTCTTCGAAGGGGCGGGTTTCACCAGCTTCCTCACCTTTCCCGAACTGCGCGACCGCACCATCATGCTTGACGGCTGGTCCAAGACCTTCGCCATGACCGGCTGGCGCCTCGGCTTCGGCATCTGGCCGAAACCGCTCGTCGAGTATGTGCGCAAACTCATCACCGTCGATCACTCCTGTACCAGCGTCGCCACCCAGATGGCGGGGCTGGCGGCGATCACCGGCCCAATGGATGAGATTGAGGGCTTTCGCTTGAGCTTCCAGCATCGCCGCGACATCGTCGTGCCCGGCCTCAACGCCATCAAGGGCGTCACCTGCCGCCAGCCGGGCGGCGCCTTCTATGCCTTTCCCAATGTCATGGGCACCGGCCGCGGCTCGCGTCAGCTCGCCCGCGATCTGCTGGAAGAGGTCCACGTGGCAGTTCTGCCCGGCGAGAGCTTCGGCGCCAATGGTGCGGGCTACCTGCGTTTGTCCTATGCGGCGAGCGAGACCGACATTCGCGAAGCGCTGGCCCGCATGCGCGATTTTCTGGCGTGAGAAAGGAGCCATGCCGGTGATGCGGGCCTGAGGGGCATGAAGGGCGCGCGCCGGCATGGCAGGGAAGGCGGGTGACGCAGCTCCGGTTTTGGGGAACTCACGAACTCACAGCTGGCTGCAGGTGCGACACTCGGGGTTTTGTTTGAAGGACTGATGACGGTGCGATTGCAGGGAGACTTATCCACAGGTGGCTGACGGCAATCTCTATACGCTGCTCGACTCGCACTTCGCCGCGGCTGAAACCCGTCCGGCGTTCCGCGCCGCCGACTCGGACGAGGCACTGGCATATGGCGAGTTGCGCGCCCGCGTTGCCAGATACGCCAATGCGCTCACCGTGCTGGGCGTGGCGCCTGGCGACCGGGTCACGGTGCAGGTCGAGAAGTCGCTGGCCGGCGTCTGCCTCTATCTGGCCGCGCTCAAATGCGGTGCCGTATTCCAGCCGCTCAACCCGGCCTACACCCTGGCCGAGGTGGATTATTTCGCTGGCGATGCCAGGCCGCAGGTCATCGTCTGCGACCCCGCGCGGCAAGCCGAAATGCGCTCTTTGGCGGATCGCCACCGCGTGACGGCCGTTGTCAATCTTGACGGCGCGGGCCAGGGCTCGCTCGCCGATCTGGCGTCGCGCATGGAATCGCGCCACGAAACCGTGCCGCGGGATATCGGCGACCTGGCAGGGCTCCTTTACACCAGCGGTACCACTGGCCGCGCCAAGGGCGCGATGATCACCCACGGCAATCTTGCATCCAATGCCCAGACCCTCAACCGGCTCTGGCGTTTCTCGGAACGCGATGTGCTGCTCCACGCCCTGCCGGTCTTTCACGTGCATGGCCTGTTTGTGGCCCTCAACACAGCTTTTCTCAGCGCCTGCGAAATTCTGTGGTTCGGGAAGTTCGAGGTGAACCGCATCGTCGCTGCGCTGCCGCAGGCAACCGTCATGATGGGGGTGCCGACCTTCTACACCCGCCTGCTGGCGTCCGAGGGTTTCACGCGCGAGTCCTGCTCCTCGATGCGGCTCTTCATCTCGGGATCGGCGCCGCTCTTGGCGGAGACCCACCGGCAATTCGAACAGCTAACCGGCCACGCCATTCTCGAACGCTATGGCATGACCGAGACCGGCATGATCGCCTCGAACCCCTATGATGGTGCCCGCATCCCGGGCACCGTCGGCTTCGCGCTTCCCGGCGTTGCGGTGCGCATTGCCGGCGCCGCAACGGGCGAGCCCGGAGTCATCGAGGTCAGGGGCCCCAACGTCTTCAAGGGCTACTGGGGCATGCCGGATAAGACGAAGGAGGATTTCCGTGAGGACGGCTTCTTTATCACCGGCGATGTCGGCACCATGGACCAGGAGGGCCGCCTCACCATTTCCGGCCGCGCCAGGGATCTGATCATCTCGGGCGGCTTCAATGTTTATCCCCGGGAAATCGAAGCCGAACTTGATGCCTTTCCCGGCATCGTCGAATCGGCGGTGATCGGCGTGCCTCATCCTGATTTCGGCGAAGGCGTTGTCGCCGTCGTTACCGCTAGCGGTCAGTTACCACCCGAGGCGGAGATCGTCGCCGCGCTGTCGAAACGCCTGGCAAGATTCAAGGTTCCGAATCACATCTTTGTCGTGGACGAACTGCCGCGCAATGCCATGGGCAAGGTGCAGAAGGCCGAGCTTCGCCGGCGGTTCGCCCAGGTTTTCACGCCAGCCTAAGCGCTGCCGCCCCTGCCACGATCAGCATGGCCCCGGCGATGCGCCCCGCCGTCACCCGCTCCTTCAGGATGTAGATCGACATCAGCATCACGAACAGGATGCTCGTCTCGCGCAGAGCCGCCACCGCTGCGATATGGGTCTTGGACATCGCCCAGATGGCGATCCAGTAGGCGGCGACCGAGAAGGCTGCTCCCAGGAGTCCGCTCTTCCAGAACGGCGCCACCTGGCGGACAATGCCGAAGCCGCGCATCGCCGTGCCGGTGGCGAACAGGAACACTGCGTCGAGCACAAAAACGAGGCCGGCATAGCCGGAGGCCGAACCGGAAGCGCGCGCCCCGAGCCCGTCCACGATAGTGTAAGCGGCCACGAACACCGACGTGCCAAGCGCGAAGAACAGCGTCAGGCCGTCGAGCCGGAAGCTTTTCTCCTTCGAGAATGCCGTGGCCCAGATGCCGAAGACCAGCAGCAGGATTCCACCCGCCGTGACGGCCGACACCGCTTCGCCGGCAAACAGCCACGTCCCTGCCAGTGTCATCAGCGGTGCAGTGCCGCGTGCGATGGGATAGACTTGGCTCAGGTCGCCATCGCGATAGCTGCGCGCCAGGAACAGGTTGTAGCCGGTATGGAGGATGCCCGAGGCCAGCGCAAAGGGCCAGCTCGCCGCCGCCGGAAAGGCGAAGGCCGCAAGCATGCCGAGCCCCAGAACTCCCATCAGGTTCTGGATCAGGAACAGTCCGAGGAACCGGTCAATGTTCAGTTTGACGATGAGGTTCCAGCTGGCATGCAGCAGGGCCGCCAGAATCACGGCAAGAAAGATCGCCAGGTCCAAGAAATCACCTCTGACGGGAGCGGCACTCTACCCGCCGGCGATTGCCGCCGCAATCGCGTGTCCGGGATCAGCGCAGGAAGTCGGTGACCCGGCGGATCGTCACCCGGCGGTTGCGCCATTCCTTGTCCGGGGTCGGCACCAGCAGGAAGTCCTCGCCGTAGCCCACCCATTCCAGCGCGAAGGCAGGCACGCCGAAATAGCGGACGAGATCGGAATAGAGCGCATAGGCGCGCTGCTCGGAGAGGCCCTGGTTGTATTGGCGCGAACCCACTGCATCCGTGTGTCCCTCGATCAGAAAGACCTCGCGCGGCCGCCGCTTGAGGATGCGCTTCAGCGCTGTGGCGATGCGTTCGACCTTCCAGCGCTCACGCACCGGGATCACCGCCTTGTCGAAGCCGAAATTGATCGCCTGGATATCGATGGCTGGTGCCAGCTTGCGCAGGTCGTAGCGCCGCTTGATGTCCTTGCGCGTGACTTTCTTCTCCTTGGCGATCGTCACTTGCGGCGCTGCCTCCAGCCGCCGTTCGATCGTTTCGCTCGACGGAGTTTCCTGTGCCTTGACGGTGACGGTCCCCATGATCAGCCCGCCCAGCGCAAGCGCCAGCATCAGATTGCGCCGCATGTCTTCTTGCTCCCTGTGATTGAAGAGACCTTCCTTCTATCGAATGACCGGCGCACCGTCCAGCAAGCACCGGATCGCCCGCCGGCCGCTCAGGGTGAGTTGTCAGTACCGGGCGAAGATCTCCGGTGGTTCGCCCGCCCGCAGGAGCAGCACCTCGTAAGGGTCGCTGCTGCCCTCGACCTCCATGCCCGGTGACCCGAGTGGCATGCCGGGGACGGCAAGGCCGAAGGCGCCGGCCGGCCGTTCCTGGAGGAGGCGCATGATGTCGGCGGGCGGTACATGGCCTTCGATCACGAAGCCCTGGACCAGCGCCGTGTGGCAGCTTGCCCATTCGGCGCGGATACCGAGCTTGGCCCGCCGTTGGTCGCGCACCGGATCATCGCTGATCGACACCGGAAATCCGGCCGCCATCATGATTTGCGCCCACGCTTCGCAGCAGCCGCAGCCGGGGTCGCGGTAGACGGCAACCTCCGGCAGGGCCGCCGCCGCGGCGGGAGCGGTCTGCTCCCACAGCCCGGCAGCAAGCATCGTACAAAGCAGGGATCTGCGGTTCATCTTCACGCTCCCTCATAGCCGATTGCCGCCATCATACCACTCGCCATGTGATAGAGGTGATGGCAGTGGAATGCCCAAGCCCCGCCCGGATTGTCAGCGTCGAAGGCGAAGGTGACACGCGACATCGGGGTCAGGAACACCGTGTCGCGCACCGCCCCGGCAATCGCCCTTCCGTTGACTCCGGTGATCTGGAAATGATGTCCATGCAGATGCATGGGATGCATCATCATCGAATGGTTGCGCATCTCGATGGCTATCCGCTCGCCCTGACGGACTTTCAGCTCTCTGTCGGCTTCCATTCCCCAGGCGTAGCCCTCCATGCTCCCAAACAGGTTGACGACGAACCTGCGGTCAATCGCCCGGTCCGGCAGAGGCACGGCTGCCGCCAGTCCTGTTTCCTGGCCGAGGGCAAGGATCGGTCCTTTCGCCTCGCCTGTCACTGCGAACCTGCCGACAGCGGCGCCGGCGGTGGCCAGGATGATACCGGTTCGCTCGACCGCGCCCTCGCGCCGGGCGAGGATCGGGAAACTGCCGCCTTCGGCCGGAATGTTCAGCCGGTAATCGACCCGCTGGCCCATGGCGAGCGGGAAGGGCCGCGCCGGGATCGGCACGATGTCCTGGCCGTCGACCGCCACGATCTCGCCCGCCAGGGGCCCCGGGTCGATGGTAAAGCCCGTGGCGGTGGCGCCATTGATGAGACGCAGCCGCACCCGGCCACCCCTCTCCACCAGGTGCACTTCGGGATCGTTGAGCGTGCGGTCATTGGCGAGGTAGGCATCATATTCGACGTCGTTGACATCCATGCCCATCATGCCACCCATCATCATGCCGCCCATCTGGCCCTGACCCATTCTCGGCATTTGTGATTGGCCCATCCCCGGCATGTGCATGTGGTCCATCATGCCCATGCCGCCGCCAGTCTTGAGCCGGGCCAACAGTTCCTCCGCCGGTGTGAACGAGAAATCATGCAGCAACACCACGATCTCCTGCTCGTCGCGGGTCGCATCCTCCGCGCCATGGACGATCAGCGGGGCCGCCAGCAGCGCCTGTTCCTGCAAGGTATGGGCATGCATCCAGTGCGTCCCGGGCTTGCCGGCGGGCAGCTGGTAGCGCCGTACCTCACCCGGTTTCAGCATCGGCATCGGCTGCCCCGGCACACCGTCATGATTCCAGGCCGGCTTGAGACCGTGCCAGTGAATCATGGTTTCTTCGCCAAGGCTATTGACGAGATCCACTTCGGCGGCCTCCGAGGCGGTAAGCGTCAGCCCCGGCTTGCCTTGCGGACCGGTGAGGCCATACACGGTGGCCGGCTTACCGTCGATGTCAAGGGTTCGTGACAGCACGGTGAGCTTGTGTGCCGTTGGGGCCGCAGCGGCGCGTCTGGTCATAAGCCAGCCACTGCACAGCGGCAGCACTGCCGCTCCGGTGAGAAGTGTGGACGAGATTTCACGGCGATTCATGGAACTGATCCTTTGCATGTGCCGGTCGATGCCCGGCGTCTGACGGTTTCGTGCCATTTGCGGCACGGCGGATAGGCCGGGCAATTGCACCGGCCGGCGATCACGCGACCCGTCTCGGCGGGTCGGGATCGGGTGCAATGCTCCGACCCTCAGCGCGTTCGGAATCGTATCGGCTTGGGCAACGGCCCTGTGCTGCTCCCGGGGCGGCTGCCGGCGCGAGCCATAGTCCAATGTGTTGTCCGCATGTTATTTTCACGCAGCAATCGTGCCCGGCGGGTTTAGGTTGTGCCGGCTGCTTCGCTGCGCAATGTGGCGATGGCATGTCAGCCAATGCGGCGGATAGATCGACGTTCAGGGCCACGGCCTGCACCACCCCCTGCGGCCCACGCTCTCCCGGGAGCAGGGTCACTGCCGCGGCGAGCCCCAACAGAAGTATCGCAAGCCGGATTATCATTTTTTGTATTTTCCCAGACGGCCGCGGCCGCCCGCCTTGATCCTCGTCAACACCTAGCAGGCTGTTGAAAAAGCCGCTCGCTACGGGCTTGAGAGCGTGATTCAC